>JAHLLR010000150.1 GCA_020444075.1 Deltaproteobacteria bacterium
CCGTTTTGGTTTTCTCTTTTCATATATCACACTTAAGTTTCGTGGAAAACGGTCGAACTAAAGTTGGACCCCTGAACCCGGTGAGGCGAAAAATGAATTTTAACGGAGATCTGAGTAAATACCATCCGGCCGACGCGATCATGTTTCTGTCCCAGTTGAGCCTGAACGGGATTCTTTCCATCGGCGAAAACAAACGTCTGATCACGCTCAGTTTCAACAACGGATTCATCATCGATGCCCATTCCGCCAACGGGGACGCGAAGATTCTGCAGGGATTGATTTTCAACCGTCGCGTCACTGCCGAGCAGGTCAAGCGCATCCGCCAGATCAGGCTGGAAACGGGGATGTCGATCCGTTCCATTCTTTCGCAGATCGACCTGTTTCCCCTGTCGTCCGTGAAGGAGATCCTGCTGACCGGAATGAAGGAGGTGCTGCTGGAGATGTTTCTGCTCGATGAGGGCGCCTTTAATTTCACGGATACACCGGTCGAGGCGGACGGCGCTGAAACGAAGCTGGATGCCCGTATGCTGGCCCTTTCCATTGCCGTCCAGTCCGATGAATACCGCGACTTCCTGAAGGGAATCATTTCCCTCGATCGTGAATTCTCAACTTCCGCCAACGATGTTCAGACCGAAGCGCTGCCCACCGAGGAGCAGGTGGTCCTGCGGCTGATGTCCACCTGCCGGACCCTTCGCCAGGTTCTCGAAAAAGCGCCTTTCGACAGCGGTACCGTGATAGCGATCATCAAGGAGCGGATGGAAAAAGGGACGATTACCCTCTTGCCCGCCGATGCGGTCGAGCTGCCCGCGTCATCGGTGTCCAGCGGTGACCCCCTGTTCGGATCGTTCCGCCAGGCCATTAAAAAGTTGATGCTGAGCGACGACCCGTTGAAGCGCATCGAGGCCCTGGTGGCCTTCTGCAAGGGCTTTTACGACGGCATACTGATCCTCACCGCCAAAGAAGGCCAGGTGGTGCACTGCAAACAGATGCGCAGGGGCAACGGACAGGGTCTTGAGCAGCGGTCCGCCAAGGGTTCGCTGGGGGCTCTGGACGAAGAACCCGTCCTGGCTGCCGTTCACCGCTCCGGTGTCGGTTTTTTCGGGAACCGGTTCCCATCGAACCTGCTGGACAGGCTGTCCGGGGCACCCGTATCCGGCGAATGTGCGCTGATTCCGGTGGTCAACAAAGGGCAGGTGGCGGTCTTTATCTATGTATTCAGCGAAAACGGCTTTACGGGTGTGTCTCCCCAGCATTATCTGGAACTTCTATCCTGGATGGTGACCCCCCGGAAAAAAAATATTGCCGGCCTGCCTGTGCAACCCGCGGCGGTTGCCCAAACGGATTCCGGACGGGCGGAACCCCTGCCCAGCCAGTTCAGCCCGGCCCAGTTGGTATCCAAGATTCACGAATTGCCGCCGCTTCCCACCATCGTGACCCGTGCGCTCGACATGCTCTCCGATCCCGGCGTGGATATCAAGGATGTCGAAAAAGTGATCGGCAAGGATCAATCCCTCGTGTCCAAACTGATCAAGATCAGCAATTCAGCCCTCTATGGCGGATTGAACCGCGTCGAGTCCCTTCAGCAGGCGCTGACCCGGCTGGGCGCGAAGACGACCAAGAGCCTTGTCCTGTCGGCTTCCATGCAGACCTACTTTATCAAGAGCAACCCCGGCATGCAGACCTGGGGGCAGTTCTTATGGCAGCACGCTGCCGAGTGCGGCCTGGCTGCCCGCCGGATTGCCGTATCGGCCGGATACGATGATCCTGAAAAAGCCTTCGTGGGCGGAGTGCTGCACGATATCGGCAAACTGGTTCTCCTGCTGGTGAGTGCGGACGGCTACCAGCGGATACAGAACCTAAAGAAGCGGGAAGCGCTTGCCGACCATGCGGCAGAGCGGAAAGTCATCGGAACCGATCATATGGAGGTCGGTGAACTGCTGATGGAAAAATGGAAAATGCCGGAGTCGGCAAGATTGTGCGTGAAATTTCACCATCACGTTGAAAATGCGGGGGCGGCTGCACCGCTGGCCGCTATCACCGCGTATGCCAACCACCTGAGCCACCTTCACGGCACTCCGCTCCAATGGTTCGTTCCGGATACAGAGGCCATCTCGGACGAGTTGGCCAGGAAATTGAAGTTGTCCCATGATGCCAACGCAGCGCTGGTTGAATCGGTGATCGCCGACTTTCAGCAGGCAGGCATGCTCTAACGCCTTACGGCCCGGCGCAATAGCTTTCCAACACCCTTGCTGTTAAGGGCAACGGCTTTCCTATCGATCCGCACCTCTGATCCCAAGCGGGTTGATTGCACCCTTCATCATGAGCTATGAAGGTGCCAAGGAGACGGTATGCCCGACGCTTTTCAGATAAGCAGACGATCCGGTTGGTCCGTTTTCAACCTGCTGTGGAAGACGGCTGCAGGTATAATCCTCGTCACCGCGGTGATTGTCCTGGCGTTGCGCTGGGTTCCCCCGCCGACGAGTGCCTTCATGCTGCAGCAGCGCCTGTCCGGCATTGGCGTCGACTACCGCTGGACTCCCATGGACCGGATTTCCCCCCATGCGGCCCTGGCGGTGATCGCTTCGGAAGATCAGAATTTCTTCGACCACTGGGGCGTCGATCTGAAGGCCATTGTCGAAGCCTTCAAGGACAACCGCACCCGCAGGCATCCCCGGGGGGGCAGTACCATCAGCCAGCAGGTGGTTAAAAATCTGTTTCTTTGGCCGGGGCGCAGCTATGTGAGGAAAGGGATCGAAGTATATTTTACCCTGCTGATGGAAATCCTGTGGCCCAAAACCCGGATCCTGGAAGTTTATCTCAATATTGCGGAGATGGGCTCCGGTGTATTCGGTGCGGAGGCGGCCGGCCAGCGGTTTTTTCATAAACCGGCCTCCCGGCTGAATCAACGGGAGGCCGCCACCCTGGCGGCCGTCCTTCCCAGTCCCAAGCGCATGCTGGCCGATCGGCCGTCGGACTATGTGATCCGGCGGACCTGGCAGATCATCGAACAGATGCATGCCCTGGGGGGCATCGATTTGTTAAAACAGAACGGCTACTGAGAATGGGTTTTTCCTATGACCCGTTGATTACCGTAATCTGATCGTTCAGCGTCCAGAAATCATAAAGGTATCCCAGCCCGAAGATGCCGCCGGTCAGCAGATAAACGATGCCGATCAGCCATTTGCCCATGTACATGCGGTGAATGCCCAGCAACCCCAGGAAGGTGAGCAGCACCCAGGCCACCGTGTAGTCGACGGGGCCGCTGCGGAATCGGATGGCGGCCTGCCGTTTCATGGAGGGAATGAGAAACAGATCGACGAGCCAGCCGATGCCCAGCAGGCCGAGGGTAAAAAAATAGATGGTGCCCGATATGGGCTTGCCGAAATAAAACCGGTGGGCACCGGTAAATCCGAAGATCCAGAGAATGTAGCCGACTGATTTGAGATGGGTGTCGTTGTCTGCCATGTCACCTCGCGCCAGGTCATTGAAGAATTGCCATTTCGCCTTTTGTCCACTATTGCACTATGTCGGCAATTTTTACAATATAAACAAAATTGTAACACCGTTTTCTCAAAACTTACGTAATTGAACCTCATGGAAATTTAAACCCTGCCTCGACGATTATCGCCACTTCTAATTAACAATAAGAATTCATTAATAAAATTAAAAACCCAACGGCTCCCGAAGGAACTGGCATGCCCCATGCTGCATCGTCTTAACCGGCTGAAGCGACGGCCTTGTGCGCGTCCGGCATGGAAAGGAGGTGAGTCCTGAGCAATTTGACGGCGGCACTCGCAAGGCCGTGACAGTCCGGGGGATGAAGGAATCGTTGGAATCAATGTCCTTTTTTCAAGGAGAGAGAAAGATGAAACAGTTTTTCTTGGCGTTGGCTGTGGTGCTATCAATGGGGGCCGCCGTTCAACCGGTCCTTGCGGTCGATGTGACGGGTACGGTGGATTTGAACTCCGCCTATGTGTGGCGGGGCATGACCTTCAATGACGGCTGGGTCGCCCAGCCCAGCATCGATATCACCAAGGGGGGATTCGGCCTCAACGTATGGGGCAACTTCGATATCGACGATTACAACGACACGCTGGATTCGGGGGAGTTTTCCGAAATCGACCTGACGGCTTCCTATGGATTTACCTTAGGCATGGTGGATGTGGGGGTCGGATACATCGAATATCTTTTCCCCACGACGGATGCCGGCGGTGCGCCGGGAACCCGTGAACTTTACATCAGCCTGGGAATGGCCCTGCCGGCGGGTTTCTCGGTGGCGTTCGACGTATATCGGGACATCGACGAACTCAAGGAGTGGTATTCCAGCCTGGGGATTACCTACGTCTATGCCATCAACGACAAGCTGAACCTGGAAGGGGGTGCGTCCATGGGCTGGGCCGGCGACGATTATTGTGCGGACGGCAGCGCCGGGTTCTACGATTACAACCTTTCCGTGAAACTGGGTTATGCCATCGACGAAGCCTGGAGCGTATCGGCATTCATCAAATATACAGACGCTATTGACGACGACAACCTGGCGGATGTGAACGATGGCGGTCTGCTGGATGTGAATACATACGGTGGGCTCAGCGTCTCCTATGCCTTCTGAGGCATCCAAGGGATCTGTTTTAGCGATAATACACCATACTCACCTTTCTGAAGGGTGGCTGTGCATGTGGGGGCGCAGCCCCCCTTCAACCTCCGATGGTACTTGTTTTCGATGGGTTTTATACGGATGCAATCCCCTGCATCAACCATCGGCGTGGGCGATGACGCCGGGGGTCATCGAGAAACGACCGCTGATCCTTGCGCACCGTTGCGGTTTCTGCGGTCATGCGGAACATTCAGAAAATCATGGATGACGGCAAGCGCCTTTGCGGTGGTGCTGGGAGAAAGGATGTCGCCGGCCAGCACGTGCCGTCCCAAATCCTTGTTCCCCCTGAAGAGCACCAGCCGTTTATGGGCGGAGGGAAAGGTCAGGTAGCGCGTGACGGCCAGGGTGACGTTGATCACACGGTCCCAGGGGTTGACCATCATCAGCACCGGCATAGTGGGATTGCTCAAATCGAGCCTCCAGGACAGTCGAACCAGCTGCATCATGGTGGCGATGGCCTTTACCGGATAGCGTACCGTCCAGAATCTGGCGTGCCGGGCATTGACCACACTGAAGTTCCGCCAGCCGCCGAAAAAGCTTTCGAATAACCGCAGTGCCGGCGGCCAGAGAGCGGCCGCGGCCACCGGGTTTTTGGGAAAGAAGTTGGGCGATAGCAGAATCAGGCGATGAATCATTGCCGATACCGACGGTTGGGCTGCCAGCCAGACCGCCAGGGTGCCGCCTGTGGATGTGCCTATCAGGATGACTTTCCGGCCCAGCCGCCGGCCGATGGCCATGGCCTCCATTCCGTCATTCTGCCAGTCCCGGACCGTGGCCGTGGCCATGGCATATCCATCCCGGCCATGGCCGGTGAGGCGGGTGTAAAACAGGTTGGCGCCCATGGCTGCAGCCAGGTGGTCGCACAGGGGCCAGATCTCCATGCGGCTGGCGGAAAAACCGTGGATATAAACAATGGCAAGGTCGCGATGATGCCGCTTGTCGTCGTGCCAGACGATTTTCTTCTCACATTCCTTCCTGATTCCGGATACCCGGGATTCCGATTCAGCAAGATAGCTGTCGAGCATTTGCAATTGCTCAGGTATCCTGTCGTCTGAAAAAATTGGCACGGCGGAAGATGGCTCCTTTTGACCGTATTGGAAAATGTTGAGGAGATTTACCAGAAAACAGCCGGCGGGGTCAACGATTCCTGTATCAGGGGGGATGCTAATTGTCGACGGCAACCGGCAGTTGTGCCGTATAGTTCAAGGGGGCGTGGCCGGA
>JAHLLR010000151.1 GCA_020444075.1 Deltaproteobacteria bacterium
CGGCTCATAGCTTATTCTACCCCTCAGGCTGTCCAGCCGATGGGGTCCACCTCCACCTACGAAATTGCCAATTCAAACCTTAAACTAAATAAAGCTACTTTAGGATATTGGCGGGGGTTAGCAATTCCAGTTTACCTTTTTGCAATTTCCGAAGATCCCGATAACAAGCAGCTGGCCGCATACTATAAAAGATACACCCCAACACTTATCACAAAGAGTTCCAACGTTCACATTGATTACCGAAGCGACTATTACAAAGTAAGTAGAGATTATCAGTTTTTGGCCTTTGCTGACAGCCATGCGAAATCACATGGGTTCGCTAGGGATCTTTTTATTGATTACATGCGCTGCACATACTCAAAAGGGTCAATAATGTACTTAAACCCAAGAGCTTTAGGACTCAACCAATTTCCTGAGTCGCGAAACATTTTTCCTGAGCTTTTCGAAGATTATAAGGAGGAGATAGGTAATACATACACCATGCTGAAATCTTATATCGAACATCTTGGTAGCACAGATGCAAAGAATTTATCCGATATCAGTGCGGGCTTCTCAGCACAATTTACCGCAGCTGAGGATTTATCGATAAAGAAACTCTGAGGCTGATTTGCTGATAATTGCTCAATGATGGTCATAAATCCCTAACAAGCGTTTCCAGCGGATCGCGAGGACCATGCGCCCGCTGAAACGCGCCGTTCGCCCTTGATGAAATAGGCACTGCCATGGGCTGTACGGAGGAACAATCATGCTGCACTCAATTCGCAGAGTACTCGTGACGTTCATAGGCATACTTGCCTTGTTTGGCGGACTCGAGTGTGCCACTGCGCAATCGGCCACCCCATTGAGCGCTGAAAATTCGGATCCGGGGAAGCTGGGTTGGATGACGGGTTTCCCGCCCCCGCCTGAAAAATTGATCATGCAGCCCGAGTCTGATTACTTCAGCTTCCCCAAGTTGCGTTGGACGGTATGCCACATTCGGGAACTACTGCCGACAAAGCAAGTGAATCGCGGCATCGGTCCTCCGGTACCGCTGGCGTACGAGTTCAATGACGGCATTGATGCTGTGCGCTTTACGCCACTTGGTGGCAACGAACAAATGACATGGAAGGAATCGCTTTCTGCCAACTACACCGATGGCATACTCATCATTCATAAGGGCCGTGTTGTTTACGAAAAGTACTTTGGTTGCCTCGACGAGATGGGCAAGCACGCTGCGATGTCGATGACGAAGTCTCTGACGGGACTTCTGGCGGAGATCCTCGTTGCAGAGAAGCGACTTGATGACACCGCCAAAGTGGCTGCCATCATCCCGGAACTCTCCCGCAGTGCTTTTGGCAGAGCAACGGTCCGCCAAGTCATGGATATGACAACCGCTCTTGACTACAGCGAAGACTACGCCGATCCCAAGGCTGACATATGGGCCTATTCGGCCGCTGCGAGCCCTTTACCAAAACCCGTGGGATACAAAGGCCCCAACGGATACTTCGAATACCTTCAAACTGTCAAGCAGGATGGGGTTCATGGGAGGGCTTTCGGCTACAAGACCATCAACACGGACGCACTCGGGTGGATCGTGTCGCGGGTCACGGGCAGGAATCTCGCAGAGCTCATAGCCGAGCGCATCTGGAGCAGGATGGGTGCTGAGCAAGATGCATACATGACCGTCGATAGCAAGGGTACTCCGTTCGCAGGCGGAGGACTCAGTGCCGGTCTGCGAGACCTGGGGCGAATCGGTCTGCTGATGCTGGACAGCGGAGAGATAAATGGGCAACGGTTGTTTCCACAAGAGGTTGTGGAACACATTCGGGCTGGCGGCGACAAGAAAGCCTTTGCGAAGGCAGGTTACAAATCACTCGAAGGCGGCAGCTACCGCAGCATGTGGTGGGTCTTTCACAACAAGCACGGCGCTTTCGCAGCACGTGGCGTGCACGGGCAAACTATCTATATCGATCCGACGGCTGACATGGTCATCGTGCGGTTTTCATCATTCCCCGCGGCGAAGAACGCCAAGATTGATCCGACTTCATTGCCCGCCTATCAGGCCGTGGCCGAATACCTGATGAGAAAGTGACGGGTATATATTAAAGGGGTCATGTCTGCCTTTGCTTGGAGTAAAACTAAAAAATGACCAGAACAAGCAAAATCTTCTATCTTATATTTTTCAGTTTCACCGTGATCTTCATTGCCACGTTAAATATGCGACCATTTCCCTTTGTCTATCTCGTGAAGGCGGTGCCGATCTATAGCCTGGCGGTATTGGCCTTTTTTAACATTGCCGGATTACGCGGCAAACTGATAGGGTTGGGTCTTGTTTTTTCCGGGGTCGGCGATATCGTTTTAGAGCTTGAAGGTGATTCGCTTTTTGCCACGGGACTTGGGGCCTTTTTAGTGGCTCATCTGTTTTATATCGCCGCTTTCACGAAGAGCATCCAGTTTAAAGGCCCGCGTGGCATGGTTGCCGCGACCATTATGGTTTATGGCTGTTTAATAGGATTTGTCATGATACCGAACTTAGGTGATATGCTTGTGCCGGTTGTGGCTTATCTGCTGGTTATTGTGGCCATGGGGGTATTGGCTGCTTTAAGCGGCGTCAACCATTGGTTGGTGGTTGCGGGTGCCTGCCTGTTTATTGCCTCCGATTCCCTCATCGCCGTCAACCGTTTTATTGCTCCTGTGCCCAACTCCAGCATATTAATTATGGTGACCTATTACCCAGCTCAGCTTTTAATAACAACCGGTGCATCGCTGCATGGATTCGGCTCTGAAATATGGATAGGGTGATGGTTATAGGTATTGCCCTGTATGCAACGATGGAAAAACGAAATTATGCAGAAACTGCGAAGGTATCTTCATCCCTGCATAGTCAATAAACTTATATAAGAGGTTATAACCTCGCGCTTGTGTGTGACGGCTCGTACCTCGCCGCCCCACAGCTCAGCGTTGAATGACGGCTTAAGGCCCATTTACACGATTTCAAACCACCCGTTAAATGGTTTCAAACCGGGTGAAAGATTACACCTCTGGGGGTTTTTTGCGGTTGGCGTCAGTAGGTCCATGGATGGATCTGCCTAACCAAAAAACGGGCCGGAACGGCATTCCGGCCCGTTTTTGATTGGTGTCCGACGATTTTGTGGTCCCTACACCTTGAACCGACCCACCATCTTGTTGAGCTGCTGCGCCAGCTGATTGAGCGATTCCGCGCTCATGCTGATCTGGGCGCTGCTGTTGGAAATTTCGCCGGCAGCCTGGGTAACTTCGGCAATGTCCCGGGAAATTTCAGATGAGACCGTTGAACTCTGGGCCACGTTTTCATTGACCTCGTCGATGCCCTGGGCTGCCTGGGCGACGTTGCCGGCGATCTCGTTGGTGGTGACGCTTTGCTCCTCCACCGCAGTCGCAATGGTGGAGACGATCTCGTTGACTTCATTGACCACCCGGGTGATGTTTCCGATTTCCGTGACGGTGCCATCCGTGGAATTCTGAATGCCTTCAACCCTGGATTTGATTTCGCCGGTGGCTGATGCCGTTTGACGAGCCAGTTCCTTAATCTCATTGGCCACCACGGCAAAACCTTTGCCCGCATCGCCGGCCCGGGCCGCCTCGATGGTGGCGTTCAGGGCCAGCAGGTTCACCTGCTCGGAAATTTCGGTGATGGTTTCAATGACCTTGCCGATTTCCTGGGCGGCAGTGCCCAGTTCCGCTACTTGTGAGGAGGCGTTGCCTGCCTGGCAGACGGCATCACCGGTAATTCCGCGGGCCTTTTCCGTGTTCTGGGCAATTTCCTTGATGGTGGCGGTCATCTCTTCGGCGGCCGAGGCCACCATACCCACATTGGTGGCGGCCTCTTCCATGGCGGCGGCCACGCTGTTCATGTTGGTGCTCATCTCTTCGGAGGCGGCGGCCACCGTATTGGCTTTGTCCGACGTCTGGCCGGCGCCTGCGGACATCTGGTCCGAGATGGCATTCAATTCGGCTGAGGCGTCATTCACCTTGCGCGCATTGTCGGCCACCGATCCAATGATGCGCTGTACATTTTCGACGAACACATTGAACCATTTGGCCATTTCACCCACTTCATCGTTGCTTGCTACTTCCAGTCGACGGGTGAGATCTCCCTCGCCCTGGGCGATATCCTTGAGCATTTCGCTGGCCGTTACGATGGGGTGCGTGATCCGTCTACTGATGAAGACGACCCCGGCAGCGGTTAACGCGAGAAGCGCCAGGATAGTCACGATCAGTCCGTTCCTCTGGGATGAAACAGCCTCCTTGATCTCCGCTTCCTTGGAATTGACGGCCAAGTCGACATCGTCAAGATAAATGCCCGTGCCGACGATCCAGCCCCAGGGTTCGAACAGCTTGACGTAGGATAGCTTGGGAACCGGGTCCTCGTGACCGGGCATGGGCCACATGTAGTCGACGAATCCTTCCCCCTTCTCCTTGCAGACATTGACCATGTCGACGAACAGCGTCTTCCCGTTGGGATCTTTGCTGCCGGATAGGTCCTTGCCGTCCAGCTCCGGCTTGATGGGATGCATGATCATCGTCGGCCCCATGTCGTTGATCCAGAAGTAATCCTGACCTTTGGGACCATAGCGCAATTGGGCGATGGCTTTTTTGGCATCTTCCATGAAGCGCTGTTCAGCCGCTTCCAGGTAGACACCCGTACCGATGACCCAGTTCCATGGCTTGAACAGTTTGACGTAGGAGAGTTTGGCCACGGGCTGATCATGGCCGGGCTTGGGCCAGAGATAGTCCACCGTGCCTTCGCCGGCCTGGCGGCAGACATTGACAAATTCGACGAAGAGTTTTTTCCCTTTAGGATCCTTGAAATCTGAAAGATCCTTGCCGTCCAGGGCCGGTTTGATCGGATGCATGACCATTTTTGGCCCCATGTCGTTGATCCACAGGTAGTCGGTTTCGTTGTAGCGCATGGCGCCGACTAGGTCGGCGGCCAGACGCATTTTTTCGGCGTCATTGAGGTCGTTGCGGGAGTGGACCTGTTCGACGGTTTTGTAAGCGACATCCACGATGCTCTTGAGTTGTCCGCGGTAGGTGGCGGCGACCTTTTCGGGGTCGTGGGCGTAGTCATAGTGTGCCTGGATGACGGCATAGGTGCTTTTGATCAGGTCCTGGAGCTTGCCCTTCTTTTCCTCCATCATTGTAGACCGGGCAAACACCACCTCTGCGGCGCCCCGTTTTTGGAGCGAGTTCACAGAGAGAATCAAGGCGACGATTCCCAGCAGAATGATTCCAGACAGAGAGACGAGGATGATTTTTTTGCTGATACCCATTGGCGGCCTCCTTCATTTCCAATTCATTGGCTTTCCGGACGGTTCGGAAGGATTTCAGGAGAAAAGGAATTAGACCCATAAATATGGTGAACACTTCCCACAGTCCCTTTTTTTTGAACCTTTCAAATTTCAGAAAAAATCCATTCGTTCGTTTTGGTTGTTCCTGGTTGCCTTCTCGGCTGAAAAAAACAAAACTTAAATAATGAATTGCATTTATCAAAAAATAATTGGTTTTAAGCGAATCGGGGCGATCGGCTGGAATGCCATAGTGGATGTTGGATGAGAAACGGGCAAAGGAATAAAGGATCAAAAAATACAACGATTGCGATTCATGGCAGAGATACCCGGCGATGGGTCTTTCTTCAGGCGAGCTGGAGGATTTCAAACGTGTAGTCGGCCAGATCGACCACGAGTAATTTGTCTTTGAGCATGTTATCTTTTTCCAGCAGCACCTTGAGCACCTCGGCGCATTCGAGGGAAGCGATGAGATTGA
>JAHLLR010000152.1 GCA_020444075.1 Deltaproteobacteria bacterium
AATTACGGGTTTTCCAAGCTTAGTGAAATGATCACCGCTATAGGATTGTTTGAGCTTGAGCGAAGAGAGAATCGCGTTTATGTGAGGGATGCCCGCAAGAAAACAAAGCCATGCTCATAGTTTTTTCTTCATCGGAAACCGTCCTTTGAAAAATCTTAAGGGTTCAAGTCTGCTTTTGACTCATGATAAGCAACATACTATAGTCTCCCTCATACCCCGCCCACTAAACCGAATACCCGGACGCCTGGTATCATGTCATGAATCGGGGTCGACGGTCCGAAAGGTTTTTTTTCGGCTAAGGCGACTATCAGGCTTTGACCCAAGCTGAACGATTCACCTTTTTCGGAAATGTTCGAATGAGCTCGATTTCAGCTTGTTACGATCGATGGGTTCCTCAAAAGGTGAAACCCATTGGGTTGCCGATCTCACCGCATCTTCGGCAAGCTCGACAATCGCTCAGTTTGGCGTTCATCCAGGTAATGATCGAATCCCTCCGGATGCGGAACCTGCACATATCTGCGTATTGTCTGATGCCCAATGGGCTCGAGGTCGAACCAGGCTTGGTAAACGATGACCAACGGCTTAGGAAAAAAGCGCGGTAATGTTTTAAAAATGGAAACCACGGAACACACCGAATACACAGAAATCTTCATGCTATTCTTCTTCCGTGTTTTGCGTGGTTAAGAAGAAAATTCAATCGTCGGCATTCCGAAAAAACAACGCCATGCTTCGATTACAGGCTTTTTTTGAGCTGGTCCAGTGCACCGGTCAGCGCTTTTTTGTGGGCGGCGATGCGTCGCCTGAGGGGCCAGGCGGTGGGCGTCTCGGTGGTGATCGAATGCTGCGTGCAGCCTTTCTTGAGCAGGTACCAGTCCAGCGTGCTGTTGAATTCGGGCAGCGTGGGGTAATCGGGGTCGTCGGGAGACATAGCGCTGATGAGGCCGTCGCGGCACTTGGCGCCATAGACCGACCGGCGTCCGGTGATGGGATAGCCGGCGGCGGAAAGGGCTTTCAGGATCGACGGGCCGAGAACCGGGCGCCCGCTGGCGGAGGTTTCGTAGAGGTAGAAGCCGGCCGGTATGTCCTCGACCGAAAAGGCCTCGCCCCGGGGCATATACGTGTCGGTTTCATGCAGGTCGACGGCCAGGCGATAGGGACCGGGAAACTGGTGGAGCAGGTCCTTGACCGCCGCGACTTCCGAAACTTCCGGCAGCCCGGCAGCATGGCCGAAGGCCCGGTTCAGGTCGGTGGCGCCGCTGCCGTATCGCACACTGCGGGTGAAGCCATACGGATTGAGGCAGGGCAGGATCAGGAATGAAAAATGCCTCAGGTAGCTGTCGATGCCCCCCTCGATGAATTCCAGAAGGGCGTAAACCCCGGCCGGTTCTTCGCCGTGAATGCCGGCCGAGAGGATGATGCGGGGAAGATCGCCGGAATAATTGCGGGTCACGGCCGCGTAAAGGGGATGGACGCCGTCGTCGGTGGTGATCCGGCCGGCCTTGACCAGGCGATGCGCGGCCGTTTTTTTTCTGAGCGGCCGGGCGACCTCGCTGGACAGATGCCGTTTGACGGTGGCGCGTTTTCTGGCCGCCAGGTCGATCAGGCCCCTGGTCCAATGCCAGTTGACCCGGCAGGCCGTATCGATGGGCGTCCGGCCCGTGGTTTCGGCGGTTACCGTATGGGCCACCCCCAGGCGGTGCAACAGGTCGCCCAGGGTGCCGTCGTGCCGGACGATGAAGCCGTCCCCGTTGGTCCGCATGCCGCTGCCCTGACCGGCGCTGATCACCTTGTGATCGAGAACCGGCACGATTTTACGGATCGCCCCCACGATCCGGCCGTAAACCGGGAGATCACCGAACGCGTAGTGGTAGGCGGCCGCCTGGCCGATGCGCGAGATGGTGTCCTGGTGCAGGTCGAGGGCCGCGACGATGTTCTCTATCGGCTCGCGCCGAAGAAGCTGGTGCATGAGGCGTGTTTCGGCCGGCAGATCCAGGTTCAGCCGGCTGTCGGACGACCAGTACCAGCGTTTGAACGTCGCACCGCGGCGGATATCATCCACCCGATTCCCATTGGCGAGCTCGTAGCGCAGGAAATCGTTGTTGACGCCGGTCCCCTCGCCCTCAGCGGTGTTGTAGCGCTGCCGGGCATCGTAGCCTGCCGGGTTGCCGAGCGGATAGACGATGAGCTTGACCCCGCGTTTGTGGGCATAGTCGAACATGCGGTCGAAATAGCGGATGAGGGTCAGCGGGCCGGCCACTTCGTCCCCGTGGATCCCTGCGCGGATGAGCATGAACCGGTCGTCTGGCTTGGCGCCGCGCGAGACGATCCGGTAAAAATCGTATCCGGCGCCAGGGTAATCAAGGCGGTGCCGGGTAATCTCGATATCGCGCCGTCCGGCCGCCAGCTCCTCCAGTTTTTCATAGTAACCGGTGGTTGTTCGCAGCCGTTCATCGCGGATGCGCCTGTCGATGATGATCATCCGCCGGATGATCAAATCGTCTCTGGATTGGAGGTAGTTGCCGGGAAAGTCGAACCACAGCCGCATGAACGTCGACAGCTTCAGCGCCCGCCGATGACCCAGGCTCGGATCTTCGAGGTAGATGTTCTCCCGGTCGATGCCGCTGACCACCGAATAGTGCCCGCCTTCGAAGGCGAACCAATCGACGATGACCGGTATTTTTTTGCGGCTGACCCACTCCCGGATATCTTCCAGATCCGAAAGATCCTTCACCCGGGCGCGGAAGCCGAGTTTCCGGGCGGCGCCCACCAACCCCTCCGCCCCGGTCCCGGAGGACGGGCTGCAGCCGGATATCAGCGCCAGTTTCTTTTCCGTGATTTTGACGCCCAGATAACCCAGCACGATTTTTAACGATGCCGGGCCGCAATAGCCGGGCTTCTGTCTGAAAGGAGCGATATTCAACATGGCATCCATATTAGAACCGATTCTGGACTTATTCAAGAAGGGGCTTAATACCCCACACGGGTCACGGACCAATAGTTATCCTGATAAAATAATTTCAGCATCCCGACATTCAAGGGGAGGGTGTGCCTTGGTTTTTTGAAGGTTAAAACCACGGAAAACACAGAATACACGGAACTATTGATTCTATTTTTCCGTGTGATCCGTGTATTCCGTGGTTTATAAAAGGGCGCACCCTGGTTTTTTTAAGGGTTGGAAAGCATCGAACACACAGAAGACAAAAAAACCTTGTGAAGCAGTGGAAAAGGCAGGTAATGGTGGGCGGTAAAGATGATGCGGTCCACGCATATCCTTGTTTATGCGGCTTCGCGTGAAGCGCTGACTGAAATGGATGGGAAGGGTTGCCATGTGGAAACGTTCCGTGTGTACCAAGGACTGCCCGGATACCTGCGGCTTGCTGGTCAAGGTTGAAGCAGGAAGGATAACGGCCGTCAAGGGTGATCCGGACCATCCCGTCACCCAGGGTTTCATCTGTCGCAAAGCGGGGTATTTCCCGGAGCATGTCCACACCGCCGAACGGATTCTGGCGCCGCTGAAACGAACCGGTCCCAAGGGCTCGGGTACGTTCGTGACGGTCACCTGGGACGAAGCCCTGGGGGAGATTGCCGGGCGCATGGCCGCGGTTGCGGCGGAACACGGCCCCGAGGCAATTCTACCCTATTTTTATGCCGGGCACATGGGCCTTGTGCATCGCCACGTCGGCCACGCCTTTTTTCACCGGCTGGGGGCCAGCCGGCTGATCCCGACCATCTGCGGACCGGCGGCCGGCGCCGGCTTCGAGGCCAGCCTGGGGAGCGGGCCGTCGACCGCCATCAGTGCGGCCGCCGCCTCCGACTTCATCATCATCTGGGGATCGAACACCTTGACCACCAACCTGCATGCCTGGCCCTTTTTCCAAAAGGCAAGAAAAAACGGTGCGCGGCTGACGGTTATCGATCCCTACCGGACCGAGACCGCCAGGCGGGCCGACACCCACCTGATGCTCCGGCCGGGGACCGATGCCGCCCTGGCTCTGGGGATGATGAACGTTCTGATCACCGATGACCTGCTCGATCATGCGTTCATCAAAAATCGAACCGTGGGATTTGATGCCCTCAAGGCGCGGGCGGCCATGTATCCGGCGGAGAAGGCGGCCGCCATCTGCGGCATTTCAGCCGGGGCGGTCAGGGAACTGGCCCGGGCCTATGGCCGTGCCGGCGCACCATACATCCGCACCGGCTGGGGACCGAGCCGCCAATTGGGCGGGGCGATGGCCATGCGGACGATCGCCCTTCTCCCGGGCCTGGTGGGCGCCTTCAAGCAGCCCGGCGCCGGGATCACCCGCAGCCTGGGCGGTGCACCGTCCGACCTCTCTTTTTTGACCCGGCCCGATCTCTGCCCGCCGGGCACCCGCAAGGTCAACATGGTCCATCTGGGCCACGCCCTGACGGAACTGGAAGGCCCGCCGATCAAATACCTGCATGTGTATCTCTCCAACCCGGCGGCGGTGGCCCCCCAGTCGCGCCCGGTCATGGCCGGCCTGGCCCGGGAAGACCTGTTCGTCTCGGTGCAGGAGATGTTCATGACGGACACGGCCCGTATGGCAGATATCATTCTCCCCGGGGCCAGCTTCCTGGAAGTCAAGGACCTCTACCGGGCTTACGGCCACAACTGTATCCAGCTGGCGGAGCCGGTCATCCCGCCGGTGGGCCTGAGCCGTTCGACGCTGGCCATCTTCCAGGACCTGGCGGCAAGGATGGGGTTTGCGGAGGAAGTCTTTTCCCTGACGGAAGACCAGTGTGTCGACAGGCTGCTGAAGGAGCCATCACCATATATGGTCGATGTCGATGCCGACCGGGTCCGCTCCGGTCGCGCCGTGCCCCTCAATATCCCGGACAACCCCTACGCCCAATCCTTCAACACCCCCTCGGGCAAGGTGGAGTTCTACTCCCGGGACTGGGAAGCGAAGGGACTCGACCCGCTTCCCGATGGCCGTCCGGTTCGAGACCCGGAGGGCGGTGAACGATTCCCGCTGGAGTTCATCACGCCGCCCCACCGTCTTTTTCTCAACTCGGCGTTCAACGAAATCGCCGCCCTCAGGGAGGAGGCCGGACCACCTGTCGTCCTGATCCACCCCGGGACCGCCGCCGCCCGAAGGATCGCCAGCGGCGACCTGGTTCGCGTCCATAACGATCGAGGCGAATGCTGCCTGACGGCCAGGGTGACCGAGGATACCCGGCCAGGGCTGCTGGTTGCCGAAGGGCTTCGCTGGCCCGGCCTTCATCGGGGAGGCAGGGGGGCCAATCAACTGACCAGCCAGCGACTGACCGACGCGGGTGACACCTGTGCGTTTCACTGCAATCGGGTGGAGGTGGAGCCGGCATCGTCCGTTAAGGATTAGCTGCCACGGAACACACAATACACGGAAATCGATCATCATCTGCGTCTTCCGTGTGATCCGTGTATCCCGTGGTCGAAAAGTGAAACATGATCCGGGGTCGGACCACGCTGGATGAACGATTATCAAGGATTCAGGATAACAACGGGGCTATATTCAAGGCTTAAAACGGTGTTTTCGAGGTCGAAAAGGGCGGTTTAAACGTGGTCGTCGCCATATTTTTTTACAGGTCATAAACCACTGAACACACAGAATACACAGAAATTTTTCATCATCTTCGTCTTCCGTGTTTTCAGTGTATTCCGTGGTTAAAAGGGAAATTAAACAAGCTAAAACGTAGACTTGATCCGTGCCCGGTAACCGGTTTTCTCAGAGTGGAGATCCGGGGTTGG
>JAHLLR010000024.1 GCA_020444075.1 Deltaproteobacteria bacterium
GTGAAGGGTGAAGGGAATCCCTTTGGCCCTGAAAGGCTTCAACCTTCGGTCTATTTGCCGGACGAATCGAAGATTCGACATTTTTGGCTTGCGACGTCACACTAATTTTGTTAAATAAACTCGTTTTAAATTCACACGTCCGTGGACCTGATCCCGGTGCTCTCTTCGGAGAGTCGGATTCAGGGGGGAAGCGGGCGAAGGAAAAACCAACCCACAAGGAGAAAACAATGGCTTACGTGACAATGAAAGAACTGCTGGAAGCCGGTGTCCATTTCGGTCACCAGACCAAACGCTGGAACCCCAAGATGAAACCATACATCTTCGGGGCCAGAAACGGCATCTACATCATCGATCTGCAAAAAACCGTGAGAATGTTCAGGAATGCCTATGATTTCATCGTGGACACGGTCGCGTCCGGGAAATCGGTCCTGTTCGTGGGCACGAAGAAACAGGCCCGTGAATCCGTCTACGAAGAGGCCAATCGGGCCGAAATGTTCTATGTTCAAAACCGCTGGCTGGGCGGCATGCTGACCAATTTTCAGACAATCAAGAAAAGCGTCGACCGCCTGAACTACCTCAACACCATTGAAAACGATGGATCCATCAATCTGTTTCCCAAAAAAGAACGCCTGAAGCTGGGCAAGGAACGCCTGAAACTGGACAGCACGTTAGGTGGTATCCGCACCATGACCAAACTTCCCGGCGCCATTCTGGTCATCGATCCGGGAAATGAAGCTATTGCCGTGCGTGAGGGCCGCCGCCTGGGCATCCCCATCGTGGCCATCGTGGACACCAACTGTGATCCCGATGTCATCGATCACGTCATCCCCGGCAATGACGACGCTATCCGGGCCATTCGACTGGTTACCTCGAAAATGGCGGATGCCTGTATCGAGGGCCGGGACCGATACAATGAACGTCAGCAGGCAAAATCAGACAAGGGTGAAGAAGAAACCGAGCTGGAGACCGCCGCGGCAGAACTCAAGCCCGGTGAACGCAAGGTGATCTCCGACGGGTCCGACGGACCGGTGGTCGAAATCATCCGCAAAGGCACATCTGTTGCCGAAACTATCGAACCTAAAGAGGAAGCAGCGTCCTCAGAAGCAGAATCGACGGGAGAATAAATCACATGTCAGGTATCAGTGCAGCAATGGTCAAGGAACTCCGGGAAAAGTCCGGAGCCGGAATCATGGATTGTAAAACCGCCCTGGGCGAGTGTGACGGCGACCTTGAAAAGGCCATCGACTTTCTGAGAAAAAAGGGAATTGCCACCGCCGCCAAACGGGCCGGGCGGGCCACTTCCGAAGGCACCGTGCAATCCTACATTCATATGGGCGGCAAAATCGGGGTCATGGTGGAAGTGAACTGCGAAACCGATTTTGTGGCCAAGACGGACGATTTTAACGACTTTGCCAAAAACATCGCCATGCATATCGCGGCCACCAACCCGGTGGGGATTGTTCCCGAGGATGTCCCCCAGGCGGTGGTCGACCGGGAACGCGAAATCTACAAGGCGCAGGTTCTCGAGATGGGCAAGCCCGAGCAGATGGTTGAAAAGATTGCCGAAGGCAAGCTGAACAAGTTCTTCAAGGACAGTTGCCTGATGAATCAGCAGTATGTCAGGGAACCGGACAAGACGATCGCCGATTACCTCAACGAAGTGATCGCCAGAACCGGTGAGAAAATTACCATCAAACGATTCGCCAGATTTCAGATCGGAACGGAATAGCGGTGGCGGCCAAATTCAAACGGATCCTGCTCAAGCTGAGCGGTGAAGCCCTGATGGGCGATCAGGGCTTCGGCATCTGTCCCAATATGCTTTCCTACGTGGCGGGAGAGGTGCGCTCCATCGTTGAGCTGGGGGTGCAATTGGCCATTGTGGTCGGCGGCGGAAATATTTTCCGCGGCGTGGCGGCCGGTGCTTTCGGCATGGAGCGGACATCGGCCGATCACATGGGCATGCTGGCCACGGTTCTCAACAGCCTGGCCCTGCAGGATGCCCTGGAAAAACGGGGCATTCAGACCCGGGTGCAGACGGCCATCTCCATGCATGAGGTGGCCGAACCCTATATCCTGCGCCGGGCGCTGCGCCATCTGGAAAAAGGGCGGGTGGTCATCTTTGCCGCCGGCTCCGGAAATCCCTATTTTACCACCGACACGGCGGCGGTTCTGCGTGCCAAGGAAATTCATGCAGAAATCCTGCTTAAAGCCACCAAGGTCAACGGGCTGTATGACTCCGATCCTGAACGCAATGTCGATGCCCGGTTCATCAAGACCATCAGTTATATGGAAGTGCTTGAACGGCAGCTGCGGGTCATGGACATGACGGCCATTTCCCTGGCCATGGACAATCATCTGCCGTTGATGGTGTTCAACCTGAAAGAAAAGGGAAACATTTTAAAGGTGGTCAGCGGAGAAGACGTCGGAACCACCATCGGCGGATAAACGCCGGTTCGACCTGCCCGCCGCGTTAACTCTCTACCCCCGTGCAAACGAGGTGACTCAGCCATGATCGAATCCACACTTCAGGAAACCAAAGACCGGATGGGCAAGACCATCATGGATCTTAAAAACGAGCTCAAGCGGATAAGGACCGGACGGGCGTCGCTGTCTCTTCTGGACGGCATCCGGGTGGATTACTACGGCACGCAGACCCCACTGAACCAAATGGCCTCGCTGTCGGTGCCCGAAAGCCGCCTGATCGTCATTCAACCCTGGGATGTTTCCGCGATCAAGGAGATCGAAAAGGCCATTTTAAAATCCGATCTTGGTCTTACCCCCTCCAGCGACGGCAAACTGATCCGGATTTCCATCCCGCCGCTGACCGAGGAGCGCCGCAAAGACCTGGTCAAGGTGGTCAGCAAGATGTGTGAGGAGCACAAGATCGCCACCCGCAACATCCGCCGGGACTCCAACGAACTGCTCAAGGGCTTTAAAAAAGACGGCGACATTTCGGAAGACGATGCCTTCAAGGCCCAGGACAGTGTCCAGAAGGTCACCGATGAGTATATTGCCAAAATAGACGAGATATACAAAAGCAAAGAGAAAGAGATCCTTGAATTCTAGTTCATCCGCTTCCATGCGCAATGAACTCGACCCCGACCGGATGCCCAAACACGTTGCCATCATCATGGACGGCAATGGCCGCTGGGCTAAAAAACGCCTGCTGAACCGCATCAACGGGCACGAAAAAGGGGCGGACGCCGTACGGACCATCGTTCAGACCGCCCGCAAGCTCGATATCGCTGCGCTCACCCTCTACGCCTTCTCCACCGAAAACTGGCAGCGGCCCCAACCCGAAATTTCAGGCCTCATGCTGCTGCTCCGGCGTTTTCTGTCGTCCGAACGCCAGACGCTGGTCGACAATGAGATCCGGCTCAACCCCATCGGCCAGATTGACCGCCTGCCCCAAGCGGTCCGTGAAAACCTCGAGGCGGTCATGGAAGCCACCGCCAACAACCAGCGGATGATCCTGAACCTGGCCCTCAGCTACGGGGCCCGCGCCGAAATCGTCGAGATGGTTAAACAGATTGCTGCCAAAGCCCGAACGGGAGCCCTCGACCCGGCCGCGATAACGACCGAGACCGTTGCCGATCACCTGTACACCCGCGGCATGCCGGACGTGGACCTGTTGATACGGACCAGCGGGGAAATGCGGATCAGCAATTTCCTTCTCTGGCAGATCGCCTATGCGGAAATCTTTTTTACACCGACCCTCTGGCCCGATTTCGGGGAAGAGGAGTTCGTGGCGATCCTCCACGATTACCAGCATCGGGAACGTCGTTTCGGCGCCATCCCGTCAACCTAGCCCGGTCAGCAACGGCCCTAAGGACGCCCATGCACCTGAAACGCTGGATCACCGGAATTGTCGCCCTGCCGATCATCTACCTCCTGGTGTCAGCCGGCGGCATGGTCTTCACACTGTTGATTGCGGCCGTCAGTGTGATAACCCTGTGGGAGTATTACCGGGCGGTCTTTAAATCGAATGCCGACGGTCCGGCGCGACTGATCCCTCTGCTCGGACTTTGCCTGTCTCCGGTTATCATCTGGTCGGTATCCCGGGGAGCGCTGATCCACATCCCGTTGATTCTTGCCGTGGACCTTATCGTTGTGGCCGGATTGACCCTGCCGCTTTTCAAAGACGATACCCAGGCTCCCCATCGGGTGGGCAAGCAGGTGCTGGGGCTGGTTTACATTCCCGTTTTTCTGTCTTTTCTGGTTCTCATCCGCTTTGGCGAGAGCGGCGCCCAATGGATTTTCTGGATTCTCTGCATCGTGGCCGCCGGCGACACCGGAGCGTTTTATTCAGGCACCTACCTGGGTCGCCACAAGCTTTGCCCCTGGGTCAGCCCCAAAAAGACCATCGAGGGCAGCCTGGGCGGACTGGCCGCCAATATCCTGGTGGCCTTGCTGTTTAAAATGATTCTGCTCCCCTCGCTGGCGACATGGCCATGCATCGTCTTTGCGGTGGTCATCGGGATCGCCGGGCAGGTGGGCGACCTGTTTGCATCTGAATTCAAACGATCGGCCGGCATCAAAGACTCCGGGACGCTGCTTCCCGGACACGGGGGGTTTCTCGACCGGCTGGATGCCCTTCTGTTTGCCTCTCCGCTTGCCTATCTGCTGAAAATCAGTATATTCTGATCGGGATTGTAAATCCGGCGCGAGAGACACCACGACCATGAAATCACTTTCCATACTGGGGGCAACCGGCTCTATCGGTTCCAATGCCCTCGACATTGTAAGGCAATTCCCGGATCGGTTCACGGTGAATGCGCTGACCGCCAAGACCCGGGTGGCGGCGCTGGCCCGGCAGATTGTCGAGTTCACCCCCCGGATGGCCGCCGTGATCGACGCCGAGCATGCCCGACAATTGAAGGCGCTGCTGCCGCCGACCGCTGACGTGGAGATTGTCTTTGGCGAGGCCGGGTATGTTGAGGCCGCCACCTGTCCCGAAACCGACATGGTGCTGGGTGCCATGGTGGGATCGGCCGGTCTGGTGCCGACCCTTGCCGCCATCGATGCCGGTAAGGACATCGCCCTGGCCAACAAAGAAACCCTGGTCATGGCCGGCGCCCTGGTGATGGAGAAAGTCGCCCGCCGTGGCGTTAAACTGATGCCTGTGGACAGCGAGCACAGTGCCATCTTCCAGAGCATGGCCGGTCAGGGGCGCAACGGGGTCCGTGAGATCCTGCTGACCGCCTCCGGCGGCCCGTTCCTGAAACGGCCGGCCACGGATTTTAACGCCATCACCCCCCAAGACGCCCTGCGGCACCCCAACTGGTCCATGGGCAGAAAAATTTCCATCGACTCGGCCACGCTGATGAACAAGGGCCTGGAAGTGATCGAAGCCCGGTGGCTTTTCGGTATCGACTTCCAGCGGATCAAGGTCGTGGTCCATCCCCAGAGCATCGTTCATTCGATGGTGGTCTACCAGGACGGCGCGGTGATCGCCCAGATGGGCGTTCCGGACATGAAGGGGGCCATTGCCTACGGCCTCTCCCATCCCCGGCGGTTGCCGCTGGATGTCCCGGCACCCGATTTTGCCCATATCGGTCAGCTTACCTTCGAAGAACCGGATCTGGAGCGGTTTCCCTGCCTGGCCCTGGCCTATCGGGCCGGTGAACAGGGGGGAACCCTGCCGGCCGTGCTCAATGCCGCCAATGAAGTGGCCGTGGACGCGTTTCTCGACAACCGGCTGCCTTTTGTGGGGATTTACCCGATCATCGACCAGACCCTGAACCATCATACCGGAGTATATGGCGCTGACCTCGGTCAGCTAATCGAGGCGGACCGCTGGGCCAGAGAGACGGCCGACACGCTGGTCCGCCGACAGGAGCGTTAACGTATCGCCTATGACCACTAATGTATTCGCCTTTGTCGTCGTTCTCGGTATCCTCATTTTTTTCCATGAACTGGGCCATTTTCTGGTTGCCAGGCTGTTTGGTGTCGGGGTGGAGAAATTCTCCCTGGGCTTCGGGCCGCGCCTGTTCGGCCGAACCGTGGGAATGACCGATTACCGTATTTCCGCCATCCCGCTGGGGGGGTACGTCAAGATGGTGGGCGATGAACCCGACGCCGAACTCGACCCGGAGATGATTCCTTATTCGTTCACCCACAAACATGTGTTCAAGAAAATCATGATCGTAGCGGCCGGCCCGTTTTTCAACCTGCTGCTGGCCGTCATCATCTATGCCGGCTTTTTTACCTTCATCGGCACCGAGGATATCCGCCCGGTCGTCAACCATGTGGTCAAGGAAAGCCCGGCCGAACGGGCCGGCCTGAAGGCCAACGATGTGGTGGTGGCCATCAACGGATCGACGGTCGCCTCCTGGAGCGATATCAACCGCCTGATCGCCGATGGCCAGGGAAGTGAAGTGCGCATTACCGCCAGGCGTGATGGAACCCTTTTCGATGTCGCCGTCACGCCCCAGACCAAGGTGGCCAAGGATCTTCTGGGGGACGATGCCCCTTACTACGACATTGGATTCTCCGGACTGGCGCCGCTCAAGGCCGTGGTCGGCGACGTCGCCGACGGCTACCCGGCTAAAAAAGCCGGCATGCAGCCAGGGGATCTGATCGTTGCCATCGACGGTCACCCGGTAGACAGCTGGAATACGATGAAAGCGATCATCTCCCAAAGCAAGGGCGAGCCGCTGGCGGTCCGGTTTGTTCGCGGAGAAGAAACCCGGACGATCGATATCACGCCGGTTCTGTACAGTGAGGAAAATGTAATCGGGGAAAAGGTGGACAGCTACCGGATCGGTATTTCGACGCCGGGCATCAATATCCCCGAGGCCGATCGCATCACCATCAAGCGGGGACCCTTCCAGGCGGTTGTGGAGAGTGTGGATCAGACCTACCAGATCTCCCGGTTGACCCTCCTGAGCATCGGCAAGCTGATCAAGGGGACGGTCTCCACCAAGACGTTGGGCGGTCCGATCATGATTGCGGAAATGGCCGGGCAGCAGGCCAAGGCGGGGTTTACCAACCTGATCTTTTTCATTGCCGTGCTGAGCATCAACCTGGCCGTGCTCAATTTTCTGCCTATCCCGGTCCTGGATGGCGGTCATCTGATGTTCTTTTTCATCGAGGCGGTCATTCGGCGCCCCATCAACATCCGCATGCGCGAAATCGCCCAGCAGGCCGGTATTTTTCTCCTGATTCTGCTGATGATTTTTGTGTTTTACAATGATATCATGCGCATTTTTTCAAACTGAAGGATGCCAAGGATCCAATGATGAAGATTACCTTCAAGACTCAGCATTAAAAATTCAACATTCATATCCGGATGGGTAAATCATGCCGCAACGAATCGAAATCACGTTAAAAGAGCAGCTTCTGGATGCCGAGGGGCAATCCCTTCGCCTCAAGGCCAAGAACTATTTTGATATCGATCTGCACCAGGTGCGCACGATTCACATCGTCACCATCGATGCGGATCTGACCACCCAGCAGGTTGAACGGGTCCGCACGGAGATATTCACCAATCCGGTAACCCAGGTGTCCTCCCTGCAGCCGCTGGATGTGGATTTCGACTGGATCGTGTGGGTCGGATTCCGTCCCGGCGTTCGGGACAACCCCGGCGCCACCGCCGTTGAGGCGGTGGAAGACCTGCTGCGGCTGCGACTCAAACCCGGCGAAGCCGTCTATACGTCAAAACGCTACTGCCTGAAGGGCAGCGGCGTCACCCGCAAGGATGCCGAAAAGATTGCCGGCGAGCTGCTGGCCAACGACATTATCCAGCAGTGGGCGGTGTTCGATTCCAGCCAGTGGGACCCGACTGTCGGCATCGGGTTTATCATCCCCAAGGTGATGCTCGACCACCAACCCGAGGTGACCACGCTCTCCATCGACAGCGACGAAACGCTGGCCCGGCTCAGCGACGAGCGCAGCCTGTCCCTCAACCCCAGGGATATCCCCACCATCCGGTCCTATTTCCTGAAACCGGAGGTGCAGCACCAGCGCCGGCAGGTATCTCTGTCCGACCCGACGGACGTGGAGCTGGAATACATCTCCCAGGCCCGCAGCGATCACTGCAATCACAACACCTTTGGCGGCCGGTTCCATTACCGGGACCTGGAGACCGGAAAAGAGGAAACGCTCGACAGCCTGTTCAAGACCTATATCCAGGGTCCCACCCTGGCGCTGAAAAAGAAAAAACCCTGGGTGGTCTCCGTATTGTGGGACAATGCAGGGGTGGGGCGTTTTGACGACGGCCACAACTACGTGATTACCGGCGAAACCCACAACTCGCCTTCGAACATGGAAGCCTACGGCGGCGCCATCACCGGCATCGTCGGCATTTACCGGGACCCCATGGGTACAGGCAGGGGCTCCCGATTGATCATGGGCAGCTACGGCTACTGTGTCGGGCCGCGTGATTACGCGGGCGATCTCAAACCGCGGCTGCACCCCAGACGGCTGCTGGACGGTGTCATCGAAGGGGTGCGCGACGGCGGCAATAAAAGCGGCATTCCCACGCCTTTCGGGCAGGTGATGTTTCACCCGGGATACCTGGGAAAATGCCTGGTTTTCGTGACGGCCCTGGGAATCATGCCGGCGGAAATCAACGGTGAACCCTCGGATCAAAAAACCATCCTGCCCGGCGACCTGGCCATTATGCTGGGCGGCCGGGTGGGCAAGGACGGCATTCACGGCGTGACGGCCTCTTCGGCTTCCTTTTCCGAACACACGCCGGCCGGCCACGTACAGATCGGGGACCCGTACACCCAGAAAAAGATGCACGATTTTCTGCTGGAAGCCCGTGACGAAGGGCTGATCCGCTTTATCACCGACAACGGCGGCGGAGGACTTTCCTCCTCCATCGGCGAGAGCGCGCTTTTCTCCAATGGGTGCAATATCCAGCTCGAAAAAGTGCCCCTGAAATATGACGGCCTGGACCAGTGGGAGATCTGGATCTCCGAATCCCAGGAGCGCATGACCGTGGCCATCGATCCCACGCATCTGGACCGCTTCATGGCGTTGAGCCGGCAGCATGCCGTCGAAAGCACCGTGATCGGCACCTACACCGATACCGGGAAACTCCACATCACCTACAACGGGGCCACCTGCGCCTACATCGATCTGGATCTGCTTACATCGGCTTTTCCCCAATGGGAGTTCGAGGCGGTCTGGCGACCGCCGGCCTTGCGCGGCCTGACCGAGCCGGTGCTGGGCGTTCCGGAAGCGTGTGAGCCGCTTATCCTGGATATGCTGGAGCGACCCAACGTCTGTTCGAAAGAGTGGGTGTGCCGCCAGTACGACCATGAGGTGCAGGGCACCAGCGTGATCAAACCCTTGATCGGCGCAGGGCGGGATGTGCCCACCGATGCGGCCGTGATTCGTCCGGTGCTGACATCGCAGCGGGGCCTGGTTTTTTCGCAGGCATTGATCCCCATGTATTCGGCCATCGATGCCTATCACATGACCACCTGCACCATCGACGAGGCCGTTCGCCGGGCCATCGCCGTGGGCGGGGATCCGGACCATCTGGGCGGCGTGGACAATTTCTGCTGGCCCACCATCCAATACGATCCGCTGAAAAATCCCGACGGCAGGCATAAGGCCGCCCAGCTGGTGCGTTCGTGCCGGGCGCTCGAAACGATGTGCCTGGCCTATGGCATTCCGCTGCTGTCCGGCAAAGACTCGATGTACGTGGATGGGCATCTGCCGGGCCGCTATGGTGAAACCCATAAGGTTTCGGCGCTGGAGACCCTCCAGTTCTCGGTTACCGGCGTGATCCGTGACGTAGGCCGATGCCTCACCATGGATGCCAAAGTACCCGGTGACCGGGTCTGGGTTGTCGGTGCCACCAGAAATGAGTTGGGCGGGTCGGAGTACTATGAGCATTTGGGCCATGTGGGTGTAAATGTCCCCGAGGTCGACCCCGACGGCTTTGCGGCCCGCTATCGCACCATGGCCGAAGCGGTGAAAAAGGGGCTTCTGGCTTCCTGCCACGGCATTTATCGTGGCGGGCTGGCCGTTCATCTGGGACTGGTGGCCATGGGCGGCGAATTGGGCCTGACGGTGGACCTGGCCAAGGTCCCGTCGGACGGCGTCGATCGGGACGACACCCTGCTGTTTTCGGAAAGCGCCGGGCGGTTTATCGTTACGGTGGCGCCGGATAACCAGGATGCCTTCGCTGCGCTGTTTGCCGGGCAGCCGGCAGCCTGTGTGGGCGAGGTGACCGAGACGCCGCAATTGAAAATTGCCGGCATGAATGGTAATTGCATCGCGGCATTGACTGTTGAACGGATGAAGTCGGCCTGGAAAAGGCCTTTTGGGGATCTGATATGAGCACAAAACCGAACGTACTGGTGCTGACGGGTTTCGGCCTCAACTGTGACCATGAAACCGCCTATGCCTTCGAACTTGCCGGCGCCGTGGCCAAGCGGGCACACATCAACGCCCTGATCGCCGGGGACGTGCGTCTGGACGATTTTCAGATCCTGGCCTTCGGCGGCGGCTTCAGCTGGGGAGACGATCATGGTGCCGGGGTGATTCAGGCCCTGCGCCTGAAGACGAACATCGGCGACCGGCTGCTCGATTTCGTGGCCGCACAGAAGCTGATCATCGGCATCTGCAACGGATTCCAGACCCTGGTCAACCTCGGGCTGCTGCCGGGGATCGACGGGGATTACACCCGGCGATCCGTGGCCGTCACCTACAACGACTGCGGCAACTTCCGGGATCAATGGGTGCACCTGAAGATCAATCCCGACGCGGCATGCGTATTCACGCAAGGCATGAAAACCCTCGAACTGCCGGTCAGGCACGGCGAGGGAAAATTCTATGCGGAAAGCGAAACACTGAAAACACTGACGGAAAACAACCAGATCGCCATGCAATACGCCATGCCGGACGGCCGGCCGGCCAACGGTGTCTTTCCTCACAATCCCAACGGCTCCCTGGTTGACATCGCCGGCATCTGCGACCCAAGCGGCCGCATCTTCGGCCTGATGCCGCACCCGGAAGCCTACAACCACGTCACCAACCACCCGGACTGGGCACGGAAGATGGAAATGCAAAAGCGGGCCGGGATGAGCGGAAAGGGAGAGGCCGGGGAAGGTATCCGGATTTTTGAGAATGCCGTGGCCTGTTTTGAATGAAAAAAAAGAGACAACCGACAAGAGCCGATTTAGCAGTCTGTGCGATCATCTTCCGGTTGATGCGAACCCTGGGTCGTATACCCCGGCCTCTTGCCCGAAAGGTGGGGAATTTCTTGGGTGACGCAGGTTTCCGGCTCGATCGGAGGCACCGGGAAATCACCTTGAATAATCTTGCGTTTGCCATGGGCGCTGAATTGGATGGTGAGCAGCGATGGCGCACGGCGAGAGCCGTTTTCCGCAACCTGGGACAAATCCTGTTTGAAGTGGGCTGGTCCCTGCGGGCACCGGCTTCAGAGTTAAACCATACGGTCCGCATCGATGGGTTGGACAATTACCGCGCCGCATGGGAAAAAGGCCGGGGGGTCCTGACGATCACCGCCCACATGGGCAACTGGGAACTGTTGTCGATTGTCGCGGAAAGGTCGAGCATACCTATCAACGTGGTATACCGACCGTTGGATTATATGCCCTTGAATCTTTTTTTTGAAAAGCTGAGGTCACGATTTGGAGCCCGGCTGATACCCTCCAGCCATGCCATGTTGCGGATCGTGCGTGCGCTGAAGAAAAAAGAGGTGGTTTCCATTCTGATGGACCAGAGTGTGGATTGGTACGACGGCGTATGGGTGGATTTTTTTGGACGGCGGACATGCACCAGCAAGGGTGTGGCATTGATTGCCCTGAAAACCGTGGCTCCGGTGCTGCCGGTCTTTTTATATCGGGAAGACTCGGGATTCCGCGCCGTGTTCGGCAAAGAAATCCCGCTTGTGGTCACCGGCGATAAAACCAGCGACATCGAAAGCAATACCCTGAATTACAGCAAGGCCATCGAAAAGGGCATCCGCAGGCATCCCGAGCAATGGTTCTGGGTCCACCGGAGATGGAAAAAAAGGCCCTACTGCCCGTGGCCGAGAATCCCAGCATGACTCCAAATTCAACTATTCTGCCGATAAAATGACCCCGGAAGCGAAAAAAAAGATCAAGCGTCTGCTGATCCGGTCCACCAACTGGATCGGTGATGCGGTGATGACCACGCCGGCGGTTCGCGCCATTCGGCATAATTTCCCCGGCGCCCATATCAGCCTGCTGGCCAAACCCTGGGTGGCTCCGGTGTTTGCCCACAGTCCGCACGTGGACCAAATCATCATCTACGAAGCCAATGGCCGGCACCGGGGCATCCGAGGAACGGTCCGCCTGGCCAGGGATCTGAGGGCTTACCGCTTTGATGCGGCGATTCTGCTGCAAAATGCCGTCGAGGCGGCCCTGATTGCCTTTATGGCCGGCATTCCTCATCGAATCGGGTTCGACACCGACGCCCGGCGGTTGTTGTTGACCCATCCGGTGCGATGCACCCGGGCGATTAAATCGATCCATCAGACCGGCTATTATCTCAAAATGATAGAGGGGGCCGGATTGGTTGGCGGAGGACAACATCTTGAACTGAGCATAGGGATCGAAGACAGGCAGCGGGCGGAGCGGACCCTTTCGGCGCATGGCATCACGCCTGACCGCCGGGTTGTCGGGCTGAACCCCAGCGCCACCTTCGGTCCGGCCAAACAGTGGTTTCCCGAACGGTACGCTGCCCTGGGGGATCGTCTGAGCAATAATCTTGATGCCACCATCTTACTATTCGGCGGGCCGTCGGACCGGAAGCTGGGGCAGGACATTGTCCGGATGATGGCCGCCCCGATCATCGATCTGAGCGGCAGGACCAGCCTGGGTGAGGCCATGGCCCTGATCGATCGATGCAACGCCTTTGTCACCAACGATTCAGGCCTCATGCACGTGGCGGCGGCGCTGAACACACCCCTGGTGGCCATTTTTGGCTCAACCAACTCTACCACCACCAGTCCATACAGTGAAACGAGCCGGATCGTTCGCGTCCCCATCGAATGCAGTCCGTGCATGCAGCCGGTCTGCCCGCTGGGCCACATGAACTGCATGAAACAGGTAACCGTTCAGATGGTGTCCGATGCCGTCGAGGACCTGCTGTGAATATCCTCATCGTCAAACTTAGTGCCATCGGCGATGTGATCCATACCCTGCCGGCCCTGAGCGCCCTTCGCGCCCGCTATCCGGCGGCGCACATCACCTGGCTGGTGGAAGCGGCCGCCGCGGACCTGGTGGTCGGTCACCCCGCCCTGGACCGCGTGATGGTTTCCCACCGCAAACGCTGGATCCGGCAGCTGAAGGGGCTGCAGCGATGGCGGGCGCTTTCAGAAATCCGCCGGTTCTGGCGCGACCTGCGCGATACCCGTTATGATATCATCATCGATTTTCAGGCCCTGCTCAAAAGCGGTCTGCTGGTATGGCTGGCCAGGGGCGAGCGCAAGATCGGCTTCGACAAGGGCATGCAGCATCAGGAGCATAGCTATTTGTTGCTGAACGAACGCATACCGCCCGTGGACATGGAGGTGCATGCCCTGACCCGGGGGTTGATGCTTTTACGCGCCATTGGCATAGAAGCGAAATCGGTGGTTTACGATGTTCCCGTGTCCGCTGACGACCGCCGCCGGGTCAGGACCATGCTGGAGAGCGAGGGCATCGACGGCTCCCGCCCCCTAGTGGCCATCAACCCCGTGGCCTTGTGGGAAACCAAGCTTTGGCGCAACGATCGTTTCGCGTTGCTGGCAGACCGGTTGATCGCTGAACACGAGGTGGATGTCGTCTTTACCGGAGGGCCCGGCGACCGGGCGGTCATCCACGACATCCGCCGGAGGATGGCGTCGCCGTCCGTCGATTTTTCAGGGCGCACGACACTTACCATGCTGGCGGCCCTGTTTCAGCAGTCGGCCCTGATGGTGACCACCGATACCGGCCCCATGCACCTGGCCGCAGCGGTCGGCACCACGGTGGTGGCCCTGTTCGGACCCACCGCCTCCTGGCGTACCGGCCCCTTTGGCGAGGGGCATCAGGTGATTCGGACGGCGCCGCCCTGCAGCCCCTGCTTCAAACGCCGGTGCGATGTGCACCGATGCCGGTGCATGACGGACATTACGGTGGCGCAGGTGCTGGATGCCGTTAAACCGATCCTGCTCGACCCCGGCAGGACGAATGTGGTGTCTTCGTGAGCGTTTCGATCATTGTAACCACATACAATCGTCCCGCTGCACTGACGAAAGTACTGAACGGGTTGGCCCATCAAACCTGCGCCGTTGACGAAGTCATCGTTGCCGATGATGGTTCGGATCAGGAAACGGCGAGGGCCATAAAGAAAATAGGCACAGCTGTGCCCTATCCGCTTGTGCATGTCTGGCATGAGGATCAGGGTTTCAGGGCGGCCAAGATCAGAAATGACGCCGTCAGGCAATCATCCGGGGAGTACATTGTGCTGCTGGATGGCGACTGCATCCCCAACCGGCATTTTGTGAAAGACCACATCCGGCTGGCGAGAAGAGGTTCCTTCTTTCAGGGCAAACGGGTGCTTGTAGAGAAAGCGGCGGCCGGTGCCTTCGAATGGCAGCACGCCAATTCCCCTCAAACGCTGATGAAATACATGCTTTCCGGAAGCCTCGGGAATCCTCACCATCTGCTGCGCTGCTCATGGTACCCCCTGTTGACCTCACCGGGCCTTTCGGGTACGCGCAGCTGCAATATGGGCCTTTTCAAATCGGATCTTTTTGCCGTCAATGGGTTTAATGAGGACTTTGTGGGTTGGGGGAGAGAAGATTCCGAGCTGGTGGCTCGACTATACCGCTACGGACTCCGAAGGAACGTTCATCCCTTTATGGCAATCTGCTTTCATCTGTGGCATGCCGAAAACAGCCGAGAAGAATTGGCCCGCAATGATGAATTGTTGAGAAAGGCGCTACTATCCAATGACTATTACGCTCCTCGGGGACTGGCTAAAAGATCCTGACACCACCACCGGCCAGAAGGCCCTGTATGCAGCTGTGGCGCTGACCTTTTTCTGCCTGCCTCTGGGCACCGCGCCGTCGACCCTCGCCGGTGCCCTCGCCGCAGGCATCTGGCTGTTTTCCGGCATCGCCCTGAAACGGCGCCGCATCTACACGGCGTCTTACTGGTGGCCGGTGTTCGCGCTCATTGTTTTACATTGGGTTGGATTGCTTTATACCCACGACACCACCGGCATCGGCATGGAATATGCGGGAAAGACCTATTGCTGGCTGTTCGGCCTCGCGGTGGCGGCCATTCCCTTTCAGCGGTGTTGCGCCATCCGATTGGTCCAGGCGTTTATGCTGGGACTGGGAATCAACGTCTTGGCGGCCATTGCCCAGATCACCTTCCAGCTGCCGGACAGATTCAATCAACACCGGGGCCTCGGGCCGGATTACAGCACCCTGTCCGCCTACCTCATCGTCGGCATGATGATGGGCGCTTTTTTCCTGAACCGGGAGACTGGGACAAAAATCCGCATCGCTCTTGCGGGACTCATCGGGCTATACTTTTTTCATTTTGTGATTCTACAGAGCCGGGCCAGTTATGTGGCCTTCGTTCTTCTGGCTCCTTTTATCGGATATACCCTTTTCAAAAGCAAAAAGTTGCTTAAAACCGCTGGCGTTTGCTTGCTGATACCCGGTTTGATGATGCTTTCCCCCATTGTGCGAACCCGAATCGCCCAGACGGTCAACCAGCTGAACTATCACCTGCAGGCCGATTCCCAAAAGGCGTGGGGCAACACCTATTCCCGGAAGGAGGAACGGCTCTACCTGTGGAACGGGGCCTTGAGAATTATCAAGCAGCATCCGCTGGTCGGTGTGGGCACGGGAGGATACCAGACCGCGCTGAAAAATATTGACAGCGATCCCGACGTGCCGTTGATGTCCCACCCTCACAACAATTTCCTTCATATCGCAGTCAGTTTCGGTGCCGTCGGCAGCGCGGTTTTTCTGTGGTTTTTATATGTGGCGATTGCCAACGGCTGGCGGCACCGGCAGACGGCCGAGGGGTATATGCTGCTTTCGGTTGTCCTGGTGATGGTGGCCACAGGGATCTTCAACACCCAGATTCTGGATGTGGGTACCGCTTTTCTGCTGTCGCTGGCCATCGGCCTGCAACCTTCGTTTTTGAGGAACCCTGCCGATGGCTGATGTCACCCCGGCCCCCCTGTCTGTAGCCGTTATCGCCGGTGATGAGGCGGATCGAATCGAAGCGTGCCTTCAAAGCCTCGCTTTTGCAGACGAAGTCATTGTCGTCGTGGATGCGCGAAGCCGGGACGAGACCCTTGAGATTGCTCGATCTTACGGATGCCGAACGTTTTCCAAGGAGTGGCTCGGGTTTGCCAGGCAGAAACAATATGCCGTCGATCTGGCAAGAAATGACTGGGTATTGATTCTGGATGCCGATGAGCGGGTCCCTGAGCAGACTGCCGAAAGCATGACGCGATTGCTCTCCGAAACGGGCCCTGGCGTTGCTGCTTATGGCATTCTGAGAAAAAATTTTTTCCATGGGCGCTGGATCCGCCGGTGCGGGTGGTGGCCCGATCGCGTGGTTCGGCTGGTCAACCGGAAGAAAGGCCGCTTCAGCGACCATTGGGTTCACGAACATTGGGTGGTCAATGGACCGGTAAAAAATCTTGACCTGGTGATCGAGCATCAAAGCTTTCGCAATTATGCCGATCTGATCGATAAAATGCAAAATTATTCAACGCTGGCGGCGATGCAGATGAAAGCCAAAGGCCAATATGCCCAGTGGTGGCAACCGCCGTCTCACGGTCTGTGGACGTTTTTACGAACCTATTTTCTGGAGTTGGGCCTCCTGGAAGGAATCGACGGCCTGATCATCTCACTTCTCAACGCCGGCGGGTCTTTTTTGAAATACGCCAAGCTGAGAGAACTATGGCAATACGGCGATTCGCGGAATCATGAGAAGATTCAATAAAACCGGGTCGTATCGAAGCGCGGGAAGATGGACTCTAAACTGAAAATTGTGCACACGGAAAGCCACCGGGAATGGGGAGGGCAGGAGCGGCGGGTTTTCAGCGAATGCCTCTGGATGAGCCGGAAAGGTCACCATGTTGTGGTTATCGCCCCTGCCCGATCACCGCTTTATGAGAGGGCCGGCGAACATGGATGGGAGACCCATGCCGTTGCTTTCAACAAATTCGGCATGATCAGGGACGCCTGCTTTTTGCGCAAGCTTTTGCGCACCATGCGCCCCGATGTTTTAAACACCCATGGCAACCTAGACAGCAAGGTGGGGCTGTGCGCGGCATGGGGTTTGGAAATTCCGTGCGTTATCCGGACGCGTCACAGCACGCCTGCGGTCAGCAACTCCTGGTATAACCGGCTGCTTTATCGGAAATTGTGTCACCACATATTTACGACGGCCGACTGCATTACGCGACAGATAATGGACGATCTCGATATCCCCCACGACCGGATCGCGACGATACCCAGCGGGATTGACTGCCCCACGGGGCTGATGGATCGTCGGCAGGCCAGGCATCGCTTGGCCAGTGAGATCGGTGTAGAAAGTGATTCCGCCTTTATCGGCTTTGTCGGAAGGCTGTCCGGCGAGAAGGGGCTGCATGTCCTGATCGATGCCTTCGCACGTATTGAAGACCAGTTGCCCCGTCATCACCTCGTGATCGTGGGGGAAGGGGGTATTTTTGAGGCGCTGCAGGAGCAGATTCGAGAACAAAAGAATGAAAACCGGGTCCACCTGTTGGGTTATCGCGACGATCCGTGGCCCTATTTCCGTGCCTTTGATTGCCACGTGCTGGCCAGTTCAGAGTTTGAGGGGGTCCCCCAGGCCATGTTGCAGGCCATGTTTGCCGGATGCCCGGTGATTGGCACCCGGGCCGGAGGGATTCCTGATATCGTCATTGATCGGGAAACCGGGCTCCTGGTTCCCCCCGATAACCCGCAGCGCTTATCCGAGGCCATCCTCAAGACAATCCAGGAGCCCAAGGATGCCGAAAAAAGGGCTGCGCGGGCCCGTCACTCTGTATGGGAAAACCACACGATCGATGCCATGGGAGAAAAAATTCTACGGGTATACAGGTTGCAGGTAACCGAACAAGCTGAAAATCCGTGAATTGCGGCAACGATCCATTTTCCCGGCCGCCTGTCGTGGGGCAGACAGTTGGTCGGTCACTCCGACTACCGCAGGAACCGTCACCTCAAACAGCTTCGTCTTTCTCATATACCGCCTCATCCGGTCCCGCATTGGCCGCATATTGCATCCGGTAGAGCTTGTCGTACTCGCCTTTACGGGCCAGGAGCGATCCGTGCGTGCCTTCTTCCACGATACTGCCGCCTACAACCACGGCGATGCGATCGGCACCGGCAATGGTGGAGAGCCGATGGGCGATCACCACGGTGGTCCGTCCGTGCATCAGGTTTTCCAGCGCTTTTTGAACGACGGCTTCCGCTTCGGAATCCAGGGCTGAGGTGGCTTCGTCCAGAATCAGGATGGGTGCGTCCTTGATCAGTGCGCGGGCGATGCACAGGCGCTGTTTTTCGCCTCCGGAGAGGCGGCCGCCCAACTCGCCGATCATGGTGTCGTATCCATTGGGAAATCGCAGGATGAAATCGTGGGCAAAGGCCGCTTTTGCCGCGGCAACGATCTGGTCTTCCGTGGCATCGGGCCGGCCGTAGGCGATATTGTCCCGCACCGTTTCATTGAATAAAATAGGCTCCTGGGTGACAATGGCGATCTGGCGGCGAAGGTCGGCTACGGCCATATCGCGGACATCGATGCCGTCGATGCGGATATGGCCGCCGGTCACATCGAAAAAACGCGGAATCAGGTTGGCGATGGTGCTTTTACCACCGCCGCTCATGCCCACCAGAGCCAGCACCTGACCCTTGTCGATCCTCAGATCGATGCCCCTGAGAACATCTTTTTCACCATAACTGAAATGCACATTGTCAAATTGCACATCGTGGGAACCGGAGGGCATCGGATGGGGGGTGGCGGGATCCTGGATGTCGGATGAGGTCTCCACGATATCGAAAACCCGGTCGGAGGCGGCCAACCCCTGCTGAATGGTGTTGTTCAGATGGCTCAGTTTTCGGACAGGATCGTATAAGAGCAGAACGCAGGCGAGAAAGCTCATGAACGTCCCCGGCGTTGTCTTGCCGGCAATGACCTCCGATCCTCCGTACCAGATGACGAAGGCGATGCCCAGACCCCCGAAAAACTCCATAATGGGCGAAGAGAGCGCACGCACCTTGACCCCTTTGATTTCCAGGTCGAAGAGTCGACGGGTCTGGTCGAAGAAGCGCTGCTTTTCGTGCGGTTCCATGCCGAAGGCCTTGACAATCTTGTTGCCGGCGAAAGTTTCGTGCAGAAACGCACTGAGTTCGGCCATGGCCTGCTGGCAGCCGGTGCTTACCCGCCGGACTTTTCTCCCCAGGATGAAGATCGGCCAAAAGGCCACCGGCAGAATAAAAAAGGCCAGGATGGCCATGCGCCAGTTCTGATAGAAGATGACCGCCGTCAGGCCGACAACGGTCGCGACATCACGCAGGGAACCGGTGACGGCCGTGGATACCATCGCTTTGAGAATATTCACATCATTGGTGATGCGCGACATGAGCGTACCGGTGCGTTCTTTCTGGAAAAAGGCCAGCGGCAGATCCTGGATCCGGTCATACAGCTGGTTGCGCAAGCGGCGAATGATGTCTTCGCCGACGTAGTTCATGAAATATTCCTGGCCGTATCGTCCCAGGCCGTTTACCAGAAAAATGCCAATCACCAGCAGCGGCAGCAGCAACAGGCCGGTGGTATCCTTGTTAACGAAAATATCGTCGATGACCGGCTTGATCATATATCCCATCGCGGTGGTGGCGCCTGATATCATCAAACTGGATCCTGCTGCGAAAACCAGGCGCGTACTGTTTTTCCTGATCAGGGACAAGATCCGCCGATGCCGGTCTTTCAAGTCGATCGGAAAGAATTGTTTCACTTTCGTTTCCCTTTTTGCTCTGTCAATACGCAAGCTTCTCTAATCCAGCGTGTCCGATATTTAACCCATGGGATGCCTTTTGTAAACGATGCGGTTGAAAGTGGCGCCGTTCACGATCGACAGGGAAGAAAATACGAATCGGCTTTCCGGATAGCCATTGCCAATCCTGACCCGACGCTATATAAAAGTGACAACTGAACAGCGGCCGTGTTCTGCCGTTCGTGCGGCCCCGGCGACCCATGACATGCCCCGACAGGTGAGACAATAGAAATGGAAGCAAAATCATGCCCTATTCCGAGATTGATCTTTCTAAAATCAAGACCTACCCGGCATCGGCACGGGTCTCAACGGTAACGACGGCCCTTGAAGGCCGCCCCCTGAGACCGGGCATGCGCTTTTCAGCGTTTTTGGAGGGTCTGCCCGCCGTCCTGAAAGCGGATGAACTCAAGGCCGTTGCCCGGGCGGTAGTGGATGCCAGGCGCCTGAAAAAACCGATATTGGTCATGATCGGCGGTCATGTCATCAAAACCGGTTGCGCGCCCGTGCTTGCCGGTCTCGCTGCCGACGGCTTCATCACCCACCTGGCCTCCAATGGCGCGGCGGCCATTCATGATACGGAACTGGCGCGGTTCGGCCACACCTCTGAGGATGTGGCCTCTCAACTGGAAGACGGATCCTTCGGCATGGCGTCGGATACGGCCCTTCTGGTCAACGATGCAGCCAGACGGGCAGCCGCCGGCCGGGAAGGGTTCGGCGAGGCGGTGGGGGCGATGCTGCTTGAAGAGGACGCACCGCATGTCCACCGCGCCTTGATCGTCTGCGCCCATCAATTGAAGATTCCCTACACCCTTCACGTGGCCCTGGGTACCGATATCGTCCATCAACACCCGACGGCCAGCGGTGCCGCCATCGGTGAGGCCTCGCTCAGGGATTTCCGTATCTTTGCCTCGACCGTGTCCAAGCTGGGTGGCGGGGGTGTGGTGATCAACATCGGCAGCGCGGTCATCATGCCGGAGGTTTTTTTGAAGGCGCTGGCCGTGGCTCGCAATCTGGGTCATCCGGTCAAGGATTTCACCACGGCCAATTTTGACATGATTCAGCACTACCGCCCCGGCGTCAATGTGGTCCGGCGGCCGGTCCTCGCCGGCGGCAGCGGTTATGCCATAACCGGACACCATGAAATCATGATTCCCCTGCTTGCCGCAGCGATTTATGAATACGCGGAAGTCGGGGCCTGATTCTGGGCATCGGAAAAATGCTGCAAATCAACCCCGTGTATGCTATTTCGAAACCAAGGAGATCGTCATTACCATGCTGAATACCATGATCGACGCGCATGTCCAGTGCCTGCAAAACCTGAAAGCCATCGAACCGGCCCTGGAGCGGGCGGGCGATATGCTTCTGGCGTGCCTGCTCGGCGGCGGCAAGATAATGATTTGCGGCAACGGCGGAAGCGCCAGTGACGCCCAGCACTTTGCCGCCGAAATCGTGGGCCGGTTTGAGCGGGAACGGCGGGCCTATCCGGCGGTGGCCTTGTCCACGGATACATCTATCCTGACCGCCGTGGGAAATGACTACGGGTATGATGAAGTGTTTGCCCGCCAGGTGGACGGCCTTGGCCGACCGGGTGATGTCCTGATCGGCATTTCCACTTCCGGGCACTCGGAAAACGTTATCCGGGCCATCAGGCGAGGCAAATCTTTGGGCATGAAGACCGTGGGCCTGCTGGGAAAGGACGGCGGCGCCCTCAAACCTCTGGTGGATCAGGCCATCGTGGTGGGCAGTGACACCACGGCCCGCATCCAGGAGACCCATATCTTTATCCTGCACTATTGGGCCTGGCAGATAGAGAGCGGGCTGCCCCAAACCCGTGGAGAACAGGTGTGAGCGCCATTTCCCTCCATGAACATCTGGCCGACCGGCTGAATCGCGCCACGGTTCTCGTGGTGGGGGATCTGATGCTGGACTGCTACTACTGGGGAGATGTCCGCCGGATTTCTCCGGAAGCGCCTGTTCCGGTGGTTCGGGTTAAGGAAAAAACGTTCTCCCTGGGCGGTGCGGGAAACGTCGCTGCCAATCTGTCCGGGCTCGGGTGCAGCGCCGCCGTCATCGGAGTGATCGGTCAGGATGCTGCGTCACACCAGGTTCAGAGCCTGCTCTCCGCATTTCAAATCGCAGACCATTGCATCGCCGATGCCGGGCGGCCCACCATCACCAAGACCCGGATCATGGCCAGCAAACAGCAGGTGGTGAGACTGGACGAAGAGGACGGAAGTGATATCGGCCCCGGGACCACCGATCGCATTCTTTCGGCTGTATTGGAAATGCTACCCCGGGTGAACGCGGTTATCCTGTCGGATTATGGTAAAGGCATGTTTGCTTCCTACGACTTCATTCAGGCCATGATCCGTGCATGTAAAAGAGAAAACGTTCCGGTATTCATCGACCCCAAGGGCAGGGAGTGGGATCGTTATGCCGGTGCCACCTGCGTCACCCCCAACACCGCGGAACTGGAACTGGCGGCCGGCAGCGAAGTAAAAACAGAAAGGGAGCTGACTCCCATCGCCCGGGATCTTCGACGGCGGTTGGCTCTGGACTGGCTGCTGGTCACCCGGGGGCCCAAGGGCATGGCCCTGTTCGGCAACGATGCCGCGCCGGTGATGATTGCTGCCCAGGCCAGGGAGGTGTTCGATGTATCCGGTGCCGGGGACACGGTTATTGCCACCCTGGCCGCCTGCGTGGCCGCGGGAATGAATTTTTGCGATGCAGCATCGGTGGCCAATACCGCCGCAGGCATCGTGGTGGGCAAGCTGGGCACCCAGCCGGTGCGTTGGCTTGAACTGGAGCGGGGTCTGGAGGACGTGTCGCAGCGTAAGCCCGCGTCGACGCTGTGGAAAGTGGCCGACGTCCAGGAGGCCTCGGCGCGGCTTTCCCGGTGGCGGCAGGCCAGGCAGCGGATTGTTTTCACCAACGGCTGCTTCGATCTGTTGCATCCCGGCCATGTCAGCCTGCTTCACCAGGCCCGGCATCTGGGGGATCGGCTGATTGTAGGATTAAATACGGACGCATCCATCCGACGGCTTAAGGGGGAGCAGCGGCCCATACTTCCGGGAAAAGACCGGGCCGCCATCCTCAGCGCGCTGGAGGACGTCGATATGGTGGTATTTTTTGATGAAGATACCCCCTTGAATCTCATCAACCAACTCAAGCCGGACATCCTGGTCAAAGGTGCGGATTACCGGGTTGCGGACGTGGTCGGCAAATCGATCGTGGAGTCGTATGGCGGTCAGGTCCGCCTGGTGGATATTCTCCAGGGGCACAGTACGACTGCCATTGCCCGCAAACTGTCCGGAACAAAAGAAGAAGGAGTAAAAGATGGCCATCAACCAGGAACTGCTTGACATCCTCGCCTGCCCCCAGTGCAAAGGGGAAATCCGCCTCAACGACACCGAAGACGGTCTGATCTGCGAAACCTGCCGGCTGGTGTACGAAATCCGCGACGACATCCCCATCATGCTGATCGAAGAGGCCAAACCGCTTAACCCATGAGCCTGCCCCAGCTTCCCACGCCCGCCAAACTTATTGCGGGCTTTTTCGTGAAAGACAAGGCCCTTGCCGCGGATATCGTCAAGGATCTGCAGGACCGATTGGGCCCTGTGGACATGATCAGCGCCTGGCTTAATTTTGATTTCACGACGTATTATGAAAAAGAGATGGGTGCGCCGCTGAGTCGCCGACTGGTTGTATTTAAAACGCTGGTTGAGCAGACGGAACTCGCCGCGATCAAACGGATGACCAATGCGGTGGAACAAGGATACCAGAGGCAGGGGAAGCGTCGGGTCAATATCGATCCGGGATATCTGCTTCCGGAACGATTCGTTCTGGCCACCGGGAAAAACTTTACCCATCGTATTTACATTGGCCAGGGCATATATGCGGACCTGACGCTGATCTATCAGAAGGGGGCCTTTCGGGTCCTGCCCTGGACCTACCCCGATTATGCCGACAGGCGCCTGATTGACTTTTTGACCCTGGTCCGAAATAAGTACATGCTGGATTTAAAACAATTGAAGGATTGAATCATGATCAAAAGCATGACCGCTTATGCCCGGGCGGAAATTCAGGCAATGCCTTACACGGTTCGTGTGGAAGTGCGTTCATACAACAGCCGGCACCTGGATGTGGCCTTAAAGCTCTCCCACGGGTTCGAATCGCTGGAGGAGCGGATAAAAGGCGTCATCGCCGAAACCGTGGCCCGTGGGCGCGTGGATATTCGGGTGCAGATCCACGATGAGTCGGAGGCGGGTATCGCCTTCGACGTTAATCTGCCGCGGGCCCGGGCTTATCACGATGCATTGACCCAACTGAACCGGGCCTTGGGCCTGACCGGCCGGATGACCATCGAGACGGTCCTGGCGGCGGGCAGCCTGATCCAGGCGGTGGAGGTGGAAAAAGACATGGATGCCATATGGCCGCAACTGGAACCCTGCCTGAGGACGGCCATGACCGATCTGGATGCCATGCGGCGGGTGGAAGGGGATAACATGGCCCGGGACTTCCGGCAGCGCCTGGACGCCATCGAGACCATGCTGGAGGAGATCGGCGACTTGGCCGCGCAGTTGCCGGAAATGGTGCGTCAGCGGCTGAAAGAGCGCATCGACGCCCTCACCCACGGTGTCGTGGAGATCGATCAGACGCGCATCGCTCAGGAGGCGGCCCTGTTGGCCGATCGAAGCGATATCTCCGAGGAGATCGTCCGGGCCACAAGCCATATCCAACAGTTCCGGGCACTGATGGAAGACGATACGCCGGCCGGCAGACCGCTGAATTTTCTGCTCCAGGAGTTCAATCGGGAGTTTAACACCATGGGGTCGAAATCGGGCAAGGCCGCCATGTCGCATATCATTGTGGCGGTGAAATCGGAGCTCGAGAAACTGCGCGAGCAGGTTCAGAACGTGGAATAGCAATGGATTGAGAAGGGAAGGGGATGGGAAAAAAACTGCTGAACATCGGCTTCGGCAACACGGTTGTGGCCGAACGGGTGGTATCCATTGTTTCGCCCAGTTCGTCGCCCATGAAGCGGCTGAAAGACGAAGCCCGCAATGAAAGGCATCTGGTCGACGCGACCCAGGGCCGCCGTACGCGGGCCATCATCATCATGGACAGCAATCACATTGTGCTGTCGGCCATCCAGTTCGAAACCATCTCCCAGCGTTTCGAAGACCTGATAACGGAAAAGTGATAACTGATGACCCATTTGATGCAAACCGACGGGAAGGACGGGAAGAGGATACCTGGCGGCCGGCTCTTTGTGGTCTCCGCGCCGTCCGGAGCCGGCAAAACCACCCTGTGTAATGCGGTGCGCCGGTACCTGCCCGACCTGGTCTATTCGGTAAGTTCGACCACCCGGCCGCCCCGTGAAGGGGAGCAGGAGGGCCGGGACTACTTCTTTGTCACCGAAGCGCAGTTCCGCGAAGGTATCGACAAGGGGAAATGGGCGGAATGGGCCCGGGTCCATGACAACTATTACGGCACCGCCGCCCGGTTCATCGAGGATCATCTGGACGCCGGCCGGGATGTCCTGCTGGATATCGACGTTCAGGGCGCCGCGCAGATTTTGAAACTCTACCCGAATGCGGTCACCATTTTCATCATGGCGCCTTCCATGGAAATCCTCCGCCAGCGGATTACCGCCAGAGGACTGGACAGTGGTCCGGTGATCGACAAACGCATGAAGAACGCGGAAGCTGAAATCGCCTGCCGGGGGATGTACCGGCACCTGCTGGTCAATGATGACCTGGAGGCAGCCGTCGCCCGGTTTGTGTCAATATTAAAAGGCGGGGCTGCCTGAGATGGCCGGAATAACAAAAAAACGAAGGATTGCGCCGGATACCCGGGAGGTGCTCTACGGATTTCATCCCGTAATGGAAGCGTTGACTGCCGGTAGGCGAACGATCTATAGCGTGATGATGGATCGGACGGCGCTCTCCGAGCGTCAGACCCAGGTGGTAGAACTGGCGGAAAGGCAGCGGATTTCCTGGCAGACGGTTTCACCCGACCAGATTCGCGCGGTCTCCGGCAGCGACCAGCACCAGGGGGTTGCCGCCGCTGCGTCGGCCATGCCCACCGATTCCATTGAATCGATCGTTTCAGAAATCCGCCGGGACAGCGGCACCTGCCTGCTGGTGCTTCTGGACAGCATTGTGGATCCGAACAATCTGGGGGCCATTGTCCGCACCGCCCACTGTGCGGGCGCCCATGCGCTGGTGATTCCCAAGGATCGCGCCGTCGGGGCGACGCCGGCGGTGTCAAAGGCTTCCGCCGGCGCCCTGGAGCACACGCGGCTGTGCCGGGTGACCAATCTGGCCGGCACCATTCAATGGCTGAAAAAAGAGGGCGTCTGGGTGGCCGGCCTGGCCATGCAGGCGAAACAGACTGTTTTTCAGGCGGACCTGAAAGGTCCCCTGGCCCTGGTGGTGGGGGGAGAGGAAAAGGGCCTGCGTCCGCTGGTCCGGCAGTATTGCGATTACCTGATCTCCATCCCGCTGCGCGGCCGTGTGGATTCGCTCAACGCATCAGCGGCCGCGGCCGTGGTGCTTTACGAAGCCTTCCGGCAACGCCAGACAACGGCATGAATTAAAAAGAAGAAGATCGCCCCCAGTTTTCCTTAATCTTAGGAGGAACGGCCCATGGCAAATTCAGAAAAGATCAAAAAGAACAGCGACGGCAGCCTGGACGTGCCGGATCATCCTGTTGTTCCTTTCATCGAAGGCGACGGCATCGGTCCCGATATCTGGCGGGCCACCCGGTCGGTCATCGACGCCGCGGTTGAAAAGACCTACGCCGGGGATCGGAAAATTTCATGGAAGGAACTGCCCGTAGGTGAAAAGGGATATGCGGAAACCGGCAGCTATCTGCCCCAGGAGGCCCTGGAGGCCATTGAAGCCAATGTGGTGGCCATCAAAGGGCCGCTGACCACGCCCATCGGCAAGGGGATACGGAGTCTCAACGTGGCCATCCGCCAGAAGTTGGACCTGTATGCCTGCGTCCGTCCGGTGCGTTATATCGAAACGGTTCCCAGCCCCATGAAACATCCGGAAAAGATCAACATGGTGGTGTTCCGGGAAAACACCGAAGACCTTTATGCGGGCATCGAATGGGCCTCCGGAAGCGATGAGGCCAACACCGTGGCTGATTTTTTCAAAACCAAAATGGGGGTTGAACTGCCGCCCGCGTCCGGCATCGGCATCAAGCCCATCAGTCCGGCCAATACCAAGCGCCTGGTGGCCAGCGCCATCGTCCATGCCCTGGAAAACGGTTTTCCCAGCGTTACCCTCATGCATAAAGGCAACATCATGAAGTTCACCGAAGGTGCCTTTGCCCAGTGGGGTTATCAGGTGGCCAGGGAGCGCTTCGGCGACCGGACGATCACCGAAGCGCAGCTCTACGACACCTACGACGGAAAGGCCCCCGAGGGAAAAGTGGTGATCAAGGACCGGATTGCGGATATGCTTTTCCAGCAGGTGCTGCTGCGGCCCGATGAATACAGCGTCATCGCCACACCCAACCTCAACGGGGACTATCTATCCGACGCCCTGGCCGCCCAGGTGGGTGGGCTGGGCATGGCGCCGGGGGCCAATATCGGGGATACCTGCGCCGTGTTCGAAGCCACCCACGGTACCGCCCCGAAATACACCGGCATGGATAAGGTCAATCCCGGCTCCCTGATTTTGTCCGGCGCCATGATGCTTGATTACATGGGATGGAAAGAGGCGGGTACCACCATTCGCGATGCCGTACAGGCGGCCATTAAGGCCCGCCGGGTGACCTACGACCTGGCGCGGCAGATCGAGGGGGCGCAGGAAGTGAAATGCTCCGAGTTTGCCGCGGCCATCGTCGGGCAGATGCAATAAGGCGCTGGCGTGCTGAGCCGGACGATGCAGCCCGATGCGCTGCAACGACTGCTCAATAGTATGGCTGATGCGCTGTTCCCGGCCAAATGTCTGGGATGCGGCCGGCTTTTCCAGCAGGACGCCGGAACGCCGCCCACGGGCCATCCAAATGGTTTTTCCGCCGCGATGGCCGCTCATTTTTGTCCGCCTTGCCGAGATACATGGGTAGCCGTGGCATCCCCGTTGTGTTCACGGTGCGGGCTGGTATTCAAAAGCCGCGAGGGCGAGGATCATCTTTGCGGCCGATGCCTGGATCGTCCCGGTGCATTCACCCGGGCCCGTGCTGCCGGTGTCTATGCAAATGCCCTGCAAAGCGCTATCCATGCGCTGAAATTCAAGAGCCAGGTGAGCCTGGCCGGTCCGCTGGGAGCGCTGCTTTTCGATACGTTCCGGCACCATTGGACGGATGGCGACATCGATGTGGTGGCTCCGGTACCGCTGCACCGTCACCGATTCCGGCGACGGGGGTTCAACCAGGCATACCTGCTGGTTCGACGATGGGCGTTGCCCGATGCGATCCTCGTCGTCCGTGACCTGCTGGTGAGAACCCGGGCCACGGCGCCCCAGACCGGATTGGACCGGAAACAGCGGCAGATCAATATCCGAAATGCCTTTTCCGTGAGCCGTCCCGGTCAAAGCACCGGCAAGCGGGTGCTGCTGGTGGACGACGTGCTGACCACCGGTGCTACTGCAGACGCCTGTGCCGCTGCCCTGATCCGGGATGGAGCCAGGCGGGTGGATGTGTTGACTTTGGCCCGGGCACTGTAGTTCTGTAAGTGTCCATCCAGAAACGGCATCTTTTGACCCAGGCCGGTGTTCTCGCTCGGCCTAAATCCTCAACGTGGCGCTGCCACGCCTGCGGTTTCGACATCGCTGCGGCCTGGGCCTGAACCAAAAGCTACCCTTTCTGGAAGGACACCATATTGCAATTTTTGGATATATAGGGAGGCCGCTTGTTTCTGGTAAAAAATAGGCAAAACTATCTGTTTCAATTCCCGCCGCTCCTGAAGATGCCGGGACTGGTCCATGCCGTCGCGAGCCGAATCGGGGGAAACAGCCGACCGCCTTTTGACGGAATGAACATGAGCCACGGGGTTGGGGACGATCCGGAGGCGGTTACGGCCAACCGGAAACGATTGCGGCAAATTACCGGCAATGGTATTTGCGTGTACACCCGCCAGAATCACGGCACCTCGATCCGGGCGATCACCCGGGACGCCGTGGCCCGTGGAGAGGCGGTTCAAACGGAACCGGTGCCGGCCGATGCGTTGATTACCGATGTGCCCGGTGTCCGGTTGCTGATCCAGACGGCAGACTGCCAGGCGGTGATGCTTTTCGATCCGCAAAAGCGCGTGGTGGCCAACATTCACTGCGGCTGGCGGGGCAGTGTGGCCGATATCATCGGCCATACCGTCTTGCGGATGATCTCCGGATTCGGCTGTGACCCCGGGCGGATGATTGCTGCCATCGGCCCTTCCCTGGGGCCCTGCTGCGCCGAATTTGTCAACTTTCAAGATGAAATTCCGCGGCCATTGTGGCCTTTTCGCGTGGGGGCGCACCATTTTGATTTTTGGCGCATCAGCCGGCATCAGCTGATCACGGCCGGTCTTTCGGATGGCAACGTACACGGCTCCGGCATCTGTACCCGCTGCAATCCCCACCTCTTTTTTTCATACCGGGCCGCGCCGAAAACCGGTCGTTTCGCCGCCCTGATCGGATTGGATGAGAATATCGCTTCGAGGCATTGAAAGCATGATCGCACAAGACACCATCGTATTATGGAACCAGCCGGCAGCGCCGGGCTATTACCGGATGGGCCTGGCCTGTGCCACCGGTTTCGACACCGCCAGGCCCGGACAGTTCGTCATGGTCCGCACCGGCACCGAAGCCACCCCGCTGTTGCGCCGGCCCTTTTCCTTGTTGGGTTTAATCCGGGAAGGGGACCGGGTGACCGGGATCGAGATCCTGTTTAAAGTCGTGGGCAAGGGAACCCAACGGTTGTCCCGTTGCCGGGAAGGCGACCGGTTGTCCGTCATCGGACCGCTGGGGAATGCCTTTCTGGTGCCCGAAACCTGCCGTCAGCTGATTCTCGTGGCCGGTGGGGTCGGCGTGCCTCCCATCCGCTTTCTGGCCCAGTCGATGCTGGAGCGGGAGGGTGGCTTCAGCCGTTGCGTGGTATTCGTCGGTGGCCGGACCAAGGACGATCTGGTCTGCATCACCGAATTCGATCTGCCCGGATTTTTACTGGATGTATCGACGGATGACGGCAGCCAAGGGAATCAGGGGATGGTAACCCGCAGTCTGGAAAAGGCATTGGATGCCGGTCCGGCGGATCTTATCTGTGCCTGCGGCCCGTCGGGGATGCTCAAGGCGGTTTCCGTCATAGCATTAGAGCGCGGTATTCCCTGCCAGGTTTCCATCGAGGCCATGATGGCCTGCGGAATGGGTGCTTGTCTGGGGTGTGCCGTAAAATTGCAGGACGACGAAACCCGCTACCGGCACGTCTGCGTGGACGGTCCGGTTTTTGATGCTCACCGGCTCGCCTGGTGATGGTTTTCGGCGCTGTGGATCCAATTTGAGATTGACTTGGACCCCGAGCTGTGTTAGACGCACATATTCCGATCAAGGCCTGATCTGACGCCACTCTGCGGTCGGAGAAGGGTCGAATCCCATGAACAAAGAAACGCGAACGTGGATACGAGATCTGGCTTACTACTCTAGCCTGGGATTCTCGGTGTCGCTCTCCATTTTTATCGGACTCGGGATCGGGGTGTACCTGGACAGGCGCTTTGACACAACACCATGGTTGACGCTTGTCTTTTTGGGGTTCGGCATCGCCGCCGGATACCGCAACATCGGCCTGGCTATTAAAAAGAGCCGGAAACTGTGACCCGAAGCAGCGAAACATTTTTATAGTGAATATTCAGCAGCGCTTACTCACATTCGTTACCCGATCCAACTGGGTGCTTCTGGCTTCGGTCAGCCTGCTGGGCCTGCTGGCAACGACACCGGCATTCGCCCGGGGAATCATTTTCGGCGGGCTCATCGTCACGATCAATTTTCACCTGCTGGCCAAAACCCTGAACAAGGCCCTTCGCCCCCAGCAGCTGACTTCTCCCAACGTGGTCCTGATCAAGTATTACATCCGATTCATCATCAGCGGCGTGATCATCTTCCTCCTCATCAGCCAGAAGGTGGTCAATCCCATCGGTCTGTTCATCGGTCTTTCCGTCGTGGTGGCCAGCATCACCCTGGCCACCATGGTTGAGCTCAAAAAACTATTTTTCAAGGAGGCGGTCTAAGGATGGAGCATCCCTATCTATTTTTCGTGAAGATTTTCGAAGCGATCGGGCTGGGGCATTTCGCCCACGTTTATCCCCACGTGGTCTACTCCTGGGTCCTCATGGCGATCCTGATCATTGCCGGCGCCCTGGCCACCAAAACCATCTCCATGATACCGGGAAAAGCCCAGAACCTGTTTGAAGTGGTCGTCTCGGGCATCGAGGAGTTCATGGTGGAAACGGCCGGTGAAGAGGCGCGATGGCTCTTTCCCCTGGCGGCCACTATTTTTCTCTACATTTTCATCGGCAACCTGATCGGAATCGTCCCCGGGTTCTTCCCGCCCACCGCCAACCTCAATACCACGGCCTCCTGCGCCATCGTGGTGGTGGTGTTCACCCACATCATCGGGGTCAAATACCACGGCGTCAAATACATCAAACACTTTATGGGGCCGGTCTGGTGGATGGCGCCGCTGATCTTTATCATCGAGATCATCGGACACCTGGCACGGATCCTGTCACTCTCTTTCCGTCTGTTCGGAAACATGATGGGCCACGAGATCGTTCTGGCCATTCTTTTCGGCCTGGCCGGCGCATTCTTTGCCCCGCTGCCGATCATGGCCCTGGGTATTTTCGTGTCATTCGTGCAAGGATTCGTTTTCTTTCTCCTTTCCATCATTTACTTCTCCGGGGCCATGGAACACGCCCACTGATGGGGAAGCCTTAAAAGGAAGCCCGTCGATTCCCCGATGCGGATCACCCCGCTATCGGGGAATCGGCTTGAGTTCAATCGGTTTGGGGTAACTGGAAGAAGCCCTAATCATCAATCTTTTAAAGGAGGTAGTGTAGGATATGGAAGCTCAAGCATTGCAGTTCTTCATCGCGTGTGTGACAGCAGCTGGTTTTGGTATTGCAGTGGCCGCCTTCGGTTGCGGTATCGGACAGGGCATGGGCCTCAAGTCCGCCGTTGAGGGTATCGCCCGGAATCCAGAAGCTTCCGGTAAGGTCACCGTGACCATGTTGATCGGTCTGGCCATGATCGAGTCTCTGTGTATTTACGCACTCGTTGTGGCTCTGATCCTGATCTACGCGCATCCCCAGGCAGGCGCTATTGCAGCATTGTTCGCAAAGTAAATTCTTACCTGCCACAGGAAAATCAAGAAAAGGGCCGCGGCAATCAAGCCGCGGCCCTTTTCCCTTTATATCGTGTTGTTGCGCTTATCTTCGGTGCAGGATATTTTGCAGATAGCGGCCGGTATGGGATTCGGCCGCCCGGCAGACGGTTTCCGGGGTGCCGGCAGCCACCACCCTCCCTCCCGCCGCACCTCCTTCGGGTCCTAAATCGATGACATGATCGGCCGTTTTGATTACATCCAGATTGTGCTCGATCACCACCACGGTATTGCCCGCATCCACCAGGCGGTTGAGGACCCCCAGCAGTTTGCGGATGTCGTCGGGATGCAGTCCCGTGGTGGGTTCGTCCAGAATATAAAGCGTGTTCCCGGTGTCTCGCTTGCTCAATTCCCGGGCCAGCTTGATCCGTTGGGCTTCGCCTCCGGAGAGCGTCGTGGCGGACTGGCCGATGGGGACATAGCCGAGCCCGACATCCACCAGCGTTTGAAGCTTGGATCGGATGACATCGATGTTTTTAAACATGGCCAGGCACTGGTCGACGGTCATGTCCAGCACCTCGGCGATGTTCTTGCCTTTATAGCGGATTTCCAGCGTTTCGCGGTTGTACCGTCTGCCCTTGCATATGTCGCAGGGGACATAGATGTCGGGCAGAAAATGCATCTCGATCCGGATGATACCGTCCCCTTCGCAGGCCTCGCACCGACCGCCGCGAATGTTGAAGCTGAATCGACCGGGTTTATAGCCCCGCATTCTTGCTTCCGGTGTCCGGCTGAAAAGATCCCTGATCGGTGTGAACAGGCCGGTATAAGTGCCGGGGTTGGAACGAGGGGTCTTGCCGATGGCGGACTGGTCGATGTCAATGACCTTGTTGATCTTCTCCAGTCCGGTGATCCGCTCGTGGTGACCGGCTGCCAGGTTGAGTTGCTGAAGGCTGCGGATGGCTGCCCGGTAAAGGGTTTCCAACACCAGGGTGGATTTTCCAGACCCCGAGACTCCGGTGACGCAGGTGAACACACCGGTGGGAAAGGATACGTCGATGTTTTTGAGATTGTTCTGGCGCGCCCCGACAATGCGGATTTCGCCTTGGCCGGCCGGCCTTCGTTTGGCCGGTACGTCGATTTTCAGCCTGCCGGAAAGATATCTTCCGGTCAGGGACCGGTCGTCTTTCAGCATCATGGCCGGCGTTCCTTGAAAGACCACATGGCCGCCGTCGATGCCGGCGCCGGGCCCCATGTCGACGACATGGTCCGCGGCCAGGATGGTCTCTTCGTCATGTTCGACCACCAGCACCGAATTGCCCAGGTCCCGCATATTCATCAGCGTATCCAGCAGCCGCTCGTTATCCCGTTGATGCAGACCGATGCTGGGCTCGTCCAAAACATAGAGCACGCCCGTTAATTTCGAGCCGATCTGGGTGGCCAGGCGGATTCGCTGGCTCTCTCCACCGGACAGGGTGTGGGCCGGGCGGTCCAGGGTTAAATAGGAAAGGCCCACGTCATTCAGAAATGCCAGACGCGCAGCAATCTCCTTGATGATCCTTTCGGAAATCAAGCCGCGCTTGCCGCCGGGTCGGAAATCGTTGAAAAATGTCTGCAGCTCCATGATGGATCGAGCGGTTAAATCGCCAACGGACAACCCGTCAATTTTTATATGCCGACTTTCCCTGCGCAACCGTGATCCCATGCAATGCGGACAGGCCGATTCGGCCATATAGCCATTCAGGGTGTTTTTCTCAGTGGGCGATACCGCTTCGGCATACTGCTGCTGCAAGTGCGGGATGATCCCTTCAAATGGTTTTAAAGTTTTTATGGTGCGACCGTTCTCATGGGCGGTAAAGGGGATCTGCCGGTCTGCCGAACCATACATGAGCACCGTTTTGAACGCCTCAGGAAGGTCCCGGTAAGCGGTATAGATATCCACGCCGTAAAAGGCGGTGAGATCTTCCAGAAACTCTCCAAAGGCCACCGAACGGCGATGGGTCCAGACGGAAAGTGCTCCTTCTCTTAAGGAGAGGTCGGGATTCGGGACGATCTGAAGCGGAGAGAAACTTTTAATCGAGCCCAATCCATCACAATGGGGACAGGCGCCATGGGGAGAATTGAAAGAAAAACTGGCCGGGGACAGCTCCGGATAGCTGACCCCGCAGCGTTTGCAGGCGACGTTCTCACTGAAGTGCAGCGTTTCCCTGACCTCCTCCATGGGTTTGCCGACAAAGGCCACTTCTGCTTGGCCTTCGGATCGGGCAATAGCCAGTTCCAGGGAGTCCGCCAGCCGGTTGCGGATGCCTGGGTTGAGAATCAACCGGTCAACCACCACGTCAATGTGCGGGGAAAGCGGGTCGGAAAGATCGACGGCGCGATCCAATTCGTGGATCTTCCCATCGATGCGGACCCGGGCGAATCCATCTTTTCTCAATCGTTTTAACAAGCCTCTGAAACTGCCCCCTGGTTCATTCGAAAGCGGAGCGAGAACCATGAGCCGGGAGCCTTCGGCCCGTTTCATGACGGCTTCCACCATCTCGTCGATCGTCTGGGAAATGATCGGCTGGCCGCACTGGTAGCAGTAGGCGATGCCGGCGCGGGCGTAAAGCAGCCGGATGAAATCATAGATTTCGGTTACCGTGCCCACCGTCGACCGGGGGTTGTGAATGGCGGTTTTCTGCTCGATGGCAATGGCCGGAGAGAGGCCCTCGATCAGATCCACATCGGGCTTTTCCAGCCTCTCCAGAAACTGGCGGGCATAGGTGGACAGCGATTCCACGTAGCGACGCTGGCCTTCGGCATAGAGGGTGTCGAAGGCCAAGGTGGACTTGCCGGAGCCGGACAGGCCGGTGATTACCACCAGTTGGTTGCGCGGCAGACGCAGACTGATGTTTTTCAGGTTGTGCTGCCTGGCCCCTTCAATGATAATTTCGTTTATCGTCGTCACGGATTCGGTTGTGTTGAAGGCTCGGGGTTCATGATTGACGCGGAGCGCTGGTTATGGGCTGCAATTGCGGTTCAGCCACCGAACCTGGTCCGCTGCCATGGTGATGGCCGCCACCATGCTTGCCGGTGAAGCCTCACCGGAGCCGGCAATGTCGTAGGCCGTGCCGTGGTCCACCGATGTGCGGACGATGGGCAGCCCCAAGGTGGTGTTGACGCCGGCATCAAAATGAATCATTTTAAATGGCCCCAATCCCTGATCATGGTACATGGACACCACCGCATCGAATACACCCTGGGATGCCTTTAAAAAGACGGTATCAGGCGGGTGCGGGCCGGTGACGATAATTCCCTGAGATGCGGCCAGGTCAATGGCCGGGAGGATTATTTTTTCCTCCTCTGCTCCAAAGAGACCGGATTCTCCGGCGTGCGGGTTGAGCCCGGCCACGGCGATGCGCGGTGCCGGCAGGCCGAAGCGGGTTTTCAGGGCATGATCGGTCAGCGTGACGATATTCGCTATCCCTTGTGTGGTCAGTGCTCGAGGGACCTGTTCAATCGGAATGTGAATCGTTGCCAGGACGACCTTGAGCCGGTTGCCGGCCAGCATCATGGCATAATTTCGTGTACCGGTGCGCTCTGCCAGAATTTCCGTGTGCCCGCTGAACGGGATATCGGCCATTTTCAAGGCGAGTTTGTTGATGGGGCCGGTGGCGATGGCTGCGATCCGGCCGGCCATGGCATCATCGATAGCCGTATTCAGGTAGGCCGCCATGGCCATTCCGGAAGCGGGGCTGGGCTTGCCCCACTCCAGCCCTTCGGTGTCGATGGCAGCGGGATTGATTACGGGTATGCCATGGTGCCCACGGCGGACATCATTGATCGACGGCACTTCTGCGATCCGCAAACGAACGCCGGTTGACGCTGCCCCAGCCCGGAGGCGGGTCGCATTGCCGTAAATAACGGGTCGGCAGCATCGCAGGACGCACGGATCGGAAAGCGCTTTGGCAATAATCTCCGGACCGACACCTACCGGATCTCCCATGGTGATGCCCACCTGCGGCAAGTTTGCTTCCATTATCTGCTTGGTCCATTTCCGTTGGGTTTAAAAATCCTGCTATCATACTTAGCCGCTCCGGGTTTGTAAATTCATTTCCATTTATCCCGGCATTCAAATCCCCTCCCTTTTGCCGCCTGACCAGGGCCCAGAATCAAACCAGGGCAAGGGCGCCGGAGGATGCTCCTGGCGCCTTCGTGTATTATCGTATCAGCACGGTCTGCGACGCATCCGGCGGGCCAGCCAGTCTTTACCGGAATAAAAGTTAAAAAAAACGAAAATAAGAGCAAAACAGAAAAAAACGAAGAAAAACGGAGTTTACCAGATTGTTGACACTTTGTTGATAACTCCCGATCTGCTTAAAATGCTTATGGAAAAATCGCGGGTTTGAAAAACCTTGTATTTCGAAGCAGTTGCTGGGCAAAAATACGATAACTAACAGAAATAAAAGTAAAAAAAAATCTATGTGAGCATCTTGTTAGCAAATTGATTAACCGACTGTCTTCCAGATTGACTTGGAACATCCTATTCTGTAAATAACTCGCCAGTCGCTGAATCTTGCGGCTACCTCTCTGAAAATCTCTAATAATTAACCAAAAGCTGCATATTTTAGACCAGTAGTTGGCTGTTTCGACAAAGCGGCAAAAAAAATTTAAACGTTGCTGAAGGGAATTTATTTTTTAAATGGACCAAATTTGGACGTCAGTGAAATCGCTGCTCAAGGAAAAAATTCCCGGCCACAGTTATCGAATGTGGATTGAACCCATCGTATTTAGCGAAAATGAAAACGGCGCCATCGTACTGTCCTGCCCCAATCTTTTTTCAAAAAAGCGGATTGCCGACAATTATGGTCAAATGATCGAAGATGCCGTCTCCACGGCGGCAGGCAGGGCCTTCAAGGTTCGCCTAATCGTCGGGCCGTGCCAAGCTGCGGAATGCAAAGAAAAAAAACAGGACCGGCAGATGAAACTGCCGGATATCGATACGCCCATCCATAGCGGTCGACTGCTCAGAAAAGACTACACCTTCGATCAGTTCGTCGTTGGAAAAAACAGCGATTTCGCATACTCTGCGGCACTGTCACTGGCAGCGCGCAACCAGGGAAATCAGAACGCCCTTTATCTGCTTTCGAAAACCGGCCTTGGAAAAAGCCACCTCTCCCAAGCGGTGGGGCACCACATCTTCCAGACATTTCCCAATGAACGGGTCTATTATATCACGGCCGAAGATTTCATGAATGAAATGACCGACTCCTATCGGAGCAACAATATTCATCGTTTCAAAGAAAAATACCGCCAGAACTGCGACGTTCTGCTGCTGGAGGATGTTCACTTTCTGAGCGGGAAAAGCGGCACTCAAGAGGAGTTGTCCAATACGCTGGAGTCGTTAATGAATGCCAATAAAAAAATCATTTACTCCAGCAGCTACCTGCCTTCGGATATCCCCAAACTTAACGATAAACTCAAATCGCGGCTCTGTTGCGGCCTGATTTCGAAAATCGATGCCCCTGATTACAAGACCCGTCTTCGGATACTTAAACAAACGGCGGTTTCCAGTGGATACACCCTTCCCGAAGAGGTTATGCAATATCTGGCCTCCGAACTGACCGAAGACGTAAGGCAACTGAAAAGCGGGTTTATCGGTGTCGCCGCCAAGGCATCGCTGCTAGGATCGGATGTGGATTTAAACCTTGCCCGGAGCATCGTAAAAAACATCGTCACCTCACGAGAAGGAATCACCCTCGATTCTATCAAGCGGCTTGTCTGTAAATACTACAACGTCAGCATTGCTGACATCATCTCCCCCTCCCGACGGCAATCCATCGTCCGGCCGCGGCAAGTGGCCATGTACCTCTCCCGCCAGTACACCGACCACTCTCTTCAAACCATCGGCAAGAGTTTCAACCGGTATCATGCAACCACCCTGCATGCCCTGAAGGCAGTGGAAAAGGGCGTCAAGGAAAATGGTCCCTTTCAGAAACACGTCGAGTTCCTGTCCGAACGTTTGGAAAAAGGAAAGATCTGAATCGGCAGGAAAACAATGGCGATCAATCCTGACTTTCTGGAACACCTGGAACGCATGGTTGGTAGACCCTATTTTTCCGCCCATCGTGAAGATCTGGTCTGTTACGGTTATGATGCCACTGCCGCCCTTTATGTTCCCGATGCAGTCGTCTTTCCGGCGTCGGCACGAGAGGTGTCGCAGATCATGAAACTTGCCGCCGATTTCCGAATCCCCGTGATTCCGAGGGGGGGGGGGTCCGGCATGACCGGCGGCGCCCTGGCCGTCAAGGGCGGCGTTGTCGTTGTCTTCAACCGCATGAACCGGGTCGTTGAGATCGACGAGGAAAATCTCATTGCCCGTGTTCAACCGGGGGTGGTTACCGCCGAGTTTCAGAATCAGGTGAAACGCCGCGGGCTGTTTTACCCGCCGGATCCTTCCAGCGCCAGCATTTCCACCATCGGCGGCAACCTGGCCGAGTGCGCCGGTGGCCCGAAGGCAGTCAAATACGGCGTTACCCGGGACTATGTGCTGGGGCTTGAAGCAGTGCTGCCGACTGGAGAAATCGTCAAGACCGGGGTGTGCACAGCCAAAGGGGTGGTCGGATACGATCTCACCCGGCTCATCGTGGGATCCGAAGGAACCCTGGCCCTGATTACCGAGGCAACCCTAAAACTGCTGCCGCTGCCTGAAAGTGTAATTACCATGACGGTGGCCTTTGGCAGTATGAACAGGGCCGCCCATGCGGTTTCTCAAATTATTCGCAGCCATGTTGTGCCCCGGACGATCGAATTCATGGATAATGCCTCCATTCGTCTGGCGGAAGATTATCTGCATGTGGGACTCCCGGTGGACGCTGGTGCTCTGCTGATCATGGAGGTTGATGGAAGACGGCAGGAAATAGGTGGATTGGCACACACACTGGAAGATCTGAGCCGGCACCTCGGCGCGGTTTCGGTCACCGTGGCTGAAACCGAAGAACAGGCGCAGCGGCTGTGGCAGGCCAGAAAAGCCATTTCACCGGCGCTGTTCAAACTGGCCCCCCACAAGATCAACGAGGATATCGTGGTCCCCCGAAGCCGAGTGCCTGATCTGGTAGCCAAGATCGACGGTCTCAGGCGCGAGACCGGCCTGACCATGGTGGCTTTCGGCCATGCCGGTGACGGCAATATCCATTTTAACATCATGCTGGACAAATCCGATCAGACCGAACTGGAAAAAGCCAATCGCGCCGTTGACGCCCTTTTCGACACCACCCTGGCTCTGGGCGGGACCATCTCGGGAGAACACGGGGTGGGTATAACCAAAGCCCCCTATTTTCGGAAAGAGGTCAGTGATGAGGCGATGTCGCTGATGCTGCGCATCAAACAAGCTTTTGATCCGCTGGGATTGTTGAATCCTGGAAAGATTTTTCCTGAGCCGATCGATTAGATGGGGATTAACAACGGAAGTAAACCGGTGATATCCGGGGCGACTCCTGTTTAATTGATTTTCATGACCATGCTGCTGGATGAAACCAGCTCTTCCAACATCTCAAACCGTTCATTCTGATCGTGCTCAATGGCGCACCGCAGGTTCAGCGCACACCGCTGGCGGCATATCAGATCGTTCTTCCTGTATCTGCCGAAACAGCCCACGTATAGATCTAACGAGAGTTCCCTATCCTGTTCTGATGGTGTATGCAAATCCTATTACTCCAATAAGTTGAGAAGTTCGTTATGGATGACGCCGTTGGTGCTCACAATTTCATCCTTGTCGATGGAATAGGGGGCTCCCGAAAAAACCGTGGTTCGGGCACCGGCTTCTGCGGCTACCAGAAAACCGGCCGCCGTATCCCAGGGTTTAAGATGCTGTTCCCAGAAGCCGTCAAAGCGGCCACTGGCCACATAGCAAAGATCCAGGGCCGCGGAGCCAAGTCGTCGGACCCCCTGGGCGGCCGTCAGGCATCTGCCGAAACGCTCCATCAACGAATCGAACAGGGTCTGGTGGTCGTAGGGGAAACCGGTGACCAGCAGGCTGTCGGCAAGCATGGGGGTGCTGGATACGACAATGGGTGCTCCGTTGAGTTGGGCTCCCTGGTCCTTGACCCCTACGAAAAGTTCGCCCAGAAGAGGTGCCAGGACGAACCCGGCCAGGATGTGGTCATCGACGGCAAAGGCGATGGAGACACAAAAGAACGGCAGGTTGTGGGCAAAGTTGGTGGTGCCATCTAACGGATCGATGATCCATCGTCCTCCGCTGCCCTGGCGGGTGCCGCTCTCTTCAGCCAGGATGGCGTGGTCGGGAAAGGCTTTGGTGATGGTGTCGATGATGATTGCCTCGGATCGGGTGTCGGCTTCGGTGACGAGATCGATGATCCCTTTCTTGCGGACTGACCGAAGCTTGCCGAAATGCTTCTGGAGAACCTTGCCACCGTTGCAGGCAGCAGCGATTCCAACACGTTTGATCCGTTCTATGTCCATAAGAGAGAACGTTTACAAATATTTCATGCACTCTGTCAACTGAATTGTCAGTTTACCTTTAACTATCTAAAATAATATAAAATATTATACCTGCTCAGGAGTTGTTCCCGTAAAGGTGTTCCACGGCGGCCTCCATTTTTTCCGACAGGGGCTTCAGCGTCGATCGGTTTAATGCACTGACCGCGATCCCATCTAAACTTTGAATCAGATGGTCGCGGATTTCGGAATCCACCAGGTCCATTTTATTGAGGACCCGTATCGTGGGTATGCTGCACAGGTTCAGTTCAGCGAGGATGGTTTCAACAGAACGGATCTGGTCCGGGTGGCGCGGATTGCTGATGTCAATGATGTGCAGCAGCAAGTCGGCATTTTCCAACTCTTCCAGCGTGGCTCTGAAAGCGGCCATCAACTCTTTGGGCAGATCCCGGATAAACCCCACGGTATCGGTGATGATCACCTCGATGTCCCTGGGAAACCGCAGGCGCCGGCTGGAGGGGTCCAGGGTGGCAAACAGCTTGTTTTCGGCCAGAACCCTGCTTTGGGTCAACTGGTTGAGCAGGGTTGATTTTCCCGCATTGGTATAGCCGATGATGGAGATGATGGGCAGGCCCTTCTTGCTTCGTCGGCTTCGCTGCTGGCTGCGGTTTTTTTGAACCGTGGCTACCGCCTGCTCAAGGCGCCTAATGCGGTCTCTGGCCCGTCTCCGGCTGATTTCAAGGCGGGTTTCTCCCGGACCGCGCCCGCCGATGCCGCCTGTCAGGCGAGACATGGCGGTGTCCTTAGTGACCAGTCGGGGAAGGATGTATTTCAACTGGGCCAGTTCCACCTGAAGTTTACCCTCCCGGGTCTGAGCCCGCTGGGCGAAAATATCCAGGATCAGCTGCGTCCGGTCGATCACTTTAATTTCAGTGCGGTCGGTAATGGAGCGGATCTGGGAAGGATTGAGTTCCTGGTCGAAGATGATCAATGTGGCACCCCGGTGAAGCGCCATGATGGACAGTTCGTCCAGCTTGCCGCTTCCCATGAGAAAACGGGGATTGGCTTTTTTACGTTGCTGCAAAACGGTATCGATAATGCTGATATTGGCAGTGCGGGTCAATTCCTTCAACTCATCCAGTGAATCAACGGCATCTTTTCGGGATCCGGTAAAAACACTGACCAGCAGGGCGCGTTCCGACCCTGCCTGGCTGGCCGTATCCGTCTTCTTGCGGGACAATTCGGCTTCGAGCGCCTGAATCATGTCAATGCAGTCGATTTCCGGCCGGTAAGGCGGGATCGGATCCATGATCTGGTAAGGGCTCGATTCGCTTCCTCCCGGAAGGATGTGGGCCCAGTGGATGGCTTCCGGCGCACCGGTTTCAGTCATGGTGATGACTGCCATGAGATCTAATCGAAGGAGAGCCAGGTCGGTCAGGTCGTCCTGGGTGAGGGGACTTTCGGTCAGATGCGTGTGGACGCATCTGAGCCCCCGCAGACGGTCCGGTGCCAGCCGGTAATCTTTCAGATCGGGGATAATAATGCGGTCCACTTCCCCTATCAGGATGTGAGCAATCTTTCCGCTGCGATCGATAAGCAGGCCGATCTGTCGGCTGGTCTCGGCCGAGAGGGCGCATAGATCTCGGCACAACTCGTGGGAGACGATGGCCTGGGGGGGGACCCGTCGGTGGCTGATATTTTCCAACCGCTTGATTTGGCTGGCTTTAAGCCCTAACCGGTTGCCGAAGATCTCTTTCATTCAGTGGCCAGGTTTTCGAACCGGGTGTAAGATTTCAAAAAGGCCAGGGGAGCCATGCCGGTGGGGCCGTTTCGCTGTTTTGCCAGAATGATTTCCGCCGTGCCCCTGTGGGGGCTGTTTTCATCCCGGTTGTATACTTCATCCCGGTAGATGAAGGCCACCAGGTCGGCATCCTGCTCCAGGGCACCGGATTCTCTCAGGTCTGACAATTGAGGGCGTTTGTCGCTTCTTTCCTCCAGTTTCCGGTTGAGCTGGGACAGTGCGATGACGGGTATGTTCAGTTCCTTGGCCAGAATTTTCAGAGAACGGGAGATGTCTGAGATTTCAAGATCCCGCCGTTCGATATTGGCGTTGCCCCGCATGAGTTGAAGATAGTCGATGATGATCATGCCCAGGCCCTTGTCCATTTTCATGCGCATGGATTTGGTCCGAATGGACGTGGTAGAAATATCCGGCGAATCATCGATAAAAAGGGGGGCTTCGGTGAGCCGGCCGGCAGCGTCAGTGATCCGGTTCCAGTCTTCCTTATTCAAGAAACCGCTGCGGATGCGGGATGAATCCACCCGGGCCTCGGCGCACAGCATACGCAAGGAGAGCTGCTCTTTTGACATTTCAAGGGAAAAAATGGCTACCGGCACCCCGCCTTCGATGGCTGCATTGCGGGCCATATTCAGGGCAAAGGCCGTTTTTCCCATGGCCGGGCGGGCGGCCAGGATGATCAAATCGGAATTTTGAAATCCAGAGGTTAGGGCGTCCAGTTTTGAAAAGCCGGTGGTGACACCGGTCACCAGGGCCCGGTTGCCCTGCCGCTCCTCTAACGCGTCGATGTTGGCTTCGATTATCTTGCTGATCGGAAAAAAGGCCTGCTTGGTCTTTCCTTCGGAAAGTTCGAAAATGGCGCTCTGGGCGAATTCGATGACGTTTTCGACCTCTCCGCGGTCTTCGAAACACCGGTTGGAGATGGCGTTGGAGCGTTCGATGAGACGTCTTAAAATGGCTTTGTCGTGAATGATCCGTGCATAGTGGTGTGCATTGACCGCCATGGGCACGGCATCCACCAGCCGCGCCAGGTAGGCGGCGCCGCCGATTTTTTCCAACTCGTCCTTTTCCCTTAGAATATTGCTCAAGGTCACCAGATCGACCGGTTCGCTCTTGGCATACAGCGTCTCTATGGCGGCAAAGGTGATTTTATGCGCAGTCTTGTAAAAATCATCGGCGGACAGGATTTCGAGAATGTCGATGAGCGTGCTGTTATCGATCAGGATGGCACTGAGAATGGATTCTTCGGCCTCGATGCTCTGGGGCGGGAGCCTATGGAATGCGGGGTCTTTGGGTGCCGAATGAAGGGTCTCGGGCATGGACGATCAACTTTTTGAATGAATCACCCCGCCGCATGCAGCGGGGTATCAATAAAGGATGCAATCAATTTTATCGTCGCAAGCGACGGGGTATCGAACCCCACGCTTCGCAATAACCGCCGGGAGTCTGTTGCCGCTTTGGGGCGGGGGGCTCCCGGTGATCGGTTTTGAATCACGCTTCCTCGGGGACGACTTCCACGGTAATTTCCGGTTTGATGCCTTGGTATACGCGGATGGGGACCTTGAACGTGCCGATGGTTTTTATGGGTTCATTGAGCAGCACCATCCGTTTTTCCACCTCGACATCCTGCTTCTTCAGGGCGTCAATGATGTCCCGAACGGTAACGGAACCGTATAGTTTGTCCGCCTCGTGGACTTTTGATGCGATAGTCACCATGACGGCTTCAAGTCGGTTGGCCATTTCGCGGGCAAACTCTTTTTCCTTGGCGATCTGCAGTTCAAATTTAGCCTTTTCCTGCTCAAGAAGCTTGCGCTGCTGGGGAGTGGCCGGAACGGCTTTGCTTTGGGGGAGCAGGTAGTTGCGTGCATATCCGTCCGCCACATTGACTTCGCTTCCGATGATGCCTAACGAACTGATGGTTTCTTTCAAAATTACTTTCATGCTTAACCTCCAAAATAAGGACCGCCGGGATTTTACGCGGGCTGGTCCGGTTCACGCTTATTCGTGTCAATTTTTCTAAAATTGATCCACATGTCAAATAGCCCGATGCAGATGATTACCAGCAAAAATAGTTGTTGGAAAGCGATCATCATGTACAGGACCACCCGAAAGGCACGCGGCAGTTTCTTTTTTTCAAAGTAAAACGAAACAATGGCGATACCTTGAATGAAATAGATCGTCAGCAGCACCAGCAAACCGTTGACGCCGATCAGCCGGATCTGCGTTGCGGGCAGAAACATGATGAGGCCGCAGCCGATTACACCCCATATCAACGGTTCGGGAGCCCGCCAGTGATTGAGATGGCCAAAATCCGGAAAAGAAAGCCCCCGGCGTTCCATGATCGGCCGTGCGGCGATCAAATTGGTCCACGCCACAAACAGGATGGATGCGGCGGCCAGTGACGGCAATATCCGCACCAGCACATATTGAATCTTGTCAAGGGAGCCGGAAATGGTGTCAATGGTTTCCTGCGGAATGCCAATCCCTTTATACAAGTCAAGGGACAACGCCAGATTCGACGCTACGTACGTTGAAACCAGGGCGTATATCCCCGTGTTGGCGACAGTGCAATAAAGCAGGATACCAACCAGACCGGCTCCTAACACAATCCCGCAGGCAGCTAGGACGGTCATTTCCACGGACAGCTCTTTTTCGAACATTTCGCTCATGGCAAAACCCAGGAACATGAGCCCTGCGAAAAAGAGAATGTCCATGGTTAATCCACCAAAAACGAGACCCATTATCGCGATGGCCACCAGCGGAACAATCATGCCGCGGCGTCTGCCCAGTTTGGCCCGGTAAAAAAGAATCGGCAGGGGAATGAACATGGAGAAGAGAAAACCTACCACCGGCATAAAGACCGATACGGAAAAGATGACGAGGGTGGCCATCACGCCGGTAGCGATATCTTTCGATACTCCACTTTGAAATGGCAACGGCGCCATCCGCTTCTCCTGGAAATTGGCGTTCTTGTCCCGCCGGGTGAACCTGACCGACTACAGGTCAAAATTCCCTACATATGGCAGCAGGGCAATGGTCCGCGCACGCTTGATGGCATGGGTCAGAGCCCGCTGGTGTTTGGCGCAGGCGCCGGAAATTCTCCGCGGGATGATCTTTCCTCGTTCGGTGGTGAAATACTTCAGTGCGCGAGGATCTTTGTAATCGATAACAAGGCTCTGGTCTGCACAGAATCGGCAGACTTTGCGCCGGTGAAAAATTCTTTTTTTCTTTCTTCGGGGGCGGGGTTTTGAAACAGCCATAGGTTACTCCTCTTTATTTGCTTCGATAGGTTCATTGTTCTCGGTGGGTGCTTCAGTTTCAACGGCGTCGTCAGCCTTTTCGGCTGCCGCCTGCTCCGCTGCTGCCGCTTTTTCCGCCAGATCGGATTTGATGACGTCAAGGTCAGCATTCTCGTCCAGCAGGACTGTCATGAACTTCATGACTTTGTCGTCAATTCTGAAAAACCGTTCCATCTCCTGAACCAATGCCCCGTCACCGCAAAAATCCAATCTCACATAGTGTCCCCGGTTTTTTTTCCTGATGTCGTAGGCTAGTTTTTTTGTACCCCAGTCATCCGTTTCGATCAGAAACCCCTTATACTGGGGAATCAGGTCGTTTAGCCGCTCAAAGATAGGCGTTTCCGCCTCCTTCGAGAGGTCCGGGTCAATAATGACGATCGTTTCGTACCGCTTCATAAAACCTCCTTGTGGCTTTGAAGCCCCGGCTCAGGGCCGGAGCAAGGATGAGTGATTCCATCGGAATCAACAAAAATTAATACAAATATCACCAACTGAAAAAAACTGTCAAGCGCTTAGTGCAAATCAGGGCGCTCCAAACCTGATTAAAGTTATTTTGTCTTGCACCATAAAAAAAGGGGCGGTGTAACCGTCCCTTGAAAAATTCGTTGGTGGGCCGTGAAGGAATCGAACCTTCAACCTACTGATTAAGAGTCAGGTGCTCTGCCTAGTTGAGCTAACGGCCCTTTGGTGATACCAAAACAAAAGCGTCTAATAACAGCCAAAATAGTGGATGTCAACGCGTTTTTTTTGCCTTTACGGCCGAATAGACAGACCCTTTATGCACCCGACCATCCTTTGGCCTTGTTCCGGCTGATTCGCGCTCGATCCCGCTTCCATTCATTTTTGCGTTGGCGTGATCTTTTCTTGGATTGATCGCTGGCGGTCGAATCCGTCGTCAGGTCCACCAGGTAGCTTCCCGGTGCCTTTGGAACTGCCGGGGTTTTGGGCATATCCACCTGCTTGGGACCCGGCTGTTTTTTGGGAGGCGGCGGGCCGCTGAAACTGCCAAGCGGCAAACAGTTTGACAGAAACAATAGTTTGCCGAAGCGCCATACGGTGGCGCCATTTTTCCGGGCATTTTCCGAATTCACGGTCAGCATTACGGGGCATGGATCGATCCGCCGGCCAAGCCGCAGGGCCAGGGCCATATCGTTGGATAGGATGATCCGATTCCCGGAGGTGGAGGCGGGCAGGCCTTTTTCCAGAAAGACGGGGTAGGCACGCCGGCGAACCGGGTAATACAGCAGTTTGGGAAAGGAGTCCGGAATGTACGGAAAAATGAGAAGGGACCGGTCAACGGCGCGGATCAGGTTGTCTTCGATCTCAACCGGTGGTGAATCGGTTGAGTAGATCGCTTCACGAATCTGAGTCAACCGCACATGGCGCCAACCGGGTTCTTCAGCCAGTGCCTTCATAAAGTCTTTGATTTTTACGTAGCCGTTCTCGTCGGGAAGCAGGCCGAATTCATCCGGTTGTCGGCCAAGGATATAGATAAGCAATTTTGAGAGTTTATTTACGGATTGGCGGTATTTCATCGGTCGTCGGAAAAGTGTGTTGCGTTTGTTGGGTTTAAAATTCGATCAGCCATCATGGAGCAAGCCCGGCTGTCTTCCGCCTTTCAACTTTCGTTCTTTGTCCTCGGCTTTTGCCCGGCTTGACCTGTCAGCGCGTGTTTGGTAGTTTCCGCATCCAACAACCAAAAAGTCAACCGGTTTCATTCCGATCCCATTAAAATCAGAAAGGATGAAAAGCAATGAACAAGGAGAGATCCACGGTATTGTACAAACGGGCACAGGAACTGATTCCCGGCGGCGTGAACAGTCCCGTAAGGGCTTGCCGGTCTGTGGGAACGGATCCGTTGTTTATCGACCATGCCGACGGGTGTCGGTTGTTTGACGCCGACGGCAATGCGTATATCGATTATATCGGATCCTGGGGCCCGATGATTCTGGGCCACCGGCACCCAGCGGTGATCGCGGCCATTTCGTCCGCTCTGGAGAAAGGAACGAGTTTTGGGGCGCCTACCGAATTGGAAATTGAACTGGCGGAACTGATCGTCAATGCTGTTTCTTCGGTGGATATGGTGCGAATGGTTAATTCGGGAACGGAAGCCACCATGAGCGCCATCCGGCTGGCCCGGGGGTATACCGGCCGGGATAAGATCATCAAATTTGACGGCTGTTACCACGGACATGCCGATTCTCTGCTGGTGGAAGCGGGTTCCGGCGTCGCGACGCTGCAAATTCCCGGCAGTTCTGGCGTTCCCGCCACGTTTGTCGAGCATACCTTATCGCTTCCCTACAATGACATCGATACGGTTGAAAAGGTGATGGCCGAAAAGGGGGATCAGGTTGCCTGCATCATTGTGGAGCCGGTGGCCGGAAACATGGGGTTGGTGCTGCCTGATGACCGGTTTCTTGAAACCCTCCGTGAAACGACAGAAAGGTACGGTGCCATACTCATTTTCGATGAGGTTATGACCGGGTTCAGGGTTGCTTTTGGCGGGGCCCAGGAACGTTATGGCATAACCCCTGACCTGACCTGCTTCGGTAAAATTATCGGTGGAGGCCTGCCGGTGGGTGCCTACGGCGGCCGTCGGGAAATTATGGAACACATCGCCCCCATGGGACCCGTTTATCAGGCGGGTACCCTGTCCGGTAACCCTTTGGCCATGGCTGCGGGCATAGCGACGTTGAAACAATTAAAAAAACCCGGCTTCTATGAAAACTTGGAGGCGCAGGCTGAAAGGTTGATCACCGGGCTGACATCAATTGCCGAAAAGGCCCATATTCCCATTTCCTGCGCCAGGTCAGGCGCCATGCTGGGCATGTTTTTTACCGATCAACCGGTGAAAAGTTTTGCCGACGCCAAAACATCTGACTTAAAAAGATTCTCGCTATACTACAAAGGGATGCTGGAAAAGGGCATTTATCTGGCGCCATCTCAGTTTGAGGCTTTTTTTCTGTCCGCTGCTCACGATGGCGAGGCTATCGAACAAACCCTGTCTGCGGCTGAAACCGTTTTTTCCCATCTTTAGAAAAAGCGCATAAAAAAACCCTTGCCACGGACCATCCGGCAAGGGTTTTTTTTCGCTGGCGGTTGTCAGACCCGGGTTAAAAGGAATAATTCAAGCGGAACCATGGATTCAGATGGTCGCTCCGCTCGTTTGCAGGGTCGAAGGCGGACTCTCCCTGGACATACTCGAGAATGCATTCGACATTGATGTTCAGCGATGAATTGGCGGAAATAGACAGGCAGACCCCGTGACCATCATCTGCGTTAAGCGGGGGGAGTGTATTTGTATTGATCAGCGCATAACCGGGGCCGGCAGTTTTAAACAAGCCATATCCGGAACCGGTGGTGCAGCCACAGAATAAGATTGCCATCGCCGATAACACCAAGAAAACTGTTTTTTTCATTTTTGGATCCTTGTTTTTAATGGCGGTGTCTTGATGTCAGATGTTTCTGTGCATTTTTGTATCGCCCGAGTGACAAAATACGTCTATTTTTGTGAAACCGTCCTCAACCGTCAATTAAAGAAATAATTCATGGGATTGACGGCCACTCCATTTAAGCGGATTTCGTAGTGAAGGTGCGGACCAGTGCTTCGACCCGTATTGCCTACCAGGGCGATGGCTTCACCCCGTTTCACGCGGTCACCCTTTTTCTTGAGTATCTTCTGCGTATGGCCATATCGGGTCACCATTCCGAATCCGTGTTCGATGGCTACCATTTTTCCCATGAGCCCTTTGTTGCCTGCATAGGTTACAATCCCGTCTGCCGGTGCAAGGATCGGCGATCCTTCATGCGTGGCGATATCAAGCCCTCGATGAAACTCACGGCGGCCGGTAAAGGGTGACTCACGGTATCCGAAACGCGATGAAATCCACCCTTTTAACGGTTGGATGGAGGGGGTGGCGGCCAATAAGTTCCGTTTTCCTTCCAGTTGGCTGAATATCGACGAAAATGAATTTTTCTGGTTATGGGAGGCCTGATCGATTTCATTGATTTCAACGTGCATATCTCTGACAAGTTCCTGATAATCCTGTTCTATCATCGTCGAGGGATCCAGGTCTTCCGGATCAGAGCCGCCCACACCAAAGATACTTGACCCATCATTGCCGGGATCAAGATTGGCAATTATTCGAATTTTTTGTTCGAAATTTCCAAGTTCGGCCAATTTTGTGTTTAATGAGTTAATTTTATTTGAAAAAGCAACGATTTGATTCTGGTGCTGAACAACCAGTTCTTCTTGTGTTCGCAACGATGAACGAAGACGTTCGACATCCTTCACTTCGGTTTTCAAGCGAAGATAATCGGATATGCCTAAATAAAGGGCGATTGCTAAAACCATTGATACCATGGCGGCCATCGGAAACAGCATTCTGGGAATGGTTGTCTGTTTGACAGGCGTACCCGCAGCGTCAAAAATCAACAGGGTCAGTTTTTTCTTCATCGTCACCATCATTGATCAGGCCTGTAAAGGCATTAATTCTGAAAGGTTGCTTGGTTAACCGGAACCAGGTCAACTGTGCAATGTCCCTCGAAACGGCCTTCCCGTTCGTTGCTAATGTGACCAATTCGGGTTTCGATCTGTTTCTTTGGGCATTGGGCGTCACTGCTGTAATACGTCATGTTCAGAACGCAACCGGCCTTGAGTTTGGGAAGAACCGCAGAATTTTCTTTGACCACAACGAACATGGGGCTCGATTCGCTGCGCCATATCTTGAATTGATAGAGCGGATGCGGTTCATCGATGGCAAACTCAACGCTGTAAAATCCTGCGGATTTCAATGATTCTTTAAACTTACTGACGGTGCTGGTATTCATTTCAATGGCTGTCATGACAATACCTCCGGGATACAATAATCTGCTCAGGGCCAATTTCTGAATTCAACTGAACAATCTTGAAGCAATTATGATGCCATGAAGAACCTTAGTCACTGGGCAAACTTCAAGCGCTAACTGGGTATCGGCAGTTTTGGGAAAGTCTTGAATTGGAGTGGCTAAAAAACGCAGGATCAGGCAAGATCCCGGATGTCATACCGGGTGATCAGTCGTGACAGGTAGGTTCGCTGAATATCCATTACTTTTGCGGCTTTGCTTCTGTTGCCACCGGTATGTTTAAGGTTGAGCAGGATAAATTCTTTTTTGAATTCATTGAGGGCTTCATCGAGGGTGAGTCCGACTTTCAGGCCGGCGAATTTCGGCAGCGATGAGGCAATGGGCAGATCTTCCGGCATGATTGTTTTTCCGTTTCCCATTACCACGGCGCGTTCGATGGCGTTCCTCAACTCGCGAATGTTACCGGGCCAGTTGTAGCGGCACATCTTGTCCATGGCGGCTTCAGATATGGTCAGGTCCGACAGGCCGGTCTCTTTTTTAAACACATCAAGAAAATGCTCGACCAGAAAGGTGACGTCTTCGAGTCGCTCCCTCAGTGGGGGTATATTGAGTTGAACCACGTTCAGCCGGTAAAACAGATCCTCCCGGAATTTGCCCTCCTCCACCTCTTTCTTCAGATTCTTGTTGGTGGCCGATAGTACCCGCACATCTACGGTGATGGGGATATTGCCACCGACTCGGTAAAAGACTCCTTCCTGGAGCACACGCAGCAGTTTGGCCTGTATGCCCGGGGCCATTTCACCGATTTCATCAAGAAAGAGGGTCCCTTCGTGGGCGGTTTCGAACTTTCCGAGTTTGCGGCCTGCCGCACCGGTAAATGCGCCTTTTTCGTGACCGAAGAGTTCCGATTCTAAAAGGGGCTCGGGAAGGGCTGCGCAGTTCAGAACCACCAGCGGTTTATCTTTGCGGGGGCTTTCACGATGGATCAGACGCGCCAGCAGTTCTTTACCCGTGCCGCTTTCTCCTTGAATCAGGGCCGTGGTTTTGGTGCGGGAGAGTTTTTGAGCGTCTTCCAGTACTTTGTTTAAGATAATGCTTTTGCCGATGATCTGGTGTCTTTCACCCAACTCCTTCTTCAGGTTCAAATTCTCCTGGCGAACCTGTTCCAGGCTTCGCGCACTGCCGATAGCCAGGGCGGCGAGGCTGGCAAATTCTTCGAGAACGGCCATGTCCGCCTGGGAAAACTGGGTGGTGTCCTTTTTGTTGATGACCTGAACGACACCGATGATATTGCTGTTGATTTTTAAGGGGACGCAGGCCATCGAACGGGTTTCATAATCAATGCTGTCGCTGATTTCACGCATCCACCGGTTGTCCTGCTGGGCATCGGCAATGAGCAGGGGGTGGCCGGTTTTTGCCACGTGGCCGGCGATTCCCTGGCCAATTTTTATCCGGAATTCTTTGACCTCCTCGCCTTTGGCGCCGGTGGTCACCTTGAAATAGAGCGTGTTGGTCGTGGGGTCCAGCAGAAGCAGGGAGGCGGCTTCCGCACGCACGACGCCAGTCGCCGATTCGATAATCAATTGGAGGAGTTTATCCAGATCCTGTACGGAAGAGACCCAGGATGAAATGGCCTTCAACTGGTCAATGGGGGTGTTGGCATCGCAGGTGTCTGTTTTCATAACCTATAATCTTTGTGGCGATTAGGCCGGTTATTGGGGAAAAGATAGTTGTTGCCGGGTAAAGAAGTGTTATTAACTCGGCCTCATATTAGCTCATGCATCCATCAGGTGTCAAATCAAATGATGGATATCATTAAAGATTAGCCTGAGCTGAAGCGATTGTACGGGCCAGCGCGACCAGGGTTTCGCTGCTGGTGCCTTTGATAAAGATTCCCTGGTTCGATTGCATGGCCAGAATGCCAAAAGGATTATCGGTCACGTTGATGTCAAACATTAGACCGCCGTTGCCGAGCACCCGGTTGACGATATGGTTGGGCAACGTCGTTGCTCCGGCGGTGCCCACAGTGATCAGCAGGCGGGTCCGTTTCGCCGCCTCAAGTGCGCTGTTAAAATGGTAATGGTGTTCGTTATAGGTTTCGTCGAACCAGAGTACGTGCGGTCGAAGCCAGTTGCCGCAGGCGGGGCATTTCAGTTGCCGGCATTCGCTGTCAGTCAACATGCTCCCTTTGGACTTTAGGGGAAGATTCTCAGGCAGGGGAAAGATGTCATCCGTGCAGGCCGATGCACAGCGAGCCTGGAAAATATTGCCATGAATCTGAAGCGTTCGCGAAAGGCTGTTTCCGGCAATGATGTGCAGGTTGTCCACGTTTTGGGTGATCAGGGTAAATCGGTTTTTAAGATGGAATTCCATGGATGCCAGGGCCCGGTGACCGGCGTTGGGCCGGGCTTTTCTGCACAGGCCCATGCGATACAGATACCACGCCCAGACCGCTTCCGGATTTCTGCGGAACATGGCAACCGTTGCCATCTCCTGGGGATGATATTCTTTGGAACCGATGGTCCAGAATCCTTCAGGTCCCCTGAAGGTAGGAATGCCGCTTTCCGCCGATATGCCGGCCCCGGTGAGAACGGTTACGTTTCCATTGCCCTGAATAACTTCAGTCAACAGGTGTTTGGCCGATGTTGTGCTCAAAAGTATTCACGCTGAATGATGGTTAACGCAGCAGGTAAAAACGATTGGCTCGGGTGACGATATCTCTCTATAGTGGACGGCCAGCAAGGGAATGCTCGTCGTCACTGGTTGAAAAGGGCAGATGAAGCGCTTGTGATTAGACGACAAATCGTCTACAAATAGGTCCATTAGACGCACTGGGTGTGCGCCGCTGAAAACGAACCCCATACGATTTTAAGGAATCGCGCTCCATGATTCTGCCGGAAAACAACCGAATCCCGAAAAAGGTGAAAACCGTTCACCTGATTGCCGTTTGCGGAACGGCCATGGGTGCCTTAGCCTGCATGCTTAAAGACATGGGGTACCAGGTCACCGGTTCAGATAACAACATCTACCCGCCGATGAGCCGCTTCCTGGAGGAAAAGGGGGTTACCATCATGGCCGGGTTTGACCGTTCCCACCTGACCCACCGGCCGGATCTGGTTGTGGTCGGCAACGCCGTGTCACGGGAAAATGCAGAAGTGGTCGCCACTGCAGAGATGGCGCTGTGTTACTGCTCCATGCCCCAGGCGGTCAATCGGTTTGCAGCCGCCGGCAAGCGACAGGTTCTGGTGGCAGGAACTCACGGGAAAACAACCACCTCGGCCATTCTTGCCTGGATCCTTTTTTCCGCCGGCCGGGAGCCTTCTTTTATTATCGGAGGCATTCTGCCCAATTTTATGAGCAACTACCGGACCGGAACGGGAGACTGCATTGTCATCGAAGCGGATGAGTACGATACGGCTTTTTTCGATAAGGGTCCCAAGTTCCTTCACTATACCCCGGATGCGGCCATCTTGACCAGTGTTGAATTCGATCATGCCGACATTTATCGGGATCTGAAACATGTTCGAGACGCTTTCGGGCGTTTCGTCACGAACATCAGGCCGGATTCGATTCTGGTCAGCGTTGACGACGATGCCAATGTAGCCGGTCTGACTGGATTGGCATCCTGCAAACAGCTGTCCTACGGCATGAAAGCGGATTCGCCTTGGCGCCTTGGCGAAACATTCATCGAACCGCCCGTTACCCGCTTTAAGGTCATCAAGAATGGACAGGATTACGGTATGTTCCGGACTCGGATGATCGGCGCGCACAACCTGAAAAATACTTTGGCGGCCGTAGCCGTGGCGGATTACCTGGGGGTAGCGCCCGATAAAATCGCCGACGCCTTGAGCCGTTTTGCCGGCGTGAGACGGCGCCAGGAAATCCGCGGTGAAAAGCGGGGTATCATTGTTATGGACGATTTTGCTCATCACCCCACTGCCGTAAAAGAGACGCTCAGGGCAGTCAGATCCCATTTTTCAAAAAACCGGATCGTTGCTGTTTTCGAGCCACGAACGAATTCGAGTATGCGCAAGGTGTTTCAGCAAGATTATGCGACCGTGTTCGGCCCGGCGGATCGAATTTGCGTCAGAAAACCGTCGTTACTTCAAAAAATACCTGAAGCTGAGCGGTTTTCCAGCGAACAGCTTGTTGCCGAGTTGAAACAGAGCGGTAAGGATGCAGCCCATTTCGAGGATACGGAATCCATTATTGATGACCTGGCCGAATCATCCATGGGGGGTGATGTGATTCTGATTATGTCCAACGGGGGCTTCGACAATATCCACGAACGATTGCTCGAGGCGCTGTAAGCGCTGAAACACAGGTTGTCGGTATACCCCCGAGTCGCGTTGCAAAAAATTATTAGTTTTTGTGAAGCGGTTTATTTTTAAAAATTTAGCTTTAATTAAAAAATATATTGAAAATTTAAATCAGTGCGCCTAAAATAGGGTCAGTTCGGTTTTAGGGTTGTGGGATGCGAGTTTTCCGGTTTTTCAATATTGAAAAGCCGAGCAATTGAAAACCGTGAAGACGCTCCCGTATTTGATGAGATAAAGTCAGGACGGATTGATCCATGGCTGACGATGCGAAACCGGTTCAATTTCCCATGAGTTCGTCCGCCTATGCCAGGTTAAAAAAACGGGCTAAACATGTGGGGTTATCTACCGGTAAATTGGTCGAAAATTTATTGGCATCTTTGGAACTGCGGCTTCAAAGAGCGTATGCTGCAGCACAAATTGCTGAGACCCAGGTTTCAGAAAAATCTGATAAGTTGATGATCGAGGCAATTCTGATCGGCGATGGGGAAGGTTGGTCCGATAACTGGGAAAACAAGAAAATGGCACAATATCTTTCGTTTGTGCGCAAAGATATCCTTGATGACGTCAACCCGTTTTCAACATGGACGCCTAAAATTCACATTGCTGATGATGACGCGGAAAAAGAGGAATAATTTGATCATCCATTTTCCTACCATAGACTATTCCAGGACGGTTGTCGTTGCTAATAACTAGTTTTCCGATTGTTAGTGGTAGTAGAACAAGTTAACAGCGTTTACCCTGAAGTCGATAAAAATCTGCCCCGGTATTCCCCGAAACCCTCATTCGCATCATTGAAAAGTATTAAAGTTATAATAAAGCAATAGGTTGAATATAAAATGAGCCTTTGCTTTTCCCCCCGTTCATTCTGTTGCTTCGTGTGTTTTCATATAAAAACCTTGACATCGTCATTGCTTTCAATTACTTGCAATTTGCATTTAGAAAAATTAGAAATTTATTTAAAAACAAATAATTATAACGGGTTCAATCAACTTCAAAGCGTTTGAATAGACAATTCAAGCCGATTGTTGTTCATTTTCCCGTTTGGGAGCTCTACCCATTAATGAGATATGCTGCCACAATTACCGGAACCGGCTGCGCGTTTCCTGAAAATCGCGTGACCAATGACGACATCGCCGATCGGTTGGAAAAGAACAATATTTCCACCAACGATCGGTGGATTCGCGAGCGCACGGGCATTCGCGAACGCCGGTTTTCCAATCTGGACAACCCCGACGAACACAATTCATCCCTTGGCGTGGCCGCAGCCAGAAAGGCGCTGGACATGGCCGGCCGGACGCCAAGGGACATCGATCAGATCATCTATGCCACCTGTACGCCGGATACCCTGATACCGTCAACGGCGTGCTGGCTTCAACATAAAATCGATGCCCCCCAAGCATGGGCCATGGATATCAATGCCGCTTGCTCGGGATTTATTTACGGACTGGCCACGGCGGACAAATTCGTCCAGTCCGGCCAGACCCGGACAGCGTTGGTGGTAGGCGCCGAGGTGCTCAACCCGTTCATCAACTGGCAGGATCGGGGCTCGTGCATTATTTTCGGCGACGGGGCCGGTGCCGCCGTCGTGGAACGTACCGAACCCGATGCGCCGGCACGCATCCTGTCCAGTCATCTGCTGTCAGACGGGAACCTGTGGGAATTGCTTTATATTCCCGCCGGCGGATCACGCAAGGAGGTCACCCCCGGGCGCTATTCCAAGAACCTGCATAAAATACGGATGTTCGGCAAAGAGATCTTCAAAGTGGCCGTCCGCACCCTTGCCGATTTTGCCTCCCGGTCGTTGGAAAGCAACGGCTTCAGCATTGACGATGTCGACTGGTTTATTCCCCACCAGGCTAACTTTCGGATCATCGAGGCGGTGGCCAAACGTCTGAATTGTCCCATGGAAAAAGTAGTGGTGAACGTGGACCGGTACGGAAATACATCAGCGGCCACCATTCCCACGGCGTTGGACAAGGCGGTGAGAGATGGCAGAATTCAGAAGGGACAACTGATCCTGCTCGATTCCTTCGGCGCCGGTCTGACATATGGCGCCATTTTGATGCGCTGGTAGCTTCACTTCAACTACGCGCAAGTGTGATTCGATTCAGGGGCCAATGGTCCCCCCGGAGGAAGAATATGCTTCTTGACCGATTTTTTGAAAAGGGCAGGCAGTTTCTGGGTTGTGAGATTCCTATCATGTGCGGCGCCATGACCTGGGTGAGCGATCCCAGATTGGTCAGCCACATGGGGCGCTGCGGTGGTTTTGGCCTGTTGGCCGGGGGCAATGCGCCAGTCGATGTGCTCCGGGCAGAGATCGAGAAGACCCGGTCCATCTCGGACAAACCCTTCGGCGTCAACCTGATCACCATCGCACCGGCGTATCAGGAACAGTTGGCCATGGTGTGTGAGATGGAGTGTCGCGTGGTTGTCTTTGCCGGTTCGATCCCCAAGGAAAATGAGATTCAGCAGGCCAAGGAGAGCGGCGCACGGGTGATCTGTTTTGCACCGACCGAACAATTGGCCTTGAAGCTGATCAAGATGGGTACGGATGCGCTGATTCTGGAAGGATCGGAAGCCGGCGGGCACATCGGGCCGGTATCCCTGACCGTGCTGATCCAGCAAATTTTGTTTAATGTGGAATCGGTGCCGATTTTTGTTGCCGGAGGAATCGCCACCGGCCGGATGATGGCCCACCTGCTGATGATGGGGGCTGCCGGTATCCAGATGGGTACGCGTTTTGTCATGTCCGAAGAGTGTGCCGTGCATCCCAATTTCAAAGAAACTTTCAGACGGGCCAAGGCCAGGGATGCAGTTGCCACCCCCCAGTTTGACAGCCGCCTTCCCGTGATTCCGGTACGTGCATTGAAAAATGTGGGAACGAATGAATTCGGGAAACTGCAGCTGAACCTTATCAGAAAACTTGAAGAAAACACCATTGATCGTACGGAGGCCCAGTATGAGGTCGAACGCTTCTGGATGGGAGCGTTAAAAAATGCCGTCGTTGACGGTGATATGAAAAAGGGATCCCTCATGGCCGGCCAGAGCGTAGGCCTGGCGGATAAAATTCTGCCCCTTCAGGGTATATTCGATGAACTGGTCAACGATGGCGAGGCTGAAATGCAGCGGCTTCGCACAATTTTTTCAAGCTAATCCCTTAGTTTCTTTTCCTGGTCGCGCCAGTCGGGTGTTGACATCTCGTCTTGAATTTGGTTAACCATTACTTTTTTTGAGGTTAACCAAATGGATTCCAAACAGAAAATTTTCAACATCCTGAATCGGGCTGAGGGCGTCATTTCCGGTGAAACCCTCAGCGCCGAATTGGGGATCAGCCGGGTTTCCGTCTGGAAACATATCAAGGGACTCATCGAGTCCGGCATTTCCATCATCTCTTCTCCCACTGGCTATCGCATGACCCTTGATCCGGACAGCCTGGTGCCGTGGGCCTTCGGTGCACGGCAAGATCGCATCCATTATTTTCAGGAGACCGGTTCCACCATGGACGAGGCCATGGTCCTGGCGCGAAAAGGCTGCGCCGACTTTACCGTGGTGGTGGCCCAGCGTCAGACCTGCGGTCGAGGACGTATGCAGCGGACCTGGCTGTCAGCCGATGGCGGCCTTTATTTCACCGTCGTCGTTCGCCCGGATATTCCCATGATGCTGGCCGGCCTGGTGAATCTGGCGGCGGCCATCGACATGGCAAACCTCCTGCGGTCCATGTACCAGATAGATACATGCTTGAAGTGGCCCAACGACATCCTGGTGAACAGCCATAAGATCTGCGGTGTTCTGTCCCAGATGGAAGCCGAAGGGGATCAGGTGGCTCACATGAATATCGGTATTGGTCTCAATGTCAACAACGCTCCGGAAACCGAAGAACCCATCGCCATTTCCCTCAGGGCGCTGCTGGGTCGACCCGTGCCGCGCCGGGAGATCCTTGTGGCTTTCCTGGATGCTTTTGAAAAGCGGATGTTGGCCTTCGATCCCCATGCCGTCCTTGATGAATGGAGATTAAACAATGTGACCCTTGGCCGGCCGGTCCGCGTTATTACCGTTAAGGACAGGGTTGAGGGAACTGCCGTGGATGTGGATTTCCATGGCGGGCTGATTCTTCAGCTGGCCGATGGGGCCCGTCAAACGGTGATGGTTGGTGACTGTTTTCACCGTTAATGGATAGATCGACGGCTGAAACGTTTTGGTGGTACCATTATTCTGTTTTATACCCAACGAATCCAATAAACTCGACATACCTTGCGAACCGGAAAAGGAGAACGCCTTTTATGGATGCATCTGCACGACAATTGAAACGGATGGTGTATGCGTCCCTCATGGCCGCCCTGACCGCTGCCGGTGCTTACATCGCCATTCCCATCGGTCCGGTGCCCATTGTCCTGCAAAACCTGTTCATCATGCTGGCCGGACTGCTTTTGGGCGGCCGGTGGGGATTGATCAGCGTCGCGGTTTATCTGCTGGCCGGCGCCGCGGGGCTGCCGGTATTCGCCGGTGGAACCGGTGGTGTCGGAAAATTCGTGGGGCCCACCGGCGGATACCTGCTGGGGTTTGCCGCTGCCGCCTACCTGATCGGCCTCATCTCGGAAAGCGGCCGGGGGCGTGTGGCCATTGATGTGCTGGCCATGGTTGCCGGTACCCTGATCATATACGCCTTCGGCGTCTCATGGCTGAAGGTGGCCACCGGAATGAGCTTTTCAAAGGCATTCGCCGTGGGGATGCTTCCCTTTCTGATCGGTGATGCCTTGAAAATTGCCGCTGCCGTTCCCATCGCCAAGGCCCTAAGACCAATGATGGACGGCACTTTCACCGTCGTAAGAACTGCAGGATAACCCGTGTCCATCATTCAGACCTCTCATCTCTATCATCGTTTCGCCGACGGCACACAGGGGATCGATGATGTCACCCTGACCTTTAACGAGGGGGAATTCACGGTTATCGCCGGGGCCAACGGTTCCGGCAAAACCACACTGTTGCGCCACCTGAACGGACTGCTTTTCCCCGAATCCGGAACGGTGACGGTATGCGGCAAATCGGTGAAAGCGGATCCGCTGGCCGCCCGGCAACAGGTGGGGATGGTGTTTCAGGATGCCGACAGCCAGATTGTCGGTGAAACCGTATACGATGACGCAGCGTTTGGTCCGGAAAACCTGGCACTTGAGCGGCAGCAGATCCGTCAGCGGGTAAACCAGGCGTTGGCGGCGGTTGATCTTTCCGGGTTTGAAAATAAACAGCCCCACCATCTTTCCGGTGGTGAAAAACGTCGTCTGGCCATTGCCGGGGTCCTGGCCATGACCCCTCGTGTGCTGCTCATGGACGAACCTTTTTCCAATCTTGACTATCCCGCCACCTGCCGGGTGCTGAACCATATTCTCGACCTGCACCAAAAAGGGCATACCATTATCATTACCACCCACGACCTGGAGAAGGTCATTGCCCATGCCCAGCGGTTGGTGGTCATGGCCAGAGGCCGTGTCGTAAAAGACGGGATACCGGCCGAGGTGATCAGCGACATCGAGCGGTGGGGCATCCGACCGCCGTGCTCCGTACAACTGGGTAGAGGAATCCGGCCATGGGTGAACTGACCGCCATCGGCTTCAGGCCGGGGCAATCGGTGCTCCACCGGCTGGATCCAAGAACCAAGCAGGCCCTGCTCATGGGGATCAGTGTGACGAGCCTGTGGGGCAACCTGTCATTTTTGGCGCTTTTCACCGCCGTGATAATGCTTTCCTTAAATACTGCCGGTATGCGCATTCGCCGGTTGATTTGTGAAACCCGGTATTTTCTATTTTTTCTCTGCTTTGTCTTCGGAGTTCGAACGATCACTTTTTCTGGCGGATGGACGCCCGCCTTTTCTGCAGAAATTGCCGGAGAGGCCCTGATCGTGTGCTGGCGCCTGTTGCTGGTGGTATGCATGGGGGTGCTGTTGATGGCCACCACCCGGACTGCCGATATCCGGGCCGCCCTGGTCTGGTTCCTGAAACCGGTACCCTTGGTAAACGAAAAAATGGCGGCTACGATGGTCGGGCTGGTGGTCCGTTTTTTGCCGGTAATTCTCTTTCAAGGGGCGGAGATAGCCGATGCCCAGCGTTCCCGGGGGATTGAAAGACGCAAAAACCCGCTGATCCGGCTTATGAAATTCACGATTCCCTTGTTCCGTCGTGTATTTTTAAGTGCCGATGAACTGGCCGCGGCCATGCAAGCCCGGTGCTACAGCGAGCACCGAACCCTTCCCGATCTCTTTTTTACCTGGCGTGATGGCATGGCGCTGGGAGCCGGGATTTTAATATCCTTGACCGTTCTCCTTCCCTGAACAGATTCCCAAATCATGACCAACGATTGCTGTACCTCATTGATCCTTGTGCCTGGGCATCCATGTCACTTTGTTTGACAGGGCAGGGGCGGTGGTGTAAGGCATTACGGCAAAAATCTTAGCAAGGTGGTGTAAAAGGAGTATTGCGGTGAAAATCGTGATTGTGGGTGCCGGTGAAGTCGGGTTTCACATTGCCAGCCGTCTGGCTCAAGAGAACAAGGATGTGGTGGTCATCGATTTTGATCCGGAAGCCCTGAAACGGCTTTCCGAAAGCCTCGACGTCCAGACGATCACCGGTTCGGGGAGCAGTCCCGCCATCCTGGAAGAAGCCGGCATCCGTGAAGCTGAAATCATGCTGGCCGTCACCGATTCCGACGAAGTGAATCTGGTGGCCTGCCTGATGGCCGATACCCTGTCTCCCACCACCAAGAAGCTGGCCCGGCTGCGGGGAGCCGATTTTGACCGCTACCATGACACGTTCAAGGTAAACGCACCCCATATCGATACCGTCATCAATCCGGACATCGAGGTGGTCCGGACGATCGAACGGCTCATGAGCGTGCCGGGTGCCGTGGATGTGGGTGAATTTGCCGACGGCCGCATCAAGTTCGTCGGTGTATATCTGGAACCCGGTTCTCGACTGGCCGGTGTGCGTCTGGCCGATCTGCCGAGTATTCTCAAAGAAGATCGGCCCCTGATCGCCGCTGTTGTTCGTGACGACCAGCTGATCATCCCCAAGGGCGACAACCACCTGCGCGACGGAGACCTGGTCTACTTTATCAGCGAAGAGAAAAATCTGTTCAAACACCTCTCCATCTTCGACAAGCACGCCACGCCGGTAAAGCGGGTGCTGATTGTCGGCGGAGGGCGCATCGGCTATCGCCTGGCCAAACAGCTTGAAGGCAAGCTGCTCTCCTGCAAAGTCATCGAAAAGCGCGCCATCCGGTGCGATATTCTGGCCGAGCGATTGGAGCGGACCGTTGTGCTCCACGGTGACGGGTCGGACCAAAGCCTGCTGGTGGAAGAGAATATTCATGACACCGACCTGGTGGTGACCCTGACCAGTGACGAAGAGACCAACATTTTAACGTCACTGTTAGCCAAACGGCTGGGCGCCAAGAAAACCATCACCCAGATTAATAAATTCAGCTATTTTTCCCTCATGTCCGCCATCGGTATCGAACAGGTGGTCAGTCCCCGATTGTCGGCCATCAACACCATCCTGCAACATATCCGCAGAGGAAAAGTGCTTTCAGCGATCTCCATTAAAGGAGAAGAGGGGGAGGTGATGGAAGCGCTTGCCCTGCCCACCTCGGATATTGTGTCCAAGCCTTTGAAAAAAATTGCCTTCCCCAAGGGATCCATGGTGGCCGGTATTATCCGCCAGGAGGCCATTATCATCCCCAGCGGCGACAGTGTCATCGAACCGGACGACCGGATCATCATTTTCGCCACCCGCGAGGCCATCCCCGGCGTCGAGAAGATTCTGGCCGTAAAACTGGAGTATATTTAATTGCGCTGGCGCTATATCCTCAAGACCGTCGGGGTATTGACCCTTTTTTTCGGCGGTACCATGGTGGTTCCCCTGGCCTTCGACCTGTTTTCCATGGATCGAAGCCTGATGCCTCTGGTTAAAGCCATGGGCATTACATTGGTTTGTGGTCTCGCCCTGGTGGCGTTGTTCAGACCCGAGAAGACTGACACCATGAGCCAGCGCGAAGGCATGGCCATTGTATCCCTGGGATGGACAGCCATCGGTCTGTTCGGGGCGCTTCCTTTTTATTATTCCGACGGCTCCTTTTTATTTGTGGATGCGTTCTTCGAGTCCGTTTCCGGATTTACCACCACCGGATCATCGATTCTGACCGACATCGAAGGATTGAGCCGGGGCCTTTTAGTCTGGCGCAGTTTCATCCAGTGGCTGGGGGGGATGGGCATCATCGTCCTGTCCATTGCCATCCTTCCCTTTTTGGGCGTCGGCGGCATGCAGCTGTACAAGGCCGAGGTGCCCAGCCCGGTGCCGGACAAGCTCAAGCCCCGCATCCGCGATACGGCATTGATTCTGTGGAAAGTCTACGCCCTGTTCACCGTGGCCGAGACGCTGTTGCTGATGATGGGCGGCATGACTTTTTTCGATGCCTTGAACCATGCCTTCACCACCATGCCCACGGGTGGCTTTTCAACGAAAAACGCGTCGGTGGCCCACTTTGACAGTGTATATATCGATGCCGTCATTACTGTGTTTATGCTGCTGGCCGGCATCAACTTCTCACTTCACTACCAGGTTTTAAAGGGGCGTCCGCTGGCTTTCTGGAAAGACTCGGAGTGCCGGTTCTATCTGGTCATGTGTCTGGTCCTGACCCTTGTGGTCACGGCCAACCTTTACCGCACGGTGTATGCGGATGCCGGCCAGTCATTTCGTTACGCCGCCTTTCAGGTGGTTTCCATCGTGACTACCACCGGCTACGCGACGGCCGATTATGAATTGTGGCCGGGTATGTCGCAGATCATCATCTTCCTGTGCATGTTTGTGGGAGCGTCGGCGGGTTCCACCGGCGGAGGCATGAAGTGCCTTCGCATCATGCTTTGCTTCAAGTACTGCTATAAAGAACTTTTTACCATGATCCACCCGCGGGCCGTCTCCCACATCAAGATCGGCGGGAAAACCGTGCCCGAGGATGTCGTGAGAAGTGTGCTCGGCTTCCTGGCACTTTACATGGCCCTGTTTGCCATTTCCACCGTACTTCTGGCCGGCACCGGGGTCGATTTTGTCACCGCCCTCGGGGCTGTGGCCGCCACGATCGGCAATATCGGGCCGGGCTTCGGGATGGTGGGGCCTGTCGAAAACTTCGCCCAGATTCCATACTGGGGAAAGTGGTTGCTGTCATGGTGCATGCTGCTGGGGCGCCTTGAAATTTACACCCTCATCATATTGGTGGTGCCTGAATTCTGGCGAAAATAGCCCACGGGTTCAAAGATTCGAGGGGTCGAGGGATGAAGTAAACGGGACGATCGTGCCGGGATGACGGTTGTTGGGGCCCATTGGGTTTATTTAGCGCATAGCTTACAGCGGGTCGCTAAAAGGGAAAAGATGGGTTCGGTTTTACCTGCTTGTTGTAGGCTAACTAACTTATATCAGAGCAATAAAACCTTGAATCCCCGAATTCCTGAACTCTTGAATCCTAAAAAGTTTTCCTGCCCCTGATTTTCATATTGACAAACAGTTGCCGGGCGTGTACTTACGTTTTTTCTTTTGGGCCGTTAACTCAGTCGGTAGAGTATCTGCCTTTTAAGCAGAGAGTCGTTGGTTCGA
>JAHLLR010000153.1 GCA_020444075.1 Deltaproteobacteria bacterium
GGTTGCGAATCCCAGGGCCACAACATCGCCCTTGAAGTGATGGACGCCATCCCTGAAATCCGGCAGACCCTGGCATCGGATGTCCGGGCCGCCTTCGAGGGGGACCCTGCAGCCAAGAGCCATGACGAGATCATCTTCAGCTATCCGGGTCTTTATGCCATCAGCGTTTACCGGGTGGCCCACAAGTTGTTCGAGCTGGGGGTGCCCATGCTCCCCCGGATCATGAGCGAGCATGCCCACAGCATTACCGGTATCGATATCCACCCCGGGGCCACCATCGGCGGCCGGTTTGTCATCGATCACGGCACCGGTGTGGTGATCGGTGAAACCACCGAGATTGGAAACAACGTGCGCATCTATCAGGGGGTGACCCTGGGCGCCCTGTCCCTGCCCAAGGATGCGGGAGAAAAACTGCGCGGTAAAAAGCGCCATCCCACCATCGAAGATGAGGTCATCATCTACTCTGGGGCCACCGTTTTAGGCGGGGATACCGTGATCGGCGCCCGTTCGGTGGTCGGCGGCAACGTCTGGCTGACTGAATCCATCCCGCCCGACACCACCGTGATGATGGAAATGCCCAGGCTGATCATCAAAGAGGCCCGCCGCGAGGCCGTACAGGCTTAAAGATCATTAATTTGGACTGCGTTATCGGTCGTCGCCGTATTACCCATACGGCTTCCTCCCTATGGCCTTGCCCGATTATTTATCTTCAAGCCGACAGCTAACCCCAGGAACCGCTGCAAGGAGAATATCATGACCGTTCACCATGCCATTTATACTACCATCGGCAAAACGCCCCTGGTCCGGTTGAACCGGACCGGCGGCGATCTTCATGCCGAGATCGTCGCCAAACTGGAGTTCTTCAACCCGCTGGGCAGCGTCAAGGACCGCATCGCTGCCGCCATGATCGATGATGCGGAAAAAAAGGGATTGATCGGGCCGGCCACCCTGATTGTGGAGCCTACCAGCGGCAACACCGGCATCGGGCTGGCCTTTATCTGTGCGGCCCGGGGATACCGGCTTTGCCTGACCATGCCTGAAACCATGAGCGTCGAGCGCCAGAAACTGCTCCGCCATCTGGGGGCGCAGCTGGTGCTCACCCCGGGCCCTCAGGGTATGGGCGGGGCAATCGAAAAAGCCAAAGCCATCGTCGCGGAAAATCCGGGTGCCTTCATGCCCGACCAGTTCGGAAATCCGGCAAACCCGCGCATCCATCGTGAAACCACCGCCGTGGAGATTTGGGCGGACACGGCCGGTGATGTGGATATCCTGGTGTCCGGAGTGGGCACCGGCGGCACCCTTACCGGGGTGGGGGGATTTTTCAAGGAGAAGAAGCCCGGCTTCCGGTGTGTGGCCGTGGAACCGGCCGCTTCGCCCGTGCTTTCCGGCGGTGAAAAGGGGCCCCACAAGATCCAGGGCATCGGTGCGGGCTTCGTTCCCCGGGTGCTGGACCGGTCGCTGATCGATGAAGTGGTCACCGTATCCAACGAGGATTCATTTGAAACGGCGCGGCGTCTGGCAGCCCGCGAAGGCATCCTGTGCGGCATTTCCTCCGGCGCGGCGGTATGGGCGTCCCTGCAGGTCGCGGCGAGGGCGGAAAATGCCGGCAAGCGGATTGTCACCATTTTGCCCAGTACGGGCGAGCGGTACCTAAGCACCGAATTGTTCCAATAGTGTTGATTGATAAATGGCATCTTTTGTCCCGGGCCGGCGTTCTCCCGTTTTTTAAATCCTCGACGTAGCGCTGCTACGCCTCCGGTTTAAAAAACGCTGCGGCCTTGGCCCGAAACAAAATCTACCATTTATCAATCAACACACCATAAACCTTTACTCTCATTGCCATGCATTCATGCATGGCAATGAGAGTAAAGGTCAGTCATTCAGTTGTATATTTTTCCCAGCCAGCACCCGGTTCATATTGCGCACGGCGCACATTTTGCCGCACATGGTACAGCTGTCCTCATGCTCGGGCGGCGAGCTTTCCCGATAGCGGGTGGCTTTCTCCGGATCCATGGCCAGATGGAGCATTTTCTTCCAGTCCAGATCCGCCCGTGCCTGAGCCATGGCATCGTCCCAGTTCCTGGCGCCGGGGATGCCCTTGGCGATATCGGCGGCGTGGGCGGCGATACGGGTGGCAATGATTCCCTCTTTCATGTCTTCCCGATCGGGCAGGCGCAGATGCTCGGCCGGAGTGACGTAGCACAGGAAATCGGCGCCGCTGGCAGCGGCCACCGCACCGCCGATGGCGCTGGTGATGTGGTCGTAGCCGGGCGCTACGTCGGTGACGATGGGCCCCAGTACATAAAAGGGGGCTCCGTGGCACAGCCGCTTTTCCAGCATCATGTTGCCGGCGATTTCGTTTAAGGCCATGTGGCCCGGCCCCTCGATCATCACCTGAACGTTTTTCTCCCAGGCCTGTTTGGTCAATTCTCCCAAGGTGATCAGTTCCTCAACCTGGCTGGCGTCGGTGGCGTCGTGCAGGCAGCCCGGCCGGCAGCCGTCACCCAGGCTCAGGCTTACGTCGTGCGCCAGGCAGATCTCCAGCAGGCGGTCGTAATATTCGTAAAAGGGGTTCTCCCGGTCGTTCAGCTGCATCCAGGTGAACATGAGGGACCCGCCCCGGGAGACGATATTGGTAATGCGTTCCCTGCGTTTGATCTTTTCCGCGGCACGGCGGTTGAGCCCGGCATGGATGGTGAGAAAATCCACCCCGTCTTCGCAGTGGCGCTCGACCACATCGAAAATCTCGTCCACAGTCAGATCCTTCAGGTTTTTGTCATAAAAGCCCACGGCGTCATAGATGGGAACGGTTCCGATCATGGCCGGGGAGGTCTCCACCAGGCGTCGCCGGAATTCACGGGTTTTTCCGTAGCAACTCAGATCCATGATGGCTTCGGTTTTCAGCGCCAGGGCCAGACGGACCTTTTCCATTTCCAGCTCGATGTCGCAGCAGTCCTTGGAAATGCCCAGGTTGACGTTGATCTTGGTGCGCAGTCCCTGGCCGACGCCTTCCGGATCCAGGTTCGTGTGGTTCCTGTTGGCCGGGATGATGACCTTGCCGGCGGCGATCAGTTCCCGCAGGGTTTCCGGGGCCATTCTCTCCTTTTGGGCAACGATGTTTATCTGGGACGTGACGATGCCCTGGCGGGCGGCGTCCATCTGGGTCGTGTAGGACATGGGGGTACCTCATGGTAAAGGGTTCAAGGGGTCGGGGATCCAAGGGGTCAAGTGCATGGTTGGTTCCTGTGTTTTGCTCCCAATTCACGCCGTCTTTCGATTTTTTTATGATTGTCCAAAATTTCAGTGCTGCGGTTATTATCAAAAGGTTCGCCTCATCAAGTGGGCGGTTTTTCCCCTTGGACCCTCGTCTCCTCGGACCCTTTCTTTCAGTATCGTTTCTACCACCACATCCGCCTGCTTGGCGGCGGCGATGCCGACCACGGCGGCGGTGGGAGGCCGGTCCGCGGATACTTCCGAGTATCCGTCACCGACCAGGTAGAATGTGTCGCGCACCCGCCGGGTCCGGATCCGGTCGCTTTCTCCCCATCCGCCGATGCCCGATGCGCAGACCAGCAGGCGGGGATCGGCCATGAAGGCGTCCGCCATCATCTTTTTGTCCCGGGCGCGATCCAGAGCTTCTATGATAATGTGGCAGTGCGCGAACACCCTGCCGGCGTTTCCGGCATCCAGGCGGATATCCAATGCCTGCATCTCCAGGTCCGGGTTGATCCGTTTCAGGTTGGCTTCCAGAGCCGTCACTTTTTTCATGCCCACCTGGTCGATGAAGAAAAACTGGCGGTTCAGGTTGGACGGGGCCACGCGGTCGAAATCGGCAACCCTCAGCCGGCGGATACCGGAACGGACCAGATGGGCGGCAGCGTTCGAGCCCAGGCCGCCGGCACCGGCGATGCCCACGCGTACCGATCCCAGACGCCGGATCTGGTCATTCGTAAAATGATCCCGAAGGCCGCTGAGAAATGGATTATGCGTCATGGATCAATTCTGTTCCAATCCCGGAAGCAATCCATCCCTTCGCTTCCAGTCCAAACCGCTTCAGCCTAAACGCCTAACCCTTGCCAATCCTTGAATACCGGTTGCCAGCCGGCCCGGCGGAGCATGTCCACCATCTCCGGCGCTGTGCGTTCGTCGGAAATTTCGAACTGGCCGGTACTGTTGGCCTTATCGGTCCTGCCACCCACCGCCGTGCATGAGCCGGCGGACATGCGGGTAACCCCCAGGGGCAGGAGCCGGTCCCGAAACCGGGCGCTCTCCCGGGTGGAGAAGGTGATGCCCGCCCGGGGCATGAACAGGCGCAGGGCGGTCATCGCCTGAACGATATGGCGGTCCTCGACGATGCAACCGGGCTGGTAATCGCCTACGTGGGGCCGCATGCGGGGCAGGGAGACGCTGATCTCCGTTTCCGGACAGCGGTTTTGCAGGTAGTGCGCGTGCAGCCCGGTGAAAAAGGCGTCCTGCCGCCAGTCGTCCAGACCCAGCAGAGCCCCCACGTTGACCGCCCGCATGCCTGCCCGGCAGGCTCGTTCAGGTGCATCCAGCCGGAATCGGTAGTCCCGTTTGGGGCCTTTGGGGTGCAGCCGGCTGTAGAGCGCTTCGTTGTAAGTTTCCTGGTAAAGGGTCAGGCTGTCGACCCCGGACTCGATCAGACGCCGGTAGTCCGCCTGCGACAGGGCATAGATTTCCATGCCGATGGCCGGGAAATAGCGGCCAAGCACTTCGCAGCACCCGGCGATATAATCCACGCTGGCGATGGCAGGCGCGTCACCGGTGAGAATCAGGATGTGCTTGAGACCGGTATCGGCGATAGCCCGGGCTTCGGCTTCTACCTCCGTCAAGGTCAGCTGGCGGCGGACGATGCAGTGGTTCTGGTTGAATCCGCAGTACAGGCAGCTGTTGGTGCAGAAGTTGGACAGGTAGAGCGGCGTATACAGCACCATGGTGCGGCCGAATTGGGCGACCGTCAAGGCGTGTGCCTTCTGGGCCATCTGCTCCAGGTGCGGCTCGGCCGCCGGGGAGAGCAGGCACAGGAAATCCTCGGGGGCGAGCGTTTGCTTGCCCAGCGCCCGTTGAACATCGCCATCGGTTGCCGATTCAATCTGGCGGGGAATGCCGCTGTCACGATAGGCGGCATAATGGTCATAGAAGTCCATGGGTTGCGCTTTATTCCTGCTCATATAGAAAACCGGTCAGCGGCGAAGACGCCGCCGCGCGTGTCCGCATGGCTCCCGGTCCGGCGTTCCAGGCGTCTCTGCCGGCCCGGATGGCCGCGGCAAAGGCCGCGGCCATGGCCACTGGATCCGCGGCGCTGGCAATGGCCGTGTTCACCAGGCAGGCGTCGGCGCCCATCTCCATGGCTTCGCAGGCCTGTGACGGTTTGCCGATGCCTGCATCCACCACCACGGGAACCTTGATTTCATCGATAATGATCTGCAGCATCTCCCGGGTGGTGAGTCCCCGGTTGGTGCCGATGGGTGCCGCCAGGGGCATGACGGCGGCGGCCCCCGCAGCCTCCAGCTGGCGGGCGACGATGGGGTCCGCATTGAT
>JAHLLR010000154.1 GCA_020444075.1 Deltaproteobacteria bacterium
CCTGTCACAGCGCAAACCGGCCAGCTGCTGCTCCATGGCTTCGTCCATGAGATGGATGTATCTGGCCAGTGGGTATTCCGTGCCGCAGCCCGTGCAGCGGAAAACGACCGAGCGTCATGTCCGTTTCAGTGCCAGGGGGCTGCCGCAATGTTCGCATGCGGGTTTTTCCATCGTTGGCTCACTCCTCAGTTAACCGAAAAGAGCTCCTTCCCAAAGGATTAATGAAAAGGGTCCTGTCTTGCAAACAGGCGAGTTCTATGCCATATGGCGGCGGTTTGCAAGGGGTGTTGATTGACAACGGACTGAAATTGCGCGATGGAAAACAAAAGGTTTGAGGCGTCGAGGGTTCAAGGGCAAGGAACTCAACCCACCCACTTAAAGCAATTGCTGAACGTGATCCAAAAAGGATAATGCGATGGTTCCATTGACCTGTAAAGGATTTACTGCCTGCGGCATGGCTGCCGGCATCAAAAAAAACGGCAACCGCGATCTGGGATTGCTCGTATCCGACCGAACGGCCCGGGTGGCGGCGGTGTTTACCAAAAACCTCGTCCAAGCGGCCCCCGTTCAACTGGACCGGGAGCGGATCAAATCCGGTGCGGCCCGGGCCGTGATCGTCAATGCGGGCAATGCCAACTGCGCCAATGGCCGGCAGGGCCGGGTCGCTGCCCGAGCCATGAGCGCTGCAGTTGCCCGGGCCTTGAGCGTGCCTGAAGATCACGTGCTGGTGGCTTCCACCGGCGTCATCGGTGCCCCGTTTCCCATCGAGAAGGTGGAATCGGCCGTGCCGGATCTGGTTGAAAAACTGGATCCAGGTGGAATCCCCGATCTGGCCCGCGCCATCATGACCACCGACACCCGGCCCAAAACAGGGGCCCGTCAAGGTGCGGTGGACGGCGTCGCCTACCGCATCGTCGCCGTGGCCAAGGGCGCCGGTATGATCCGGCCGGATATGGCCACCATGCTCTGCTTTATCTGTACGGACGCCGACATTCCCGTTTCCGATCTCCAGACGGCCCTGAAACGGTCGGTGGACCTGTCTTTCAACCGGATCACCATCGATGGCGATTCCAGCACCAACGACACGGTGATTACCATGGCCAACGGCGCTTCCGGGGCCGTGATCGAAGCGGACGCCGACAAAGTGACATTTCAGCGGCTGTTGGACGACCTGTGCATGGATCTGGCCCGGCAGATGGTCAAGGATGGCGAGGGCGTCACCAAGGTGGTCGACCTGACGGTGCGCGGGGCCCGTTCAGATCCCGATGCCCGGGCCATAGCCGACACCATCGCCCACTCGCCGCTGGTCAAGACGGCTTTTTTCGGGGAGGATGCCAACTGGGGACGCATCATCGCGGCAGCCGGCCGGGCCGGTGTCTTTTTAGATCCGGAGCGCCTGGATCTTTATTTCGATGAGGTGCTGATGGTGAAAAACGGCACGGGCTGCGGCCAGGATGCTGAAGAAAAGGCCACCGGGGTGCTCAGAAAACCGGAATTTTCCGTCGTCCTGGATCTGAATCTGGGGGAGGGGACGGCTACCATGCTGACCTGTGACTTCTCCCTGGATTATGTGAAGATCAACGCCGATTACCGGTCCTGACTTTCGGTCCCCATATATTCAATACCGGGGATGGGTGTTAAAATTCCGGCCTGAAGCGGGAAAATTGCGAGACCGTGATGCTGGAAAGTAAAGTGGCACCAAGTGGTTGTGGTCAAAATAGGGTGACGCACCGAGATGGCCGAGGCGCCCGGACCGCAAGGCGCGAGGCGTGGGGTGTGAGAATACCTGTTGGCTTTGAACAACGAGCAACCTGGACGGGTCGGGCGCCTCGGCTGTCGAATGCCACCGTATTTATGCCCGGGGCCGCTAGGGCGGCGGCAGATATCCCTGGCCCTCGTAGATGTCGCTGACCATGATCTGCTCCCGGCATTTGTCGCACAGCACAATCCCCCACATGTACATGCCCTTGAAGAGGTTGTAGCTGCAAAAGCCGTTGTATCCGTCCATTTCGGGCTGGCTCATGAGGCAACTGTAAGGAGGGGCGGACTCCGGTGTATGGTGCCGTACGCCCACGCCGTGGGACACTTCGTGAGCCACGGCAAAAGCGATGGTCTCGGCCAGTCTGGCCTCGTACCAGGCCGCATCGGGCCAATCGGGTCCTTTCTCCCGGGTATATTCCTGCCTGTATTTGTTCACGACGGCACAAATCTGATTGAAAGTATAGTTGGGGTTGACCTCGATGCGGTCGCTTTCCACCGGTGGTCCCAGTCGCGCATCGGGGTTCGTGAAGCTTTCGAAGGTATGGCCGATATTGGCCAGATCCCCTTTAAAGATCAACAGTCCATGTTGATCCACGGCATGGGTGGGCGGATCGAAATTGAAGTTGATCATGCGCCCCTGGGGACCCTGTGCAGCGGATTTGATCTCATCGGCAGCCACCAGGTGAACTTTGATTGTACCCAGCGCACCGCCGCTGACATTGGACTGGGGGATCAGGCTGTCGGGGTCCCAGATAAACAGATCTTTGACCGTGGGGTCGGTGCGCACATGCCTCCCCTTGACCATGAAGCCCCGGTACTCCTCGTAAACCGACAGCCCATCGCCAGGGTATGTTTTTCCCGGCCGGGGATCGTTGTCTTCAATGGCGTTTTCGTCAATCCCCATCTGCTTGGCCCAACCGTCGGCCACATGATCGCCGTCGTCATCCCGCGGCAGAGCCAGCCAGTCGGTGCCCAGGGCTTTGTATACCGCCCGGGCCGCCTGCTCCCGGCCTTTGACGACCACCTTGACCTCGGCCTCCAGCCGGCCCCAGGCTCCGAAATCCCGTGACTGCACGGCAATGGTCGCCTCGTTGAGCGGGTCTTCGGTTCTGGCTTCAGTGCCGTCCGGTCCCACCCAGATGCCCTTGCTGCTGCCGGTCTTGCTGAACTGTAAATCCAGGTGGGTATCCGGATCTCGCGGGGGGGAATTCATGCATTCCCCTTTGACCTGGCTGACATCCAGCAAACGGAAGGTGATGTGGCCTTTGGCCCCTTCGGGCTTGACAATCCGCACCTTTGCCTTGACCAGGCCGCCGGCCCCGCTGATCCCGGCCGCGGGCAGCCAGTTGTCGTAGTCCCCCACGGGTTCGATGACCGCCTCTACATCGCCGTCTTTCAAATACAGGCTCCAGGTGACCGTCAGGGTGATCGGGAGAAGATAGTTTTCGCCATACTCCTTGCGTACTTCAGCCAACATGGGATCGTCCGCGCGCATGCCCGCGCCGAAAGCAGGCTCTTCACCCATGATGATGGCCCATGTCGGCACGCTGTACGAATGGTACAGGCCGCCGGCGCCCGGTGTATAGGGATATTCGTCGGCAGCATCCATGCCTCCTTTTTCAGCTACGGCGCTGACGTTGATGGACTGGGTATATTCCCTGGTTTCGTGCAGGTGCGGCCCGGTGATGACCTCCCTTACCTTTGCCTCGGCCCACCCATTGGGCAAATCGATTTTGTAGACCTTGCGCTGCGGATCCAGCCACAGGGAAATCTCCTTGGAAATTCCGCTGCCGAATTGCCGCCGGTCGCTGCCCGCATACGAACGCGTCGCCGTGATTTTGCCCTCCTCGTCGCCCCCCTCCATGCGCCAGTTTCCGGAAATCTGGGTCAGGACCATGCCCTGGGGGATATGATCCTCGATCTCCCCCTGATCGTTGCGCTCCTCCCGGGTGCCCTGAATGATGGCCGTGGCCTTGGCCACGGACGAGGTGGCAATCGAAGCGCCCTTTGTGCTCCAATTGCCCCTGCTGTTGAGCGAAAGGGTCACGGTTCCGGAAAAAGGCACGGGGACAAAACCGGGTTCCTGGTCGGGCGTTGCATCGGCCTCGCCCTTTTGCATCTCTTCAAGCAGCTTCTGCATCTCCTCCACCAGTTCCGGCGGTATGCCCTGACCCTGGTTCAATGCATTTTCCATTTGTTTCTGAAGTTGATCCAGGCGTGCCGCATTATCCCGGCCGGCAGCAGCCATGCAGGACGGTAAAAGAAGAATCACACCTAACATGGCCAGCAGGGCTGAAAATATTGACCTGTTGCGATGCATTGGCTTAACCATTTTATTTTACTTAGATAAAACGAAAAATCCACCCAGACAATCTGAGCCCAAACCCGCGGAACCCTATTGAATTCCACATCTTGACCAACTCCACCCGCCGGTTCTTGGCCCGGCCCTCCTCGGTTTCGTTGTCGGCAACAGGATTTTTCTCTCCAAAGCCGGTCGCCGTCAAGCGCTCCCTTGCAACTCCCTGGGAGACAATCGCCTGCATCACGGCCCGTGGAGAGCTGTCCGGCAACGGGTAAACAATCTCGGTCAGTCGACCTTCCACAGTGACATCGTTTCCGTTTTCATCCGTGAAAGCATAAGCGGCAAATTCCTCCTGCCGGTAATCACTGATGTAATACCCCGGCATTCATGAACACATGGGGTGATCCTTGCTGCCCGGTATATCGGTCTGGGCAACGGCGCAAAACGGGCTCAACATCACGACGCACAGCACCACCCAGGCAAAACGGAAACAGTGTTTGATGCTCATGAATACCTCCAGTTTTTTGGCGGGAAACATAATGACGGATATAAAAATGAAATCGGATGTAAACTCAATATAGTGGGGCTGGTCAGATATCGTCAAGATTTTCTGCATTTATGCCAGGCCAAGTTAAAAAACGGTTCGATGAAGATCCGGCATGACTAATCCGTTTTGCCAAAACTGGATTGTTTGGAGCGATGATGAGTGATACGCTGCAGGGTAATGAGCAACTTTGATCAACACTGATTGCCGATCCCCATGAAATTGGTTCGTCTGCAAAAATTCCTCTCCGAAGCCGGGGCGTGTTCCCGGCGTAAAGGAGAGGCCCACATCCTTGCCGGTGACGTGTCCATCAACGGGAAGGTGGTTTCCACCCTCGGGTCCAAAGTGGACCCCGAGACCGACGTGGTGCATCTCAAGGGTGTGCCGGTGGGACGGCCGGATCGGCAGATCTATGTGATGCTCAACAAACCTGAAGGGGTCGTGGCCAGCTGCGCGCACAGGGGGGAGCCGGTGGTGACGGACCTGGTGGACCTGCCCGAACGGCTTTTCCCGGTGGGGCGGCTGGATAAAGATTCCACCGGCCTGCTGCTGATGACCAACGATGGCCGCATCCACCACCGCCTCTCCCACCCCTCCTTCGATCACGAAAAAGAGTACGACGTGACGGTACGGTGGCCTCTTGACGACCAGGCCCTGGCCGCCATGGAAAAAGGCATGCCGTTGTCCGGTGTCATGACCCGGCCGGCCCGGGTTCACCGCCTGTCCGACAAACGCTTCCGTATCGTTCTGATGGAGGGCAAGAACCGGCAGATCCGCAGGATGGTGAAAAAGGTGGGCAACCGGGTCGTCCGTCTGCATCGAATCCGCGTGGCCGATTTAACGCTGGGCGACCTCGCCAAAGGCTCCTGGCGGCATTTGCGCCCGGAGGAGGCGCGGCGGCTGTTG
>JAHLLR010000155.1 GCA_020444075.1 Deltaproteobacteria bacterium
CGCGCATCCTCGGCACCGTCAAAATTTCCGTCAAGGGCAACTGCTTTTTCTAAAGACACTTTGGCACGCATCCGATCCCCTTTTTTTAACAAAGCAGCTCCCAGGTGGTAATGTATCGTTGCGTTTTCAGGCAATTTTTCCAGGCTTTCCGAAAATTCCTGGACGGCATTTCCATACAGCCCTTTTTTATAGTAGATCCAACCGAGCGTATCCATCACGCTGGGATCGTCCGGCAATTTTTCCTTGGCGATTTGGGCGAATTTCAGCGCTTCATCGATATCGCCTTCCCGGGATGAAAGCAGATAGGCCAGGTTGTTGGCGGCCGGTGCAAACTGCGGGTTGATTTCCAGTGCCGCGCGGTAATGTTTTTCAGACATGTCAAATTGTTTCTGCATATCATAGATAGTACCCAGCAGCATGTGGGGCCCTGCCTGGTTCGGATTTTTCTCCAGGATGGCCATGTATTGGTCAATGGCCTTTTGCTGCTGTTTGCCGGAAAGGTAGATTCTTGCCAGAGCATAGTATGGCGGCATGAAATCCGGGTTTTCCTGTATGGCAGTCTCAAACGCTTTTTCCGCGGCATCGGTTTTCTTCTGGGCCAGGAACAGGCCGCCTTTCAGGTTGTTGATAATCGCCTTGTGAACGCTTGAGTCACCGACCGTTTTCAACTGGGCATCACACTTTTGCAAAGCGACATCCAATTCCCCTTTGGCACCATGAACCAGAACAATATTGGTGAACACATCCATCAGCATGGGATTGCGTGCAAGGGCTGCATGGAAGCTCTCCAGGGCACCATCGTAGTCTTTATTGGCCCGCTGCAGCAGTCCCAGACGATAGTAGCCGACTGGATTCTCAGGGTTTTCAGCAATAAGGGTTTTGAAGGCCACTTCCGCTTCGGCGGTTTTCCCCTGGGCCATCAAGGCATTGCCCAGGATCATTCTGGCCCGGTAATCTTTGGGATTCAGCGCCAGGATCTCGGCGCTCTCCTTCTGGGCTATTTCAAAGTCCCGCTCCCGCAGCGCAATCTCGGCCAGCAGCATCCTGGCTTTAACATACTGCGGATTGAGTTCAACCGCTTTGGCAAGGGACGTTCTGGCCACTTGGATTTCACCTTTACCGAGATGTGAAAACCCTTTTAAATAGTAGGCTCGCGAAGAACGAGGCTCTTCTTTAATTAATTGATCGAATATGCTGATGGCTTCGGTAAAATCTTTTCGGAAAGCAGCAATTTCCCCTTTCATCATCCGAGCGGGGAAAAAATTAGGCCTTTCTGCAAGCACCTTGCCCAGATACTGTTCGGCCTGTTCCATCTGCTGTCGCTTCAGGAAAAAACCGGCCATGGTGGTCATGATATTAATGTCATCGGGTTTGACCGCCAGGGCCTTATTGTACATGGCAAGGGTTTTATCCGCATTGTCCGATGCATCGTAAAATCCGGCCGCAACCATGTAAGGTTTGATGTCTGTTGGACTGATTTCAATCGCCTTGAGATAGGCAACTTCAGCTTCTGCAGGTTTTTTCATCTGGAAGAAGAAATTGCCGAGAATGATGTATAGATCCGAATTCCCCGGATTCAACTCGATGGCCTTTTCAAGTTGGGCCTGCGCTTCGTCATAGGCCTTCCGACCGGTGTAAAACCGGACCAATTCCAACCTCGGTTTGATTTCAGCCGGATCCAGGTGAACCGCATTCATCAATTGCGACTCGGCCTCATCGAGTTTTCCCTGACGGGCGTATATCCGGGCCAGTCCCATGTATGCACGGGATTGCCTGCTGTCCAGTTCCAGGATTTTTTCAAAAACAGCCGCCGCCTCGTACAGATTTTTTTCCAGGTCGTATAGGCCGGCCATCAAATACAGTGCCTCGATATTGTTGGGCTCTTTAGCAAGCACCGCTTCAACCTTTTCGCGGGATTCCCCGGTTTTTTTGCCCAGCATATAAAAGGTGGCCAACTTGAGGGCTGCATCCACATTCTCGGGATCGAGTTTGGCGACCATGGTGTATTCCCTGAATGCTCCCCGGGGATCGCCAAGCTTCAGGTAGGTTTCACCCAACCGTTCGTAGGCATCCACATACTCCGGATCGATCTGTATGGCGTTGCGGAACTCCAACTCCGCGCTCTTGTATTCCCCTTTTTCAAAATAGGATTTTCCTTTTTCAAAGTGGGACGTTTTTTTCTCTTCGTCTGAGGAACACCCTGTGAAGATCAGTGCCAACACCATCAAAATTATCGAAATCATAGCCATTCGATTTTTCATTCAAACCTCCCGAAAATGTCTTTCACCGTTTGATCCCCATTTTATAGGATAAACCGTTGATGATCGCAACCTGCATTAATCCGCTTGCTTCAAATGCCAGTTCCATGCAGTCCGGATTATTTTTTCAAGATTTTCATATGCCGGCATCCAGCCAAGCGCGCGTTTTATTTTTTCCGAACTGGCAACCAGGATTGCCGGGTCACCGGCACGCCGCGGTGCTTCCACGACCGGGATCTTTTTCCCCGTCACCGCTTCCGCGTTGGCGATCACTTCCCTCACCGAATACCCGTTGCTGCTCCCCAGGTTATAAACAACGCTCTCACCGCCTCTCAACAATGCATCCAGGGCCAGCAGATGGGCCTGGGCCAGATCGTTCACGTGCACGTAATCCCGAATGCAGGTACCGTCCGTGGTGGGATAATCGTTACCGAATACCTGTATATGCTCAATCTGGCCGGAAGCGGCTTTGAGAACGATGGGAATGAGATGTGTTTCCGGATCGTGCAGTTCGCCAATCTCACCGGAGTCATCGGCACCGGCCGCATTGAAATAACGCAGCGCCGTGTATTTCAACCCGTGAGCTGAATCGCAGTCCGCCAGCATTCGCTCCACGGCAAGTTTGGTGTTCCCATATGGATTGGTGGGCATACATGGATGATCTTCGGTAATGGGAATCGCCACCGGTTCTCCGTAAACGGCGGCGGTGGATGAAAAAATAAAACGCTTCACGTTATGGCGCACCATGGCATCCAGCAAAACGACCGTCTCAGCCAGGTTGTTGCGGTAATACGTCAACGGCTGATGCATGGATTCGCCGACCTGGGAAAATGCAGCAAAATGCATGACGGCATCGAATTTATGCGCACCAAACAACTTGTCCAGCAGGCAGGCATCTCCCAGATTGCCGTTAACCAGCTCACCATCTGTAATCAGTTTCCGGTTTCCAGTCGACAGGTTATCCAGTATGACCACATCGCAGCCGGCTTGGAGTAGCCGTCGAACCATGTGGGAACCGATATACCCTGCTCCGCCTACAACGAGTATTTTTTTGTTTGTCTTTGGCATGGTTCAACCAGTTGGGTTTGTTGGGTTTGTTGAATTGGTTTTGTTGGTTTCATTGGTTTGATTGCTTGCATCAACTCCACAGTTGCCGAAACGTTCACTCAACCAATCAAACCAATTTAACTAATCGAACTAACAAACGATCTTTCTTAAATAAATCGTTTCTGTCCCAGATATATCAGAATCTCCTGGGCGGCTTCATCCGGTGATTTTCCAGTGGTATCCACCCGGACTTCAGGGGCCTCGGGAATTTCATAGGGGTCGTCGATGCCCGTATACCCTTTTATCAATCCGGCCCTGGCTTTGGCGTACATGCCTTTGCGGTCACGCTTCTCACACACATCCAGAGGCGTTGCCACATGGACCTCGATGAAACCGCCGCACGCTTCGATATTGGATCGAATCTCGGCACGGGTGGCGGCGTAAGGGGCGATGGGAGCACAAATCGCCACACCGCGGTTTTTGGTTATTTCGCTGGCCACGAAGCCGATGCGACGCACGTTGATATCCCGGTGCTCCTTGGAAAAAGAAAGCTCATTGGAAAGGTTCTGCCGGACAATGTCCCCATCCAGAAGCGTGACCGGCCGTTTGCCGATTTCCAGCATTTTGGCATAAAGCACCTGGGCGATAGTCGATTTGCCGGCACCGGAAAGGCCGGTGAAAAAAATGGTAAATCCCTGCCTCGAAGGCGGTGGATAGGCTTTTTTCAATTCGCCCACCACTTCAGGAAATGTGGCCCATCGGGGGATTTTCCTACCGGTTCGGATTCGCTCACGGATGTCCAGACTCGATAGAGAAATGGTTTCCGTGCCGGCGGCGACTTCATCCTTTGGACAAAATTCATCTTCAAAAGGCAGATAGACCAGTTCATCGAAGGGAACAACGGAGATGCCCACCTCACTTGCAAATTGATGAACAAAGGCTTGGGTCGCATCGCTGTCATAAAACGGCGCAGCACCATTGAGTCTGCCCGGGTCCGCATGCTGATAGCCGATAATAAAGTGGGTACATCCATAATTTTTGCCGATGATGCATTGAAGCAGTGCATCCCGCCGACCGGCCATTCGCATGGATATGGGCAGAAGGCTCATGATCGCCGATTCCGGGGGGAAATATCCAACCACATGGCGATAGCAGCGAACACGGGTGTAATAATCGAAATCACCGGGACCGGTCATCCCCACCCCTGGAAGCAGAAGCAGATTGGCCCGGCCTTTATGCATGGCGCGGATCGCCATTTCGAATTCAGGGCGGTGAACGGTGTTAATGGTTTGAAAGCCGACAATGCGATTCCAACCCAGCTTCTTGAAAAGACCGCGGACTTCCGGCGGTGTCATGCGCAGTTGCTTGAAATCAAAATGAAGCGGTAGACTTAGAACTTCAAGGGTTCCACCAATATAATACGGACCGGTATTTCGAAATAGATTGGCTACGCCTGGGTGCGATTTATCCGTGGTACCGAAAACGTGGGTGGCCTCTTTGTCCTTGTCCGGTTTCCAGATATCTTCCACATGCATGACGGCCAAAAGAAACCCTTCCGGGTCTCGAATGGCCACTGACTGCCCGGCTTCCAATGGCCTGGCCGTTGTTTCAGAGACGTCCAGGCAGATGGGAAGCGGCCACAGGGTCCCGTCCTGCAGTTTCATCCGATCCAGAACGGATTCGTAGTTGCTGCGGTTCATGAAACCGGTCAATGGAGAGAAGGCCCCGGTGGTGAGCAATTCAAAATCGCAGAGTTGGCGATCATCCAGGGTGATGCTTGAAAGATCGGTGGACACCTGCTTGAGCAGTGCCGCCCGCTCCGATTCCACCAGTAGGTTGATATATTTTTTGCCGTGATAATCGCTGTCGCATTTCGATAGATCAGTCATATTGCCGTATCGTCTTTCAGATTCAAGGGGTATTTTTTCCAATTCATTCTTAGTTTCAGCCTTTATATTGGTTTTTCATCAAACTATCAAGGATTTAAGCATTTACAGCGGTCATATTCGGAGATTCATATCTGTCAGAGCTTGATTTGATCACCGTCGGTGAACATAGGTGTTAAATGAATTTATGCGCTCCACTTAATTTCCCTATCGGAAATTTATGCAAAACACCCTTTGCGATTTCCGC
>JAHLLR010000025.1 GCA_020444075.1 Deltaproteobacteria bacterium
CTCCATTCAAAATTAAGAATTCAAAATTGCTGATTGTTTATTTTACCAGAAGGGAAGGAATCGTTGAGCAGACGGGTTGTCATAACCGGATTGGGACTCGTGACACCGCTGGGTATCGGCGTCGATGAAACCTGGTCGGCCTTGTGTGAAGGCCGGTCCGGTATTGGCGAAATCACGCGTTTCGATACCACTGAATTCGCCACCAAAATCGCGGGAGAAGTAAAGAATTTCAATGCGGAGGATTTCCTTCCCAAAAAAGAGGCCAAGCGCACTGAAAGATTCATCGCCTATGCCGTGGCCGCCGCCCGGATGGCCGTTGAAAACGCCCGTCTGACCATCGATGACACCAATAGCCCCCGCGTGGGTGTGATCACCGGCTGCGGCCTGGGCGGCCTGGAAATGCTGGAACTGACCGCCCGCACCGTTCAGGAAAAAGGGCCCAAACGCGTCAGCCCCTTTTTCATCCCCATGATCATCGGCAACATGGCCCCCGGAATGATCTCCATTCACCTGGGGGCCAAAGGACCCAACATCTCCGTGGCTACAGCCTGTGCGGCCGGCGCCCACGCCATCGGCGATGCCTGCAACACCATCTTGCGGGGGCAGGCGGACGCCATGATCACCGGCGGGGTCGAATCGGTCATCACCCCCACCTGCATTGCCGGTTTCAACTCCATGAAAGCGCTGTCCACCCGCAACGACGACCCCCAGAAGGCCTCACGGCCCTTTGACCGCGACCGTGACGGGTTCGTGGTGGGCGAAGGCGCCGGCATGCTGATTCTCGAAGAACTGGAGCATGCCCTCGAGCGCGGCGCAACCATCCTGGCTGAAATGGCCGGCTACGGCCAGAGCGGTGACGGCTACCACATGACCTCCCCGTCTCCGGACGGAGACGGTATGATCCGATGCATGCAGGCCGCCATCGACAGCGCAGGCATCTCCTGCGAAGCCATCGACTACATCAATGCCCACGGCACCTCCACCCCATTGAACGATCTCTACGAAACCCGGGCGATCAAAAAGGTATTCGGCGACAGCGCCCCAAAGGTGCCTATCTCTTCGACCAAATCCATGACCGGCCACCTGTTGGGCGGTGCCGGCGGAATCGAGACCTCATTTACCGTTCTGGCCGTGAAAAACGGCATCATCCCGCCCACCATCAACCTGGAAAACCCCGGAGACGAATGCGATCTGGACTACGTGCCCAAGGTTGCCCGCAAGGTGGACATTACCTACGCCATGTCTAACTCCTTCGGCTTCGGCGGCACCAACGCCAGCCTGGTCGTAAAGCGGTACGTTCCATAAATCTTGAACCAATGGTCGGTCTGGATTCAAAGGTCCAGGGATATTCCCCACCTGTCCCTTTCAGCCGTCCACCCACCCCGGAAATACCGGAAAAATACATTTTAAAAATCGTAAAACATCGGGCAGAAAGCCCTAACCGACCTAAACACTTCCTTTTTTTCTTGCGGTGTTCGATGGTTCTGGATATGTAAACAGGTCAGTCCTTTTATCGATCACACTTTTTTCACCGAAAGGAACCGAGGACCATGACCGAGGCATCCGGCCCACAGCGAATCATCATCGGCTGCGACCATGCGGCATACCGGCTCAAGGAGACGCTCAAAAAGGCATTGGAGGCGCAGGGCATTGCCGTTACCGATGTCGGCACCCACGACGAAGCGTCCATGGACTATCCGGACACCGGCAAGACCGTAGCCGAAAAGATATCCTCAGGCGAATACGAGCGGGGCATTCTCATCTGTGGCACCGGGCTGGGCATGTCCATGGTGGCCAACAAATATCCCCACGTGCGCGCAGCCCTCTGCAACGACCTGTTTTCCGCCGCCATGAGCCGCCGGCACAACAACGCCAACATACTGGTCATGGGCGGCCGGGTGATCGGTGATATCCTGGCCCTGGAAATCCTGAAGACCTGGCTGAAAACCCCCTTCGAAGCGGGCCGGCATCAGCGCCGGCTGGACATGTTTGACACGATCTGAATGGAAAGTGAGCGTGTACGTTGAATACCGACTTGATTCGCAAGACCGATCCCGAGATCGCCCGGGTCATCCAGGACGAAGCAATACGCCAGCATTCTCACCTGGAACTGATTGCATCGGAAAATATCGCCAGCCAGGCCGTCATGGCGGCCCAGGGCAGCATCCTGACCAACAAATACGCCGAAGGCTATCCCGAAAAACGCTACTACGGGGGCTGTGAATTCGTCGACCGGGCCGAACAGCTGGCCATCGACCGGGCCCTGGCGCTGTTCGGCGCCGACAGCGCCAACGTGCAGCCCCATTCGGGCTCCCAGGCCAACATGGCCGCCTACTTTGCCCTGCTCGAACCCGGCGACACGGTGCTGGGCATGGACCTGGCCCACGGCGGCCACCTGACCCACGGGGCCAGAATCAGCTTCTCCGGTCGGCTCTTCCACTTTGTCCACTACGGGGTTAACCGGGAGACGGAAACCATCGACTATGACCAGGTTGACCGCCTGGCCAGGCAGCACCGTCCGAAAATGATCGTGGCTGGGGCAAGCGCCTATCCCCGGTTTTTCGATTTCAAGGCCCTGTCGGAAATCGCCCGGTCAATCGAGGCGCTGCTGCTGGTGGATATGGCCCACATCGCCGGACTGGTGGCGGCCGGAGTGCACCCCTCACCCATTCCCCATAGTGATGTGGTCACCTCCACCACCCACAAAACCCTGCGAGGCCCCCGCGGGGGCCTGATCCTGGCCCGGGAGGCCTACGGAAAGAAAATCAACAGCCAGGTATTCCCCGGCATTCAGGGCGGCCCGCTGATGCACGTCATCGCCGCCAAGGCCGTGGCCTTCAAGGAGGCCCTGGGCGCCCCCTTCCGACAATACCAGAAAAACATCGTAACCAATGCGGCGACCCTGGCCGACTGCCTGAAAGACAAGGGTCTGGACCTGGTGTCCGGCGGCACGGACAACCATCTCATGCTGGTCAACCTCACCCGTCTGGGCATCACCGGCCGAGATGCGGAAGAGGCCCTGGGACGTGCCGGCATTACCGTGAACAAAAATGCCATCCCCTTCGAAACCCGCGGTCCCCATGTGACCAGCGGCATCCGCATCGGGACCCCCTTTGTGACCAGCCGGGGAATGATGGCCGAGCAGATGAAGACCATCGGGGGTCTCATTGCCGATGTCCTGCGCAAACCGGATGACGAAGCACTGCTGAAAAAAACCAGGGATCAGGTGCAGGCGCTGTGTGATGCCTTTCCCCTCTATCCGCAGGCAGACGGCCGCGGGCTGTAAAGGGACGGTTTAAATGACCGCAACCGGCAACGGTAAACGATCGGACTATCTCTCCTGGGACGACTACTTCATGGCGGTGGCCCTGTTGTCGGCCCAGCGCAGCAAAGACCCCAACACCCGGGTGGGCGCCTGTATCGTCAACCCCCAGAAGCGCATCGTCGGCGTCGGGTATAACGGATTTCCCACCGGGTGCTCCGATGACACCCTGCCCTGGTCCCGCGAGGGAGCGTTTCTGGACACCAAATACCCTTACGTCTGCCACGCGGAGCTCAATGCCATTTTAAACAGCGTACCCGGCAACCTCACCGGCTGTCGAATCTATACCGCCCTGTTTCCCTGTAACGAGTGCGCCAAGGTGATTATCCAGGCGGGTATCCGCGAGGTGGTCTATCTGTCCGACAAGTATGCCGGCACGGATTCCGTTCGCGCCTCCAGAAGGATGTTCGACCAGGCCGGGGTGGCCTGTCGTCAACTGGTGCCGGCCAGTCCGGTGGTGTCCATCCCCTTTACGGAAAACGGATGATGTCCGATCCGTTGCATGATAAGTCGGTTCTTCACCATTACGAAGCCACCGGGAGGGTTTTTCATGAAATGTCCATTTTGCGGAGAGCTTGACAACAAGGTTATCGATTCTCGAGTAAGCAAGGATGGCAGCGTAATCCGACGCCGGCGGGAATGCATCGACTGCACCCGACGCTTCACCACTTACGAGCACATTGAAGAAATTCCCATCATGATCATCAAAAAAGATGGTCGACGGGAAGTCTTCAGCCGTGAAAAAGTGGGTTCCGGGATCCGCAAAGCCTGCCAGAAGCTGGACATCAGCATGAACACCATCGAAGAGTTCATCGAAGACCTGGAACGGGACCTGCGGGAAACCGGCGAAAAGGAAATTCCTTCCCACGACATCGGCGAGCGGGTCATGGTTAAACTGCACGAACTCAATGACATCGCCTATGTGCGCTTCGCCTCGGTGTATCGTGAATTCAAAGACGTGAACGATTTTGTATCTGAACTCAAGCGGCTGTTGAGCCATCCGGCCAAATAGATGGCTTCATGAGCGACCACAGATACATGCAGCAGGCCCTGGACCTGGCTGAAAAGGGTCGGGGCTGGACCTCACCCAACCCCATGGTCGGTGCGGTGGTGGTCAAGGACGGCCGCGTCGTGGGCCGGGGATATCATCAGCGGGCGGGCGGGCCCCATGCCGAGGTCAACGCCATCAATGATGCGGGTGAACGGGCCCGCGGAGCGACGATTTATGTCACCCTGGAACCGTGCAACCACATTGGCCGCACACCTCCGTGTACCCGTAAAATTCTCGATGCCGGTATCCGGCGGGTGGTGGTGGCCATGACCGACCCGAACCCCGGCGTCAAGGGGGGCGGCAACGGGTACCTTCGGAGTCAGGGCATCGACGTGACCACCGGCATCTGTGAAAAGGAATCACGGACCCTCAACGAGAACTTTATCACCTGGGTCACTACCGGCAGGCCCTTCGTGATTGCCAAGTGCGCAGCCACCCTCGACGGACGAATCGCCACGCGCACCGGCGATTCCCGCTGGGTCACCGGTCCGGCCTCCCGCCAGTTTGTCCATCGGATCCGCCACGCGGTCGACGGCATCATGGTGGGGGTGGAAACCGTAAAAAAAGATGACCCCAGCCTGACCACACGCCTTGACGGTCAGACCGGCTCGGACCCGACGCGCATCATCCTGGACACGCACTTGTCCATCCCTCCGAAGGCAAAAATGCTGAACCAGGCGTCCGATGCCCCCACGTGGGTGGTTTGCGGGCCCGATGCACCGGCAGATCGGCGGGCACTCCTGGAAGCCGCCGGCGCCCGGGTGGTTGACGCCTCGATGAAATCGGGTCGGATCGACCTGCAGGCCCTCATGGACCGACTGGGCGCCATGGGAATCACCAGCCTGCTGATCGAGGGCGGGGGCACGGTCATCGGTTCAGCCTTTACGGCCTGCATCGTAGACAAAATCTGTTTCTTTTACGCGCCGAAGATATTGGGAGGAGACGACGGGGTTCCCATTTGCCGCGGAGAGGGGCCGGAAAGCATGCAACAAAGCATTCCCGTCCACAATCTGTCGGTGATTCGGTTCGACACGGATGTAATGATCCAGGGCTATCTGAAACCCCGCTGATCGATTGACAACAAGCATTTACACATTATTTTTACGGTCATGTTCACAGGAATCATCGAAGGGCTGGGCACCATCACCGCCATCCACCCGTCCGGGCAGGGAAGCCGGTTTTCAATCACCTCGGATTTCGATCTCACGGGAACCCGCATCGGAGACAGCATTGCCGTCAACGGTGCCTGCCTGACCGCCGTGGTCCTCCAGGGGAGGCGATTTACCGTGGATGTATCCCCCGAGACCCTGAAGCGGAGCGTATTGGGCCGGATCAAGATCGGCGAACCGGTCAATCTGGAGCGGGCGCTGCGGCTGTCGGACCGGTTGGATGGCCATCTGGTTGCCGGCCATGTGGACGGTATCGGTATCCTGCGCGAAAGAAAAACACTGGCCAACGCCATTGTCATCACCATCAGCGTCCCCGAATCCCTTTCCCGCTATATGATTGAGAAAGGTTCCGTGGCCGTGGACGGCACCAGCCTCACGATCAACCGCTGCGACAGCGCCTCCTTCGATGTAAGCATCATTCCCCACACGGCCGGCCTCACGACGATCGGCCTGAAAAAGGTCGGCGATGCAGTCAATATCGAGACCGACATGATCGGCAAGTTCGTCGAGCGCTTTGTCTTGAACCGGAACCCGGAAAACCGTGGGGCCGACAAACCCGGTGGCGGTATCGATATGGCTATGCTGGCCAAATCCGGATTTATCTGATAAGGACGCCCAGGCGCGAACGGGCCATGAGGACTTCCACGAGAACCAGAACTTGGACGACTTCGTAAAACGCTTACCATCAGCGCTCGCCATCACCGAGAAGTGAGGCGGGCGGTTCGACCGCCGCGGTGACGAGGCGTATCGCCCGACGCAGATCGTGAGCTTTTTACGAAGTCGTCAAAATGACGAACCGCAGGAGAAAGATCCACCATGCCAAAAATTACCATCGACCAGGCCATTGAAGATATCCGCAATGGCAAAATGGTCATCCTCGTCGACGATGAAGACCGTGAAAACGAAGGTGACCTGACCATGGCGGGGGAGAAGGTGACCCCCGAAGCCATCAATTTCATGGCCAAATACGGCCGCGGCCTGATCTGCCTGTCGCTGACCGCTGAGAAATGTGCCCAGCTGAACCTGCCCATGATGGTGCAGAACAATACCAGCCCCTTTGAAACCGGATTCACCGTCTCCATCGAGGCCAAGTGTGGGGTCACCACCGGTATATCCGCCGCCGACCGGGCCACCACCATCGCCGCGGCGGTGGCCGACGACGCCAAGCCCGGCGACCTGACCCGACCCGGGCACATCTTTCCGCTGCGGGCCCGCAACGGCGGGGTGATGGTACGGGTGGGGCAGACCGAGGGAAGCGTGGACCTGGCCCGCCTGGCCGGCCTGAACCCCTCGGGGGTGATCTGTGAGATCATGGATGACGACGGCACCATGGCCCGCATGCCCACTCTTGAAAAATTCAGCCAGCAGCACGGCATCGGCATCTGCACCATCGCCGACCTGGTGGAGCACCGCATCCGGACGGAAAGCTTCGTTCACCGGGCTGCCGAAACGGTCATCCCCACCCTTCACGGCGGCGACTTTAAAATGATCGCTTTTGAAAACGATGTCGACAACCTCACCCATATCGCCCTGGTAAAAGGAGAGATCGACCCGGAAACCCCAACCATGGTGCGGGTCCACTCGGAATGCATGACCGGGGATATCTTCGGCTCCAGGCGCTGCGACTGCGGCGACCAGCTTCACAAGGCCATGGAGATGGTGGCCGCCGAAGGCTCCGGAGTCATCCTCTACCTGCGCCAGGAAGGCCGGGGCATCGGCCTGATCAACAAGCTCAAGGCTTACGAGCTGCAGCGATGCAAGGGCATGGACACGGTGGAGGCCAACCTGAAACTGGGGTTCAAGGATGACATGCGCGATTACGGCATCGGCGCCCAGATGCTGGTGAACATCGGCGTCCGCAAGATGCGCCTGTTAACCAATAACCCCAAAAAGATGGTCGGACTTCAGGGGTATGGACTCAGTGTGGTCGAGCAGGTGCCCATCGAGGTTGAGCCCAACGAGCACAACCGGTGTTATCTCGAATGCAAAAAGCTAAAAATGGGCCATTTGCTCAGTTTCGACGAAACCGTAAAACATCAATAAGGAGAGGAAACCCACCCTATGCCGAATATCATCGAAGCCGGCCTGATCGCCAAGGGTAAGCGGTTCGGCATCATCGCCAGCCGTTTTAACGATTTCATTACCGACCGACTCGTTGGCGGCGCCGTGGATGCCCTGACCCGAAGCGGTGCCAAAGACGCCGACATCGACATCGTCAAGGTTCCCGGCGCCTTCGAAATCCCCATGGTGGCCCAGCGGATGGCCAAAAGCAAAAGATACCATGCCATCGTGTGCCTGGGAGCGGTGATTCGCGGCGCCACCCCCCATTTTGACTACGTGTGCGCCGAAGCCTCCAAGGGAATCGCCCAGGTGGGTATGGAGACCCAGGTCCCCGTTATCTTCGGCATCGTCACCACCGATACCATCGAACAGGCCATCGAGCGCGCCGGCACCAAAGCGGGCAACAAGGGCTGGAGTGCGGCGGTGTCCGCCATCGAGATGGCCAACCTCATGGAAACGGTGGGCAAGGGATAGCCATGGGAACCCGTCGAATCTCCAGAGAACAGGCCCTGCAGGCCCTGTTTTATATGGACATGCACCGTGACCCGGTGGAGGACCCCGTCGGTCTGTTCTGCAGCTGTTTTACCCAGGACAAACCCGCGGAACCGTTTTTCCACCGTCTGGTCGACGGGGTACAGGAAAACCGCGAAAGGATCGACGGGGTGATCGAACAGTTCTCCAGCAACTGGAAGCTCACCCGCATGTCCTGCGTGGACCGCAATGTACTGCGTATCGCCGTATTCGAACTGCTCTTTTGCGCCGACATCCCGCCAAAAGTCTCCATCAACGAGGCCATCGATGTGGGTAAACGCTTCGGCACCGAAGAATCCGGCGCCTTTATCAACGGCATCCTGGACAGCATCCGGTTGGCCATGCAGGAAAACAAGGTGTCCGGTGTCCCGAAGCTCGCCGGATGATTCATCCTGAAAGAGCGGGCCGACGCCGATTCAAATTTGGATTTAAGATTTTCAATGAGGGCATTCCATCGTTTTAGTCGATAACACAAATTCATTGATTTCAACTATTACCAATACGTTTGGTTCACATTTAGGGTAGAACCAAACGTATTTCCGTCAGGAGGAGCACCTTGATTATCCGCCAAATGGCCCTAGGCCCCATTCAGGCAAACTGTTTTATCCTGGGATGTGAAGAAACGCGCCAGGCGGTGGTCATCGACCCCGGGGATGAAAACGACCGGATCCTCGCCACCCTGGCCAAGGACCGATTGACCGTCGTTCACATTATTAACACCCACGGCCACTTCGATCATGTGGGCGCCAACAAGCGTCTCAAGGAAGTCACCGGCGCCGATATTCTCATCCACAGCGCCGACGCCCCCATGCTCGCCCAGTTGTCGGCGACGGCGGCGGCCTGGGGACTGGCGGCGGAAAATTCACCGACGGCGGACCGCCTGTTGAAGGACGGGGACACCATCACCTTCGGCACCCACACCCTGACGGTGCTCCATACCCCCGGCCATACCCCCGGCGGCATCTGCCTCTCTATTGAATACACCCATGCGGGTGCTCCAAAAAAGGCAATATTTGTAGGTGACACCCTGTTTGCCGGCTCCATCGGCAGAACCGATTTTCCCGGCGGCAATCTCGATACCCTGATCAGCAGCATCCGAACCAAGCTCTTTTCCCTGGAAGACGAAGTCAAGGTTTATCCGGGCCACATGGGCAACACCACCATCGGCGTTGAAAAGCGAACCAACCCGTTCTGTGGTATGGGGTAATATGCCTCTATCGATAATGCGAAAAAAGACCCGCCGGATCATGGTGGGCGGCGTAGCCGTGGGTGGCGGGGCACCCATCAGCGTCCAGTCCATGACCAACACGAAAACCGATGACGTCACGGCAACCGTCCGGCAGATCCGGCAGCTGGAGCAGGCCGGTTGTGAAATTGTCCGTGTGGCGGTCCCGGATCAATCGGCGGCGGATGCCGTCCCCCGGATCAAAAAGCAGATCGCCATCCCCCTGATTGCGGACATCCATTTTGACTACCGCCTGGCCATCGCGTCGGCAAAGGGAGGCGCGGATGGCCTTCGGTTCAATCCCGGAAACATCGGCGGTTCCAGGCAGATCAAGGCCCTTGTCGATTGCGCCAGGGACTGCCGGATTCCCATCCGCATCGGCGTAAACGCCGGTTCGCTGGAAAAGGATATAATCGAAAGGTGCGGGGGGGTAACCGCTGCTGGCATGGTGGAAAGCGCCCTGCGGCATGCGGCCCTGCTGCAGGACCTGGATTTTCACGACATCAAAATTTCCATCAAGGCATCTGACGTTCCCCGAACCCTTGAGGCCTATCGGCTGCTGTCGCAAAAGACCGACCTGCCCCTTCACGTGGGGGTTACCGAAGCCGGTTCACTGTATTCGGGCATCGTCAAATCGGCGCTGGGAATCGGCACCCTGCTGGCCGAGGGCATTGGGGACACGCTGCGGGTTTCCCTCACCCGTGACCCGGTGGAAGAGATCCGGGTGGGCTACGAAATTCTGCGGGCGCTTGACATCCGCCACCGCGGTCCGGAAATTATCTCCTGCCCCACCTGCGGACGATGCGATATTCCGTTGTTCGACATCGTGGACAGGGTGGAGAAGGCGCTGATGACACGCACCACTCCGGTAAAGCTGGCGATCATGGGATGTGTGGTCAACGGCCCCGGAGAGGCTCGGGAAGCCGATATCGGCGTGGCCGGAGGCAGCGGGGTGGGCATCCTGTTCAAAAAAGGGAAAGTGGTTAAAAAATTTCCCGAGGACCGGTTGGTGGAAGTGGTTCTGGAAGCCGTTGACGAATTTGAAAAGCAAACCGATGAGCATTAAACAAAAACAGTTAGGACACACACATGGGTAAACCGCAGAAAAATGCCATCTCCCCCTCGCGAGAGGAGGATTATCCGGAATGGTACCAGCAGGTCATCAAGGCATCTGACATGGCCGAACGCTCCCCGGTGCGCGGCTGCATGGTCATCAAACCCTGGGGATACGCCCTGTGGGAAAACATAGTGGCCCGGATGGACCGGTTGTTCAAGGCCACCGGCGTTAAAAATGCCTATTTTCCACTCTTTATTCCCATTCACTTTCTGGAAAAAGAGGCCGAGCACGTGGAGGGGTTTGCCAAAGAATGCGCCGTGGTCACCCACCACCGGTTGGAGCAGGGGCCAGACGGCAGACTGGTTCCCGGCGGCCCCCTCACCGACCCCCTCGTGGTCCGGCCCACCTCGGAAACCATCATCGGCGACTCCTTTTCCAAATGGGTAAGCAGCTACCGTGACCTGCCCCTGCTGATCAACCAATGGGCCAACGTGGTCCGCTGGGAGATGCGTACCCGGATCTTCCTGCGCACCAGCGAATTCCTGTGGCAGGAGGGCCACACCGCCCATGCCACGGACGCCGAGGCCATCGAGCGGACACAGATGATGCTCAAGATCTACACCCGCATGGTTCAGGACGATCTGGCCATGCCGGTCATCGAGGGTCGCAAGACCGCGGCGGAGCGTTTTCCCGGCGCCGTGGATACGCTGTGCATCGAAGCCATGATGCAGGACCGCAAGGCTCTGCAGGCCGGGACCTCCCACTTTCTGGGGCAGAATTTCGCCAAAGCCTCCAATATTCGTTTCCAGACTGAAAACGAAACCGAAGACTTCGCCTGGACCACCTCCTGGGGCACCTCCACGCGGATGATCGGCGGTCTGATCATGACCCATGGCGATGACGACGGCGTCATCATGCCACCCCGGGTAGCGCCGGCACACGTGGTGCTGCTGCCCATTTTCAGAAGCCCGGACGACCGGCAGAAAGTGATGGACTACGTCAATGGACTGGCCGCTGCCCTGAGGGATACGGCCTACGCCGGTCGGGAGCTGGTGGTGGAAATCGACGACCGGGATATCGGCGGCGCCCGCGGGTGGGACTGGATTAAAAAGGGCATCCCCGTCCGGGTGGAGATCGGACCGCGGGACTTGGCCGACGATTCCGTATTCGTCGGCCGGCGGGATCGATCCCACCGGGATAAAACCGCCATGAAGCGGGAAGCCTTCGTGGCCCAACTGCCCGCCATCCTGGACGACATCCAGGGTCACCTGTTCGAACGGGCCTGCCGTTTCAGGGAGGCACATACCCGCCTCGTGGACGACCGGAAGGATTTCTATGACTGGTTTACGCCGAAAAATGTGGAAAAACCGGAGAACCACGGCGGCTTTGCCATGTCCCACTGGTGCGGGGACGGCGCCTGCGAGACCACGATCAAGGAAGATCTCAACGTCACCATCCGCTGCATTCCGCTAAATGCGGAAAAGGAGACGGGAGCCTGTATCTGCTGCGGTAAACCCAGCGACACGCGGGTGGTGTTCGCCAAGGCGTATTAATGATTCGAATTACCGACATCCTTGACAAGGTCATTGAAAACCACCCGGATGCGGACGTGGACATCGTCGACCGGGCCTACATTTTCTCGGCCCGGGTACATGACGGCCAGATGCGCCTGTCCGGGGAGCCGTATCTCTCCCACCCGCTGGAGGTGGCCGGCATCCTTGCAGAAATGAAACTGGATTCGGTAAGCATTGCCGCCGGCTTGCTCCATGATGTCATTGAGGACACCCATGCCACGGAAGATGAAATCGGCGAGATGTTCGGCCGCGATGTCCTGCACATCGTCTCCGGCGTCACCAAACTGAGCAAGCTGCCCTTTAACAGCGCCCAGGCCAGGGAAGCGGAGAGTATTCGCAAAATGCTGCTGGCCATGGCCGACGACATCCGGGTCATCCTCATCAAACTGGCCGATCGTCTCCATAACATGCGGACCCTTCAATTTCACCGAAGTGCGGCCAAAAAGAAAAAAATAGCCAGGGAAACCCTGGATATTTATGCTCCCATCGCTTCCCGTCTGGGCATCTACTGGATCAAGAACGAGCTGGAAAACCGATCCTTTCAATTCCTGAATCCCGAAGCCTACGAAGATATCCGCCAGCGGGTGGACAAGGACAAGGAAGACCGGGAAAATTATGTGGAAACCGTCAAGCGCTACATTCAGAAAAAGCTGGACGAAAACGAGCTGAACGCCGAGGTTAGCGGACGCTACAAGCATTTTTACAGCATTCACCAGAAAATGCTGACCCAGAACCTGCCCTTCGAAGAAGTTTACGACATCATTGCCTTCAGGATCATCCTGGACACCATCCCCCAGTGCTACGAAGCCCTGGGACTCATGCACAGCCTGTGGCGCCCCATTGCCAAGAAGTTCAAGGACTACATCGGCATGCCCAAGCCGAACATGTACCAGAGCCTGCACACCACCGTCATCGGCCCCTTCGGGGAGCGCATCGAGGTTCAGATCCGCACCCATGAGATGGACCGGGTGGCCAAGTCCGGCATCGCCGCCCACTGGAGCTACAAGGAAGGCAAGGTTATCGACGAAAATGTCTCGAAAACCTTTGCCTGGGTGCAGAATCTGGTGGAGAATCAGGAAGCCTTCAGGGACCCCAATGAATTCCTTGAGAATGTGCGCATCGACCTGTTTCCCGACGATGTCTATGTGTTCACCCCCCAGGGGCAGATCAAATCCCTGCCTAAGGGTGCCACCCCGGTGGATTTTGCCTACCTGATCCACTCGGAGGTGGGCGCACAGTGCGTCGGTGCCAAGGTGAACGGCCGGATGGTCCCGCTGAAATACGAACTTCAGACCGGTGAAATCGTTGAGGTGATCACCAGCAAGGGGCATCATCCGTCAAAGGACTGGCTTAATTTTGTAAAGACGGTCAAGGCGCGCTCCCGCATCCGGCAATGGATCAAGACCCAGGAAAAGGAACGCAGCATCTCTTTGGGACGGGAGATGTGCGAAAAGGCCTTCCGCAAGTATCGACTGAACTTCAATTCCCTGATCAAGACCGAAGAGATGGAAAAGGTCGTGGAGAGCTTCGGGTTCAAACAATCCGAAGACCTGGTGGCCAGCGTAGGCTATGGCAAGATCACCCCGCTTCAGATCATCCGGAAGATAACCCCCAAGGAAGCGGTGGACGATACCGAGTCCTTCTTTAACAAAATCGTCGCCAAAGACCGGAAAAAAAAAGAAAAGGGCGGGGTGGTGGTCAAGGGCGTGGACGACATCCTGGTCCGTTTCGGCAAATGCTGTCAGCCGGTGCCCGGCGATCCCATCACCGGTTATATCACCCGGGGATACGGCGTGACCGTTCACCGCACCACCTGCGTCAATGCCATGAAGCTGAACCCGGAACGCCAGATCGAGGTGGAGTGGAACCAGGAGATGACCGAATCCTACCCGGTCAAGATTGTGGTGAGATCCCTCGACCGGGTAGGTTTGCTGGCGGATGTGGCGGCCAATATCAGCAAAAGCGGCGCCAATATATTGAGTGCCAATACAGAGACAAAGGACAACCAGACTGTGGACAGCTATTTTACGCTCTCGGTCCAGGGCACGGAACATCTGAACCGTGTGGTGGAGTCGCTAAAGCAGGTCAGGCAGGTACTGGAAGTCAAGCGGTTGGGTTAGGGCCTCAGGCGGCTTTGACCACATTGCCCGATTTGATGCACTGGGTGCAGACCACCATTTTTTTCACCTGCCCGTTGTGAAACGCCCGAACGCTCTGCAGATTGGGATTGAAGCGGCGTTTGGTGATGTTGTGGGCATGGCTGATGTTGCTTCCCACCATGGGTTTCTTTCCACATATTTCGCACATCTTTGACATGACTGATAATCTCCATTGCTTGACTTTGATAAAATCACGGGCCATCCGGCCCTAACTGTTTTTCAAACTCGGATTTGTTACATTAAATCGTGGCGCATGTAAAGCTTTTTTGTATCGGCACCGCTGTCCGCGAAAACCGGCGCTGACGGGAATCATGGCGCCGAAGGCACTTCCGGAAGCTGCAATTGGGACCGAAGCCAGGAGTCGCAGTTGGCCAGATAGGTGAGGGCCTTGTAATGGTTGCCCACATCCGGATATTTCTCAACCACAGCCGTAAACCGTGCCTTGGCCGCCTTGTAGTTCCTGTTCTTGTAGTAGAACATCCCCACGTAGAGCTCGTGTCCGGAGAGACTCTGGTAGCAGGCCAGCATATCACTGCGGGCCATGCCGGCATAAGCATCTTCCGGATATTGCTGGACCAGGCGCTGGTAGGTTTCCAAAGCCTTGGCGGCATTGGACTGATCCCTGTCGATCGTATCGATCTGGTTGAAATAAGAACGGCCGATGCGGAAAATCACATAAGGGATGGCCTCGTTGCGGGGATGGAGCTGCTCGAACTCTTCGTAGGCGAAGATGGCATCGGCATAGGATTCCAGATTGAAATAGGCATCGGCAATCTTCAGCTCCGCCAGAATGGCGTACCGGGAAAACGGATACCAGTCCCGCAGTTTCTCGAAGGATTCAACGGCTTTTTTATATTTTCCGTCCTCGAAATAATCAACGCCGTCCTGCACCAGCTCCTGGGCGGACTTCTCCTCTTTGGATTCGAACCATGCGCACCCGGAACAAATCAGCACCACACCCACACAGGCAAGCAGTAACCGTTTCATGATCAGCGACACTCCGTTGCGTAGGGGAACACGAGGGTTCCCGTTGGCAGAACCGACACCGGCGGTGTTCCCTTCCGGGGCACCGCCGGCCTATCATCCACTATAGAAAAGGGCGGAAAAAAAGACGATGTCACATCATGACAGAACGTTTTTGAGAGCCTCTTCCAACTTCGATTTGGCCACCATGCCGGTAATCTGGTCCGCCACTTCACCGTCTTTGAAGAAGATCAGCGTGGGAATGGCTTTGATGCCGAATTTCCCCGGTGTAACGGGATTATCGTCGACATTGCACTTGGTAAATTTCACTTTATCCCCATAGGCTTTGGCCAGTTCGTCGAGAATAGGACCGATAGCCTTGCATGGGCCGCACCAGGGAGCCCAAAAATCAACCACCGCGGGTTTATCGCTCTTCATTACTTCTGCATCAAAGCTGCTGTCTTCTATTTCCTTAATACCTTCTGCCATGATGAGATATCCTTTCAATTATTGTTGGGCAAGCTGAAAATTCTAATCAAGATAGTAATATGGCTCTTGATTGTCAACCGTTCCTGTTTGTTTTTGGAATCGCCGGCCCGGTGGAACGGCAGCCGATTGGGTTTTCGCCCGGCAGGTAATTTCATGCCGACGGATTAAGCAGCCGTGGCTTTTCCTCAGGACGCCTTAGCGGCGATGTCACTCCATTGGCAGGCTTGCAGGTACAAGGCCGGAAGGGTTTTGTCATCGAGCTTCAACGCGTGGGACAGAAGGGCCACCCGGTCCCACCGCCCGGTCTCATAGGAACGCACCAGCATGATGTATCCGGCAAGGCGGCCCTTGGCATCAACCAGAGCGTGCTTGATCTGACTGGAAAGGGGAAGTTCACCCAATATCTTGTCCATGGGCTGGTCGATAACGGCATCGATGAGGGAAAACATACCCAGGGTGAACATCTCCGACGGAGATGTCTGCTCATTCGCCTCGCCGCCAAGGAGTTCGCAGAACTTGCCCCGGATGCAGGCCGTCCGGATCAGCTCGTCGGGTTTCCCTTCCGCCAGCCGCGACATGGCGACGAGAAAAACAAAGCGGCGGATCTCCTTTTCTCCCAAGTAAACCAGGGCCTGCTTCACGGAAGTCACTTTGGTGGCTCGTGCAAAAAAGGCGGAGTTGAGATACTTGAAGAGCTTGTAGGAGATACCCATGTCCCGGGCAATCAGCCGTTCCAGTTCGTCGCAGCTGAAGGTCTCGCTGGTGATCTGAGCCATGATCATCATCAGCGTGAGCTGGGATCCTTGGATTTCACGCCTCTTTATAATCTCCGGTTTACAGAAGAAGAAGCCCTGGAACAATTCGAAGCCCATTTTACGGGCCGCCTCAAATTCGTCGTGGGTTTCCACCTTCTCGGCCAGAAGGCACAGGTGGTTGCTGGAAAGTTGCTTCAGGGAAGTCCCGATCGCTTCTTTCGGCGTCAGCCGGAAATCGAATTTGATGATGGTCGCCAGGGCGATAAGCGGCTCCAGTTCCGGCCTGTACACGAAATCATCCAGGGCAATGGTATAGCCGTCGGCAGTCATTTGCGCACAGGCATCGATCAGCGCAGGGTCGGGCTTGACGTCTTCCAGGATTTCGATCACCGTGGATGCTTTAGGCAGCAGCAGCGGAATTTTCTTTTCCAGAAGGTTCTGGGTAAAATTGATAAACGATTTTCTTCCCCCGGCCAATGTATCCATCCCAATGGTGAAGAAGGTGTTGGCCAACAGGGTGGTGGTGGCCACATCCCCGTCGATATCGGGAACATGGTTGGCCGTTCCGTCCCGAAACAGAAGCTCGTAGGCGTATATATTCTTGTTCTTGTCGAATATGGGCTGTCGGGCGACGTAAATATCTTCCATATGGCTTTCTAACAGGTTTTCGTCCTGAAGTTGTTTGTCGAAGGGCGCTGACCGGGTCCCGCAAACTTCATTATCGGCCCCAAGGGCCATAACTTGAACCCACAGCCACACCATCTGGAAATTGACATGAGCCGGCTATCTCTGCTACCTCATTTCAAAAGGCGCAACCGGCCGGAAACCGACCTCAAAGAGAAAAGGGGATGCTAATGGTTGAAAAAATTCGCATCGGCGCACTGATATCAGGCGGCGGAACCAACCTCCAGGCCATTATTGATGCCTGCGAAGACGGTCGTATCGATGGAAAGATGGCATTTGTGGCATCGGACCAACCCGGGGTGAAAGGCCTTGAGCGGGCCCGCAACCACAACATCCCCTGTTTCGTGGTGGAATATGGGCCATTCATTCAATCCTTCCGGCAGGATCCGGCGAATTTTGCGCTGCCTGACGATTTCGACTTCTCAGCGATACGGGCCAAACAGCATCTGTTTCCCGCCGATGTCCCCGAAGAGCGCGTCCAGGCATTTTTCTGCACCCGGGCTGCCGCCGAAAGCCGCCTGCTGTCCGAAATAGACACCCACGGCCCGGTTGACCTGCTCGTGCTGGCCGGTTTCATGCGCAACCTGACCCCCTATTTTATCGACCGATTCAACACCGATCCGGGAAATCCGCGCATCATGAACATCCATCCGGCCATTTTACCTTCATTTCCAGGCGTTGACGGCTACGGGGACACCTTCCGCTACGGCTGCAAGGTGGGCGGATGCACGGTACATTTTATTGATTATGGGGAGGATTCGGGACCCATTATCGGCCAGCGGGCCTTTCCCATCCTGGAAACAGACACCCTGGACGACGTCAAGCGCAAGGGCCTGGAGCAGGAGTGGCAGCTCTATCCGCAGTGCATTCAGAATTTTGCCCGGGGGCGCTTAAAAACCGTGACCCTGACCCATCGCCTCGACGACGGCCGGATCTGCCAGCGCACCGTGGTAAAAACCGCTCACTCCGCTGAGGGCGAATTCAGGGATGACGGAATGGCGCGTTGAGGATCAGGTCAAATCAATTGACTAATCCCAGCAGCCCTTAATTCCGCGATGCATTACAGGTATTTCATCATCATGGGAATGGCCACGAAGGTACCGGCGGCGCTGCCCAGATTGGTAAACACCACCACCAGCAGAATGCGGGTAACCTTGTTGCGCCAGAAGCCTTTGACCGAGAGGATATCGATGGGCAGGCTTTCGAAATCCTTCACCTTGGGCTTGCGGGAAATGGCCTCAACCAGGCCGGACACCCACCCCGCGGCAATCATGGGGTTGAGAGAGGTCAACGGTGCCGCCAGAATGGACGAGAGGATCGTCAGCGGGTGGCCCAGGGCGATCAGGGCACCCAGGCCGGCCAGTATGCCGTTGGCCAGAATCCACCAGACCACCATGTCGGCACCGGCGCTGGCACCGCCACGAAAAAAACCATAGATGATTAGGGTACAGATACAAAAAGGGATGAACCATTTCAGGAATCCGGGCAGCGGGCCTTTGGGGGGCAGGGACTCCAGGGCGTTGATGTCGATGGGTTGGTCCCAGTACTGCTTGATGCCGGGTACGTGACCGGCGCCCACCACGGCAACAATGGTCTGCCCGGGTGCCGACCGGATCTTTTCCGTCAGGTAGCGGTCCCGTTCGTCGATGAGGCAAGTGCGCACCTGGGGCATGGATTTGCCCACCTCATCCAAGATGGAAGCCAGCATGTCCTGCTGCTTCATCTTTTCCACATCCGCCTCGCTGATCTCGTCCACCTCTCCCAGAGACAGAATCAGCTGGAAAAGCAACTTGAGCTTGCCCCACAGCCCCATGCTTCGCCACGTCCGCGACAGGGTGATGCGGATATCCCGGTCGGCCAGATGGACAGCGGCGCCCACCGTTTCGGCAGAATCCATGGCCTGGATCATTTCCTGGCCGGGAGCCACCTCCAAGCGGTTGGCAATGCGTTTTTGAAATGATGCCAGCATCAGGTTGGACAGCAGGAGAAAGGCCTTTTTTTCTTTAATCACCTTGATGATGTCCATCTCCTGCCAGCGATCCTTCTGGCGGATGGACTGGGCGCGGCCTTCGCAAAGCTCCACACAGACCGTATCGGGCTTGACGTCGGCGATGATGGCTTCGACCAGATCCACGCTCTCTTTTGACACATGGGCGGTGCCGACAAGGATAACCCGTTTACCGTCATACTCCAGATGGTGGAGCATCTCGCTGTTGAATTTATCGTTCATCGAATATATGCTTCTTTCCCTATGGTCGGGGGTATTCCCGGCAGTTAAAAGCTGAGCCAATATATACGCTCTACCGGTGATGTCAAATATTGATTCCCGGCGCGTTGCTTCCCCGGAAGCAATATGCCGGCATCCGTGGTGCCGGTGGACATGAAACAGGGCTGGACGATCTGATGCAGAAAAATCGCGCTTCGAAAAATCCATACACCATCGACACCGAACCCTTTTACCTGGACACCGGTGACGAAATCCGCATGTTCGAGGCAGCGGCATCGGCCCGGCTGCCCGTCATGCTCAAAGGCCCTACCGGATGCGGCAAGACCCGATTCGTTGAACACATGGCCTTCCGCCTCAACCGTCCCCTGATCACGGTTGCCTGCCACGAGGATTTGTTTGCCTCGGACCTCATCGGCCGCTACCTGCTTAAAGACGATGAAACCGTCTGGGTGGACGGCCCCCTGACCCGGGCCGTAAGAATGGGCGCCATCTGCTATCTGGACGAAGTGGTCGAAGCGCGCAAGGATACCACCGTGGTCATTCACCCGCTGACCGACAACCGCCGGACCCTCTCCATCGATAAAAAGGGGGAGGTCATCCGGGCGCATCCTGATTTTCTCATGGTAATCTCCTACAACCCGGGTTACCAGTCGGTGCTTAAAGACCTGAAGCAGAGCACCCGCCAACGCTTCGTGGCCCTCGCCTTCAATTATCCGAATCCGCCGGATGAAAGCCGAATCGTGGCCGCCGAGGGAAAGGTGGACGACGATACGGCTGCGCGACTGGTGACGTTGGCCGGAAAGATCCGCAATATCAGGGAACACGGCCTCACCGAAGGTGCATCCACCCGGCTGCTCATCTATGCCGCCGGCCTGATCCGCCAGGGGATCTCTTTTAAAAGCGCCTGCACTGCGGCCCTGTGTCAGCCGCTCACCGACGACGACCGGCTGCAGGAAACCCTCAACGACCTGATCGACGACCTGATGTGATATGCAACCGGCCCGCCCCCCCGCCCCAGGCCACAAGACCCCGGATCAGGCATTCCGGCACCTCATGGACCATCTGGCGACAGCCGACCCGGTAGCCGCGCAACTGATGCGCGGCCATCTGACCGGCTCGGAACCGTCAACCTTTATTAACCGACTTTCCCGGGTGGTGGACGAGGTAATCGAAGCCCTGGCCGTGGAGGTCTCCTTCGGGCGCAGCCTGGCCGAGGGGATGGGCAGGATGCTGGCCGGCGGCGCCGGGGTCGACCTGGACAGATACATCAGCCTGGTAAAAAAGGCCGCCGCCAGAGGACCCACCCTGGCCGGCCTGATTGCCCGGCACCTGGTGCCGGTAATGGTCTGGGGTGACGCCGGCCTTGCGGACCGGTTCGAGGAGACCACCCGGGTCATGCTGCAAAAAGGCACCTATACTCTCAAGGCGCCTCTGGAGACCCTCTCCCACTTGATCCAGGAAAAAGACCTGGCTTGTGCCCACGCCTTTCTCGATCTTCTGGCCGCCACCTATGCCCTGGAGACCTCTTACAACCGCACGGTTTACCTGACCCACGCCCTGCCCCGTGCCGTGGACGGGTTTGCCCGCTCCCGCCGCTTACGGCAGATCCGGGGATTGACGCGCATCATCCGGACAGATGAACGGCTGGCCGACAATTTCCTTGAGGGGTTGGCCTCGGGCCTTCACCTGCTGTCGGAGCCGGCACTGAACGAATTTATCGACCGGGCCATCCGGCAGTACAAAAAAGCCTCTGATCGGGGAGCCCGATTCCTTGCCCTCGAATCCCGGCCGGCGTTAGAATGTTGCCGTGACCTCCAGGTGGCCGTGCCCCTGTCGGCAGTCCGGGCAGGGCTGGAACGCTACCTGAAAGCCCGCACGGGGTTGGACGTGGCCATCCGCCCGCTTTCTTCTCTAGCGGGAAAGCATCGGCCCAACGACCCGGACATGCCCCTGGTTCGGTGCGATGGCCGGTCCGTCTTCCTGCCCGACGAGATGGACTGGATGGACCGGAAAGCGGACAATGTCAGCTTATTTAAACTGCTGGTCAGGCTGGAAGCCGGTGCCATCGAATTCGGCACCTATGACCTGGATGTGGAAAAAGCCCTGGATAACGCATCCATTGCCCCGCCGTCGGACACGTCCGAATCCGACCTGAGCCGGTTCCTCCGCGGGTTCGAGCATCCCGTCCTGGCCCTGGACCTGTTCACCCTCTGCGAACACGGCCGCATCGCCCGCAAGGTCAGCCAGCGCTACCCCGGCCTGTTTCGCCGGCTCACCGAGGCCCTGTCCGATGATCATCTGCAGGCCAGAACCGGCTCGGCAATCGGCGGCACCTGGTTTCCCCTCTACCGACAGCTGGTGATGAATGAAGGACCGGTGGCGGATCCGACCCTTAAATCGGCGGGGCAGGCCTTGTCTGATCGATTGGCCCGGGCGACCTCATCCGCCAATGACACGGCCGACACCAGTGCACAGCTGACTATGGAGTTCTATCCGATACTGGCCGGCCACACGGCTGCAACGGGAATGCCTGCCTATCACCCCCTGAATCTGCCTTTCGGCCGTCGGCTGGAACCGACTTTTTTTGGCCCCTTTTACACCGCCTATCACCGCCTGGCCGCGGATATCCACCAGCTTCTGGCCCAACGGAAAATCCGCGTCTTCCGGTCGGACATCCGGCGTCTGATCGTCCGGCAAAACGGCCAGGTTTCGTCAGCGGACATCCGCCCCCTGATCGTGAAGCCATCATCGGCACCGCCCGCATCCGATGTCACCGACCTTTCCTGGCTGGATCTGGAATCTCTGGTATGCAGCCACGGCCTTGGACAGCCGGCAAACAACGCCGACGATACCGATGCCTTTCGCTACCGGGAATGGGACTGGTGCATGGGCGATTACCTTCCTGACCGGGTCCGGGTGCTGGAGCGGGAAATTCACGGACCGGACCCCGGTTTCTACCTGCAGACCCTCGATACGTTCCGCGGTCTGGTCAGGCGCATCCGCTACGCCTTCGAACTGCTGCGACCCGAAGAGATGACCATCCTGCGCCAGTGGCGGGAAGGCGACGCGTTCGACTACCGGGCGCTGCTGGACTATGCCCTGGATAAGAAGGCGGGGCTGATGCCGTCGGATCGTTTGTTTATCAAACGAATCAAACGGGTAAGAGATGTGGCCACCCTGCTTCTGGTTGACCTGTCACGGTCCACGGGGAACATGGTGGACGACCGGGGGATACGGGTGCTGGATGTGGAAAAGCAGGCTATCGTATTACTCTGCGAAGCCCTGAAGGTGGTGGGGGACCGGTTCGCTATCGCCGGCTTTTCCGGCACCGGCCCGCTGGGGGTGGACTATTACCGGATCAAGGATCTGGATGCGCCTTTTGACGATGCCGTAAAGGGGCGCATCAGTGCCATGGCCCCCCAGCGCAGCACGCGCATGGGGGCCGCCATCCGCCACGCCACTGCCCTGCTTTCGCCGGTGCAGGCCCGGGTGAGGCTGATCATCATCCTGGGAGACGGATTTCCCAACGATTTGGCCTACAAGGGACCCTATGCGGTGGAAGACACCCGCCGGGCCGTCATGGAGGCCCGCACCGCCGCCATCCACGTCAAGGCCATCACCGTCAATGCCAGCGACAACGGACAGCTGGACCGGCTCTACGGCAACAGCCACCACACACTCATCGGCAACATCGGGGACCTGCCGGACAGGCTGGTAAGGGTTTACAGCGCACTGACCCGGCATTAAAATAAATCAGGTAAGAAATCCTGGCCCAAAGGGGCATGTTTTTCAGGTTGGAAGAATAGGAGCGCCTTTGAAAATTTTCGACGATGTCCTGATCTGGGACGGGTATGGCGGGAAATTTAATTTAGCTGCCGGACGCTGCCGGCTGCGGCTGTTCGACCTGTCCAGGGACAACACCGCGGGGGTGCCTCAGCTCAAACCGATCATCGCCGTGGTTTCCGATCTGCCCGGTGACCGGCTGCCCGCAATGAAAAGGGTTTCCGTACGGGCATGCATCAGCCACGTCGCCACCACCATCGTCCACCGATTTAAAATCGACCACAACCGCATGGTGCTGGTCGAGTATTATCCCCGGGAGACCTACGGCAAGCAGTCCGAAAAGGTCATTCCTGAAAAATTCGACGTGGTGGACCTGAAATGGCACGGCGACAAGGCCTTGTTTCCCGGCTGGCGGCCCCTGAAGCCGCCCCTGTTGGACATTGTCCGCTCCCTGGTAACCGGCAATCCATAACACCATCGGACGTTAAACGGCACGATCGTCCCCGCGCTTATTTTCCTACAGCCGTCCCTTTTCCAGGATTGCCTTTACCGGAATCAGGCCGGTAGCGGCCGCAGACACGATGTTGCCGGCCACACCGGGCCCGTCACCGGCCACGTACATGCCTTTAATTTCAGTTTCCAGCTGAGAGGACGTCTCCACCTGGGTGGCGAAGAACTTGATCTCCGGGGCGTAGAGCAGGGTTTCGTCGTTGGACACGCCCGGCACTACCCGGTTCAATTGTTCCAGACCATCGATGATATTGGTGAGGATGCGCTCGGGCAGCGCCATGGCGATGTCGCCGCAAACCACGTTGGTCAGCGTCGGTTCGATGTATCCTTTGCTGATGCGGTTCCAGGTGCTGCGACGGCCCCGCTTCAGGTCGCCGAAACGCTGCAGGATGGGTTTGCCGCCGCCGATAAGAGTGGCCAGGCGCCCGATGGCCTCGCCGTAGGCCTGATTATCGGTGACCGGTTCGGTGAGTACCACCTTGGAGAGAAAGGCGAAGTTGGAGTTGATCGATTTGCGGTCGTGATAGGCGTGGCCGTTGACACAGACGAAGTCGCTGTAACTCTCCAGGGAGACAAAACCTCCCTGGTTGGTGCAGAAGGTTCGGGTCTGGTCGTCGTATTTTCCGGTCTGAACGAAAAAAGTGGGGTCGTAGATCACGTTGCACAGGTCCTGCATGATGTCGTTATGCACTTCCACCCGCACCCCCACCTCGATGCCCCGCTGGGTGAGGCCGATGCCGTGTTTTTGCGCCACCCGGGCCACCCAGTCCGCCCCGATCCGCCCCGGGGCCAGAATCACGTTATTACAGCGGTGCTCCCCCCGGCTGGTTTGAACACCCACGACCCGACCCTGCTCGACGATGACATCCTTCACCTCCTCGGAGGTGTGAATCGTCACCCCCTTGGATTTGATATGATCGGTCATGGCGGCGATGTAACCGGGCAGACGGTCGCTGCCCAGGTGCTTCTGCTTGATCAACAACAGATCGATGCCGAACCGCTTGGCATGCTTTCTGATTGTCTTGGCCAGGTCCATGTCCGTGGGATAGACGGGACCGTCCATACCGAACCGGTTGAAGATCGCTTCGGTTTCGTCGATCAGGGCCTCGGCACGGACGATGGGCATGAACTGGGTCAGGTCGGTCTTGCCCAGCTTGTGAATAAAATTGAGCTTGCCGTCGGAAAACAGCCCGGCACCGCCGATGCCGCACAGGATGTTGCAGGGCCGGCACTGGGTGCAATACTGCCGGTCCGCCACCGGACAGACCCGCTTGAGGGGTCCTTTTCCCCGCTCCAGGAGCAGCACCTTGAGGTCTGCATGTTCGCCGAGATAATAAGCGGAAAAGAGCCCGGCGGGTCCCCCGCCGACGATGATCACGTCATAAAAACCAACGCTCGCAGATGTGGTTGACAATGGACGACGCTCCCTGGTTGACTTTTCATGGCAATTCCCCCAACATGCATGCAAATATCAACCGGTTTTCACCACAATGAAAAAAAGATGCCCTCACCCGTCCAAGCAGCCCCTTACCCCCCAGGTTATCAAAAAGGGGGATGCGCCGCCGTGCCTCCATAACGGATGTCAATGCCGGGGATGCTTCGGATGGCAGAACATGCTGCAGGCCGCGGAAAACAGACCGGCGTGGCGAAAATACCCCCTTTGCTGCCAGATGACCGGACTGACGCTGAAATACTGAAAGCCGTCAATTCGAAGCATCGATAACATTTCTCACTTTTTCTGACAGCGATTGCAGGTCGAAGGGCTTTTGAATGAATCCGTTGCATCCCCGGTTCATGATTGCGCTAGCTTGCCCATCGATGCTGTAACCGCTGGAGAGCAGTACGTTGACCCCGGGATCGAAGGCCTTCAATTGATCAAAGGTCTTTCCCCCACCCATTTCCGGCATGATCATGTCCAGAATGACCAGATGGATCCGCTCCCCGTGATTCCGGTAGATCTCAACGGCCTCTTTTCCGCCCGTTGCCACAAGAACCCCATAGCCCAGCGCGGCCAGCATCGCCTTGCCGACATCGAGGATCAGCGGATCGTCATCAACCAGAAGAATAGTCTCGTTGCCTGCTTTTGTCGATGCCCGCATAGAGGTTGCTTCCCCCGGCGATGCCTCGGATGCCTGCAGGTGGATATGGAAGGTGGTTCCCTTTCCCTTCTGGCTGCTCACATCGATAAAGCCACCGTGATGACGAATAATTCCGTAAGCGGAGGCCAGCCCCAGCCCGGTTCCCCGGCCAATGGTCTTAGTCGTGAAAAAAGGATCGAAGATTCGCTCCATGGTGGCCGGATCCATCCCCGTCCCGGTATCGGTGATGGTAATTTTTACATAATTTCCCGGCTCGACCCCATGGGGCGCCGCCTGGTGGTCGTCCAGGATTTCATTGGCGGTTTCCAGAAAAAGGCTCCCGCCGTCGGGCATGGCCTGCCAGGCGTTGATCAACAGGTTCAGCAGCACCTGCTCGATCTGGCCCCGGTCCACCTCCACCGCCCAGACATTTTCCATGCATTTATGGACAATCCGGAGTTCCTGCCGGGTCCGGCCGAACATATCGACGGTGTTGCGGACCAGCGCATTGATGTCGGTGGGCTTGACCTCATATTTTCCCATACGGGCAAACCCGAGCAGCTGTTGCGTCAGGCGGGCGCCACTTTGCACACACTCCCGAATGGTTTTGAGCCGGCTGCGGTATGCAGGGGAGGGTCCGCTATCCAGCGCCATCATTTCCACATTGCCCTGGATGCCCATCAGCAGATTGTTGAAATCGTGGGCGATGCCTCCAGCCAGGGTGCCGATGGCCTCCATTTTCTGGGCCTGAATCAGTTGATCCTGGAGTTTTTCTTTCTCCCGGCCCACCTGTTCACGATCCGCGATCTCCTGCCGCAGCCGCGCGTTGGTCTTGAACAGCTCCGCGGTGCGCTCCGCCACCCGGTCCTCCAGCTGGTGATGGGACCGTTGAAGCGCTTCCTCGGCCTCCTTGCGTTTGGTCACATCCCGCGCATTGACCACCAGGCCTTCCACCGCAGGATGGTCCAGCAGGTTGTTACTGGTGGCTTCCAGGATTCGCCAGGAGCCGTCCTGGTGGTGAAAGCGAATCTCCGATGCTGGCGGCGGTTCGATCGGGTCTGAGAGGATGCGGTTGTTGAACAGCTCAATCGAATACGCCTGGTCTTCCGGATGGATGAAATCGAAAACCCGCCGACCCATCACCGCTTCCTGCGGATATCCGAGAATCCGCTGGATGGAGGGACTCAGGTAGGCGATGCATCCCTTTTCATCCAGAATGGCGATGAGATCGGAGGTGTTCTCGATCAAAGATCGGAAATGTTCCTCCCGCTGCTGCAATGCGGTCAGGGTCTCCTGAAGTTGACCGGCCATCTGGTTGAACACCCGGGCAAGGCTGCCGAATTCATCCCGCGAACGGATCGAAATGCAGGTATCGAGATCACCCTTGCCGATCTGCTCGGCCCCCGCGGTCAGGAGCCGCAACGGTTCGGTCAGTCGGCGGGTCAACAGCATCAACCCTATGGCCATGACCATAAATCCGATGATCCCGAGGTTGATCAGGTAGGGCTTCATGCGGTTGGCCACCCCGTATACCTCCTGCTCCGGATCGCTGGCCAGGACATACCATTCCCATGGCTCGAAGTAGTCGACCATGGCCAGGTTCTTTCCCGCCGTTGTCAGATGAATCAACCGGCTTCTCTCCGGTTTGAGTCCTTTGAACCATGCCTCCTGGCTGACATCCCGGCCCACCATGGCGGGATCAGGATGCATGACCACAGTGCCCCGCCGGTCGATGGCAAAAATAGTGCCCAGTTCCCCCACCTCGATGGTCGACATGGCAGCGCCGGCGTCGATTTTCGCCATGGCGATGCTGGCCGGGATATCCTCCAAGCCATACCGGTGGAGCATGTCATCCTGAGCGGCGGCAACCTGAATGGCTTCGGAAAGGCGGGTGTCCAGCCAGGTCTCGGCCAATTCCGTGAGCGCCGTACGCGAAAAATGATAGGCGATGGCCACGGTGGACAGAAGCAGGAAAAAAACCAGGGGCAGCGTGGTGATCATGATTTTGGAATAGGTATTCATGGATCTTACCTGATCAGAGGCTTATGCACCGACAGGCGTCACGGGTTCGCATGCAGCCGGGTCTGTTCGGTAAATTGCGGATACAGGGCCATTGTGGAAACCAGGGAGTGGCCGTAATCCACGCCGGTTCTGCGGGCATAGCACTGTTTGGTATACATGATCGGATAAGCGGCCATGTCATCCAGGATCCGAATCTGGGCCTGTACCCAAAGCTGGGTCTGGCGTTGCGGATCGATCTCCAGGCGGGCCGCCTCGATCAGTTGGTCAACCTTGTCATAATGGGAAAAGTTGGTATCCGGCCTGGCGCCGCTGACGACAATGGCGTCGGAATGGAAAAATCGGCTCAGATAGGCATCCGCATTGGGGCGCCAGGCGACATAAATCACAAGGGCTGTCGGCGCCCGACGAATCCGCTTGTGCATGGTTGAATGGGTCTCGACGGCAATCCGACAGTCGATGCCGATCTGCGACAGCTGCCGTTTCATTTCCGCATAGTAGGTTCGGTAAAGCCGCTTTTCAGAGGTCACCAGGTCAAGCGTAAAACCGTCGGGATAGCCGGCGTCGGCCATCAGCCGCCTGGACTTGACGAGGTCCTGATCATAGGTCAGATGAAGTTGTTCGGCCTCCGCTTTCGTAAGGCCGCCAGGCAGAAACTGGTCCGGCACCGGCGAATAGACGCTTCCCACGAACTGCTTGCTCATGGTGTCCATAAACGACTCCCGGTTCAAGGCAAAGGCAATCGCGCGCCTGATGCGGATATCGTCCAGCGGCTTCATCTTGGTGTTGAGATAGATGGTGGCCACCTCTCCGACACCATGGGTATCGACCGTTATTCCGGGTTCGCGGGCCATCTTTTCGAGCCACCCCTTCTCGCCGGAGCCCATGATCACATCCAGTTCCCCTGCTTTTATCGCCGCTTCACGCCGGTCGATTTCAGGCATGAAATGAAACTCGACCCCGTCGAGCTGCGGTCGGCCGCGAAAATAGGTTTCATGGGCCTTCAAGACCAATTTTTCACCCGTTCGGTAGTGGCTGAACATGAATGGGCCGGTTCCCACCGGATGCCGCTTGAACCGATCATACCCCATGATTTCAACGGCCCGCTTGCTGACGATAAAACCGCCGGCATAATTGGTCAGCTTCGGCAGGAAAAGAATGGATGAAGCGGGTTTAGCTACGGTAATGCGGACCGTATATCGATCCACCGGGACGACGGTCATTCCCTCATATTCCCCGGCATATGCGCAAAATTCGCGACGGGCTGATTTTTGAAGGGAAAAAACCACATCTTCGGCGGTCAACTCGTAGGCCGCGGTTTGCGGACCGGGATGAAACAAAACCCCTTTTCGAAGCTTGACGGTCCACACCTGCTGGCCGCCGATCATTTCAAACCCGGGGATCTGTTCGGCCAGATCGGGTTCAATTTTTGGCGCGTTTCCCGGCTGGTAACGCAGCAGTCCATTGAACACCAGGTCCGCCAGGGCCCGATCCTGCGAACCGGCGGCAAAATGCGGATCCAAATTGCCCATTTCACTCACATGGATCCCGAACCGGAGTATATCAGGGGCGTTCCCTGAACCAAAACCCGGGGATGCCGGCATGACGGTATGAATCAGTGGTCCACAAAGAAAAAAAACAGAGAGCAGCAGCGATGTCAGTGCCTTGGTCCGCATGGTGGAGACTCCACAATAAGGGTGATCCCGAAGATGGCTTCAATTATTGCCTCATTATCCCAACGGGGTCAAGAATTAGAGATTATGCCGGTTGCGATCCAGACTCCGGTATTGGATGGCCTCAGTAATATGATGGAGCCGGATGTCGGCCTTGGCATCCAGATCGGCAATCGTCCGGGAAATCTTTAATATTCGGTTGTAGGCCCTGGCCGACAGACCCAGGCGGTCGATCGCCGATTCCAGGAGGCGGGTGGCATCATCACCGATGCGGCAGTGGGCACGGATATGCCGGCTGGCCATCTGGGCGTTGCTGTAAATCTTGGTGCGTTTGAACCGCTGGATCTGGATCCGGCGCGCCGCCACCACTCGCTCCCGGATAACATCGGATGGCTCGGAATGCACACCCACCATCAGCTCTTTGTAAGGAACGGCAGGCACCTCCACATGGATGTCAATGCGATCCAGCAGCGGCCCGGAAATTTTGGAGCGATAGCGGTGGATCTGGTGGGCCGTGCACCGGCAGGCGTGGCGCGGGTCGGCAAAATAGCCGCACGGACAGGGGTTCATGGCGGCGATGAGCATGAAGCTGGATGGATAGGTCAGGGTGGAAGCCGCCCGGGAGATGGTCACCTGAAGGTCCTCCAGCGGCTGGCGCAGGACCTCCAGCACATTCTTCTTGTATTCGGGCAATTCGTCAAGGAATAGAACCCCATTGTGGGCCAGGCTCACTTCGCCGGGCCTGGGGATGTGGCCACCGCCGATGAGGCCCGCATCCGAGATGGTATGATGAGGGGACCGGAAAGGACGCCGGGTGACCAGCGGCTGTTCACGGTTCAACATTCCAACGACACTGAAAATTTTGGTGGTTTCGATGGCCTCTTCAAATGACAATGGCGGCAGAATCGTGGGAATCCGCCGGGCCAACATGGTCTTGCCCGAGCCGGGAGGGCCCACCATCAGCACATTGTGGCCCCCGGCCGCAGAAATTTCCAAAGCTCGCTTGGCATGCTCCTGGCCCATCACTTCGGCAAAATCGGTCCCCATACGATCTGGGCTGTCAAAAACGGCTCGCAGGTCAATCTTTACCGGAAGGATAGACGTGAACCCTCTGAGGAAATCCACGACCTGGCCCAGGGTGCGCACCGGATAAACCGAGAGATTCGACACCACGGATGCTTCCTTGCCGTTATCAGCGGGAACCACAATGCCACGGTATCCCGCTTTCTGAGCCGCGATGGCCATGGGCAGGGAGCCGTTAACCGGCTTGACGCGGCCGTCCAGGGACAGCTCTCCCAAAAACAGGTAACCGGAAACAGCTTTTTCGGAAAGGATGCCGGTGGCGGCCAGAATCCCCAAGGCCATGGGCAGGTCGAAGCCTGTCCCCTCCTTTTTAATGTTGGCAGGGGCCAGGTTGACGGTGATCCGATCCGCCGGAAACGTGTATCCTGAATTCGTGATTGCAGATTTAACCCGTTCCCGGCTCTCTTTGACCGCCGCTTCCGGCAGCCCCACCGTCGTGAAGGTCGGCAGCCCCTGGGCGATATCCACTTCAACTTCCACCAGATAGGCATCGATACCGATCACGGCACTGCTCAAGACCCTGGCCAGCAAATCCCACCTCCCTTTGGAATAATTGATTACTTCGTACGAAACCCGCGAAGAAAAATGTATATCAAGCCAGGCAACCAAGAACAACGGTTTTGTAAAAGAATCAAATTCTGTCGGAACCACAATTAAATGTTGTCAAAAGAAAAGCGGGTGATTAAGATCGGTGAAATGAAACACCACCAGCAAACCATCAACACGCCGGCAAGCTGTTCCGGTGTCGGTGTCCATTCGGGAAAAACCGTCAGCCTCACCATCAAGCCTGCACCGGTCAATCACGGTATTCGTTTCGTCCGCAGCGATCTTCCCGGCCACCCCGGGGTCGCCGCCCATTTCAATAACGTCGTGGACACCAGTCTGGCCACCGTCATCGGCGCCGAGGGCTGCATAGTCTCCACGGTTGAGCATTTGATGGCCGGATTCGCCGGCATGTCCATTGACAACGCCATTGTCGAAGTGGACGCCTATGAATTGCCCATCATGGACGGCAGCGCCGGCCCCTTTACCCAACTGATCAAATCAGCGGGAACCCTTCGACAGGAAGGTCGCAAATACTATTTTAAAGTGAACGAGCCCATTTCCCTGTCTGAAAACGAGAAGTCCGTCACTGTTTATCCGGCCGACGAATTCAGGATTACCTGCACCATCGCCTACGATCACCCGCTCATCGGCACCCAGACCTGTGATTTTGTCATCGGCCGGGAGACCTTCGAGAAAGAAATCTGTGCCGCCCGGACTTTCGGTTTTCTCCATGAGGTGGAAATGATGAAGCGCTATGGTCTGGCCCGGGGCGGCTCATTGGACAATGCCGTGGTAATCGACGGCAATCGGGTGCTCAACGAAGGAGGATTGCGCTATCCGGACGAGTTCGTTCGCCATAAATTGCTTGACTGCATCGGCGATTTTTCCCTTATCGGCATGCCCATCATGGGACATGTGATCGCCAACAGATCCGGTCATGCTTTCAACCATGCCTTTCTGGAGAAGTTCTTCAAGGAAAAAGGCTCCTGGGAAACCTGTACCATGGCAACCCATCCGGCATGAACCCGTCCCGCCTCCGGGCACCCGCCGCAAAACACCTTGCCATTTTTCGACAGTTCCGATATGGTTTTTTTTGTATTGTTTTCTTCTATTTAGTCAACCTCCAGAATCCAGCGACACTTCCATGAACCGATCCGGCCAACGAGTTACAGGGTTTTTTGTGTTGGTTGTCCTTCTTTTGTCGGTCAATGGGGCAGCCATGGCGAAAGATGCCACGCTCACCAACATTATCGTCACCAACACCAGGGACGATCTGTTGGTGTACCTGTCGGTGGATGGTGCCTTTACCCCCAAAATGGAGGATGCGGTAAAGAATGGAGTGCCGGCATCATTCACATTTTTCGTCAATCTTTACCGGACCCGAAGCATGTGGTTAGACAAAGAGATGGCGGATCTGACCATCACCCACACCATCAAATACAACAGCCTTAAAAAAGAATATGCCGTATCCCGCTCATGGGACAGCAACAGCCCGGTAATCCTTCAATCCTTCGATGCGGCGAAAAAGCTCATGACCGAGATCGACAGCCTCAAGGTGATCCCGCTGGGAATGCTTGAAAGGGGCAAACAATACCAGATCCAGGCAAAGGCAAAACTCAGCCGGGTGACGTTGCCCTATTATCTGCACTACGTCCTATTTTTTCTCTCCCTCTGGGATTTTGAAACCGACTGGTATACCATCGATTTTATCTATTAACCGTTTTCCCCACATGCCCTCATGATTTTCGGCAAAACCAGCCCTACGCAAAAACCGGTCCTCTCGGAAGAAGAACGCAAACGCCGGAAACGGGAGGCGGTGCTCAGCGTCGTCATCATCATGGTAGTGGCCGTGCTCACCCTTGTGGAAAACCGGGTGATCACTTTCGGTGCAGATATCCCGGTTTCCAACACCATATTGATGTTCATTCTGATCAACATCAATATGCTGCTGTTGATCCTGCTGATCTTTCTCGTATTTCGGAACCTGGTGAAGCTACTCTACGCCAGGCGCCGAAAAGTCATGGGTGCCCGGCTGCGGACCCGACTGGTCATGGCCTTTGTGGCCCTGTCCCTGCTGCCCACCATCATCCTCTTTTTCTTTTCCATCAATTTTATCACCAACAGCATCGAATTCTGGTTCACCGTTCCCGTTGAGCAAGCGTTGGAAAAATCCCTTCTGGTGGGCCAGCAGTTCTATCGTGAAAACGAAATCCGCCAGCGTTTTTTCCTGGAACGGATCTCCTATCAAATCCAGCGGAAAACCATGACCGAACCGGACAAGCTCAAAGAACTCACTCATTACATCCAGGTGGTTCAGCGTGAGTTCGACCTCGACACGGTGGAGGTCTATTCGGCGAATTACAACCGCCTCACCTATGCCCTGGGGCAAGACCTGGAAAATGTTGCCCTTGAGACCGCCCCCCCCGGTGCCTTTGTCAAGGACACCGGTGAAAAGGAGGTGCGCACCCTCACCGGAACGTTAAGCGACGGCGAACTGCTGCGAACGATTGGAACGGTACCCTTTGGGGTGGCCCCTGAAACGGCCTCCGCCTATGTGGTGCTGGGGCTCTTTATTCCACCGGATCTGGCGGAAAACATGGAATCCATCTCCCGGGGGATCGACGAATACCAGCAGATCAAGCTGCTGAAAAAACCTATCCAGATCACCTACTATATTACCCTGTCCATTGTAGCCCTGCTCGTCATCTTCTGCGCCGTGTGGTTTGGCTTCTACCTGGCCAAAACCATCACCATTCCCATCATGGATCTGGCTGCCGGCACGCGGCGGGTGGCCGAGGGAGACCTCACTGTCACCATCGACAGCAATGCGGCAGACGATGAAATCGGCAGTCTCGTGGATGCCTTCAACAAGATGACGAAGGACCTGCGCTCCGGTCGCCAGCAGCTGGAATTGTCCGCCCGCAAACTCACCGAACAAAACCAGGAAATCGAGGAACGGCGGCAATATATGGAAATCGTGTTGAAAAATGTGTCCGCCGGTGTCATCACCCTGGATGCCGACGGCATCATTACCACCTTCAACAAATCAGCGGAACGGATGCTCAGCCTTGACGCCGGAAAGGTTTTGGACAAGCATTATAAAGATTTGCTGATCACCGAACACCTTCAATTTGCCGAAGACATCATGGAACGGGTCACTTCGGTGCGCGACCAGACCCTGGAAATTCCGCTGCGGGTCTCCGTAAACCAACAACCGCGTACATTTCTCGTATATGTCAACGCCTTGAAGGATGAACAGGGACGCCCCATGGGCATCGTCATGGTGTTCGATGACCTGACGGAACTGGAAAAAGCCCAGCGCATGGCCGCCTGGCGGGAGGTGGCCCGGCGCATCGCCCATGAGGTTAAAAACCCGCTCACCCCCATCAGCCTGTCAGCCCAGCGCCTTAAACGGCGTTATTCAGAGCGTATCAACGAACCGGTGTTCGACGAGTGCACCCGCATGATCATCGACCACGTCGAACTGATTCGCAACCTGGTCAATGAGTTCTCCACGTTTGCCCGCTTTCCCACGGCCGACCCCAAGGCCTGCCAGCTGCCCCCCATCATTGAAGAGACCGTCTCCCTTTACAGGGAAGGCCACCCGGATATCGTCTTCGATGTCCTGATCAGCAAAGACATACCCCAGATGAACCTTGACCGTCAGCAGTTCAAGCAAGCCATGATCAACCTGGTTGACAACGCGGTGGCCGCCGTTCGTAACCAGGGCCGCATTGCCATCACGGCTGCCTACGATCCCATTTTGAAGCTGGTCCGCTTAGAAGTGGCCGACGACGGCACCGGCATCGCCGACAGGGACAAAATCCGGCTGTTCGAGCCCAACTTTTCGACCAAAAAGGCTGGCATGGGCCTGGGCCTGACCATCGTCAACTCCATTGTCACCGACCACAACGGTATGATACGAGTGCAGGACAATCTGCCGAAGGGGGCGAAATTTGTTATCGAACTGCCGGTTTGAAATCGTTTCTTGAGAAAGGAGACCCCTTATGTTCCCCTCCCTATTGATTGTCGACGACGAGCCCTCGATTCTTCAGTCCCTCAGCGGCCTGCTCACCGACGAAGGGTTTGAGGTCATCACCGCCAACAATGGCTATGAAGCCCTGAAGGTTATCGATGCCGAAGCACCGGACCTGGTCCTGCTGGACATCTGGATGCCAGGAATCGACGGTATTGAAACGCTCAAAGAAATCAAAAAAAACAATGCCGCCCTGCCGGTGATCATCATCACCGGTCATGGCAATGTGGAAACCGCCGTCAAAGCCACCAAACTGGGAGCCTTCGACCTCATCGAAAAGCCCCTGAATATCGACAAAGTCATTGTAGCCATCAACAACGCCCTCAATTTCCGCCGCCTGGAGGAAGAGAACCGCTTCCTGCGGAAAAAAACCATCGAAAAACACTCCATCAGTGGCGTCAGTTCACCGGTGCAGGCGCTGAAGATGCAGATCGCCACCGTTGCCCCCACCGAATCCTGGGTGCTCATTAAAGGGGAGAACGGCACCGGCAAAGAACTGGTGGCAAGAACCATCCACCAGTTGAGCCCGCGGGCCGAATCCCCGATGATCGATGTCAACTGTGCCGCGATTCCCGAAACACTCATCGAGAGTGAACTGTTCGGCCATGAAAAAGGGGCTGTTTCCGGCTCCAGCACCAAAAAACGGGGCAAGTTCGAGATGGCCAACACCGGTACCATTTTTCTGGACGAGATCGGCGATATGAGCCTGGTCACACAGGCCAAAATCCTGCGGGTCCTCGATGAGAAAAAATTTCAGCGGGTAGGCGGTGGCCGGGTTTTGACAACGGATGTGAGGGTGATCGCGGCTACCAACAAGGATTTGGAGGCGGAGATCGAAAACGGAAGTTTCAGGGAAGATCTGTATTATCGTCTCAACGTGGTCCCCATCGAGGTCCCGCCCTTGCGGGATCGGGCCAAAGACATCCCTGCCCTGGCGGACATTTTCCTGGCCGAGGCCGCCGCCAGCAACCGGGAAAAGCGCAAGACCTTATCCTCCGATGCGTTGGAGATTCTAACGAAATACACCTGGCCGGGCAATGTCCGGGAACTGAAAAACCTCATCGAACGATTGGCCATCATGGTTCAAAAAGACACCATCACCGTCAGGGATCTTCCCGCCAACCTCACCGACCAGAAAACCGCAGTGAATGAACTCTTTTCCATTGATGGCATGGAACAGGCCCGCATCGCCTTTGAAGCCGAATACGTCCGCAAAAAACTGGCCGCCCACGACAATGATGTGGGCAAGACCGCAAAAGCCATCGGTGTCAAACCAAAATATATCAAGTCGTTGATAACGGCAAACAAAGGATGAGAGTCATCAGCGGGACGTTTAAAGGCCGACGGCTGAGGGCTCCCGCCGGCATGGCCACCCGACCGACTGCCGACCGGATCAAAGAGTCCGTGTTCAATATCCTGGGCGGCAGCCTTCAGGCCAAACGCGTGCTGGATCTGTTTGCCGGTACCGGAGCCCTGGGTATCGAAGCGCTGAGCCGTGGTGCTGCCTCAGCCGTCTTCGTGGATCAGGCAAAGGCCGCCCTTTCCGCCATCCGGTACAATATCCGGGAACTGGGACTGGAAGATCGCACCCGCGTGATCCACTGGAATATCCTGAAGAACCTCAACTGCCTGATCCCGGAAAGAGATGCCTTCGACCTGGTCTTCATGGATCCCCCCTACGAAATCAATGCCGTGGAACCGACGTTGGCCGGCCTTTTATCATGCGGGGCGCTGACCGCCGGCGCCCGTGTGGTCATCGAGCACAGCAGCCGGGAACCCATCGTCCACCCCTTGGGCAAGCTGCTCCTTAAAGACCAGCGTCGATTCGGGAAAACCCTTGTTTCTTTTATGGATACCATGCTATAGACCGTCCCCGACAAGCGTTCGGTCCCCTTTGCTGTTTTCAACCGCTGGGAGTCTTCATGCAACGTATCGCCATCTATCCCGGATCCTTCGATCCTGTCACGAATGGACACATCGACATCGCCAGACGCGGCTTGAAGCTGTTCGACCGGATCATCATCGCCATTCTGCTCAATCCCGGCAAGCACTCCCTGTTTACCGTGGAGGAGCGCCTGGAAATGCTGAATGAATCCATGTCAGGCATCGACCATATCGAGTTTGACACCTTCGACGGCCTGCTGGTGGACTATGCCCAGAAGCGGAGAGCAAACGCCGTTCTGCGGGGAATGCGCGCCGTTTCCGATTTCGAGTATGAGTTCCAGCTGGCGCTGATGAACAGAAAGCTCAACCGGGAAGTTGAGACGGTATTCCTCATGACCGGCCTGCGCTGGATCTTTACCAGTTCATCCATCATCAAAGAAGCCGCCCGATTTGGGGGCGACGTCTCGGACATGGTGCCCCCCGGAGTCAATCAACGAATCAAAGCTAAATTCGGTTTTTAAGCCATGGACCTGTGGCAGCTTCAAATTTTCTGCAAGGTGGTGGACCTCAAGAGCTTTTCGCGGGCGGGCCGGGCGGTGCACCTCTCCCAGCCCACCGTCTCCAGCCACATCAAGGATCTGGAAGATCACTTGGATTGCCGGCTGATCGACCGCCTGGCCAAGGAGGCCCTGCCCACGAAGGCCGGACGCCTGCTTTACCGCTACGCCAAACGGATGATCACCTTGCGCGAGGAAGCCGAAAGCGCCATGGCCGAGTTCAAGGGAAAGGTCAAGGGCAGCCTGAATCTGGGAGGGAGCACGATCCCCGGCGCCTTTGTGCTGCCGGCGATCATCGGCGCCTTTACCAGGCGCTTTCCGGAAGTTAACGTCAGCCTCACCATTGCCGACACCCGTCAGATCATTGAGGCGATTCTATCCGGCGATCTGGAACTGGGTGTGGTGGGGGCCGTTTCCACCAATCCAAGCATTTTGCAGACTCATTTGGTGGACGATGAAATGTGCCTGGTGGTGCCGAGCGATCACCGGTGGTCCGGGAAAAAGCGGGTCACCACAAAACAGCTGTTCACCGAGCCCTTTATCATCCGCGAGCACGGATCGGGGACCCTCAAATCCATCCAGACCAGTTTTTCCGAAGGGGGGTTGAACATCAATGATTTGAAGGTGGTGGCCCGTATCGGCAGCACCGAAGCGATCCGCCAGGCGATCAAAAACCGCATGGGGGTATCGATTCTTTCGGCTATCGCGGTGTCCGACGATGTGGCGGCGGGCAATCTGAAAACATTGACCATTGATGGCCTGAATCTCAAGCGGGCCTTTTACCTCACCCACCATCGGCACCGAAGCATCTCCCCTTTATGCCAGACCTTTATCGAGTTCATCAACAGCCAGATCCCAACCCAAAATCTGACGGTATCAAGTGGTTTTGACAGCCTGACAAAGTGAAGCACCTGTCGGCAGAATCGGACGAAGATCTTTTAGTTGAGGGCGTTAACTGAGGGTCAGGACACCGCTGCCTTCCGCTTGGGAGGCCACATGGAGTTTGACGCTGGCACCGTTAAGCGCGGTCTTTATCGCCCGTCTGGCTTTTTCCGGCGTATTGTTCTCCTCACTCAAGTGGGCCAGGATCACATGGGCCAACCGGTCATGCCGGAGCGATTCCAAGAGCAGGGCGGTGTCGTCATTCGAAAGATGGCCGCTTCGACCACGGATGCGTTGTTTCAGAGGCCACGGGTAGGGTCCGTCGATCAACATCTGGGGATCATGGTTGGCTTCAAGGATAAGAATGTCACAGGCCGTCAGGTGGGTTTTCACCACCCCGCTGGCGACTCCCAGATCGGTGGCCACGCCCACTTTGGCACCATTGCCAGAAATGGTAAAGCCTGCCGGGTCTTCGGCGTCGTGTGAAATGGAAAAAGGGTGGATGTGCAGACTGCCTATGGCAAAAGCGCGCCCGCATGAGAATGGAACGACCCCGGGTAGTTTGCCCAACGCTTTTCCCGATGCCTGCCGGGTTCCCTCATTGATGTAGACCGTCAGGCCAAAACGCCGGGAGAGGACCCCCACGCCATGGATGTGATCGGCGTGCTCGTGGGAAACGAGGATGGCATCCAGGTTGTTGGAATCCAGGCCTTTAGAGGCCATCCGCCGTTGAATCTCTATCCCGGACAGACCGGCATCGATTAAAATGGCGGTTCGGCCATCGGAGATGTAGGTAGCGTTTCCCCGGCTGCCGCTGGCCAGAACACTGACCGACAGACGGCGGCCATTGCCTTCGGCCGATACCCCGGATTCAGACGAATCTGACTTTTTCATCGACCCGTGTGCCCAAAGCCGCCGACGCTGCGGTCGGTATCATCGAGTTGTTTAACGACATTGATCCGGGCCTGACAGACCTGCTGGATAACCATCTGGGCGATGCGGTCACCCCGTTTGAGTGTCACCGGTTCCTGTCCCAGGTTGATCAGGGCGATCTTCACTTCTCCCCGGTAGTCGGCGTCGATTGTTCCCGGCGCATTGATGATACTGATGCCGTGTTTGACCGCTAATCCGCTGCGGGGTCTGATCTGGGCTTCGAATCCGTTGGGAAGGGCCATGGCAAACCCGGTGGGTACCAGGCTGATGCGACCAGGCGCCAGCACCAGATCATGGTCCAGGGCGGCACAGATGTCCATGCCGGAGCTCTGGGCGGTCATGTAACGGGGCAGCGGAATATCCTGATTTTTATCAGGGTCCAGCCTGAGGAAATCGATGGATGGTAAAGCGTGCATAGGAGATATTCGCAGGCAGTTGTTCAGGTTCGGTTAAAAACAGGCTGTCGTTGTCTCCCGGCGTTTCGGAGCCGCTACAGAGCCAGTCTTCCGGAAAGGTCGGTCCGGTCAACACCAGGCCCCAGCATGGTCAGGGCCGCATCGCCGCTGTCCCACAGATCTTCGGCCAGTGAAAGCAGGTCGGAAGCCGTAACGGCATCGATGTTGTCGATCACCGAATCTATGGGAATGACCCCCCCGAAGCAGTATTCGTTCTGGGCCAATCGGACCATCTGATTGTCCGGACTTTCCGCTGCCATGAGAAGGTTGCCCTTGGTGAACTCCTTGGCATCCCTTAACACATCGTCAGGGACGGGCTCCCGTTTCAGCCTGCGGAACTGGTCCATGATCAAATCGACGCTGGCATCGAGGTCGGTGGGGGCCACCGCTGTGTAGACACCGAACATTCCGGTATCGGCAAAAGATGTTAAAAAAGAGTAGATGGAATAGGCCAGCCCCCGCTCTTCACGAATAATCTGAAAAAGTCGGGAACTCATGTTTCCCCCGAAAATGGTGTTGACCAGGGATGCGGCAAATCGGCGGGGATCGTCCACCGACACCCCGTTCATACCCAGGCAGATATGTGACTGTTCAAGATCCCGATGCTTCCGGATGATGCCGCACCCGGTTGCCGGCACATGCCGGGGTGCAAACCCGTTGCCGGCAGCGATAGTGGAAAAAACAGGCCCCACCTTTTCCACAAACCGATCATGATCCACATTGCCGGCAACGGCGACAATAATCCGGTCGGGCTGGTAGAGCCGCTTGAAAAACGCCTTGATGGTCTGGCTGTCAAACCCCAGAATGTTTTCCCGGGAGCCGAGGATGGAACGTCCCAGCGGATGGCCGCCCCAGAAAGCGGGTCCCATCATGGTGTGGACCCACTCCTCGGGGCTGTCCTCGATCATGCCGATCTCCTGGACAATTACCGGCCGTTCCCGCGCGACTTCTCTTTCATCGAAAACCGAATTCAGGAAAATGTCGGAGAGGATATCCACCATGGTTTCCAGTTGGGTATCCAGCACCCGCGCATGGTAGCAGGTATGCTCCATGGAGGTGAAAGCGTTGGTCTGACCGCCGATGGCATCAAATTCCTTGGCGATCTGAAAAGCGTTGCGCCGAACCGTGCCCTTGAAGATCATGTGCTCGATGAAATGAGACAGACCGCTCTCGGCATCGGATTCGTCACGGGCTCCCACATGAACCCAGACCCCCATGGAAACGGAGCGCACGTGGGGCATGGTCATGGAAACGATGCGGACCCCGTTATCCAGGATGGTTTTATTGACCGTCGGATTCACGCTCATCTTCCAGAACGGCCTTGTGACTGAGTCGGATCTTACCGTCCTTGGAGATTTCAAGGACTTTGACTTTCAAGGTATCCCCCTCTTTGACCACGTCGGTCACCTTGCCAACCCGGTGGTTGGCCAGCTGGCTGATGTGAACCAGTCCATCGGTGCCGGGAACAATCTGGACAAAAGCCCCGAAATCGGTGGTCTTGACCACTTTCCCCTCGTACACGGCACCCACTTCAGGCTCCATGGTCAGCGTCTCCACTTGCAGCCGGGCGGCCTCGCCATCTTCGGCCGATGTGGCGGCAATCTTCACCAGACCGCTGTCATCGATCTCGATCTTGGTGTTGGTTTCGCTCTGAATGGCCCGGATCACCTTGCCTCCGGGGCCGATGATGTCACGAATTTTGTCCGGGTTGATCTTGATCGAGATAATTTTCGGCGCAAAGGGAGAAATTTCCTCGCGGGGAGCGGCTAATGCCTGGAGCATCTTGTCCAGTATGTGCAGCCGGCCCGCCTTCGCCTGATCCAGCGCACGTTCCATGATATCCCGGGAAAGTTCGTGAATCTTGATGTCCATCTGAAGGGCTGTGATGCCTTCGGCCGTGCCGGTCACCTTGAAGTCCATATCTCCGGTATGATCTTCGTCACCCAGGATGTCGGAAAGGATTACCACCTGGTCACCCTCTTTCACCAGTCCCATGGCAATGCCCGACACGGGCGCTTTGATCGGCACGCCGCCGTCCATCATCGCCAGTATCCCGGAACAGACGGTTCCCATGGATGAAGAACCGTTGGACTCCAGTACTTCGGAAACGATGCGAATCGTATAGTCAAAATCCTCTTTATCCGGAAGCACCCGTTCTATGGCACGTGTGGAGAGGCCGCCATGGCCGATGTCCCGCCGGCTGGGGGACCCCACCCGCTTGACCTCCCCCACCGAGTAGGGAGGAAAGTTGTAGTGAAGCATAAAGGGACGGTTCTCCTCGCCACTGAGGGTTTCCACCCGTTGCTCGTCTCCACCCGCACCCAGGGTCAGGATCCCGAGCACCTGGGTCTCGCCTCGAGTGAACAGGGCACTGCCGTGGGGCCGGGGCAGGACACCCACTTCGCAGGTGATGGGTCTGATTTCGTCGAACCGCCGGTTATCGATACGACGGCCCTCTTTGAGAATCATGTCCCTGCAAATCTGCTTCTGGAGGTCGCCAAGAACGGCGCTGATCTCTTCGCGCCGATCCGCCATCTCCTCACCCAACGATTCGACAATTTGCGACTTGACCGTTCGCACGGCCTCGTAACGCTTCATCTTCTCAGGGATGATCAGGGCCTCATGCAAGGGTGCAGAGGCCTTTTCCCGTAACATATCCACCAGAGCCGGATCTTTTTCCGGCGGGATAAAGATCCGCTTGGGCTTGCCGATTTTCGCTTTGAGCTGCTCCTGGATATCGATGATGGGTTGAATGGCCTTGTGGCCGAAGAAAATGGCCTCCAGCATGTCCGCCTCACTGACCACATCGCCGCCGCCTTCGACCATGACCACACCCGTGCGGGAACCGGCAATCATGATATTGACATCGCTTTCCGCCATCTGGGGAAGGGTGGGATTGGCCACAAATTGACCGTCGATGCGTCCCACACGGACACTGGCAATAGGTCCGGCAAAGGGGATGTCCGAAATTTCCAGCGCCGCCGATGCGCCCACCATGGCCAGCATATCGGAATCATTCTCCTGATCCATGGAAAGCACCGTGGCAATAACCTGGGTCTCAAAACGGTACTCCTTGGGAAACAACGGTCGAATGGGGCGATCGATCAGACGGGCGGTAAGGGTTTCCTTCTCGCTGGGACGTCCGATCTCCCTTCGAAAGTAATTGCCCGGAATTCGTCCGGCCGCATAGATTTTTTCCTGATATTCCACGGAAAGGGGCAGGAAATCGACATCTCTCTCGTTAGTGGCGGAAACCGCCGTTACCAGAACCACCGTATCGCCGTACTGAACCACGACGGATCCGGATGCCTGTTTGGCGACCTTGCCTGCCTGGATGCTAAGAGACTTGCCCCCGACATCCGCTTTGAATGTATATTCCATTAGAATTCTTTCTCCTGATAATATTCCGGCAGCGGATAAAACACCGACCGTTGCCTGTAGGATTGCCGGTGGTCAGGTTTGTGGCCGAACACCGGGCCACAAGATAGACGTATCCACCTCGGCAACAGCCAAACTGTTGGTGGCCGCATCCGCTGAAACCGGCAACAGGTGTGCGGCAACTGTCCGTTGCCGTTGTCGAATCACCTTAGCGCCGCAGCCCAAGGGTTTCGATAATAGAACGGTAGCGCTGAACGTCATTGCCCTTGACGTAATTGAGCAGTCTGCGACGCTTGCCAACCAGCATCAGCAATCCCCGGCGGGAATGGTGATCCTTTTTGTGTATTTTCAGATGCTCGGTCAGATAGGAAATCCGATGGGTAAGCAGACCGATCTGGACTTCCGGAGAACCCGTATCGGAGTCGTGCTGTTTGTATTTTTCAATGAGTTCTTTTTTGGTTTCCGCTGTATACGCCAATGTTCCGTCCTCCTTAAAATGGTTACTGACTAACGTTTTGCTTTCCATCTGGGTTTCAACCGGGCGGCCGCATCATGACCGACGGTTTCTAAAATCAGTTAATATCACTATACAATCTTGTTATTATCACCTTTACGCCGAAAAAACACAACAATAATTATAGCTGGCCGTTGCCGGCGATTCAGCCAGCACGGCGATCAGACGGCCGTTTGGGTCCACCACCTTAAATACGCCTTGTTCAGTCACCTGCGGTGGAATCGGAAGGTCTGCTTCCAACAGCTTAGTGCCATTGAGGATCCTTTTGGCCAGCAGATCATCAACCACCGCAGCAGGCATGAATGGCAACGCTTCATTCATGGGGATCACCGCTTCGCCCAACCACCCCTGCTCTCTGAATTCCGCCAGCTTCTCCAAGCTGAAGGCCGCATCGATGGAAAAACCGCAACTGGCTGTTCGGCAAAGCGCTTTGAGATGCCCGCCACAGCCCAGTTTTCGACCGATGTCAGCACACAGCGTGCGGACATAGGTGCCGGATGAACAGGATACCGAGAACCGGACCGCCGGCAGGCTCACGTCGAGAATCTCCAGGTGGTTAATCCGTACCGGCCGGGCCGGCTTTTCCACGGGCGCTCCCCGGCGGGCCAATTTGTAAAGCGGTGTCCCTTGGTGTTTCAGGGCCGAGTAGATCGGGGGAACCTGGGTGATGGTTCCCACAAACCGCGCCGCCATCTCCCGCACCTGTCCCTCAGATATGCCATCCAGTGGATGCCGCTCAATGACCTTTCCCGTCGCATCCTGGGTGTCAGTCACTATACCCAGGGCCAGTTCCGCCTCGTAAACCTTGTCACCCTTGAGAAAAAACTGGGAAAGCCGGGTAGCCTGGTTGATGCAACAGATCAGGACACCGGTAGCAAAGGGATCCAGCGTCCCGGTATGGCCGACCTTATTAACCCCGAAAATTCTCTTGACCCGGGCGACAACACCAGCGGAGGAAATCCCCTTGGGTTTGTCGACCACGACAATTCCGTTTAGTTCAGGTGGCATGTGCCCCTAAAACCTTCGGACAGGCTGTAGATCGTCTTCTTTAATTCCGCCAGACTGGACTCCACTGAAAATCCGGCGGCTCCGGCATGGCCTCCTCCACCGAAATCCGATGCAATGCGGGCAACATCCACGCTGCCGTCCGAACGAAGACTCACGTGGAATCGTTTTCGGCCCCTCGACACGTTATTTCCATTTTCCAGCTCATGGATAAGGGCGGCGACCTTCACATCCTGAATCCGCCGGGCGTAGTTGATCAGGCCATCCGCATCTTCGGGCTGGGTACCGGTGTCTGACAGCATCTCCCGGGTAACCGTCATGATGGAGATGTGCCCGTTGCTGGATATCTCGATGGAATCCAGCGCCAGGTTGAGCAGTTTGATCCGTCCCAGGGAATAGGTGCCGTATACATGCCGGGCCACTGCGGACGGGTTCACGCCAATAGCCACCATGGCCTCGCAGATGGAAAATGCCGCGCGGTTGGTGTTGGAGAACCGGAATGAACCTGTATCCGTCAGAATGCCGGTGTAAATCGCCGTGGCCATCTCAACATTTAATTCCAGACCCATGGCGTGAATCAACCGATAGATAATTTCTGACGTGGCGCAGGCATTCACATCCACCAGATGGTACTGCCCGAATCGAGTATTGGTCGTGTGATGATCGATATTAACAATGGTCGGTATGGTGGTGATGGCATCAACTGCCGATCCAACACGGTCAAGGCCCCCGCAGTCCAGTATCACCGCCGTATCGAAGCCAGCCACATCCGTCAGTTCTCTCTGTATGGTGTCCACCAAAGGAAGAAACCGGTATACGGCGGGGATGGCGCTCTCATTGTAGCGCGTCACCTCGCACCCTATCCGTTCCAGTGCAATACCCATGGCCAGCAGGGAGCCGATGGCATCGCCGTCCGGCTTGGCGTGGGATGCCACCAGAACGCGGCTACTGGTCGTCAGTTGTTGGATTATTTTTTTCATCATTGGTTTGAAGGGATTTCAGGACCCGGTTGATGTGGGCCCCATAGTCAAACGATGCATCGTAAAAAAATTTCAAGTCCGGCATGTATCGAAGCCCAAGTTCTCTGGCCAGTTCCCGCTTGATAAACCCCTTGGCACTCTCAAACCCCGCCAGGAGATTCTGTTCATCTTGGGCACCACCTGGAGCGGTAAAGTAAACCTTGGCGATCCGCAGGTCGCGGCTCATGGTCACCCCGGAAATGGTGGCCAGGGCCAGCCGGGGGTCGTTGATGCCCTTTCGGATCAAGCCGGCCAGTACTTTCTGAACCTGTCCGCCGACTCTTTCCGCTCGATTGAATGATTTGGCTGCCACGTTGGTCTCACATTCGATCCGGTCACCGAATCGTCATTTGCCGGCAAGACACCGTTGGGTTGCCGGTCACAGGGAGATGATTTCCAGCTGGGTGTCAATCATTTCCGCAAGCCCCAGGTCTTCGGCAAAATTAAACAGTTTATCCAGTTTTGCATTGATCAGGCGGCGGTCGCTGCCAACCAGACTGACACCAATGACCGCCCGCTGGTAGATGTCATTGTCCGCCACCTCGGCCACCGAGGCATTAAAGTGGTTTCGAATGCGGGCAACGATAGCCTTGACAACCTTGCGTTTTTCCTTCAGGGAGTTGCACTGATGAATCCTGAAAGCAATGTATCCGACGCCTACAACCATTGTGGTTCATCACTCCACTTCCGGCCGGATCTCTTCCATATAGTAGCTCTCGATCACGTCACCGACCTTGATATCATTGAAATTTTCAATGCCGATGCCGCATTCATAGCCGGTCTGGACTTCTTTCACATCATCCTTGAACCGGCGCAAGCTGTTGTTTTTGCCTTCGTAGGTGATAATGCCGTCCCGGACCAGCCGCATGAGCTGTCCCCGTTGGATCTTGCCGTCGGTCACATAACAGCCGGCAATGGTACCGATCTTGGGCACATGGAAGGTCTGGCGAACTTCGGCGCGGCCAAGCACCCGCTCCTCGAAGGTGGACTCCATCATGCCCACGATGGCATCCTTGACCTCTTTGATGACATTGTAGATGACATTGTGGAAGCGCATATCCACGTTCTCTTCAGCGGCCAGTTCCTGCACTTTGACGTTGGGCCGGACGTTGAACCCGATAATAATGGCATTCGAGACTGCGGCCAGGGAAATATCCGACTCGGTGATGGTGCCTGTGGCCGCGTGGACCACGTTGATGCTCACCTCTTCGTTGGAAAGCTTGACCAGGGAGTCTCTCAACGCTTCGATGGAGCCGTCTACGTCCGCCTTGATGATCAGGTTCAGGTCCTTGACTTCACCCTTCTGCATCTTTTCGAAGAGCCCTTCCAGGCTCAGCCGATTCGTCTTGGCCAGTTCCTTGGAGCGCTGTTTCTGGGTGCGGTGCTGACTCACCTGGCGCGCATCCTTCTCATCGGCCAGTGCCACCAGTTCGTCTCCGGCCATGGGTACGCCGGAAAGGCCCACAATCTCCACCGGCATGGACGGGCCGGCAGATTCCACCGTGCGGCCCAAATCATCCTGGAGCACGCGGATTTTTCCATAGTGCATCCCGCAGACAATGGAGTCGCCTGCACGGAGGGTGCCCTCCTGCACCAGGACGGTAGCCACAGGCCCGCGCCCTGAATCCAGTTTTGCCTCGACCACATGGCCGCTGGCCAGCTTGTCCGGATTGGCCTTGAGTTCCAGTATTTCCGCCTGAAGCAGGATCATTTCAAGCAATTCATCTATCCCGGTATTCTTTTTAGCCGACACCATGACAAAAATTGCATCACCGCCCCAGGCTTCCGACATCAGGCCGTGTTCACTGAGTTCTCGCTGAACCCGGTCCGGATCGGCATCCGGTTTATCCATTTTGTTGATGGCCACGATGATCGGCACCCCGGAGGCCTTGGAGTGATTGATCGCCTCGACGGTTTGGGGCATCACGCCGTCATCGGCGGCAACCACGAGCACGACGATGTCGGTCACCTTGGCACCGCGCGAACGCATGGCTGAGAAAGCCTCATGGCCCGGAGTATCCAGAAAAGCGATAACACCCTTTTCGGTCTCAACATGATAAGCGCCGATATGCTGGGTAATACCACCCGCTTCGCCTTCGGTCACACGGGTTTTGCGGATCACGTCCAGCAGTGAGGTCTTGCCGTGGTCCACGTGGCCCATGATGGTAACGACAGGAGGTCTGGAGACCAGTTTGGAAGGATCGTCCGCTTCGGCCTTCTTCAGAATGACATCTTCTTCGAAAGACGCCCTTTCCACCTCATAATCGAATTCGCCGGCCACCAGGACCGCCGTATCATAGTCGATGGTCTGGTTCACCGTGGCCATCACCCCCATCCCCATGAGTTTGACGATCATTTCACTGGCCTTGATGCCCATGCGTTTGGCCAGTTCCGACAGTACGATGGTCTCATCAACCTTCACCCGCCGTTTGATGGCCTTGGCAGTAGTAATCTGGGTTTTCTGGCCGGCAGGCATGGCTCTCAACTTGCTGCCCTTTCGGCCTTTCCGCCCACGCATTTTACCACTGTATAGGGCTGCTCCCTCAACAATTTCTCTTTTACGGAAGCCGCCTTTCTTTTTGGCAAACCGGATATCATCGGTTTCGTCAACTTTTTTACGCCAGCCCTTCTTTTTCTTGTCCTTGGCGGAAACGGGTGCATCGATGGTTTCCGGTTTCGGGGAAGGGGATAGGGACGGCGGTTCCATCGGTGCGATGCGCGTCACGGGAGCCGCTGAAACTTTAGGTTTGGTCGGCAGTTTGATAATTTTGGCCGGTGTTTCTTTCTTGCCTTTTTTGGCCTTTGCCGCGGAAGATTTGGGAGGTTCTTCGGCAGCCGGCGCCACGGGGATGGCTTCATCGGCGGCCGGATCACCATCGGTCGTGCCAGCAGGGGGGGCTGCCGCGTCAGTGACCGGTGTTATTTCGTCGGTGATTGGGGCATCCGGTTCCGGTGAACCGGTAGCTTCCGGTTCGGTCGCATCGGCGGCAGGCATCACGTCCACCGGCCCAGGCGCCGCGGATGCCGGCGGTGTCTCGGGTGTTTGGGTTTTTGGCCTGGCAATGATTTTTGCGGATTGGGCCGGCTTGCGCTTTTTCACCAAGGGTTTCTTTTCCGGCGGTGTTTTCGCTTCAGCCGCTGCCGGAGCCGCTTCTTGCTTTTCAGCCGGAGGAGATTCCGGTTCTATTACCGCAGCGGACCCGGCCTCGCGGGTCTCCGGTTCCGGGGGTGAGACAACCTTGCGCCGCCGGATCACGGTGGGACGTACCCGTTTTTCCTCGAGTTGATCGTCCTTTTCGCCGAAAAGCGCCGATTTGACCTTTGCCACCACATCTTCGTCCAGAGAACTCATATGGCTGTTGACGTCAATATCAAGGTCCCGGATCTTATCCAAGAGTTCCCTGTTCGTCATGTTAAGATCTCTGGCAAATTCATATACTCTGATTTTTGCCATCCATTCCCCCCCAAATCTTGTTATAAGCAGTTTTCGCTCTGTTGCCGTGTCCGCATCCTGATCTGCTACTGCTCCTCTTCCAAGGCTTCGGCACCGGAAACCGCCGCCTCGTTCGATTGATCCACTGGCGTTTCAGCTGTCACCGAATCGTCTCCTTCATCTGCCCGGGTCGCTCCCTCTGCGGCGCGAGATTCCTCCTCCAGGCGCCGGGATTCGGCCGCCTTGGCAGCCTCGATGGCGTACTGCCGCGCATTTTCTATTAATACCAGGGCTTTTTCCTGTCCAATGCCACGGATTTCGATCAACTCTTCAACTGCGGATTCGGCCAGCTCTTCTGCTGAATAAATACCCTTTTCGAAGAAGGCGTCAGCCAGACTGCTCCCAACACCGGGAATATTAACCAGCGACTCATAACCGATCTTCATCATTTCATCGTATTTGGACTCTGAATTGACGTCCAGATGCCACCCGGTAAGCTTGGAGGCCAGACGAACGTTCTGGCCTCTCTTACCGATGGCAACGGAGAGGAATTCATCGGGAACGATGACCTCCATGGCGTTATTTTCTTCATCGATGATCACCCTGGAAATTTCCGCAGGCGCCAGAGCGTTGCATACATATTTGGCCGCATCCACGTGCCAGGTGATAATGTCAATTTTCTCTCCCCGAAGTTCCTGCACCACATTTTGCACCCGGCTGCCCTTCATGCCCACGCAGGCTCCCACCGGGTCGATGTCTGAATCATTGGAAGAAACGGCAAACTTAGCCCGAACTCCCGGCTCCCGCGCAGCTCCTTTGACCTCCACGATACCTTCACTGATCTCGGGCACTTCGGTTTTAAACAGGTTGATCAGCAGATCCGGGTGGGTTCGCGAAAGCACGATTTGAGGGCCTCGGGTGTCATAGAGCACATCGAAGATCAGGGCCCGGATCCGGTCTCCCCGGCGGTAATTTTCTCTGGGAATCTGTTCTCGCGTAGGGAGTATGGCTTCGGTATTTCCCAGGTTGACGATGATATTGCCGCGGTCCACCCGCTGGACGATGCCGTTGATCACTTCACCCTTGCGGTCAATGTAACTGGAGTAAACCGCATCCCGCTCTGCATCCTTCATCTTCTGGATAATTACCTGTTTGGCGGATTGTGCTGCAATCCGGCCGAAGCTCGACGTGTCCATTTTTGTGCCGAGGCTGTCGCCAGCCTCACAATCGGGGTCGAGCTTGCGCCCCTCGGCCAGGCTGATCTGCAGGTCCGGCTCGGTCACTTCCGCCACCACCTCTTTAAATTGGAAGACCTCGATCTCACCCGTGTCGGGACTATACTGCGCCTCAATGTCGACCTTGCTGCCGAATTTCTTTCTGGCAGCAGACCGCAACGCCTCTTCCAGGGCGCGGATCAGAATTTCCACATCGATGCCCTTGTCCCGGCTTACCTGCTCCACCACACGTTTGATATCTGCTATAAACATCAGCGTTCTCCATTAAAATTGATCAGCCGCGCCCGTGAAATATCCTTAAAATTCAGACTGACAGTCTCGTTATCCACCTGCAATTGGACCATTTCATCAATCACCCCGGCCAGTACACCGGTAAAATTTTGACGACCTTGCATGGCAGTGGTGAGTCGAATTTTCGCCCGATGGCCTTTAAAGCGAATATAATCATTGAGCTTTCCCACCGGCCGGTCAAGTCCGGGCGATGATACCTCCAGCCGATACGGCGGTGCATCTTGCGTATGCACATCCAGAAGGTCTTCCAACTGGCGACTGATGTTGACGCAGTCGTCCAGGGTCACGCCCCCGGGCTTATCCAGATAAAGACGCAATGTCAATCCGCCCGGCTCGCGCTGGTACTCCACATGAACCAGTTCCATGCCCTCGTCAATACACAGGGGCTCGGCCAGACGCGTAACCGAATCGACAAACTCCCGCTGTCGCTTCAGGGCTTCCGGATCCGGTTGACGGAACGCCGCCAACGCCCTGCCTTCTTGTTTTCGCTTTCCGGTACGCTTGGCCATATTCTCACCGAACAAAAAAACAAAAACGGGCGAACAGCCCGTTTCCATGTTCAAACCGATAATGGATACCTTCACTTACCAGTCCATAAAACCACGTCGTGCGGGAAAACCGCCTTTGTTCCAGCAGCCACACCCGGAACGGACGAAAACGGACTTGAAATGGAGCGGGCAACGAGATTCGAACTCGCGACACCAAGCTTGGGAAGCTTGTACTCTACCAACTGAGCTATGCCCGCTCACCAAGGAACCTTAGATAAGGCAAAATAGATGTTATGTCAATATCTTTCTATCTACCCCATATACTGCGGCAGCAGAACTTTTCATACGGCGGGGCAGCAATCGGCCAATCGGGCGCACAGAAGGCAGTTAGCGCCGGTGGTCGTCGATCAATTCCCGGATACGAATCAGTTCCTCCCTGATCTCGGCAATATCCGGTATTCTGGCAACCGGCAGCGGTTCCGGTACCGTGCCGGGTTTCTTCTTCAAATGTTGCCGGGCACCTTCGATGGTGAATTTTCTTTGATAGAGCAGGTGCTTAATTCTTAACACCAGCACGACATCCTGCTTGCGGTAGAGACGCTGCCCCGCATCGGTGCGCTTGGGCTTGATCTGCTTGAATTCGGTTTCCCAAAACCGCAGCACATAGGGCGCAACACCGGCGATATCACTGACTTCACCGATCTTGAAGTAAAACTTGTCGGGAATTTCGACCGCGCCGTAAGCCTTTTCTTTCATCGGAATCATCCATTTAGGTGAAACGCTGCCGGCGGCTCCAGGTGGGTCAGACCGGCAAGGCTGCACCAAATTCGGTAATCAAGCGATGCGTGAGATAGTGATGAATCTCATTGACGGTTTCATCCTCCAGGGTTCGTTCGGCGGACCGATAGACGACTCGGAAAGATACACTCTTTTTCCCCGCCGGTATGGGATCTCCGGCAAACACGTCAAACAGGTATAGGTCCTCCACCAGCTTTTCACCAAATTGGGCCACCGCATTCAGCAGAGCCCCGGATTCGATCGTCTGATCGACAATAACAGTGATATCCCGGGCCGTGGAGGGGAAACGGGGGATGGGTGTCATCTGCTTGGAATCGGATGCCAGTCGGCCGATGGCCTCCAGGTCCAGCTCGAAAATAAACGCCGGTTGCTTGAGGTTGTATGTGTTCATCACCTCGGGATCCACTTCTCCCACGATTCCCAGCGTCCGCCCGCCTTCCAAGACCTGCGCCGTGTGACCCGCTCGGGTGTAGCGACACTGGCCATCGGGCACCGCCGTAAACGACAGTGAGGTGAGTCCCAGGGCAAGGGCCAATCCTTGCACGGTTCCCTTGATATCAAAAAAATCGCAGGCGGTTTCCCGGGTGTGCCAAGCGGCTTTTGCACGTCGACCGGTCCAGATACCAACAAGCATCTCCTTTTCCAAAGGAAGGAGTGCCTCCGACTGGGGCAGAAAAACCTTTCCGATTTCAAACAGGCGCAGGCTGTTCTGCTGCCGGGCAATATTGCGCTGGACCGCTTCCAGAATGCCGGGGACCAGGGTGGTCCGCATCACCGACTGCTCCTCGGAAATAGGATTGAGCAAGGCAATATGATGGCGCCGGGGATCATCGGCATCCAATTGAATCCGGTCGGATGAATCAGCGCTGATGAAGCTGTAGTTGACCGCCTCTGAAAATCCGAATCCACAAAGAATATCCCTAACCTGATTACGCCTGACCATCATTGAGGAGGGGGTCGTGCCTTGAGCCGGCAGCACGGGAAAAGTGGTGGGAATCTGGTTGTATCCGGAAAGCCGGGCCACTTCTTCCATAAGATCCTGGGGACGGGTGATGTCCACCCGAAAAGAAGGCACCCGCACCTCAAGCGCTTCCCCACCCTTGTCCTGAACCGTGAATTCAATGCTCTCCAGAAGGAAGGCCATACGATCACGGTCCAAATCGGTGCCTAAAAGGTCATTGGTGCCCCGCACACTCAAAGAGAGCGTCAGCGGGCCCGATTTTCTGCAATCCTCATCGATAACACCATCAACCAGCCGGCCCTGCCCCAACTCGGCCATAAGACCGGCAGCGCGGTTCAGGGCGAAAAGGGTGCCGTCCGGGTCCACGCCCCGCTCAAACCGGTGGGAGGCATCGGTATTGAGCCCAAGGGCTTTGGATGTCTTGCGAATGCTTATCGGATCAAAGCAGGCACTTTCAATCAGCACACGGGTGGTGGAGTCTTCGATTTCCGAGTTCAGTCCGCCCATGACACCTCCGACGGCCACCGGTTTTTCGCCGTCGCAGATCATGAGCATCTGGTCGGAAAGCCGTCGCGCCTTTTGATCCAGTGTGGTGAACGGTTCCTGATCGGCGGCCGTTCGAACCACGATACGATGGCCGGCCAGATGATCAAAATCGAAGGCGTGTAGAGGCTGTCCGGTCTCCAGCATCACGAAATTGGTTACATCCACAAGATTGTTGATGGGCCGCACCCCCACTGAACGCAGCCGGTCCTGGAGCCAATAAGGAGACGGTGCCACGGTGATGCCTTCCAGCAGGCGGGCGGCATACCGGGGACAATGGTCCGGCGCTTCGATGGTCACAGAGGCAAGAGCACCGATGTCCCCTTCGGTATCGGGCAGGCTGAATACCGGCGGATTCATCTTAATGCCCTGGATGGCGGCAATTTCACGGGCCACGCCCATCATACTCAGGCAATCAGGCCGGTTGGGCGTTAAACCGATCTCAAGAGTGTAGTCGAAAAGATCCAGGGCCGATTTCAAGGAAAGGCCTGGCTGAAAATCCCCCTCCAGCAACATAATACCGGAACCGTCCAGCCCCAGACCCAATTCAATCTCGCTGCACAGCATACCCTCGGAGGTTTCGCCCCGAATGACGGTCTTGGCCAGCAAGGTGCCGTCGGGCAGCCGTGTTCCCACACGGGCCAGGGGGGCGCTGACTCCCGCCGTCACATTGGGGGCCCCGCAAACAACCGGAACGATGCCGCTACCATCATCGACCCGGCACAGGTTAAGCCGGTCTGCGTTGGGGTGGGGCAGAACCTCTACCACCTGTCCGACGACCACCGTTTCCAAGTGCGCATAGCGATCTTCAACGGCCTCCACTTCAAGTCCTGCCATGGTCAGCGCATCGGCGAGATCCGAAACCGCCATATCGATGGGCACATATTCTTTCAACCAGTTTAGACTTATTTTCATGGGTTGGGGAACACTCCGTTAAAATTGACTCAGGAATCGGTAGTCATTGTCGAAATAGCGCCGAATATCATCGATGCCGTATTTAAGCATGGCAATACGCTCCACACCCATACCGAAAGCAAAGCCGGTGTATCGACTGGTGTCATAGCCGATATTTTCAAACACCGCCGGATGGACCATGCCCGACCCCAGGATCTCCAGCCATCCGGTCTGAGAGCAGATACGACAGCCTTTCCCCCGGCAAATCACGCATCGGATATCCACTTCGGCGCTGGGTTCGGTGAAGGGAAAGAAGCTGGGTCGAAAACGCAATGTGGTCTGGTCATCGAACATCTGGTGAATAAACGCGGTCAGGGTTCCCTTGAGATCGGCAAAGGAGACATGACGATCCACCAGCAGCCCTTCCACCTGATGAAACATGGGTGTATGGGTCAAATCGGAATCGCACCGGTACACCTTGCCCGGAGCGATAATGCGAACCGGCGGAGGCTGCTTTTCCATCACCCGTGGCTGTGTGGGTGAAGTGTGGGTCCGAAGCACTACATTGTCCGACACATAAAAGGTATCCTGCATATCCCGGGCAGGATGGTTTCTGGGGATATTGAGGGCCTCAAAATTGTAATAGTCGGTCTCCACCTCCGGGCCTTCGACCACGTCGAAGCCCATCTGTGAAAAGATACTGCAAATACGGTTGGTGATCTGAGTAATGGGGTGAAGTGATCCTTTTTCCGGCACCCGACCCGGCAGGGAAACATCGATGCGGTCCGTTGCCGTTTTGGACACGCTGGCCAGATGGGTCAGCGCATTCTTGAACTCACCTTCCAGGGAACGCTTAATCTCATTGGCCCGTTTGCCTGCCTGGGGCCGCTCCTCGACGGGAAGGCTGGAGATGTTTCTCAAATAGTGGGTGATGCGTCCCTTCCGACCCAGGTACTGGATGGAAAGATCGTTTACCGCATCAACATCGGCCGCCGATGCCAGCGCTTCCATGGCGTCCGCATATATCCGTTCTAGTGTATTTTCCACGATCGTCGCTCTGTCTTTATGGATTGTCGCCGTCCCCCGGTCCCGCCGGAGCGGGACGAGGAATACGGTCGTTTTCGCGGTTCAGATAAGGGGGGGGCAGCGGGAGGATACCGATGCGTGCGGCAATTCGCCGCGACAGGTCAACCCGGCTTAACCCTGCTGTGACGCCAGAGCGGCAATCTGGGCAAATCCAGAGGGATCGGATATTGCAAGATCGGCAAGCACTTTCCGATCAAGATTCACGTCGGCCTTTTTCAGACCGCTGATGAACCGGCTGTAAGAAAGGTCGTTCATCCGTGCCGCTGCATTGATACGGGCAATCCACAGCCGACGGAACTGGCGTTTTCTCTGTTTTCGATCCCGATAGGCATAATTGAGGGCCTTGTCTACTGTGTCTGCAGCGGTCCGAAACAGTTTGCTGTGCCCGCCGCGAAATCCTTTGGCCAGCTTTAATACTTTCTGACGGCGTCTTCTCGCTTTGAATCCTCTTTTAATTCGCATGATCTCATCTCCTTGCTAACAGGGCCACCGTGCCACCCGCATCCGAATCGTGTCGTCAGATGCCGTCATCGGTGAAACCTGCCTTATTAATTCTTATTTTCCGTCGATCACCCGTTGGGCAAAAGGAGTCGGACTTCTCTCATATCGCTCTTTTTGATCAGCTGCATCTTCTTCAGGGAGCGCTTACGTTTCCGGGACTTGGAGGTCAGGATGTGACTGTGGTGAGACTTTGAAAATGTGTATCGTCCGGACCCGGTTTTCTTGAACCGTTTTGCGGCCGCCCGGTTGGTTTTAATTTTCGGCATCGTTTCTCTCCTTGGACAAAAAATTGATCATCATTCTGAATTTTTGAATCGGACGGAAACCGCATTTCAAAAACCGATGGCGTGAACGAAAAACATGCGTTCACGCCAACTGTTGAAATGGTCTGTTTCTTTTCCTGCGGGCCATGATCAGAGCCAGAAGGCCGGTGTCACCATCCGTCATTGAGCCGTCTACACGCCCTGGGATCTGGGAGCCAGCACCATCATCATCGTCCGCCCTTCGAACTTGGGATATTGCTCCACGACAGCGACCTCTTCAAGCTCTGTGGCAATTTGCTGCAACAGGGCTCTGCCGCGGTCTGAAAGCGTGATTTCCCGACCACGAAACATCACCGTGACCTTGACCTTGTCCTTACGGTCAAGAAATTTGCGAATGTGGCCCATTTTCGTCTCGAGATCATGCTCTCCGGTTTTGGGCCGGACCTTGATCTCCTTGAGCTGAAAAGTGGTCTGCTTTTTTTTGGCCTCTTGCTGTTTTTTGGTCTGTTCATATTTGAACCGGCCGTAATCCATGATCTTGCATACCGGCGGTTTCGCATTGGGCGAAATTTCGACAAGATCCAGACCATAATCATTAGCTTTGGCCAACGCCTGATGAATCGGAAGTACGCCGACCTGGTTTCCCTCCGGGTCAATCAAGCGGACTTCCCTCACCCGGATACCCTGATTGATCCGCGTGGTATCGGGCGGCCTCCTGTCCATCTGTCTATTTCTGGGACCAGCTATGCTTCCACCTCCTGAAGCCCTATACGTTCGATTTTCTCTATCCTGCCAACCATTGGCAGGCCAAAGGATCCCCTCCACGTCGAATCACCAGCTGGCGACCCGATACTAAACTTTAGTCCAATATATGACGCCACCGGCAAATGCAAGAAAAAAAGTGAAAAGCGGCGCGAAAACCGGTCAAGGAGAAAGCGGCTGATTCAAGGTATAACGGCTCAACAGGCTGTCGGCCCAGTAAGGGTTTCCCGAATCGGCGAAGAACTGCCGGAACAGTGCCAGGCTGTTTTCTCTCAACACACCGGAGATTACCGTCAATTGCGCATCCCGGTACAACGGCGGCAACTTCGATCGGTCGCATCCGGTTCCGCCCCCCATCACATCTTCGTAGGCGTAGACGATTCTGACGATGCCGCTGAGAACGATGGCGGAAAAACACATCAGACAAGGTTCCATCGTGCAGTATAGGGTCAGCGTCGAACGATCGCCATCCGGCATATCGCCGGAAAGATGCCGCAGGGCATTGATTTCAGCGTGGTCGATCTCGTTGCCCGAACCAGCAGTCGTGCCGGTTCGATGACCCCGGGCAACCACGTTATCGCCGTCTGCAATCACACACCCTACGGGAAATTCACCCTCCGCCAGGGCCGTTCGGGCCAGATCCAGGGCGTCTGCCATAAAAGCGGCGTCTTTTACCGATTCCTTCTCAGGGTTCATGCGATCCTGCAGGCGGTATCGTCACAGGGGCAGCCGCCGTCAATTTCAAATGCGTAGACGATCCTCGCTTCCATTTCTGCACGCTTTAAAGAAATGGGTGAAAATTTAGCTTGCGCCAGCTGCTGCACCAGTTTTTCCCGAGCGGGAATCCGATCGAAACCCGATGCCGTCAATTTTCCGGTTTCACCGTCGAGAATGTCCGCCTCCTCACCATTGGTCACCACCACTACCGGGACCTGGTAGTGTTCCACCAGCCGCGAAATGGCCAGCGTCGGCCGATAACGGGTCACCAACGAACCTGGCCCGTATTTAACCACCATTGCCGTGCGATCGTCAACCGTTACCGTAAAGTCCAGCATCAGACGCCCCTTCCGGTTACCGGCGGCAACTATCATTGGGCGGCGGGGGTGGATATCCGCCTTTGCATAACCTTTGTCCGCCACCAGGAAACGGGCAATCTTCTGGCGATAGCGCTCGTCATGGGTATCTGCCAGCAATTCGCCAGTAATGAAATCGCCAAGCTCCCCCAATATCAGATGATGACCACCCATAATCCACCTTCCCGTCGCCAAGATACCACTTTACAAAGCCTTTTGTCTGTGAATAGATCATTTTTAAAAATAATACATCTATGAAGAAATCACAATCGGAGTGCCGTGAACATCCGCGAGCAGTTTGAAAAGCGCGAAAAAAACTTCATGTCTCCGTTCGGCTGCCAGAGCGCCCAGAGCCGGGGCCGGCAACGGCCGGAGGATGCCTGCCCCATCCGCACCGCGTTCCAGGTTGATCGTGACCGCATCGTCTACGCCAACGCATTCAGACGGTTGAAGCATAAAACCCAGGTGTTCCTCAACCCGCTGGGAGACGAATATCGCACCCGCCTGACCCATACGCTGGAGGTGGCCCAGATTGCCCGGACCATTGCCCGGGCCATGTTTCTCAATGAAGACCTGGCCGAGGCCATTGCTCTGGGACACGATTTGGGACACACCCCCTTTGGACACGGTGGAGAGGCGGTGCTTCAGGAGATCCACTCCCCGGACTTCTCCCACCATAAGCAGAGCCTTCGGGTGGTGGATGTAATCGAAAACAACGGCAGGGGATTAAACCTGACCCACGAGGTTCGCGATGGTATTGTCAAGCACTCCAAAGGCTACGGGAAAATCCTGCCCGATGATCCCGAGGAACTGGCTTGCACCATCGAAGGCCGCATCGTTCGGATATCCGACATCATGGCTTACCTGAATCACGATCTGGACGACGCCATCAGAAGCGGCGTCATCCGTGAAAACCAGGTACCGACAGTCTGCACGCAGGTTATCGGCCGGACCCATCAGGAGCGGGCCACCACCATGATCCGCGACCTGGTGTTTTCAAGCCGGGCGGTTGACGGAGAATTAAGGCTCGACATGAGCGAGGAGGTTTTCGGTGCCATGACCGCATTGCGGGCCTTTCTCTACGAAAACGTTTACCGATCCGTCCAGGTTCACCGGGAATTTGTCAAAGCTAAAAAAATCCTTTCCGAACTTTACGCCTACCTGCTGGACAACGTGAGTGTTTTAGAAAAGGAACTCACCCGCATGGGCATCGCCGGCTGCCTGAGCAACGGTTCCCCCCGAGAGCAGGTAGTCTGTGATTTCATCGCCAGCATTACCGATCGCCATGCCCTCGGCCTGTATGAAAAAATCTTTTTCCCCACGCCCACCGTCTGAGGATAACCCTGATCACCATGCACCTGAACCTTGAACGATTGTTGGCCATCAGGCATCGTTATCTTCCGCTGCTGAACCGGATGGAGACACTTTTTAACGAGATGAATCGTGCCTATGAGGCCGTTGCCGTGCAGTATGGGTTTGTGTGCAACGGTTGTGCGGACAACTGCTGCCTGACCCGGTTTTACCACCATACGCTGTTGGAGTACCTCTATCTGGTGGAGGGCATGTGCACCCTTGAACCCGGCATTCGCCAATCGATCAACAAACAGGCACTGACGGTCAGCACCGGAATGGCCGACGCCGATCGCCGGGGCGAGGCCCTTCGCATCATGTGCCCGCTGAACCGGAACGAGAGGTGCATACTATATCCCTATCGCCCCATGATCTGCCGGCTTCACGGTATTCCCCACGAACTGCAGCGACCCGGCGGCAACCTCATCAAAAATCCCGGCTGCAATGCATTTTTCGACCAGTGCCGTGAACGTGGCAAAACTGATTATATCCGATTTGACCGGACCCCCTTTTACCGGCAGATGGCAACCCTGGAACAGGAACTGCGCCGGGAGACGGGATATTCCGATAAGATCAGGCTCACCATTGCCCACATGCTGGTGACCATCACGGATAACGCCTATGAAATCAATTAAACCAGAAGCGATGAGCCGGCTGCCGGGGATACCGTTGAAAAACAATGACACCTTTAATTTCCGGTGCCACAGGGACCTTTCCTGCTTCAACCAATGCTGCCGGAACCTCAACCTGTTTCTCTACCCTTACGATGTTCTTCGCCTCAAAAAAGGTCTCAACCTGGATTCGGACCGGTTCCTGGAGTCCCATGTGGATGTGGTGCTGCGAAAGGACAATTATTTCCCGGACGTCCTGCTGCGAATGGCCGATAATGAATCCATGACCTGCCCTTTTTTGAGCGACGCGGGATGCACGGTTTACCCGGACCGGCCCGACACCTGCCGGACTTTTCCCGTCGAACACGGGATGCTCTTCAAAGACCGGCCCGGTGCTTCGGAAATCGTCAGTTTTTTCCGGCCGCCGGATTTCTGCCAGGGCCGGCATGAAAACCAGGCATTGACCGTTGCCCAGTGGGCGCAAGACCAGGAGGCCGTCACCTACAACCAGATGACCGCCCGATGGGCTGCGATCAAGGCGCTGTTTCAAAAAGATCCCTGGGGACCCGACGGCCTGAACGGCACCAAGGGGAAAATGGCCTTCATGGCCGCCTACAACATTGACCGGTTCCGAGACTTTGTGTTTCAGAGCAGCTTTTTGAAACGGTATCGGGTCAAGAAGGCACTGGTTAAAAAGCTCCGGGCAAGTGACCGGGAACTGCTGCTTTTCGGCTTTGAATGGATTCGCTATTTCGTCTGGAACATTCCTTCTAAAAACATTCGCTCCTGAAGAAGCTGCCGTTATCTTTTTTCTCTCAACGCTCATCCTTGATGGATTCGTAAAAAGTATCAAGATGTGTCATTCCCGCGCAGGCGGGAATCTATAAGTATTTGATAACACCGGATCCCCGCCTGCTCGGGGATGACAATAAAGAGGGTATTTCGACTTTTTACGAATCCATCATCCTTGAACGGCGAACTATTTTTTGCCTGCCACCGCCTCGGCAATATTGAAGCAGTAATCGCCGATCTTCTCCAGGTTGGTCAGCAGGCTGACGTAAACCAGCCCCTGATCGATGCCGCATTCACTGGAACGGAGCCGCTGGATATGGTCGTCGCGATATTTCTCGCGCATGGCATCGATGGAATTTTCCAGTTTGTCGGCTTGATTCATGAAATTGGCCGGCCGCCGACGCATGGCTGAAGTGATCAGATCCATGAACGCAGCCACCTGGTCCACCAGCTTGTTCAGATCCCCCATGGCCTGTTCGGAGAATGTCAGATTGCTTTCGATCATGTCCTCGATGGCCTGGGCAATATTTTCCACGGAGTCGCCGATGCGCTCGATGTTGTTGGTCATGCGCATCAGGCTTGAAAGCTCTTTGGCCTCGGATTCACTGACACCACTTTGGTAGATCCGGGTGAGGTAAGCCACAATCTCACGCTGCATGTCGTCCAGGTGGTTTTCCACTTGCCGCCACTTGGACAGCTTCTTGTAGTCTCTGTCCTTAAGCCGTTTCACGGTCTTTCTGAAGGTGTATTTGGCGGTCTCAGCCATGCGGAGAATTTCACTGCGGGTTTCGACGATGGCTGCAATGGGTGTGTCGATGAGGCGATCGCCAAAATTGGGCAGCCGGAAGTAGTCGACGTCCTCCTCTTCCTTGGGTGAGAGAAATATGGCAATTTTAATCAGCCAGGGCAGAACCAGAAGAAAAAATGAAGCATTGATTACGTTGAACAGGGTGTGTCCATTGGCAATGTAACGCCCGACATTCACCACCTCGTCGCCCACCACCTGATCCACCGGGCCGGCCCCCATTCCCAAAGTCACCATTTCCACCAGTTTCACGAACAGGGGAAAAACGCAGAGCATGAGGGTCACGCCGATGACGTTGAACATGGTGTGGGCCCGGGCGGCCCGATGAGCATTGATGTTGTTGGAACCGATGGTGGCCAGTTCGGCCGTAATGGTGGTTCCGATATTCTCTCCCAACACCAGGGCCATGGCGCCGGGAAAGGTGAGCAGTCCCTGGCTGGCCAGTGTCATGGTCAGGCCGATGGTGGCTGATGACGATTGAACCATAATGGTGAGGGAAGCACCGACAAACACGCTCAGCAGGAGCCCGCTCAGGGTGCTGGGGTCGAATTTGGTGAAGAACGCCAGGAAGGCCGGGTCGCTTTTTATGGGCGCCAGTCCGTGCTTCATGACGGTCATCCCGTAGAACAAAAGCCCGAAACCCAGGATGACCTCACCGATGTAGCGGGTTTTTTTCTGCTGGGTAAAATACTTGAGCACTACGCCGGTAGCAATCGCGGGCAGGGCCAGTGCGGTCAGCTTGAAGGCGATGAGCTGGGCGGTAACGGTGGTACCGATGTTCGCCCCCAAAATCATGCCCACAGCCTGCTGCAGCGTCATAAGGCCGGCAGTGACGAAACCGATAAGCATCACCGTGGTAGCCGATGAAGACTGAACCATGGCAGTGACGACGGTACCGGTCAGACATCCCAACACCCGGTTTGATGATACCGCGCTCAAGATGGCCTTGATGCGTTTCCCGGCGGACATCTGAAGCCCCTCGGTCATCATTTTCATCCCGAGGATAAACATGCCAAGACCCCCTAAGGTCGTAATGATCACACCCGTCATCACCTGCTCCATTTTTATAATTTGCGGCTGTATCCGCAGGGATAAATTTTATCTCAAGCTCTTGAAAAGAAAATATATTTTCGTTGTTTTTCAGTCGGTTAATGGCGCTGCTGAAAAGTTGGCCTGTACTTACCACACGCCGTCCAGATGTCAAGTCCCAAGGCCCGTCGAAGGGATGCCGACCATATGGGCAATCAATCCAGATCGGCCACTTTTCCCTTGAAATTAAAAGCAGCGCTTCTAAGAAGCGACGGGGTTATCGATATGTAAATGTCACCGACGATTCTCTGAACGTCTCCCGCGCCCGCACCTTTTCAGAGTGGATACCCGATGGCGTAAAAGTCGACATCCTCGGGGTGGACGTAGACTTCTGAGATGGCCTTGTCCCTCACGGATATCCCGGCCCGGTGAACCGACTCCAGGTCACCGGAGACCAAGGGGTGCCAGGCTTCCAGGTCCCTGCCTTCGGACAACCGCCGGTAGGCACAGGTTCTGGGCAGCCAGCGCAGGCGGGGAATCTGTTCCGGGGTCAGCACCAGACAGTCGGGAACCAGGGTGGTCCGGTTGCCGTAACCACTGCAATGGCACGCCCGGACGTCCAGCAGGTAGCAGGAAACCCAGGTGTA
>JAHLLR010000156.1 GCA_020444075.1 Deltaproteobacteria bacterium
CGCCCGGCCCGATTCGAACGGGCGGCCTACGGATTCGAAGTCCGGCGCTCTATCCAGCTGAGCTACGGGCGCGCAAGCGATAAAGGCCATTGCCGCAATGAGTATGGTGCAATGGCCTTTTATTTTTATGGGGTGAGTGATGGGGCTTGAACCCACGACCCTCAGGGCCACAACCTGATGCTCTGCCAACTGAGCTACACCCACCATAAGAGTCATTTTTCTATCAGATCACCTGCGCCATTTCAACCTATATTTTGATGAAGTCAAAAAATTTCACGGCAATCCGGCGGGACGATCATTGGCAGGGTGGTGCAGATCGCTTTCATTGGAAAACCAATGTGTTCCCCATAAGTATTGACCTAATTTGCCTTCTAATATACCCTGACGCAGCATCAAAAAAATCTCGCTCAACTGGCCGATTTGAAAGAGGTACTATCTTGACCCAATTTCACATTTTCATCATCAGGGCCATTCTGGGGGCTGTTTTCGCCGTCATCCTCTCGCGCATGTTTTATCCCGACGCCAACATCATCTATGTGGCCGGATTGGGCATCATTTTAGTGGGGCTGGCCTATTTTGCAGAATATCTGAGAAACCGAAAGAAGCAGCAACCCTGACAACCTGCTGGAGCGCATCGACTGTGAAACAGATTATTCTCGGCACCGCCGGACATATTGACCACGGCAAGACCAGCCTGATCAAGGCCATCACCGGCACCAACACCGACCGCCTGAAGGAAGAACAGAAGCGCGGCATCACCATCGAACTGGGCTTTGCCGCCCTGGACCTTCCCAGCGGCCGCCACCTGGGCATCGTCGACGTGCCCGGCCACGAAAAGTTCGTCAAGAACATGGTCGCCGGCGCCACGGGTATCGACATCGTCTCCATGGTCATTGCCGCCGATGAGGGAGTCATGCCCCAGACCCGCGAGCACATGGAGATCTGCGCCCTTCTGGGCGTCAGGCACGGCATGGTGGTGCTCACCAAAATCGACATGGTGGATGAAGAGTGGCTGGAACTGGTCACCGAAGATATCCGTGAGTTTACCGTCGGCACCTTTCTCGAGGGGGCACCGATCGTACCGGTCTCCTCGGTTACCGGAGAAGGCATCCCCCAATTCCTCGAGGAACTCGACGCCTTGTGCGAAGGGGTTCCCGAGCGCAGCTCCACCGGGCTTTTCAGGCTCCCCGTGGACCGCGTCTTCTCCATGAAAGGCTTTGGCACCGTGATCACCGGCACCCTGATTTCAGGCAGGGTCAACGTCGGGGACACCATCATGATCTACCCCGGCAAAACCACCTCCAAGGTCAGGGGAATCCAGGTCCACAACCAGAGCCGGGAAACAGCCGAAGCCGGCATGCGCACCGCCATCAACTTCCAGGGCCTGGAAAAGACCGCCATCAACCGCGGCGATATTCTGGCCCGGGAAAACACGCTGATGCCCAGTTACATGGTGGACCTGGAACTCCATTTTCTCTCCAGCAACAAAAAACCCATAAAAAGTCGGACCCAGGTACGGTTCCACACCGGCACCAGCGAGACCATGGGCAATCTGATTCTTCTGGATCGGGAGGAACTGGCGCCCGGAGAAACCTGTACGGTACAGATACGCCTGGATGAACCGGTCAGCCTGATCCGGGACGACCGATTCGTGATCCGCAGTTACTCACCCGTGCGGACCATCGGTGGCGGCAGGCTGCTCAATCCCATCCCCGCCAAACACAAACGGTTTCAGCAGGAGATCATCGACGGACTGAAGGGCCTGGTCGATGCCGCGCCCGAAGGCATCATCGACTACCATGCCCGCATGGCCGGCCCGGCGGGCGTCACTTTCGACCAGCTGCTCCTGATGACCAACCTGCCGGCAAAATCCCTGGAGTCTGCCGTCGGCGTCATGCTCAACAGCCAGACGATCCTTCTGGCTGACAAGGAGAACCGCACGTACGTCCATCTTGCCGTCTTTGACGGGCTGAGGCAATTGAGCCAGGAGGTGCTGGAACGATACCACCGCGACAACCCGCTCAAAACCGGCATCTCCAAGGAGGAATTGAAATCGAAGTTTCCGCGGCAGGCCAGCGGCAAACTCTTCACCCTGGTTCTCAACCGGATGATCAAAGACCAGCAACTGGTCCTCGATGACGATACGGTCCGGCTGGCTTCCCACACGGTATCCCTTCAAGTGGATCAGAAGGCCTCAAAGCAGCAGATCATCGACATCTATGGCAAAAGCGGGCTGACCCCTCCCTATTTCAGGGAGGTCGTCAAGGAACTGGATGTGGATCCCAAGTCGGCCAAAGGCGTCCTTGAACTGCTGGTCGGTGAAGGGGTGCTGGTCAAGGTGAAGGAAGATCTCTATTATGATCGGGCAGCCGTTGAAAAATTGAAAGAGGAACTGGTGGCGTATATCCTGAAAAACGGTGAGATATCCACGCCTGAGTTCAAGGATATGACTGGAGCTTCCCGCAAATATGTGATACCTTTGATCGAACATTTCGATGCCACCAATGTCACCATCCGGGTGGGGGATATCCGAAAACTCAGAAAGCGCCAATAACGCAGTCCCAATACCGACACCGGCAAAAGATCACCGCCGGCCCGAACGATATCGAAGACGGAGCAGTCATGGAAAAAAACGCCAAGGGATTCGAGTTCAGAAAGTTTGCAACCCCGCGCATCATCGGCGGCATCGCCATAGCGATAATTATCCTGTGGGCCCTTTCCATCATCTTCGGTTCTCCGCAAGGTCCACCATCGAAAAACACCGCTGCACGCCAGCATGATACGGCCGTAGCGACGTCACCTTCAGGCAGCGACGGTCATAGCAAAACGATGCTTGCTGAATATCCATCCAAAGCACCCGGCGCCGCTAAAGGACTTACTACCGCAACGGCTGACACCACCGATCAAGGGCCCCCTGCCACCCAGGAAACCGCCTCCCCTGCATCATCTGCGAAGGCGGCAGGATCAGCATCCGCTCAACAGCCGACAACGCACCAGCAGCCTGCGGCGACCACTGATCAAAGCGAACAGACAGGCGGTCACGGCGACGGCCAGACCGCCGCGGAACCCGGCACCACCGCCGGACATCCCCTTGCGGCCACCGCTGTTGTCGCTCCGGTACACAAACCCACGCCAAAAGGGGTCGCCTTCGTCGAGGCGGTCATCAAGCCACTGAGGTACGAACTGGAAGAACGCTGGTGGGGATGGAGACCCAACGACATCATTGATGTCACGGACAATGTTAACAATTTTCAGATGGGCGTGTTGGAGGTAACCCGAAGGGCGGCCGTAGCCCTGGCGGAGCGGATTTCAAGAACCGGCACCACCGACGCCTTTGACAAGAACCTGGAGCAGGCCATGAACTGGTTCATGGTCAAGGCCAGCAGCTACTGGTTCCCCTCTGCCGAATCGAAATACCGCGAGGGTCTGGAAGAAATGGAGGCCTATCTTGTAAAGCTCCGGGCAGGCAATGCGACCTTCTATACCCGGACCGACAACCTGATTCCATTGCTGGCCTCCTTCGAAGATCTTCTTGGCAGCTGCGACGAAAACCTGGTGAAGCAGGTCAATTCAGACGGTACGCCCATGAGCTTTTTCTCAGCGGATGACCACTTCTTCTACACCCAGGGCGTGGCCAGTTCCATGGCGACGGTACTGGAGGCCGTACACCATGATTTTCTCCTGACTTTAGAGTCCCGCCACGCCACCGAACTGCTTCACCACGCCATCCTCTCCTGCCAGCGCGCTGCGAAAATCGACCCGTGGATCATTCTGGACCGCGACTTGAGCAGCGTCTTCGCCAACCACCGGGCCAATATGGCAGCCCCCGTCAGCCATGCCCGGTTTTACCTGGGCCAGTTGATCAAGACGTTGTCAACGTAAAGAGAGATCGGGGGACCGATAACAAAGGGCCAGGCGTTCCGGAAGGGACAGACCAGCCGGTCGGTCATAACGGCTTGAGCATTCACCAGCAGACAACTTCCCGGCTCAACAGCCGATCCAGTGTGACCTCAACTGAGCAGTCGATCGACAACATGCTCGAGAAACCGCATGCCCCGGGTTGTCAGGCGAACCCTCCCTGACAACCTCTCCACCAACCCTTCATTGAGCAGACGGGTCACTTCCGGTTCAAAATGGTCGGCGAAATCCGCCATAAACCGCGACGCGAAGTCCACGGTATCGATTCCGTCCGTCTGTCGCAGCCCGAGGTAAATGAATTCCATCATCTGTTGTTCACGGGTCAGCATTTCCGTTCCCGCCACGGGGCGTTTCCCGGCCTTCAGGTCCGCAAGGTAATCGTCCAGAGACCGATGATTCCACCAGCGCGTATTGTCCAGAAAACTGTGTGCAGCCGGCCCGAATCCCAAGTACGGTGCAAAGGTCCAGTATTTGCGGTTGTGCCTTGAGCGTCGGTCGGTCGTATCTCCTTCGGCAATGCGGGCGAAGTTGGATATCTCGTACTGGCGGTAGCCCCTGCGGTTCAGATATTGGGCGGTAGCGGAGAACAACTCCCCGGCAGTCTGCTCCTCCAGCGGGTGAACCAGTCCGTTTTCCACCTTTTTGGCCATGGGCGTTCCCGGCTCTATGGTCAGCGTGTAACAGGAAAGATGATCCGGTGCCAGTTGGACGACCTCGGCCATCTCACCTTCCCAACGGCTTCGAGTCTGGCCGGGGACCCCGTAGATCAGGTCCAGCCCCACATTGTCGAAGCCGACTTCCCGAGCCCAGCGATAGGTATCAATACCTTTTTTTGCCGTATGGATCCGCCCTAAAAAAGCGAGGGTTTGATCATCGATGGATTGGAGGCCGATGTTGAGCCGACTGATGCCGGCCTCCCGGTATGCCGCCAGAGCCGCTTTATCCACGGTTCCCGGATTGACTTCCAGGGTGGTCTCCACATCGGGTGTCAAGGAAAAGCAGGCATGGAGGCCTTCAAGAATCTGCGCTACCTGTAGAGGGAAGAGTACCGACGGCGTTCCGCCGCCGAAGTATACGGTGTCCGCACGCGGGACCCGGTTCCGGAGCATGTTCAACTCAGCCAGCAGGGCCGCGGTGTACTCGGGAATCAGGCTGCGGTCGGTGACGGAGTAAAAATCGCAATAGGGGCATTTGGCCCGGCAGAAAGGTACATGAATATACAGGCCTGCCGGCGTGGGGAAGGTGGAAGCCTCTGCTGAGGGCCTTGAAAGGTGTCCCGTTGGTGGTGGTGACTCTTTTTCCATGGCCGGTTATGAGATTCGAAGGCTGAAGTCATGGATCGCACCTGGAAGCCGCTCCTGCGAAAAACGGAGCCGGTCGACGACTTCCGACTTCAGTCCTCAGACTTCTGTCCTCAGTCGTCCGTCACTTCACGCCCCGGCCCAGCGCCAGGCCCAGTTCCAGGGCCTGCCGGTTCATCTCGATAAACCCC
>JAHLLR010000026.1 GCA_020444075.1 Deltaproteobacteria bacterium
ATTGGAAATTCAGAATATATTAAAAAATCTTCCCTTTCTTTTTTATAATATATTTGGAGAATTCCGTCAGCCGTTCCATTTTTCATATAATTTAGTCCTCTTATAAAAGGAACTAAATCTATCTTTGCAGTAAATCCGAGTCGTTTTGAAATCTCTGAAAAAAAGTCGTAATCAATTCCTGTTATCTTTCCATTCTCTTCAAATGAATAGGGAATCTGGTCAGCTATCCCTACAAAACGGATATATTCATCTGCAAAAGCATATATGGATATACTCTGGAAATATATTGTAGATAATATCAACATTAATATTCTGATATTTTTCATGATATTATCCATTTATGTTAGGTATTTTTGAACAAATTATTAAGCACATAACGTTGCTTTTCAGCGGGCGCGCGCTTTTTGCGCTCCGCTGCAAAAGCCTTGTTATGCATCCTTGGCAAATAAGCTAAAGTTGCCGTCAAGTTCCATAGTATTTGGCGAGTTGCCAAGTAAATATCGTTGAAAGACGTTTGGAGATGTTGTTCTCCCTTGGCGAACGAACGAGTAAAGATAACGTAATAATGTCTGGAAATTATCTGGTCTTTTACCAGTTATGTACATTCCCTTCATGCCTTTTACGGGGTATGTGGCAAATGACCTAGCATCAAGATCCATGTAAAGCATTACACCATGGTTGAGAATAACAAAAAGATTTGGAACTGTCTGTGGCGTAAATGATGAAAAAATTGATGCAGCACGTGAACAAAGTGTTTCGGGTTTGAGACCGAGTTCGCCAGCGAATACAAATCCATAGATTTGGTCAGAGTGTTTTGTTGCCTGATTGAACTCTTCTTCAGGTGCTGGATCAAATGTAGTAAGGTTACCGTAGTGGCGAAATGCAACCAACTTGCCATTTAACCCATCAGTTGCTTCAGCGTGTCTTTTAAGTTTTTTGACAGAAGCAATCTTTTCGTACGAATCCTCAAGTTCCTTTGTATCAAGCAAGCTTTTCACTTCCCCGATGGCTACTACGCCTTCGCAAGGAAAATATGTGGTCTCGGGCGTATCATTGAGGCTGAAAACAGGACATATTTGTTTTTCGTAGATGATGATGTCAATTTGTTTGCTGGTATTGCCGTAAGAATCGATTACACAACCAGACCCTACGGATACCATAGGAGGCAGCAAAGCAGACAGTTTACGACGCACTTCAGTTTCGCGTGCCCCACCTACAAGGGATGGGGTTGTGGCTCTACCAGCATGGGCGAAATTCGCGATCAGTTCGCGAGCAACGTGATCAAGGTATTCTTTGGGATTAAAGGAATTGTCCATTGTCAGCCTCAATGCATAACGGGGGCGTGTGCTGCCGGGCGGCGTGGGCTGAAATGCAGTTTTGCCCCGGTTGAATGCCCGAAAAACGCCACGCTTACCCTCGTGCGCCAGCACGGTCAGCACCACGCGGGGTTAGGCGTACGGGTGTGCTTTGTTTTCCTACTTTACTTTGTGCAAATCAATGAGATTGTGTCGTCAACTCCTGACCAATCCAAACGACTTTTTTCGCAAGCACATCAAAATCATCTTGTGTGCTGCGATGATTTGCTATGGCGATGCGCAAACAATATCGACCGTGTAACGTTGTGTAAGATGGCGCGGCAATACCTCGTTCCTGTAGTCGCATTAGAATCTCTTTGTTTATTGTATTAAGGGTCTCTTCCTCCAGCCCACCCGGATTGAAGCGAAAGCAAACAATATCCATGCCGATGGGTGCTAATAGTTCCATATCCGGTTCTTTCTCCACCAACTTACCAAAGTAATGGGCTTGTTCAACATTTCGTGCGATCATTCGCCCAAATCGGTCAAGACCATGCTCTTTGATAGACATCCAAACTTTAAGCGCGCGAAACTGACGTGACAATTGCAGACCATAGTCAGTGAACCAGAGGCGTCCTGCTGCCAGACCACGCATTTCATGTTCAAGATATTCCGGGGTCAGGGAAAAGGTGTTTCGATGAGCATCTTCATGGCGCACAAGGACACACCCTGCCTCAAATGGAATATGCATCCATTTATGAAGATCAAGCGCAACCGAATCCGCTCTTTCAATTCCACAAAGTTGTGGTTTCACATTCTCTGCGAGAACGGCGATCGCCCCGATAGCGCCATCGACATGAAACCAAAGTCTTTCGCGCTTGCATATGTCAGCGATAGCGTTCAAATCATCAATTGCCCCGGTATTAACGGTACCAGAACTTCCGATTATGCAAATAGGTAAGCAACCTGCTTGGCGGTCAGCGGCTATGGTTGCTTCCAGTGCATTTAGGTCAATTGTAAAATCATCATTGACGGGTATTCTTCGAAAACTTTGGTTGCCTAATCCAAGCAATTCGACCGCCTTTTGGTTACAACTGTGTACCTCAGTCGATGCATATACGGTTAATTGCTGCTTAGCCGCTTGCATCCCCAGTTCTCGGACATTGAATCCTGCTTTGGCATTCCGAGCGACAGCTAGTCCGACAAAATTAGCCATGGAACCGCCGCTTACCAGCAGACCACTTGAATTTGACGGAAAGTCGAGCATTGCCTTGATCCAATCAACCACTTGTCCTTCAACCAGGTTAGCCGCATGATTGCCTCCGCCAAGATTTGGATTCATGATCGACGCCATAAAATCAGCAAGAGCACCGAATATTGTGCCATTACCCATATACCACGCCCAAAAGCGCGGATGAATATTTCCCATTGGATAAGGAAACACAGTCTCTAAAAACTCCTGATATACGACATCAGCGTCAGTAGGGTTGTTGGGGGCTGGCTCATCGAAGTGAGCTGCTACATCAGCTGGAACCGGTTGCCAAACTGGACGTTCGCGAACGGTTTCAAGATAAGTGATGGCATCATCGACCATTCGATGTGCCAACGTACGCATCTTGTCCCAGTCCTTCGGATCAAGTGTTTCATAATGCTCTTCAATATTCATGTTAATCTCCTTGTGTACCTATAAAAAAGTAGCCTAACGGTTGAGGTAACCTGCCGGCTACATAAAGTTCGCACTAACACTGGCCTTTACGTAAAACCGCGATATTTTCCCGGTCAGGTTAAGCGATTGGTTGGGCGACGCCTTAAAGCCATTTTTGCAAGAACTGCGTCTGCACCCTGCTTGCCTCTTCGTACAGTTCTCCAGGATAGTAAAGTAGGCCGAAATGCCCACCAGCTATATCATACCACTGTTTGGGGCCGGAAAGAAGTTCGAAAGCCTGTCTCGCGACGGAATAGTTCGCGTGCACCATCTCGTCTTCAGGAGCAACCATCAATAGCGTTGGTGCCTTGACAAATGGTGCGCAAAGGATCGGGTGGTAAGGAACCGAAGTCGCCGGAATTACTCTCGTCACATTATTGACCCAATTGGTTCCATGGCGGCCCCCATAGTCGATAAACCAGCGAAATGCTTGAATCGGTTCGAGCAATGAGGGTGTTCCAACCTGATCAAAGGAGACCACTGGAATTGGCCCTGTGGTTGTTTCAGGTGATCTTTGAACACTTCCATGTGAGAAAATGTCGCTAAAGATCTTGAAGTTGTCTCTGGTCGACTCCACTGGCGGTGGCTTCTCGCCGAACACTGGGCACTGCGCAACGATAGCCTTAACCCGTTGGTCTATTGCACCGACCACAACTACCTGCCCGCCCGTGAAACTGTCGCCCCACAGTGCAATCCTGTTTTTATCAACATCTTCGAGAGTGACAGCGAAATTAATTGCGTCACGGTAGCCGCGGCACTGAATCCATGGATTAATTTCCTGCCGCGGTTCACCCCCGCTTCGTCCGAAGTTGCGGTGATCGTATAGCAGGACCGCCAAGCCGGACCGACAGAAGGCATTTGCATATTTGTCAGCGACCATGTAAATCGTGGCCGATGTTCCATGAGCCATAACCACAATTGGTAGTTTACCGGGCTTCGTCTCAGGCAGGAAAAGAAGTCCCCTAATGGTTGCCCCTTCGGATAGAAATTCGATTTCTTTTATCATCTCTCAATCCTTGTCATTAACGCCCAACGATACCATCACCGGAAACAAACCCAAAGCGAAGCGGCGGGTTTGTTTTCTGGTGCATGGTTTTGCCACATTTCCGAGTCCGTACCGCAGCTGGCAGTAAAAAAGGCCATTCGCAAAAGCGGAATCGCCAAGGCCGGCAGCTGCCATTCCCTGCGCCACAGCTTCGCCACCCATCTGCTCGAATCGGGCTACGACATCCGCACGGTGCAGGAACTCCTGGGCCACAAGGACGTGTCCACAACCATGATTTACACCCATGTCCTGAACAAGGGCGGCAAAGGTGTACAGAGCCCCAGCGACATGCTTTTTCAAAATCAATCGGGGAACCAGCCATGACCTCCGATCTTACTCCTCGCCAGGTAAGCGTGCTGGAATACGTCGTCGCCTTCCAGCAGGAACACCGCATGGCGCCAACCGTACGGGAAATCTGCGCCCACCTGGGCCTGAGCGGTCCGGCCGGCATCCACCGAATCCTGAACGTTCTCAAGGACAAGGGGTACATTCTGGCCGAACCGGGCAAAAAACGCTCCTGGCGGTTCAGCAAGGAAAACACGGGCAAGGGCATTCCCCTGGTCGGCACCATTGCCGCCGGCGTCCCCCTGGAGGCAATCGAGAACTTCGAAGAGGAGCTGGCCATATCCCCCATCACATTCGGCTGCGATAATTGCTTTGGTTTGCATATCAATGGGGATTCCATGATCGAGGCCCATATCCTGGATGGGGACCTGGCCATCATCCGACCGCAGCGGCAGGTGGAAAACGGTGAAATTGCGGCGGTGACGGTGGAAGGGACGCTGCCGGAGGCAACCTTGAAAATCGTCCACCGCGACCAGCATTCGATGTCGCTCGTTCCGGCCAACAGCGCTTACGCGCCGCTGATATTCAAGGGACCTCAACGCAAACACGTGGCGATCATCGGCAAGCTGGTGGGAGTTGTTCGCCGGTGTTGAATCTTGCCGTACTCGGGGTCAGTCAAGCATCCGCTTCAAGCCGCCATACGCATGGGCTTGCGAAAAGTTCTCCAATAGTTCACGAGCCATTGCCGCCTGCGCTTTCCTGACCATGAGCCGCATGGGCACGGAATTGAAGATGTATGGGGCAACCGTCTCTCCGAGAATGAAGTAGTCGATTCCTTCCGCATCCAGGATGGACCTGAGAAAGACACGATCACCGGCATTGTGAATTTCCATGACCATTTCAAAACCGTTTGTGCTTTTCGTTTTCGACATGTGACCCCTCGGCATTAAAAAATCACCTTATCGCGGCGGCTGGAAACCGCTCCAACGTGAAACCGGATATCGCTGCGCTGCGTCCTGACAGGCGTTACCGCTTTATTCACAGCAAAACCGGCGGTACCGGCAAAAGCATCAGCAGGTCAGGTGAAAGCAGGCGCCCACTTTCAATCCCTGTGCGCGTTTACGATTGTATATCTCCACGGCGCGCGGATTGGGTTCGGCAATCAAGTCGATTCCCCTTTCCGCAAGAAACGAAGAAAGATCCGCATCCGGTCGCATGCGTCCGCGGGTGCCCGTTCCGGCCACGATCAATTGCGGGGCGGCGTCGATGAGCGCCAGGATGTCGTCTACGTGCAGGGCGTGGCCACGCTGCCGCCACCAGCCGTCCTTCACGCGCCCGTCGGGGAAAATGAACAGATCGGAGGTATAGGTCCGGCCGTCTATGGTCATGGTGCCGAATGCGGTGGATTCGATCATGGTTTCTCCGCTGAAAACATGCTAAATATGGCATCCTGATTGAAAGAAAGTAACGATCAAACAGGACTTTTCAACCGGTCGGAAAATCAAAGGAGCCGCCATGATCCATGAAACCCATCGCATCGACACCCGGCTGATCCATGCCGGGGAGCCCGAAAAAAGAATCTGCGGAGCCGTGAGCCTGCCGGTGTTCCAGTCATCCACCTACGAATACACCGGCCAGTCCGGCTATGACGATTTGAAATACATCCGCATGAACAACACTCCCAACCACGAAGTGCTTCATAAGAAGCTGGCGGCCCTCGAAAACGCCGAGGCCGCATTGGTGACGGCCAGCGGCATGGCCGCCATCTCCACGACCCTGCTGGCCCTCTTCTCCCCCGGCGACCATATCCTGGTGCAGAACTGCCTGTATGGCGGCACCCAGGATTTAATCGTTTCCGATTTCGTCCCGCTGGGGTTTCAGTTCGATTTCATCGACGCGGATGATCCCGCATCCTGGGCCCCTAAACTCAAGTCCAGCACCCGGGGCCTGTATGTGGAAACCATCACCAACCCGCTGCTCCAGGTAGGCGACCTGAAGGCCCTGGCCGGGTTTGCCGGGGCCAACGGCCTGATCGCCATGATCGACAACACCTTCGCCACGCCGGTCAATTTCCGGCCGGCCGAATGGGGTTACGACATCTCCCTGCACAGCTGCACCAAATATCTGAACGGGCATTCGGACATCGTAGCCGGGGCGGTCATCGGCAAGGACGCGCTGCTGAAAAAAATCGCCCACAAGCTCATTCACTTAGGCGGAAGCCTGGATCCCCACGCCTGCTTTCTCCTGCATCGGGGGATGAAAACCCTGGCCCTGCGGGTCCGCCACCAGAACCGCAGCGCCCTGGCGATTGCCGAAACCCTCGCCGCCCATCCGGCCGTCGATCGGGTCAACTACCCCGGCCTGCCAGACCACGCCGGTCATGATCGGGCCCGGGAACTGCTGGAGGGCTTCGGCGGCATGGTCAGTTTCGAATTGAAAGGCGGTCTCGAAGCCGCCGAGCGATTCATGCAGCAGGTTACCGTTCCCATCGTGGCGCCCAGCCTGGGCGGCGTGGAAACCCTGATTACCCGGCCGGCCACCACTTCCCACGCCGGTATGAGCGCCGCAGATCGGCAGGCCGCTGGGATCACCGACTCACTGATTCGCCTTTCGGTGGGCATCGAAGACACCCGGGATCTCATCGACGATTTTGAAAATGCCTTGAAATAATTGCAAAGGATCGCCATGTCATCATCAGCACGACCCGGGGCTGTCATCAGCGGCAGCGGCCTGTGGACCCCCGACCATATCATCACCAACGACGAACTGGTTGCCGCCTATAACGAATGGGCCAACCGCTATAATGCCCGGCATGCCGACGCCATCGCGGCAGGCGAACGGGAAGCGAAACCGCAGAGTTCGTCGGAATTCATTGAAAAAGCCTCCGGCATCAAGCAGCGCTATGCGTATATCAAGGAAGGCATCCTGGATGTGGACCGCATGCGTCCGGTCATCCCGGAGAGGCCGGATGACGCCCTTTCCGACCAGGCCGAAATGGCCGTCCGCGCCGGCCGAGAGGCCATGGAAGTCGCCGGCAAGACGGCCGCCGACATCGATGCGGTCATCGTCTCCTGCGCCTACACCCAGCGGTCCTATCCCGCCATTGCCATCGAGGTGCAGGAGGCCCTGGGCATCGATGGCTTCGGTTTCGACATGCTGGTGGCCTGCTCGGCGGCCACCTTTGCCCTGCACCGCGCCTATGAAATGGTCGCTGCCGGCACGGCCCGCTGCGTGCTGGCCATCAATCCGGAACTGACCTCGCCCCAGGTCAATTTCTGCGATCGGGACAGCCACTTCATCTTCGGCGACGTGGCCACGGCAACGGTCGTCGAGCATGCCGATACCTGCACGGCGCCGCACAGCTACGACATCCTCGGCACCCGGGCCAGGACCAAATTCTCCAGTCATGTGCGTTCCAATTTCGGCTATGTCAGCCGGGCCAACGACGTGGATCCGTTCGGCACCGACAAACTGTTTCATCAGAACGGACGCCGGGTGTTCAAAGAGGTCTGCCCCATGGCCATTGAGCATTTGACGGACCATATCGCCCGGCATGGGCTGAACGTGCCCGACATCAAACGCTGGTGGCTTCACCAGGCCAATATCAACATGAACCTGCATATCGGCGGCAAGCTGCTGGGGCGCGAGGCCACCTTCGATGAAGCGCCCATCGTGCTGGACCGGTACGCCAACACCGCCTCGGCCGGTTCCCTGATCGCTTTTCACCTTTACCACCAGGACCTGAAACCCGGCGACCACGGCGTCATCTGCTCTTTCGGTGCGGGATATTCCATCGGCAGCCTGGTGGTTCGAAAACGGTAATCATGATTTGAACCATGCGTAGTCGGAAAAGCAAACAGCCATTTCGCCTCTGTATGACGCTGCTGGTCCCGGTTGTTCTCTTTCTGTCGGCCTGCGGTGTGGTGAGAACCACCTACCGGCTCACCAAGGGAACCGTGGTCATGGCCTACAAGGTGACCAAATTCGCCGGCAGTACGGTCTATACCGTGGGCGGGTTCACTTTTGACGTGGTCACTGCCCCGCTTTCCTGGCCCCTGACCCACGACGATATCGACACCATCGACGGCCTGTCGCCCAAGGAAGCCATCGCCCAGGGACGCGTCAAGGCATCGCCCTATGTGGTCCGGGGCAAACGCTATGTGCCCATGACAGTGGCGCAGGCGCAGACCTACCGCGAAAAAGGAATTGCCTCCTGGTACGGAAATGAAACCTACCGGCAGCCGGGCGGACACATGACCGCCAACGGCGAAGCCTTCAACCCCGATGGGATGAGCGCCGCCCACAAGCACCTGCCCCTGCCGATCTTCGTGCGGGTGACCAACCTGTCCAACCGGCGCAGCATCATCGTGCGCGTCAACGACCGGGGGCCATTTGTCGAAGGACGGATGATCGACTTGAGCGCCGGTGCTGCCAAAAAACTGGGTTTCTATGAACAGGGAACGGCCCGGGTACTGGTGGAGGCGGTCGACCTGGAAGGGTGATGGCGCTGGCAGTATTTGAAGAGCGCGCCGACGCATGGACAGGTCAAAGAATCGAAATTACGGTATCCGCACTCAGGAGCCGTAAGAGCGGCTTCCCGCCGTGATCGGATTTCTCAAATTCCACTCACCAATCTCGGCTGGAAACCGTTCCACCATGTAAGCCAATTCTGCGGCGTAAACATCTTCACGCCTTTTCTTGGGCAATTACTTTGCAGACAGAAGCAATGAGTTGGATCTGGGGGATGACGCTGCCCAACTCCACATATTCGTCCTGACCGTGGGCATTGCCGCCCACCGGCCCCATGCCGTCGATGGTGGGCACCCCTAAAGCGGAAGAGAAGTTGCCGTCCGAGCAGCCGCCGGTGGCAATGGATTCGATGGTCATTCCCATCCCCGCGGCCTTCTCCTTGATCACTTTCCACAGCTCCAGGGTCCGGTCATCGGCCTCCATGGGCGGCCGGTTGACACCACCGCTGACCGATAGGGTAACCCCCGGTACATGGGTGTGCTCGGGCAGCGACTTAAAAAAAGCCTCGACCGGCGCCACTTCACTTTTGCGGCCTACGCGGATATCCACCGAAGCCCGTGCCTGGTCCGGAATGATGTTGGTTTTCTCCCCGCCGCCGATAACCGTGACATGGGCAGAGATGCCGGCGGCAGCGTGGTTGTTGAATCGTTGAATAGCCACGACTTGATGGGCGATCTCCACGGCGGCGTTAGCCCCCTTCTCCGGCTCAACCCCTGCATGGGCGGATCTGCCTATAGCCTTGATCGTAAAGCCGCCGCCCCCCTTTCGTTGCAGGACGAACCGGTGGCCCGGCCGGCAGGGTTCGAAAACGAAAACCCGTTGGCTGTTGCGGGCATGGTCTTCGATCCATGCCCTGGACGAGACCGAGCCCACCTCCTCATCGCCGTTGAAGCACACACCGATCGTCAGTTGGTTAAGCACACCCGCGTGGGAAAGGGCTTCAAGCACATGCAGGGCCACCAGCAAGCCGCCTTTCATATCGCAAACGCCGGGACCGGTGGCCCGGTCGCCGTCTGTGTTGAACGGTCGTCTGTCCACTTCACCCGTCGGAAAGACCGTGTCCATATGCCCCAGAAACAGGATGTCGAAAGGCCGGCCTTCAGGCCCGTTGCGGGCATGCAGACAGGGAACGCCCCTGCCCCCTACCCTTTCCAGGCTCACAGCGAAACCGATCGCCTCCAGCCGTTTGCCCAAAAAACCCGCCACGGCGGCAATGCCGGGAATGTTGTCGCTGCTGCTGTCGATATTGACGAGTGTCTCCAGGTCGTCGATGAAATCGCCAACCCTGCCGGTGATGAAAGGTTGCATGGCCGTCTTAATCATTGGGGTTCGACGTTCAGCCTCGAAAACGCTATCCTTTGCGTTCGATCTTGGGGTTCAACTCTTCCCGAAGCCAGTCGGCAAACAGGTTGATGCCGACCACCAGCAGAACCAGGGTGATTCCCGGAAAGAGGATCATCCACCACATGCCGGCATAGATGTAGTTCTTGCCGATGGCGATCATCATGCCCAGGCTCGGTTCGGTAAGCGGCACGCCCACACCCAGGAAGCTCAGGGTGGCTTCGAGCATGATGACCACGGCCAGGTCCACGGCCACCACCACGAAGATGGGGGTCAGGGAATTGGGCAGGATGTGGCGTAACATGATGCGCAGGTTGCCGGCACCGGCGGCCCGAGCCGCCAGGATGTAGGCTTCCTGTTTGACTTCCAGCACGCTGCCGCGCATGGTGCGCGCATAGCGCACCCAGTCGGCGATGCAGATCGCCAGAATGACCACGGGGATGCCGCCGTGCTTGAAGATGCCCAGCAGCAAAAAAGCCAGCAGGGTGGTGGAGAAGGAAAAGACGGTATCAGCCAGGCGCATGGTGGCGATGTCCAGCCAGCGGCCGTAAAAACCGGCCAAAAGGCCGATCAGGACGCCCAGGGTGCCGGAGATGAACACGACGGAAAAGCCGACGATCAGCGAGGTGCGGCAGCCGTAGATGATGGTGCTGAGAATGTCGCGGCCCTGGTCGTCGGTGCCCAGCAGGAAAGGCCAGGTGCCGCCCTCCATCCACACCGGCGGCGTGAGAAAATGCTCCAGGCTGAGGGTGGTCAGGTCATAGGGATTTTGCGGCGTGATCCAGGGTGCGGCCAGTGCGGCCGTGATGAAGAGCAGTAATAAGGCGCTGCCCGCCAGGGCCGACAGGTCGTGCAGGTAGTTCCACAGCAGGCGCGATGTGATGCGGCGTTCAGTCATAACGGATCTTGGGATTCAGCAATGCGTAAAGGATATCCACCACCATGTTCAGCGTGATGATGATGGCCGCGGCCAGCATGATATAGGTGACGATCACGGGCTGATCGTTCTCGTAGATCGAGGTCAGCAGCAGGTTGCCCATGCCCGGCCACTGGTAGATCGTCTCGGTGACGATGGAAAAGGCCAAAAGCTCGCCGAACTGCAGGCCGGTGATGGTGACTACGGGGATCATCACATTGCGCAGGGCATGCTTGAGTACCACAATGCGCGGCGGCAGGCCTTTGGCCCAGGCGGTCTTGATGTACTCCTGGGTCAGTACTTCGCGCATGCCGGCGCGGGTCAGACGAAGCAGAACCGCCAGCTGATAGCTGGCCAGGGTCAGGGACGGCAGAATCAGGTGCTTGAGTCCGTCCTGGGTCAGAAGACCGGTGCGCCAGAAACCGAGCTGGACCGCATCCCCGCGGCCGAAAGAGGGTAGTATATTCCAGAAGACCGAAAAAATCATGATCAGCAGGATGCCGGTTAAAAAGGTGGGCAGCGAAATGCCCCCCAGGCTGAGGGCCATGATGAATCGATTGCGCAGGGCATAGGGTTTGAGTGAGACCAGCACCCCCAAGCCCAGGCCGCTGGTGAAGGCGATGCACAAGGCGCACACGGCCAGTTCGAAGGTGGCCGGAAAACGCTCCAGGATCAGGTTCAGGGCCGGCACCCGGCTGACATACGATTTGCCGAAGTTGCCCTGCAGCGCGTTCCACACGAAGCGCACGTAACGCTCGTGGATCGGCCTGTCCAGTCCGAAGACCCGGCGCACTTCTGCCTGCTCTTCGAAGGTGGCGTAGAGGCCGGCCATTCTGACGACCGGATCCCCCATGAACTGGAAGATGAAGAAGCAGATCATCGAAACGGCCAGCAGCACCGCGATGCCCTGCAAGAATCGTCGCGTAATATAGGTCAGCATGTCATCCGGCCGGCTGAAACCAATCTGTTGAGTTGGCCGGAAGGCCGTTTTGCGGGTCGGCCTTCCGGTGGGGTTTCTATTTCAATGACAGTTCTTTATAGACCATCCAGCGGTCGGGCCGAGGCTGGAAGGCCAATTTGCTGTCCTTGCGCACGGCATAGACATCCATCTGGTAGTGCAGTGGAATCCAGATGATCTTGTCCACCATGGCCATTTTATTGAGGTCCTGCAGGGCCTTTTCGCGAGCCTTGGCGTCCAGCATGACTGCCGTGGATTCGATCAGTCCGTCGATTGCGGAATCACTGTAGCCGGCACCGTTGAGTTCGCCGAAACCGCGCTCCTTGTCGCGCGAATGGGCCAGTTTGGCATAGGTGCGGCCCATGTCGAAGGTGCCGTCGAACCAGCCGATCAGGTAGAACGCCAACTTGCCCTGGTTGACCTCGGGAAAGAAGATCGATTTGGGTTTGGCGTCCAGAGTCACCGTAATGCCGATTTTGGCCAGGTACTTGGCCACGGCCTCGATGATTTTGGCATCCTGGATGTAGCGGTCGTTGGGTCCGCTCAGCGTGATGGCAAAGCCTTTCTCGTACCCGGCTTCCTTGAGCAGCTGCTTGGCTTTATCCGGATTGTAGGGCAGACGCTTGAGATCGGCAACGTAGCCGATGGTTGGCTGATCGGGAATCTGGGCGGCCGGAGAGGCTTGGCCGCGCATCACTTTCTCGATGATTTCGTCTTCGTTGATGGCCATGTAAATGGCCTGGCGCACACGCATGTCCGCCATGGGGGTACCGGGCGTATTGGCCAGTGCCAGAAAGATCGAACGTCGTGCGGGCCTGCTGACGATCTCAAGCTGATTGTTTTTCTTGATCTGGTCGTAGAGTTCCACCGGAACGCCGGTGAGCATGCCCACCTGCCCGGAAACCAGGGCTGCAAAACGCGTGGAGGACTCGGTGATGGGACGGATCTCGACGTTTTTGATGGGCGGTGCGCCTTCCCAGTAGTTTTCGTTGGCCTCCATCTTCACATAGGAACCTTTGACCCACTCCACGAATTTGTAAGCTCCGGTGCCCATGGGACGCACCATCACATCGCCTGGATCGCGCGCGGTGGTGTCTTCCTTGTCCATGATGAAGGTCTGGTGCAGGTTGTTGATGAACCAGGGAATGGGTTCTTTGGTCTTGATGGTGAGCGTGTAATCGTCATGGATCGTGATGCTGTCGATGGATTTACCCGCATTGACGAACTCCGAGACCTCGGGATTGGACAACCGTTCGAAGGTGAATTTGACATCCTCGGCCGTGAAGGGGTTGCCGTTGTGAAACGTGACACCCTTGCGCAGCCAGAACTTCCAGTTCAGGGCGTCCTGGCGCTCCCACTTGACTGCCAGGGCCGGGGCTAAAACGCCATCCGGACCTTTGCGTTGCAGCAGGCCGTCGAAAAAATTGGCGAAATACTGCAAACCGGCGTCGGAATCATCCCCATGGGGATTCATCATGCGCGGTGAATCATCCTGGGCCACCACAATCGACGACTGAGCCCAGACCTGGCCTGCGAGCAGCAGGACCGCCATTGCCAACAGGATGGATAATGTCTTCTTCATCTTGCCTCCTTGAGGTTGTCACTAGGCGTTCATTTACCGGTGGTTGCGCCACCGGGGGTCAATACAGAAAACAGGCGGTCGCATGACCGCCGGCCACCTCCTTCAGCGGCGGCGTTTTCCGGCTGCAATGCTCCATACGGTGACGGCAGCGGGGGTGAAAAGCGCATCCCGGCGGCGGCTGAATCGGACTGGGCACATCGCCGCTGAGCAGGATGCGCTGCCGCTGGATATCCGGATCGGCCACCGGTACTGCCGAGAGCAGTGCCTGGGTGTAGGGGTGCCTGGGGTGGCTGTAGATATCCCCATACGCAGCCGTTTCCACGATTTTTCCCAGGTACATCACTGCGATGCGGTCGCACAGGTGCTCCACCACTGCCAGGTCATGGGCGATGATGATGTAGGAGAGACCGAATTCGGCCTGCAGTTCGATCAGCAGGTTGATGATCTGGGCTTGAATGGAGACATCCAGGGCCGAAACCGGTTCATCGCCGATCACCAGGTCGGGATTGAGCGCCAGAGCACGGGCGATGCCAATGCGCTGGCGCTGTCCACCGCTGAACTCGTGGGGATAGCGCCGGCCCTGCTCGGGTGACAGGCCGACCTTTTCCAGCAGAAAAGCCACCCGTTCGCGCCGCTCGGCCGGTGCATTCACGCGGTGGATGGTCATGGGCTCGGCGATGATCTGGTTGACCGTCATGCGCGGGTTGAGGGAGGAATAGGGGTCCTGGAATATAAACTGGATGTCGCGCTTGAGCAGGCGCAGGTGCTCATGATCCATTGCGGTCACATCGCGGCCGGCGAAGGTGATCCGTCCTCCTGTGGGCTCGATCAACCGCAGGACGGCCAGGCCGGTGGTAGTCTTGCCGCAGCCGCTCTCACCCACCAGGCCGAGGGTTTCACCCTTGGCCAGGGTAAAGGAGATCCCGTCCACGGCATAGACATGGCCCACCGTCCGGCTGATTAGGCCCTTGGTGATAGGGAAGTGAACTTTCAGGTCTTCGACGGTCAGAAGGGGGTTCATTTTTTTTTTCATTCACAATGACGAAAAAATTCTGCACTTTCAACCTTCGGCTTTTATCTTCAGCTTAATACGTGCAGCCAGCACCGTACCGCGTGGTCTCCCCCCGTGTCGAGGATCTCGGGCAGATGCTCGCGGCATTTTTCCATCCGGTCGGGGCAGCGTGGATAAAAGAGACAGCCCTCCGGCAGGCTGTACAGGCTCGGCACCATCCCGGTGATTTCACGCAGCCTGCGGCGGCCGTGCCGCGCGCGTTCACCCAATTTGGGGATGGATTGCAGCAGACCGCGGGTATAAGGATGCTTGGGATTCCTGAAGATATCCCCGGTGCGGGCCGCTTCGACCACTTTTCCGGCGTACATCACCACCACCCGGCTGGCGATCTCGCTGATGACTCCCAAATCATGGGTGATGATCATGATGGCCGTGTCATAGTCCTGGCGCAGGGTCAGCATGAGGTCCAGAATCTGAGCCTGCACGGTCACATCCAGGGCGGTGGTGGGCTCGTCGGCAATCAAGATCTCCGGGTTGCACGCCAGGGCCATGGCAATCATGACCCGCTGGCGCATGCCGCCGGACAGCTGGTGGGGATAGGCCTGAGCCCGACGCTCCGGAGCCGGGATTTGAACTCGTTTCAGCATCTCCACACCCCGGTCCCATGCCGCTTGACGCGAAACCCCCTCGTGCTGGATGAACATTTCGGCGATCTGGTTGCCGATGGTAAAAACCGGGTTCAACGAGGTCATCGGTTCCTGGAAGATCATGGCGATGCGGTTGCCGCGGATGCCCCGCACGCTGTCCATGGACAAGGTAGCGATGTCCACCCCGTCGAAAAGAATTCTCCCGCCGACGATTCTGCCCGGTGGTTCGGGGATCAGGCGCATGATGCTCTGCGCCATGACGCTCTTGCCGCAGCCCGATTCACCGACGATCCCCAGCACCTCTCCCCGGTCCAGGTGGAAGGAAACATCGTCGACCGCCCGGGCCACACCGTCAAAGGTGAAAAAATAGGTCTTCAGGCCGATTACCTGGAGAATTTTTTCTGGAACCGATGGTTTCATGCCCGTGTTTCAATTTGAGTCAGGTAGGCCTTTGAAATACCCGAGACCGCGCTGAGCTGATTCAGGTTCAGACCACTTGACGCAATGATGCCGGACAGGGTTTCGGAAAATTTCCGCATAGGTGGATGATTTTTCCAGTGGAGGCGCCAAAACGCATTTTTAAATGCTCTGGCCGATTCCGAGAAAGCTACGATACGGTAACTGAAACAATTTGAATTGTACACCACAACCGGCATCGGTTAAACATTTTTTTCAACCCCGATAGCCACGTGTTCTGTTAATTGACCGGTTTGGTTTGCAATCCATACCAAAAAAAGGTATCCGAACGGTTAGGAAAAACTAACCCGATGACATGCCTCTTTGCGAAGGCCCAGGGAAAGGGATGACCCATGACGAAACCATTGAGACGGGAAGACCGGCAGCTTGACAATGCATCTGCCATGGCGCTGCTGAAACGGGGCGAATACGGAATTTTGAGCACCTCGGACAAAAACAACCGGCCTTACGGCATACCGGTGAACTATGTGCTGATGGAAGACAGTATTTTTTTTCACTGCGCCACCGAAGGTCATAAATTGGAAAACATCACCGCCAACAATGGTGTATCGTTCTGTGTGGTAGGAAAGACCGAACTGATCCCCGAAAAATTCTCCACCCGCTACGAAAGCGTCGTGGTGTCGGGCCGTGCCGACCTGATCAAAGACAACGTGTTGAAAAAAAATGCGCTCCGTGCCCTGGTGGCCAAATACGCCCCGGACCACATCGCCGCCGGGGATGCTTATATCGATAAGCTGATGGACAAAACGACCGTGGTGCGGGTCGAGATCGAAACCCTTGCCGGCAAAGCCAGAAAGTAAAGCGCCGACAGCCATGACTGTTTCCCTGCTGCCACGGCTTGACCGCTATCCGGTCGTCCTTACCGAGGGCGCCGTCATTGAACGGATTCGGCGGGAAACATCTCTCCAGATGGATCCCCACCTGCTGAACACCAGCCTGATTTACAGCCCCGCGGGGCGCGCGGCGATGGCACGGATATATTCTCAGTACCTCCGAATCGCCGCCGATCACCGGCTGCCCATCCTGGTGGCCGCACCCACCTGGCGGGCCAATCCCGAAAGGGTCAAGCAGGCGAAAATAGGCGATGTGAGCACGGTAAACCAGGATGCGGTGAGGTTCCTGCGGGATGTCTGCCAGGAATGTGACAGCCGGACCTCACCGGTAATAGTTGGCGGACTCATGGCCTGCCGGGGAGACGCGTACAAACCGGAGGAGGCATTGGACACGCCTTCGGCCGAAGCCTTTCACCGGCCCCAGGCCAGGAGTCTGGCCGCTGCCGGCGTGGACTATATCATGGCGGCCACCCTGCCGGCCCTTACCGAGGCGATTGGCCTGGCCCGTATGCTGGCTTCGCTGCCGGTTCCCTACATCATCAGTTTTATCGTCCGGCGTGATGGATCCATCCTGGACGGGACGCCCCTGACGGTAGTTATCGAACAGATCGACAGGCAGGTTAATCCCCGGCCGGCCTTTTACATGGTCAACTGCGTCCACCCGGACACGGTGGTCGATGGACTCGGTGCAGAGTTGACGAAAATTGGTCTGTTGAAAAACCGCCTGTGGGGCATCCAGGCCAACACATCCGCCAGGAACCCGGATGAACTGGACGGATCGGATGCCCTGGACACCGCCGAACCGGAACCCTTTGCCGACAAAGTGGCAAACCTTCACACCCAATTCGGGATGAAGGTCCTTGGCGGGTGCTGCGGCACGGACCACCGGCATATCGAAGCCATCGCAAAACGGATGTCGGCCTCACCAGCCGCATCGATTCGAGGTAATTAAAGGCAAAACCGATTCTGCCGATATCCATAAAAAGGATATTGAAAAATTATGTCAAGGACTGCCATGCATTGTTGTCCGGTCTTCGCAGATACGGAAACCAGTCTGAATGCGCTCCGTTTTGACACACGGTTTGCCTCCCCGCCGGATGCGTGTTTTCATCCTCCCCCGCCACATCCTCCAACCAACCTGACGCCTATTCCCCTGCCATCCGGGATTCGACATGAAACCCGATAAAACGACCATACTTGTCTTCGCGGCATGTCTGGTGGCCATCACCGTGGCGCTTTATACCCGAACCGCCATCTACCCGGCCGCACCGTGCCGTTCAGACGCCGTGGTTCGGAAAACGGACAGAGATGCCTATAACAATGGCCGAATCATCATCCACTACCACGAAAGACCACCTTATTATGTCAGCCAGGGGAAGGGTGTCGGCGGCATCATCGGCGATCGCATCACTTTTGTTTTCGAACAGGCCGGAATTCCTTTGGCCTGGCAGAAAACCCCGGCCAAACGGCAACTGGATATCATCAAGAATAATAGGGGCCGCGAAGGGGCCGCGGGATGGTTCAAGACACCCAAACGGGAAACCTTTGCCAAATTCACCCGACCCATTTACCGGGATAAGCCCACCATTGCCCTTGCCAGGGCAGATCAGGAACTGATCCAGTCGGGCAAGCCCCTCGCCGATACCCTGGTCAATCGCCGTCTGCGGCTGCTCAGGAAAGACGGATACGCTTACGGGGGCTTCATCGACAGGCTGATTGACCGGCTCCACCCCAACCAGACGGTTACTTTCGCAGACAACGTAAGCATGCTCAAAATGATCCACACCCGGCGTGTCGATTATCTTTTTATCGCCCAGGAAGAGGCCGAAGATCTGCTTGCCGAGGCCGGCCTTCCGGCGTCAGATTTTAAAAAGATCACCTTCACGGATATGCCCGAAGGCAACCGCCGATATATTCTTTTCAGCCGACAGGTTGAAGATTCAACCATCGACCGTCTGAACCGGGTCATTCAATACTACGGCGTCAACGAACCAGACGACAGGAGCACGACCAGATGATGCATAAATCGGTTTCCCTGATCACCGGGGTATTGCTGACCATCGCCTTTTGCACCTTCATTATGATCTACGAAAAACGGGCCATGACCACGGCCCAGTCGCGCATCGACACCCATGCCCGCATCATCGAAGACGCCATGTGGAACTACAACCAACAGGGAGTCCAGGAATATCTGAAACTGGCTGCCTTTTCAGACCACTACGAGTCGCTGACGGTCACCCATCACAACGGTGACCCGTTTCAGGAAATTCATCGGGAGCCGGCCACAGGCCTTGACAGGCTGCTTATGGCCGTACATCTGATGCCACGGGTACAGCTAAACGCTCAGGTGTACCACCAGGGCAACATCATCGGTCGGATGGAAGCCGTCTGGGTCCCCGAAACCATCTACATGCATGCCTATGTATTTTTTGCACTGGTAATGGTCTTCGTGATCATGCAGCTCTACCTGCGCCTGCTGAAATCCAATACCCGGCTCGAAGAGCGGGTCAAGGTGCGCACCGCCGAACTGATGGCGTCAAACCTGGAACTGAAGCAGGAAATCGAAGAGCGGGCCCGCGCCGAAGAGGCCCTTCGCACCAGCGAGCAGAAGCACCGATTGTTGTCGGAAAATATACACGACATCATCTGGACCATGGACCTGGATCTGAACTACACCTATATCAGTCCGGCGGCCACCAAGGTGCAGGGATGGGAACCGGTTGATCTGAAAACAATGACCCTTGAGAGAAGCATTACTCCGGCATCGTTTGAAAAAGCCAGCCAGATATTCGCCGAACAGTTGACCATGGGTGAACGGACAGGCGACTACGGCCGCTCTACTACCATGGAGTTGGAATTGTACCGCAAAGACGGATCAACGGTCATGAGTGAGGTGACCGCCTCCTTCCTGGTGGGGGAAGACGGCCGGCCGACCGGCATACTGGGGGTCACCCGGGACATCACCGAACGCCGGCGGGCAGAAAAGGAAAAGGCCGCTTTGCGGCGTCAGCTGGAGCGCTCAAAGAAAATGGAGTCGCTGGGACTTCTGGCCGGAGGCGTGGCCCACGACCTGAACAACGTGCTGTCCGGCATCGTCAGTTATCCGGATCTTCTTCTGATGGATCTGCCCGTGGACGACGCCATGCGCGCGCCCATCGAGACCATCAAGGAATCGGGGCAAAAAGCAGCCACCATCGTTCAGGATCTATTGACCCTGGCCCGCCGTGGCGTCAGTACCAGCGAAGTTCTGAACCTCAACAGCCTCATCGAGGATCAGCTGCGCTCTGCCGAGCATCAAAAACTGCTCACCTATTACCCGGATATCCGGTTCTCTTTAAAGCTGGAAGCCGATCTTCCCAATATCAAGGGTTCTTCCGTCCATCTGAACAAAACCATCATGAACCTGGTATCCAATGCCGCGGAAGCCCAACCCAACGGCGGCGAGATCATTGTCACGACGGAAAGCGTTTATATGGACCAGGCCATCCGGGGCTACGATACGGTTAAAGCAGGCGAGTATGTCCGGCTAAGGGTAAAGGACGAGGGGGAAGGGATCAGCGAAACGGATCTGAACCACATTTTCGAACCCTTCTACACCAAGAAAAAAATGGGGCGAAGCGGCACCGGTCTCGGGCTCGCCGTAGTCTGGGGAACCGTTCAGGATCACGACGGATATATCGATGTGCACAGTATTCAGGGTGAAGGCACCGTTTTTGACCTGTACTTCCCGCTCTCACGGGATGCCGTGGAAAAGAAAGACCCGCGGATCAACCTGGCGGCGATCCAGGGCAGCGGCGAAACGATTCTGGTGGTGGATGACATGGAATCCCAGCGGAAAATCGCCTCCCACCTGCTCCAGCGGCTGAACTACACGGCCCACACGGCGGATAGCGGTGAGGCGGCGATTGCGTACCTGAAAGATCACACGGTGGATCTGGTAATTCTGGACATGATCATGGACCCGGGCATGGATGGCCTTGACACCTGGTGCCGGATCATCGAGCTTCACCCGAAGCAGCGCGCCATCATCGCCAGCGGCTATGCGGAAACCGACAAGGTAAGGACCGTCCAGCGCCTCGGTGCCGGAGAATACCTGAAAAAACCCTATATGATCGATAGCCTGGGAAAAGCCGTGAAAAAGGCCCTGGCCGGCGCCCACAGCGGGTGAAACAACCGTCCACGCCCCATGAACGCCGAACTTTGAACATCCAACATCGAATGTTGAATAAGGAGTGCTATCGTATCACGAATTGATCGATCCAAGCGATCTCATCATTGGACGTTCAGCGTTCGATGTTCGACGTTGGAAACCAACGCAATGGTTTCATAAAAACATCTTGCCCGGGTTCATCAGCCCCTTGGGATCCATCAGGTCCTTGATCTGCTTCATCAGTACATAGCCCTCACCGTGTTCCAACCGCATGAATTTGCGTTTGCCGATACCGATACCGTGCTCTCCGGTGCAGGTGCCGCCCACCTCGACCGCCCGATGGACGATGGCGTCGTTGATCGCCTCCAGGGATGCCCATTCCCCATCATCGGCCGGGTCACCCACCATCACCACATGCAGATTGCCATCCCCGGCATGGCCGAAAACGAATCCCACGGCGTTTTTCTCATCCAGTTGCTGCTGGGAAAATACGACCATTTGCGGATAGCTGGAGATGGGTACCGCCGCGTCGACGATCAGGGTCTCCCGCCCGGGATAGGCACGGTGAATGGTCTCCCAGGCCTCGTGGCGGGCCCGCCACAGCTCCTTTCGCTCCCGCTCCTTGACGCCGGTTTTAAAGTCAAGGGCGCCACCGTCCCGACACAGCGCTTCGGCCAGAGACGCGGTTTCGCTCAACGCCGCCTCGCTGATGCCGTGAAACTCGCAGAACAGGGAGGGCTTTTCGTCCAGCCCCAGGTCCTTCTCCCGGTTCATCAGCGCGATGAGTTCCGGAGTAAGCAGTTCCAGGGCCGCAGGGGCCAGCCCCGACCCCATGAGAACCGCCACGGTTTTCGAAGCCGCCTCCAGGGAGTCAAAGGTCGCCGTCGCCGCCAGGTGGACGACGGGAATGCCGGCCAGTTTCAAGGTGGCCTCGGTCACGACACCCAGTGTCCCCTCGGAGCCTACAAAAAGCCGGGTAAGATCGTAGCCCGATGAGGATTTATGGGCTTTTCCGCCGGTGTGGATCACCCGCCCGTCGGGCAGCACCACCACCAGCCGCATCACGTAATCCCTGGTCGCGCCGTATTTGATGGTCTGCACGCCCGAGGCGTTGTTGGCGATCATGCCGCCGATGGTGGCGTCGGCACCGGGGTCCGGCGGGAAGAAGAGCCCCGACCGTCCGGCGTGCTGGTTGAGGGTTTTACGAAATACCCCGGGCTGGACATCGGCCTGGAGGTCCTGGGGCCGAATGGCGATGATCCGGTTCATGCGGGTCATGTCCATCACCAGGCCGCCTTGCACCGGAAGCGGGTTGCCTTCGGTGCTGGTTCCGGCTCCCCAGGGGGTGACGGGAATGCCTTGGGCATATGTGTATGCAAGGATGGTGGACACCTCCGCGGTGGTCTCGGGCCAGATGATGCCGGCGGGAAGTTTGCCCCGGTGGGGGGAGATATCCTTGATGTGAAGTTCGCGGTTGGACTGACCGGTGGAAAACCGATCCGGGGCCACGAAAGCGGAAAGTGCGTCCATCTGGGTCTGCGTGAACTGTTGCATAATTCTTCTCCACGGTCTGATCGGTTAAGCACCGCTAAGCACCGGCTGCGAAAATGCGGTGACGGGCTACAGTAAAAACTTCCATGGTCGTTGTCAATCGACAATGATTGCGTATTGACAACGGTGCGCAAAACCGATTTACTCGGTCATTCCTGATCTGATTCGGCCTTTCCCGTTTCCAAAGCGACAACCTGATTGAGGAGGATGTCATGACCCCGGCTTCCCGGCAGGCACTGGAAGGTCTGCGCGACCTGTCCATGCTCAAATGGTATGTGATCCCGCTGCTGGCCTACACCTTTTACATCTATACCCTGGAAATGAAAAAAGCCCGGGCCACCGGCAACTGGAACGCCGTGTTCGCCGGGCTGACCGTCTTCGGCATGGACTTCATCAACGAGACCTGGAACGGCTGGGTCCTGGTATTCACCCAGCGTTCGGCGTTCTGGACCGCCCCCGGCGAAACGGCCCTGCGCACCATGGTCGGCTGGAACATCGAAATCATGTTCATGTTCGCCATTTCGGGAATCATTTACGCCAACACCATCTCTGAGGACCGGCACGAAAAGATCCTGGGAATCTCCAACTGGTGGTTCTGGGCTATCGGATATTCAGTTTTCTGCGTATTCGTGGAAGTACTGCTCAACATGGGCGGCCACCTGGTTTGGGAGTATCCCTTCTGGTCCCGTTCCTTCAAGGGCGTCTGGCTGATTTTCCTGATCGGATATTTTCATTTTTATGTGGCCGCCCTGTTGGTCATTGGCATGAAAACCATCCGGGCCAAATTCATCACCGTTTCAACCCTTTACGTGATCGCTATTTCTGCCAATGTCTTCGGCATGGGCATCATGGGATGGGTGTATTAACAATAGGGATTGGCGCCATGAACGGGAACTGCATTCTGCTCAATGGAGATTATACTTTTCTCGGCCTGGTGGACTGGAAAAAGGCCATGGGCCTGATGTTTGCCGAAAAGGTCAGGATTCTCAAGTTTTCGGACCGGGTGATCCAGGGGGTGGGCCGCACGTTCCGCGCACCGGCGGTGGCCGTGCTGATCAAGGTGGTGAGAAGCGTCTACCGGGGCCGCGTTCCCTTTTCGCGCCGAAATGTCCTCGCCCGGGACCGGTTTGCATGCGCCTATTGCGGATCCCGGGTCAAGCCCATAACCATGGACCACGTGATCCCGCGGTCGCGGGGCGGAAAAACCGATTTTGACAATTGCGTGGCGTGCTGCCGGGCCTGCAACCATAAAAAGGGCGCCCTTTTACCCCGGGAAGCCGGAATGGCCCTGCGTCATCGCCCCTGGCAGCCCACCATCGCCGAGTTTATCCGGATCCGCCTTCGTTATTCAGGCGTATACGGGCTCCTGGTAGAACTGGGATTGGCATAATGAAAATAGGTCATCTCCGATCGATTGTCCGTATCGGGCGATTTCGCGGACCGGCGGTTCCGGCAAGCGTCGGTGGTATGGGATCCAGGGACTTGAGTTTTGCCAGCAGCAGTCGGGGGTCGGCGTAGGGGGACAACCGGTCCTGATGCGCCTCCAGAAAGGCCTCCGCCTTGGCGGCAATGCGTTTTGCCCCGGTAAGATTCCCCTGTTCCAGGTGCACATAGGCACCGGCTGCCCGGATGATGGCCTGGAGCAGCATTTTATCCTCCCCGTCGGCTGTCATCCAATGCGGTTCCAGATACTCGTGGGTTTCAAAAAACAGGCGTCGGTCCCAGATCGCGACGGCGATGTCCAGCGGTTCGTCAAGCTGACGGTTTCGGACATCCGCCAGCACCTGTTCGTATGCGGCCAGGCGCTGGTCGATATAGGTCCTGACACACGCCGGCAGCGGGTCATCAAGAAAAAATCCGGCAGCGCGCCGCACCGGCTCCATCTCTTTTTGTTCCAACACCTTTTTGAAACTTTCCGACAGCGCATTGCGGACATTACGGCACAGACGGTTGTTAAAAGGGTCGAAGCGTTCAATTTCAATCATGTCGGACTCCCGTGTGTTAAATTGGGGCGGCTGTCGGAAGGGGACCCTCTGGCTGCCTGGCGCCACCGCTTGGAACGCATACAGAAAGGATAGGAAGCCCCGCCCCGGCAGCCCCGCTTTTCCCGAAAAATCAATCGTTGACCGGACGCTGATTAAGGTTGTCATCGCCGTATAACTGTTCTATTATTGGAATCATTCAGTCGGCATTTTCAACATCTGACCATCGTCAGCACCAATGTAGCGAAAAACCCGCCGGTTTGACAACTATCGCAAGGGTATTAATTTTGACGACTTCCCGCCGCAAGCAGCGGTGGATGCGAAAACTATCGCGGTTCAATGCCATCCCTTTCCGGCCTGGACAACCCGGCGAATCAGCACCTGTCGTGCCTTCCAATGATTAAGAAAGGATTGTTGCATCAATGAAATTCACCTTTGCCCATAACAACATCAATGTCCTGGACCTCGACAAGAGCCTCGTTTTCTACAAAAAAGCGCTCAACCTCGTAGAAAACCGCCGATGGGACAATCCCGGCTTCACCCTGGTCTTTCTGGGTGACGGACACAGCCAGCACCAGTTGGAACTCACCTGGCTCAAGGACCGAACAGCACCCTATAACCTGGGGGACAACGAAATTCACCTGGCTTTTCATGTGGATGATTACGAAGACGCCCACACGCTGCATAATCAGATGGGCTGCATCTGCTACGAAAACGAAGGGATGGGTCTATACTTCATCTCCGATCCTGACGGGTACTGGATCGAGATCATGCCCTTCAGAAAAGCTCATGAACAGCAATAAACCGGGGAGTCAACCATTGGAAGCGGTAAGCGGACACCTTGAGATACTGGATAAAGGATTCGGTTTTCTCCGAAACATCGATAATAATTACCAGGCCGGCCCGGAAGACACCTTTGTCCCGGCGTTTATGATCAGTAAATTCGGCCTGCGGGAGGGGACCTTCATCGAAGGCCGGGGGGAACCCGGCAACCCCGGCAACCAGAACCTGAAGCTGGCGGCAGTGGAGCGGGTCAATGGCCTGCCCCTGGAACAGTATGCGCTGACTGAAACCATGCACACCATGACCAGCATCAACCCTGACCAGCGGCTGCGCATGACCCAGGGACCCAAAGACCTCACCGGCCAGGCCCTCGACCTCATCGTCCCCATGGGCCGGGGCCAGCGCGGCCTGATCATATCTCCCCCCAAATCGGGGAAAACCACGCTATTGCGCCATATGGCCAACTCGGTAACCGCCAATGACCCGGAAATGGACGTATTCATCCTGCTGGTCAACGAACGTCCCGAAGAGGTCACCGACTTCAAGCGGGGGCTGAAAGACGCCCATGTGCTCTACTCTTCCGCGGACCAGAGCATCGGCCAGCACATGCGCATGACCCGCCTGGCGGTTCACACCGCCATGCGATGCGCGGAAACCGGACGGGACACGGTAGTCTTTATCGATTCACTGACCCGCATGGCCCGGGCCTTCAACGCCGAAACGGAAAGCTATGGCCGGACGCTCTCGGGTGGACTCGGCGCCAACGCCATGGAAGTGCCACGCAAGATCTTCGGCGCCGCCAGAAATATAGAAGGCGGGGGTTCACTGACGATCATCGCCACCATTCTGGTGGAAACCGGCAGTCGGATGGACGACATCATTTACCAGGAGTTCAAGGGAACGGGAAATATGGACCTGGTGCTCAGTCGAGACTGCGCCGAACACCGCATCTTCCCGGCCATCGACATCCGCCTGAGCGGCACCCGGAAAGAGGAACTGCTGCTGGACAAGGATGAACTCAAGAAAATCGTGGAAATCCGTCGCACCCTGTCACAGAAAGATACCACCGAAGCCATGGCGGACCTGCTGGAATACCTGGACCGTCATAGTCGCAATTAATTTCGCGTAGCATAAGGTTGGGGCAAATGGACGGCCAGTACCGAAAAAACATCCATCCCGGCGCCAGGGTCCATATTGTTCTGAAGGCGGACCAGCGCAGCGGTCGGCTCACCGGCGGTACGGTCGAAGCGATACTCACCCGTTCACCCCATCATCCCCACGGCATCAAGGTACGGCTGACCGACGGACAGGTGGGGCGGGTCAAAGCGGTCCTGTCGGCACCCTGAAGGCTTCTGACCCTGTTTCGCAGGGGTGCTGCCCATAGTCGGCGTGCTCATATCCTCACCCGCAGGCAGACAACGGTAACTGCTATCCGGGTTCAAAAGCGCTGTGGGGCTGCTTCTTTTCCTGCTTGCTTTTTTTCTTTTCCTTGGGAGTCTGGGCGGGCTTTTTCTTGGCATCTTTCTTCGTGTCTCGTGATTTCGACATGGCACACCTCCGTTATTACGCTAAAGGGAAAAAACACATTTATTCCAATTTATGGCTGAAAATAAATCAATGATACACCGTCGAATGGGGCCATGCAATCGAGATTTGCGCCCGGGTAAGGATTAGCCGGCATTAGAAATCCGTTAAATTTTAAATAAACCGGTTTCCTGTGGTTGCATTCCCCGATTCCGCACTTATTATCTCGTTCGCACCCCGCCGGGCAACGGCGGGGTGCGGTTTTTTATCGGGAGCGTTATCAAAACACCCGGCCGCCCGCATCGAACGGGCATTTTTTTAACACCAGCACCTATTTTCAGAAGGAGAAAATCATGGCAGACCGTTCCCATATCACCCTCTACAGCGGCGGACACAAAGGCGCCGAATCCGAATTCGGCCGACTGGCCGAAGCCTGGGGCATCCAGGAGGTCAACTTTTCATTTGAGGGGCACACGACTGAGCGCTCCCGGGGAGTCCGTGAGCTGACACCTGATGAACTGGACAAGGGCAATGTGAGCATGGAGATCGTGTCGGCCCGCATGGGTCGCAAATTCGCGCAGGCCAACAAGATCCGCAAGGTGATTCAGACCATTTTCCACATGGTCAACAGCGGTTACCACGTGATCGCCGTGGGTTGGATTCAGCCGGATGACACGGTCAAGGGAGGGACCGGCTGGGGCGTGGAACTGGCCAGGCTCTTCAACCGGCCGGTGCATGTCTACGATCAGGAGCGCAAAGGCTGGTTTGTCTGGGAAAACAATGCGTGGGTGCCAGGGGCGCCGAAAATCGAAAAGGACACCTTTGTGGGCACCGGCACCCGGAATCTCACCGACGACGGCAAAAAAGCCATCCATGCTCTCTTCGAAAGCGCCTTCGGGAAGGCCTGATCCCTCTCCCTCAAGAGTGCTTGATGACGGCCGCCGGATCACCGGCGGCCGTTGCAGTTGAAAAGACCGCGGTTTATTCTTTATTGCCGTAACGATTGACACTCACCTTGTCGCGCTGCAGGGATGTTTGCGGATGGGGTGCCGGTTGCTCGGCTGGATACCCGATGGCCATGATGGTGGACACGACCCATCCTGCAGGCAGGCCCAGAAGCTCGGCCGCGTATTCGCCGGCGGGTTTTGTCTCGTCGTGATTCCGCTTGCGCAGTTGAATCCAGCAGCTTCCCAGGCCGAGATCGGTGGCCGCCAGGTGCAGTATAATGGAGGCAATGGAGGCGTCTTCCACCCAGACATCCGATTTAACCGGGTCCGCGCAAACCGCGATGGCCAGTGGGGCCTTGGCCAGAAACGAAGCACCATGGGGTTTGGCCGTTGACAAACGCCTGATGGTTTCCGGGTCGGTCACCACTATGAATTCCCAGGGATTCCCTCCCCGTGAGGAGGGTGACCGCAGGGCAGCCTCCATGATCAGTTCAACCTTTTCAGCTTCGACGGGTCTCTCTTCGAATCGTCGAACGCTCCGGCGCGATCTTAACAGGTCGATAAACATATTTTCTCCTTCCGAGATTTCAAGGATCTGATCCGCTCTAAATGGGGTGAAAGAATCACCTGCCCCGGCCTTGAGCCTTCCCTCCGCCGACATCCGACCGATGTCATTTCCCGCAGCATTTCTTAAACTTCTTACCGCTGCCGCAGGAACACGGGTCGTTTCTCCCGATTTTCGGACCCTGGCGAACGGCCTGTACCGGTTGCGGCGCCTGGCCGTCCTTAAAATACCACCGGCCGTCTTCCCGAACAAATTCAGCGATCTCATGGTGGTCGAACGCCTTGCTGTCTTTGCGGTAGCGCGCCAGAAACTCCACAGTTCCCGTCGAATCATCCGGGCCGCCATTTTCTATATTTCGGACTTCCAGCCGCTGCCATTCCAGCTTCCGGGACCAGGCTGCCGTTCCTTTCCGGTCAGCATCCTGGCGGTTGGAAGGATGCGTGGTCTCGAAAATATAGTCGAACTCCTTTTTCGCATGGGCCGTGTAGCGGGAGCGCATCAGCGCTTCGGCGGTGTCGGCGGTCCGTTCTCCTTTAATCAGTGGTTGACAGCAATCCGTGTAATCTTTTTCACTTCCGCAGGGGCAAAGTTCCATGGTGTTGCTCCAATTATTTGGTTGGTTGACCGGTTGTGTTCGTTATTTAGGTGTGCCGTCCGTGAGCCATGCATCCAAAACCGCATGAATGTAAAACCATGGATCAGCCTTCGGGCAAGGGTTTACGATGACTTTCCCGGGCGGCATCATTCGGGTGGATACGCCAGGTAAACACAGGCGACAGGAGATAGAGGATCATATACCCCAGGCAGATCTCCCCGAAAATGGGGGTAAACATGCTGATCGTCAGGAGCAGCAGGTTGGCGCGGCCGAACCAGGGATGACGGCTCATCGTCCGCCCCATGTGGAGATATCGAATCGGATAGACATTCATAATGACCCCGGCAAACACCATGGTGCCGGTGGCGAAAAGTCCCCAAAAAAGGATCCGCTGAGAAGCAAGCGCCAGGGCGTGGTCGAAAATCACCAGCGGAGACATAACCAGCATGGCCGCCGCAGGGGTGGGCAACCCTTTGAAAAAACCGGGGATGGGCGTCTTATCCAAGGTGAAGTACACCAGTCGGCCCATTCCCATGGCTGCATAGAATACGGCAATCCACCCTATGGGCAGGTGGTCGAAGCGGCCTTCGCCGAACAGCTTCAGGGTGATGTAAAAAATCCAGGCCGGCACGATGCAGAAGCTGATGGCGTCAGCCAGATCGTCCATGATACTGCCCATGTTGATGGTCTTCTTGTCCGGTTCATCGGGAAGGGGTTCCGTCAGGCCCAGCCGGCGTGCCAGGGCGCCGTCCAGTTTGTCGAACGTGGCAGCCCCGATCATCATCAGATAAGCTTCCCGCATCCGGCCCTGGTAGGCAAAAAACACGGCGATAAGGCCCATCAGGGCGTTCATCACGGTCAGTGCGTTGGGAAATACCGACAGGATTTTTCGTCGGAGCACCTGGTCCCCGAAACACAGTTCGTCCAGGCAGGCGGTGCCATATTTGCGGCAGTAACCCGCGATGGATCCCAGATTGATGATGAAAAACAGGATTTCCACGAAAAACAGGATTTGCAGGGAAACGTTCCCTAAGTAGGAGATGCGGAAATAGATCCATGACTCCGGTCCTTCGGGGATGTAGAACGCATAAGCGTAAAGCAGTGCGCTGACCGGTGCGGCCACGATGGTTCTCATGCGGTTGTATTCGCTGCTCTCCGGCTCCACCCCCTGGCGGATGGCGAACCCGCGCATAAAGGACGCAAAGCTGTCCCGCACCAGGACCGTTACGCAAAGCACCAGGACAAAAATCGCATGCACCAGCTGGCCATGGGTGGGGTCGGTCTCCGACACCAGCAGACGCCACATCATGCCGGCAGCGATGACCGGAAAGATGATGGAATAAACCAGTTTGTCCATGAGCCGGTCCGCCAGGGGCGCAAGCGGGGCGTTGGGCCTGAAGCGGGCCGAGAACCAGCCATCCACCAGGTCGACAATCATGGAGAGGATCAGAAACGAAACCCCGACGGTATACACCACGGGGTTTCGACCCCATATGACCGCTACGGCACAAACCATGCCCCCAAAAACCAGAACAGGCCGGCTGTAGACGAAAATAGCGGCCAACCTCGCCGGCAGTGGAATTTTATCGGTCATGGAAGCAATGCCTGTCAGCCTGAAAGGTGTTGATCAAAACGAGGCGACTCTGAAAAATCAATTTGCTTGAGATCGCACCGGATTTTGGATCGGATACCCGGTGCGTCAATGATTTCATACGGTTGGTATGGAAGTATTGACGGTACGCCGTATCCAGTCAAAAGAGGGGCAAAATAGGCCAATTAATTTTTCCCGAGACCCGTTAACCATCGCGTCAAAGGCATCATAAAGGGATTGCCCATTCGAGTCAAGGCGCGAAGGGCCAGACGTCCATATCTTCTTATGGAATGAGATGGTTGTCTCTGGAAAATAGAAAGGGTGCCTCCGCACCCTTTACATATGCCCCCAACAGAAAAGGGAATTCAGGCATCCGGCATGGCTCCCCCGTCAACCGCATCCAGACTGTTTTCCGGAACACTTTCAAGGGCGGGGATGGTGAGCGGCTGGTGAATTTTCAGCGCTGCCAGGTTTACATCGGCATTATAGTGTCTGAGCAGCCACAGCGGGAGATCGAATTTTTCCCGGCACAGGGTCCAGTAACTGTCTCCCGGCTGGACCCGATATCGTTGGAGTTCGCCGACCTTATAAGCCGCAAAAAAATCCTCCTGCAGCCGTTTGTGGAACTCGTAGCGCCGCGCTTTGAAATCCTCGGCCGCCACGTCGTCCAGGGGAATTTTAATCTGCTGGTTCAATTGCAGCGACCGGCCGAAGGGTAAATGGTTGAGGCGACGGATCCGTGAGGCACGGACACCGGCCCACTCCGCATAATGCCCAAGGGTCTCTTCTACCTCGACCGTTATGATCCCTACCGGCTGCTGCTTGACCTGGATAATCCGGTCAAAACCGACATCGGCGGTGACGATGCCCGTTTCTAGGCCTACGTCACGGCCGATCGAATCTTCCGGCACGCCTTCGGGCTCAACGTCGGCCATCGCTATCAGGTCGGCCGGAGACGGCCCCGGACGCCGGTATCGGGCGACCGGGCTCTCCAACGGGATGTTTTCCGGTATGGCCGAAGACGGGTCGGTGCGGTCCACGGCCGCCACTGCAACGGAATCCCGCGGGATTGGTGGCGGAGTGATTTTTCCAGTGGGGACCGAATCTCCGGCCTGGGGAATGCGAAGGGTCTGCCGGGCATAAACGGTTGCCCGCCGATCCATATTGTTGGCCAGAATCAGATCGTCCAGCTTCACCCGGTGCATCCGGGCGATCTTGCCGGCCGTATCCCCTCGCTGAACCGTGTAAAACCGGCTGAGCTTCTGAGCCGATTTGAATACATCCGAAGGAATATCGGCCATCGATACGCCCTCTGATTCAACGTGGGGGGGAAGGTTCAGGGCGTATCCCTTGGGGATATACTTCTGGCCGCTGAACACCGGAGGCCGAAGCGCGGGATTCATGGCCCGGACCACTTGTGGAGAAACCTTGAAATGTCCGCAAAGATCCGTTAACGCCGCATAGCCACCCAGGTTCACTGTCCTTGATCGAATGGGGGCATGCAAGGCCAGGGGCCCGAAATAACGCTGGTAATCGGATGCCACCCGGCGGGCGGCCAGAAATTCGGAATAAAAATTCCTCGATGCGAACTTAAAGGTTCGGCCGTTGTAGGAAGTGAAAATATGGGGATAATCGCCATGAGCGGCCTTGGCCCGCTCCATACCTGCGGCACCATGGTTGTAGGCCGTGATGGCCAGGGGCCAGCTGCCCAGACGATCGTGGTTTTCTTTGAGCAGTTGGGCCGCCGCCTGGGCGGCGGCAATGGGATCACGCCGTTCGTCCAGCACATAATCCACGGTCATGAATCGCTTGCCGGTGGAACGCGTGAACTGCCACATCCCGGCTGCACCGAACTTGCTGTAGGCGTTGGTGTTAAAAGAGGACTCTACATGGGGAAGATAGGCCAGATCCTCGGGCACTCCATTGGATTTTAAAATGGCCCGCATCCGGTCGATGTAAGCACCGGAACGAACCAGACCGGCCTGGAAGCGATCCCGTTGACCGATCTGACAGCGAACCCGATGACGGGCATGACCGAACGTGCGTGCATCCGCCCCGGGTCCAAACAGCGCCGCCACCCGCCGGCAGTCGGCATCTTCTGTCAACGGATCGGCGGACAGGCGCTTCAAAGCCGACTCGATCCGTTGGCTGGCCCGTTTCATTCGCTGGCGGTTAATTTTCCGGGCACCCGGATGGCCGGCAGGTTTAAGGTCGATCACCTCGTAAACGATATCCAGATGAACGCTGTCGTGAACGACAGCCTGATTGGTCGAATAGCGGGCATAAATATTCGTCCAAAACGTTACATTCGGATCGATGACCGGGTATAGGGGAAACGGTTCTTCGGCGGCATGAACGGGTGAAAGGAACAGGCCGACCAGGACCGAAAAGACGAGGACCCCTATCGTTACACGTTTGTGATGCATGGCGACACTTCCTTGTATGTCTGGGTTTGGGTAGACAACCATTGAATAGACAAGCAATATTGATACCACAGATCAATTTCGTCTTTAGCGCCTTGTCCGTGCTGATGTCCGCTGAATAATGCATGGCCGTCATTCAAAAATGTGTCCGGAAAACCGGACAAGGCGTGACAAAAAATTGACAAAACCCGGAACTATCTCGCACCGCTCCGGGTAAAAGGCTTGAATGAATCCGATCAATGATCATATTGTAGCTTACTTTTTGATGCTTGTAGCTTACTTTTTGATGCCTGAGAGATGGAAATGAACCTGCTGCGCCACCTGATTCGTCCATACCTTAACACCCGGTACTGCTTTCATCGGATGACCGGCACCGGTGCTTTTGGAGGCAACCGGGTTCGGAGCGTCCATACCCCGGCCCAGACCCAATGGAACCCCCTCAAACAGGCCATCTGGAAATACCATGTCAAGCAATTTCACGAATCCTCGTGCTCGGTGGCCACGGTGGTATCATGCATCAACGCCATCAGGTCCCTGGAAAACAGCGACGCCCCTCCCATCAGTCAAACCGACATCCTCGATCGGGTGAGAACCGGACACTGGAAAGAACGGATGAGCGACGGCGGATACCACGGGCGCCGCGGACTGCCGCTTCCGCTTCTGGGCCAGGTGGTCAAAGACAGCATCGCCGCCTACGGCCTGAAGGTTCGAACCGTTGAGGTCGTCCAGACCCCCAAAAATGCCCCGGCGAGGTCACCTGTCCGCACCAGGCTGAAACAGTGTCTGCGGGATTTTGATCGGCATGGCAGCGGCCTGATCATCAGCCACTTCGATCAGGGAACCCTTGTCCCCGCCTTGAATATCCCCCACATATCACCGGTGGGCGCCTACGATGAAGTCACCGACCGGGTCACCATGCTCGATGTGGATCCCGAACAGGAAAATCCTTATCAGGTGGATTTCGAGATCTTCTACAAAGGGCTGTCCAGCGACTATCATCATGTATTCCAATCCTTCGGGTACGGCAGCGGCGGATATATCTATATTCAGTCACAGTAGCAGACGGCTGGACGCCGCCCGGGTCAACGGTCGCAATCGTGCGGGACCGGATGCCAATGCCCGCTGTTGCTGCCGGCAAGCAGTTGCATAGACTGGTGATCATGGTTACCATTAATTATCAATTCGTAAGCAGAGGAGCGGAATCCGTTCAACACGCCTGAAAGTATGATCAACCCGAATCAGCACATGTCCAGGAGACGGTTCATGGGCAGACTATCAACGGTTATCAAGGCCGTGCTGGCAGCCCAGTTCGTTCCCCGGCTGGCACAGGCTGCCGCAGAAACCCGGGGTCCGTCTACCTCCCTTCACTATCGTCCGCTTAACGGCGACAGCCTGCGGGAAATGGCTCGACGCAAGATGCACCACGGACCGGACCATGTCTTTTCGAATCCCATGGGTATCCCGCGCAACGGTCGCTTCTGGCAGGTGCTCTCCTGGAAGCTTTTCCACAAGAATGCCTACGGTGCGCTCCTTGACGAGCAGCCGCTTTCACCCGTCGCCATCGACTGGGAGCCGGTAAAGGCTCATCGGGGGGTATCGGTGACCTTCATTAAACATTCGACCGTGCTGATCAAGGATGGGGACCGTGTCCTGCTGATCGATCCGGTGTTCAACGACATCTTCTGGTTTATCAAGGATTTTACCCCCCTGGCCTTCAATCTGGAGCGCATGCCGCGGCCGGACCATGTATTGATTACCCACGGCCACTACGACCATCTGGATTATCGGTCCCTGGCGACGCTTGACCCCGGCACCCATGTGATCAGCCCCTTGGGATACGATAGCGAATTCAAGGCAGCGGGCATGGCCCATCGCACCCAGTTGGACTGGTTTGAGCACTATAGCGACGGCGCCCGGGAGATCACGTTTCTACCCGCGAACCACTGGACCATGCGCAACCCCATCATTGGACCCAACCGCTCCCTGTGGGGCGGCTACCTGATCAAAACCGCCGGCGGACCGGTGATTTACATCTCGGGAGACAGCGCCTATTTCGACGGATTCGAACAACTGGGCCAGGATTTCGATATTGACCTGGCCATCTTCAACATGGGGGCCTACGCACCGCGGTGGTTCATGGCGTCCAGCCACATGAACCCCTCGGAAACGGTCCGGGCGTTTCAGGAAATCAAGGCCAGACAACTGATGATTGCCCACTGGGGAACCTTCCAGCTGGGAGACGAACCGGTTCACTTTCCGCCAAAGGATCTTAAAAAAACCCTGGGCGAAAAAAGGCTTCTCAAACAATGGATCCCCTTGGGCCATGGAGGCACCTATTTTTTCTGATGAAATACGGTGCCGAAAGGAATATGCAATGAAACGAGTTCTTTTCATCACGCTTCTATTTCTTTTCGCCGGTCCCCAGAATCTGTTCGCCGATCGCAGCTATTACGGAAGGCATGATCGCACCGGCGCCCGACCGACCATAAATATACCGATCCAGGATCTGCGAGGCCGGCTAGAGCGACCTTCCCGCCTGCCGGTCAACCCTGGGTACCCGGGAAAACCGGTCCACCCGATCTACCCGGGTTATAAACCCGGCCATGGCCGGCCCGTCTACTGGTGGCCCGCCGGTTCGACCGTGGTGCGGGAGCCCCCGACGATCATCATCGTGAATAATCCCCCGCCGGCAGCGCCGGCGCCGCCCCCCGAACCGGAGAAAATGTGGGTGCCGCCGGTCATGGATACGCGCACCGAACCCGGTTATTGGGATTATGGCATTAGGAAGATCTGGATGGGAGACCACTGGCGATATGAACAGGATCTGGACGAACGGATCTGGGTGCCCGAATCCCAGGTGAAATACGTCAAGCAGGAAGGATACTGGAAGACCGTTGAATAGGCGCCATGTCAGGGTCAACCCAGCCGGCGGGTTTCCCGCAGCTGCTGCGACATGAGGTTCACCGATGCGAAAGCACGCTCCACGGTCTTTTCCTTGTCCGGGTTGACCAGGCAGCAGGTGGCGGGCGACAGCATGCTATGGGCGATCAGTCGATCCCGATCCACCCCCTTTTTCGACAATGCTTCCCAGACCGCTTCCAGACGGCCGATCAGCGAAGGCAGATCCTCCTGCGAAAAAGTCTCCATCCCGGTAGGAACAATCCCCCAGACAATCGTTCCGCCCTTGTCCAGGAATCGCCGGATGGAGGGGGCATAGGATGAAAAAATCTCCGCATTGGTGTAAATATCCATGGACAGGACTTCCAGATCAAGGTTGAGCAGGAAATCCCAGTCCGGATTGCCGCACAGGTGGATTCCCCGGGGACGATCCACCTGGGCGAAAAACGCGTCGAGGTCGCCCTTGGCTTTGATGTCACCATATCCCGCCAATGCGGAGAACAGAAACTGCAGCCCTGGCTCATCCACAAACATGAATGCATTGGCATTTCTGCGCTTCAGCCGGCTTAACTGGACATTCAACCGTCTGGCCATGAATTCAAGCATAAAGGGCCGAACCGTATCGTCGAAGAGGATCGGCCGCTCGTCCTGGTCAAGGATGTTGAATCCAAAACTGACCGGGCCTTCCAACTGCCCCCGGATGGCCGGCCGATCGGCCAGGTCCATGGAGAGAAACCGGTGGTAAACGGCGGAATAGGTTTCGCTGACGTCGAAATACTCAGGGTCGTCGAACCGGGCAAGGGTCTCTTCGAGTTCCTCGCCGAAGCGGTCAATGGAGAACCGCAGGGTCCGCTCACTGACGTTCAGAATGATGCCGGGAAAATGCTCGGCCGCCTGGACATACATGTCTTCATAGTAGCTGAAATTGGGCAGTTGGGGCCAAAAGGGCACATCCAGCGACAAGGCCGCTTCAAGGGCCCGGGTAACGTCGGTGTGAGGCATAACCGCCATGGCGGTGGTCAAAAGGTTTCCGGGAAGGGCCATCTTATCACGGGTTCATGGGGTTAGGGTTGGTGACACGGGCTCACGATTTACTCGCCGTCATCGCTCCTGATTGCCGCAAGGGTGCTATGCACCGGCCTTGAGACTCATATAGTATCCGCGTTCAAAATACTGGGAAGTCTTGGCGTCCTTAATGGCCTCGTTTTCGTGAATATAGCGCGAACCGCCCCCCCATGCACCGCAGGCCAGCACCGCCGTATCGCCGAGGCTGAACTTGCGGCCGCAGGCCGGACATCCCTGGGCGTTTGAGGTATTGAGTGATTCAAGGTCCATGATGATTTTGGGCTTGCACGAAGTCATTTCACTCATTGTCTTTTCCTTTCGTTTCAGGTCGTTCGATTTACCGGATACAATATTCATCATCTTAATAAAATGCAAATCGACGTGACGCATGCACGTTGGGACTTCGCCAAGAAAGGGCCAAGAAAGGGATTGCTTAATTGGCACAGATTTGCTTTTGTCGGTGGTCTCTTTTAAAATCGACGGATTGTCTGGAATGGTCATCACACCGGTTTAAGGAAATAACATGGTCAACACCCTGGGTGCGTTCGGTGCATTGTTTACCGCCACCTTTATCTTTTTGACCGGCAACGGCCTGTTAAACACCCTGCTGAGCACACGCATGGCCGCGGAGGGGTATTCGACGGGCACCACCGGCATGGTCCTGTCCTGTTATTTCACGGGCCTGCTGACCGGTTCCTTCGTCTCCCATCGGTTGATCCAACGGGTGGGCCATATCCGCGCCTTCACCGTGTTTGCCGCCACGACGACAGCCGCGGCCCTGCTCCACGGGCTCTACCTGTCGCCATGGTTCTGGGGCGTGCTGCGATTTTTATGCGGGGTCACGACTTTCGGTCTGTTTATGGTCATCGAGAGCTGGCTCAACGAATGCACCGAATCGCGCTACCGGGGTCGGGTGTTTTCCATTTACATGACCCTGACCTACCTGGGCATCGGCATCGGCCAGCAGTTGCTCAACGTCGGCGGCGTTCAGGGGCAAACGCTGTTCATCGTTGCCGGTGTCATCTTCGCCCTCTGTCTGGTACCGGTATCCGCCACCGAGGGTGTCCACCCCAGTCTGCCCGAAACCAAGCCCTATCATTTCTTATCAATTTTCCGCCGGTCACCGCTGGGCATGCTGGGGTGTATGGCCGCCGGCATGACCAACAGTGCCTTTTATGCCATGACGCCGGTGGTCTGCACCGGCATCGGACTGTCGCTGCGCCAGCTGTCATGGATCATGTCCATCACGGTGTTCTCAGGCCTGGCGGCCCAGTGGGCGGTGGGTACTCTGTCGGACCGGTTCGACCGCACCGTTGTCATTACCGTAATCGCAACCGCTATCGCCGCGGTAAGCGGATTCATGTTCGTCATCGGGGAGAAGTCGTTTGGGGGCATGGCTGTGGGAATGGGACTTTTCGGCACACTGATGTTCGCCGTCTATCCGGTCTCGGTGGCCCGGGCCCATGATATTTTCGGCGGAAAGGATGCGGTGGCCGTCAGTGCAGGCCTGTTGTTCGCTTACAGCATCGGTGCCTGCGTCAGCCCGATACTGGCCTCCGGGGTAATGACCCTGCTGGACACACCCTTCGGCCTTTTCGCTTTCTGGTGTCTCATAAACGGCACCTTTGCCGTGATCACCCTTTATTTAAGAAAGCGGGAAAAGGTGGAAATCGTTGCGGTGGAAGACCAGGTGGCCTTCGCACCCATGAAAAGCACCTCACCGGTAGTCATGTCCCTGGACCCACGCAACGATCCTGAAATCGACAGCCAGCGCCTCGGATAGAAGAAAATAGATCAGCGCAGCAAACCGGGAGCCCTCCGACCGTTCATGGGAAAGGGATCATTGTCCGGTTTAGGCAGGCTGACGACAATCACGTTTTCAGGCTCAAATCGAATGGTCGTCCGGCTGCAGGGCGCTCTCGGTATCAGGACTTTCCGAGGGCTGCAACTGTATCGATGGCGCGGCGGCCTCAGACCGCCTCCAGGCGCCGGCAGCGCCTCCGCTGGACCAGCCAAACACAGGCCAGCAGCAATAACGCCGGAATGAACATCAGATGTTTGGGCGGAATGCTGGCCGGTACGTAGATGTGCAGAATCTCCTGGTCGAAGTCGATGCCGGCCTTTACCGCCGGGCTCCCAAAAACCACATTATCCACAAAAACCCGGCCGCCTTCCACCCGGGTTTCAATCCCGATGGCCGTCAATCGCTCGGTGGGCGTCGGTTCGTCGCCTACCTGCAGCATCAGGCTTTTGGTAAATGGCCGTCCCCGCATGTCTTCGCCGGCCACCTCAAGCATTAAATGGGCTCCCGCTTCGGTCTTCTCGATGACCTGCTCGAGGCGGGTGGCCTTGACCTCCGAGAGCGGGGGATAGATCATGTCCCACCAGAATCCGGGGCGCAGCAGGGTGAAGGCCACCAGCAGGAGGGCAACGGTTTCCCAGATGCGGCTCTTGGTCAGAAAATAACCTTGGGTGGCGGCGGCGAAAATCAGCATGGCCACCACAGCCCCGACGACCACGGTTAAAAAATGGTACCAGGTCCCGACGCCGATCATCAGCAGTTCGGTGTTGAAGATGAAGATGAACGGCAGGACGGCGGTACGGATGTCGTAGCCGAAGCCCTGGATTCCGGTACGAATCGGATCGCCGCCGGAGATGCCGGCCGCGGCGAAGGCCGCCAGGCCCACAGGAGGGGTGTCGTCGGCCAGGATACCGAAAAAGAAAACGAACAGGTGGGCCGCGATCAGCGGCACGAGCAACCCGGAGCGGGCCCCGAGGTTGACGATCACGGGCGCCATGAGGGTCGACACCACGATGTAGTTGGCCGTGGTGGGCAGCCCCATGCCCAGCAGCAGGCTGATGACGGCAGTAAAGATCAGGATGAGCATCAGGTTGCCGCCGGAGATGAACTCCACGAATTCGGTCATGACCAAACCGATGCCGGTCAGGGTCACCGTGCCCACCACAATGCCGGCCGCCGCGGTGGCCACACCGATGCCGATCATGTTGCGGCCGCCGCCGACCATGGCCGTCACCAGATCCTGCAATCCGCGAGTAAACGTAAACTCCGGTGCCTTCGTCTTGCGGAAATACCCCTTGAGGGGTCGCTGGGTGATGACGATCACCATCATTAGCATCGTAGCCCAATAGGCGGACAGGGACGGGGAAAGCCGCTCGACCACCAGGCACCAGATCAGCACCACCAGGGGCAGCAGAAAGTAATAACCGGTGAGCAGGGTCGGCAGAAGAAACGGCAGCTTTTCCATTTCGAGGCTGGTTTCCAGTTCGGGTACCTTGCAGGACAGGCGCAGCAGAAAGAGGTAGGCCGCCATGAGGATCACGCCGACGATATAAAACGCGGCATCACCGGCGACGGTCTTGATCCAGCCGATCCCGTAGTAGGTGACGCCGGTCAGCACGACCATCAGTAGGAAACCGCCGACAAAGGTCGTCATTTTCTGGAGCAGCGTAGCACCGGAGCTCGGTTTCTTCAGGGCCTTGAGCCCCATCTTGCAGGCTTCCAGATGCACGATGTAAAATAGGGCGATGTAAGAAATGATGGCCGGCAAAAAGGCGTGCTTGATCACCTCGATGTAGGAAATACCCACGTATTCGACCATCAAAAAGGCCGCGGCGCCCATGACCGGTGGCATGAGCTGGCCGTTGGTCGAACAGGCCACCTCCACCGCCCCGGCCTTTTCCGGTGAGAACCCCACCTTTTTCATCAGCGGGATGGTAAACGTTCCGGTGGTCACCACGTTGGCGATGGACGAGCCGGATACGAGACCGGTCAATCCCGAAGCGACCACCGCGGCCTTGGCCGGCCCGCCGCGCAGGTGACCCAATCCGGCAAAGGCCGCCCGGATGAAGTAGTTCCCCGCTCCGGCCGATTCCAACAGGGCGCCGAAGAGAACGAACATGAAGACCATTTCGGTGGAGACCCCCACGGCCACCCCGAAGACCCCTTCGGTGGAGAGCCAGTAGTGGCTCATTCCCTTGGATAGGCTGGCGCCCTTGTGGGCAATGACGGCCGGCATGTATTGGCCGAAGAAGGTGTAGATCATGAAGATGGCGGCAACGACCATCAGCGGCGGCCCCAGGGCGCGGCGGGTCGCTTCCAGCAGCAGGATCAGTCCGATGACCCCGACCACAAGGTCAAGCTGGGTCGGGTTACCCGGTCGCTCGGAAAGCTCGGCATAGAAGATGAACAGATAGGCCGCACAGAGGGCCGCCAGCAAGCCCACCACCCAGTCCTGTGTCGGGATATAGTCCCGGGGTGAAGATTTTTTGAATGTGGGATAAGCGGTATAGGCCAGGAATATCGCAAAGGCCAGGTGGATGGAGCGGGCCTCGGTCGAGTTGAAAATCCCGAAGTTGAAAAGAAACGGCAGCGGCGAGGCATACCAGAGCTGAAACAGGGTCCAGGCCAGCGGCACGTAAAACAGGACCGCCTTGGGGATAGTGCCGGTGGGATTGCGGGCGCCGGTTTCCGTTTCGGCAACAATCGCGTTGGGATCGATGGCTGACGCCGTTTGGCTTTTCAATTTGACCATGGTGACGATTCCTCCTTGTGGCGCAATGGGCAGCCGCTGCTACCAACGGATCTCTGCAGGAGACAACAGGTTGCGGGGACGGTATGGGCAACGCGCGCAGCGAAACGGATGGTACAGAATGAAGGGAATTGCAAAGAGCGGCACGTGCACGGCGCTTCACCGTGCGCGTGCCGCCGGACGTTTTATTTAATCAGGCCAACTTCCTTGTAATATCGAAGTGCACCGGCATGCAGAGGAGCCGACAGGCCGTCTTTGACCATCTCCTCCTGCTTGAGTACTTCAAAGGCCGGGTGAAGCTTCTTGAATTCCTCGAAGTTATCGAAGACCGCCTTGACCACGTTGTAGATGATCTCATCGGGAACCTTGGCCGAGGACACGAAGGTGGCGCCCACACCGAAGGTATGGACGTCCTTGTCCGTACCGCGGTACATCCCTCCGGGAATGGTTGCATAGCGATAATAAGGGTTCTCCTTGACCAGCTTGTCTACAACCGGACCCGATACGTCCACCAGCACCACGTCGCATGAGGAGCAAGCCTCCTGGATGTTGCCGGCCGGATGCCCCACCGTGTAAACGAATGCATCGATTTTGTTGTCACACAGGGCTTTGGAGTGTTCGTCGGGTTTCAGCTCGGAAGCCAGTTTGAAGTCGTCCTTGGTCCATCCCATGGCTGCCATCAACTCTTCCATGGTGCCGCGCTGTCCCGAGCCGGGGTTGCCGATGTTGACGCGCTTGCCCTTCAGATCGGCAAAGGTCTTAATCCCGGAGTCAGCCCGAGCCACGACGGTAAAGGGTTCCGGGTGAACCGAGAAAACAGCCCGCAGGTCCTTGTCAGGGCCGGCATCGGCAAATTTGCTGGTGCCGTGATAGGCATGGTACTGCCAATCGGACTGGGCCACGCCCATGTCGAGTTCGCCGGCCCGGATGGCGTTAAGATTGTAAACCGAGCCGCCGGTGCTCTCAACCGAACAGCGGATGCCGTGCTCTTTCCGGGCCTTGTTCACCAGGCGGCAGATAGCGCCGCCGGTGGGATAGTAAACGCCGGTAACGCCGCCGGTGCCGATGGTAACGAAAGTGCCTTCCGCCTGTGCCGGTGCAGGACCGAAGCCGACCATGAGTGACAATCCAAAAAACAACGCAGTGGCAACAAGTATTGATCTTTTCATCCAAACCTCCTCTGGTTGGGTCATCTAAGATGACCGGTTATTGATCAAACGATCCTAAAGCGTCCCGATGTGGTTTTTCCCTCCTTTGTGCCGATGGTTTAAACTTGTCGAGGATGTCACCCGGCGTCCTTTCCATCGATGGCCAAAGAAGAGAGGCATCTTTGGCATGATCGCATCGGGCGGTGCACTGGAAACGCTTCAGCACAGAAAAGGCATGTAGCTCGTCGAACCTGCATGTCAGCGAGCGTAGTGCGCTTGCACGCTGCAGGACTGAAAATGGGCCACTGGCGCCAAAGCGTTGATTAATGCCTTTCTTTGAGGTGAGCAATAAGAAAACCCGAGCTGACATCGCTTGATCAAGGAATGCTTATAATATAAAGGAAAATGACCCAATCATCAACCTTGAAATGTTTTCCGCCGTTCCATCGAGGTTGAAGTCGATTGGAGAGACTATCAACAATTGACCCCATCATCAAGCTCGGTTGATCGGGTCACGGTGGAAAAATATACCCTGGACAGCGACCAACAATGACAACCATGCCTGTCGACATACCCACAGAACTCCGGGTCAGTGTGATCCTGCCCACCTACAACCGCGGATGGATCCTCGGGCAGACCGTCAACTCGGTGCTCGATCAGGATTACGGCAATCTCGAACTGGTCGTTGTCGATGACGGCTCAACGGATGACACCCCGCAGCTGCTTTCGGCATTCGGTGATCGTCTGCGAGTCATCCGGCAGGAAAACCAGGGCGTCAGTGCAGCCAGAAACGCCGGCATCCGGGCCGCCACCGGAGAACTGATCGCCCTGCTGGATTCGGACGATACCTGGCTGCCGGGAAAAGTGACCGCCCAGGTGGCGTTTTTCAGGGCCGATCCCGCCGCCCTGATCTGCCAGACCGAAGAGATCTGGATTCGCAACGGCATGCGCGTCAACCCCGGAAAACGCCACCGCAAGGAAGCCGGCATGATCTTCGAAAGAAGCCTGGCCCTCTGTCTGGTGAGCCCGTCGGCGGTGATGATGAAAAAATCACTGCTGGACCAGGTCGGCCTTTTCGACGAAACCCTGCCCGCCTGCGAGGATTACGACCTGTGGCTGCGCATCGCCTGGAAACACCCCATCCATCTGATCGATCGACCGCTGATCGTCAAGCGGGGCGGGCATGCAGACCAGTTGTCGCGCATGCCCGAACTGGACAAATACCGGATTCAATCCATCGCCCGCCTGCTGGACAGCGATGTCCTTTCCCCAGAACAGCGTGAGGCGGCAATCACCATGTTGAAAAACAAATGCACCATCTACGCCCAGGGTTGCCGAAAACGGGGGCGGATGGAGGAAGCGGCGCATTATGAGCAGCTGGGGGGAAAGAGGCAATCCGCGATATCATTTTTTTAATATCGCCGAAACCCTGCAAATAAGGGGTATGAACGAGAAGAAAGACTGTTCAAACGGATCGTCAATGGCCGTTGCCTTTTCGATTAGTATATCGAATTCTTCCTCAATCTCAAACCGACCGCCAGGGGCGGTTGAAACTTGAATGGGCAATACTTACAAACATGCGCCGATACCGTCCGGCCATGGGAGATCGGCCAGAAGGCCGTCTACGGGCAAAGCGTGGATGTTGAACATGTCCGGCCGGCTGATTTTGATGGCAGAAGGATTTTCCACGACATACTGAATCGCTTCCTTATAGTTGGAGGAAGAATGTCTTATTTGGAATATAGCGGTCTATGAATTCCTTTTTTGTTCGTTGTTTCAGTACCGCGGCTGCACCAGCTGGCCGAAAATCATCAGGGCCTTGAAAACCTGATGAACCATCAAGGCCGCTCCAGCCTCCAGCCTGAACAACCGGGAAACCCCCTGGTTATTCGATTTTCCAGACGGAAGATCAGCCACAGCCCGGCGATCAGGATCACCGGCGCACGGTCTATCTTGCTCACGGTCACCGGCCGTTGTTCGGTGACCGCCTGACCATTGGACATCACGGTTTCATCGATGGTAAAAATTTCGAAGTCCCAGACACCCCGGACAAACGCGAGGCCGGTTTTTAAAAAAGCACGCAGGCGCTCCTTTGTAGGCATTCCCTGGCGACGATCGGCAATGGATTCCTGAAAACGGTTCGCGAGTTGAACCAGTTCGTCGATTTCAGCAAGATTATTGGTCAGAAAACCAAAACGTTGCTCATAGGCGGCCAGCCTTTCGTTGGCCAGGCGCTTCTGCCACTCGGTCGGCAACCCCGCTTCCAGATCTCCCTCTGTTTCACCCGCAGGGCAACAGCACCGGTTGACTGGATCACCCGCAATTTCTCCAGCAGGCGATAAAAGTCCGGATCGGCCCGGTACATTCGGGCAGAGCTGCCAAACTGGTTCTGGATGCCGTTGACCGAGTGGACGAGAAACCGGAAAACCAGGTCGAAGGGATATCCCCCCTCGACCAGACTCATGACCGTCGGCAGCTTGCACCGTTTCAGATTAAGGCCGCTGCCTCGGGGCTTGCCCCGAGGCAGTTCATTCTCTCCGTCTTGCCGGCTCTCGGACAACCTGGCAAGCCTTGAAACCCTGTGGTTTTTACGGATAGATTCGGGTGATCTTGGACCCTTGGAGCCCCGCTCCGGCCATCAATCCTTTCTGGTCGAAAAAAAACGCATAAATACCTTCCTTGGCGGTGGTTGTACTCAACGACCGGGCCACGCCTTCATCCACGATGGTGATGCCGGGTCCCACGCCGATCTCCCACCCCGAACTGCTGTCCAGGTAGGTCATTGTGGCGTCGGTTGTAAAAAACAGAGCATAGCCGAAGGCCTGGGCGCCGGCCTGCATACCGTAGGACAAGGCGACCGTGTTGTAATAACTCTCGATTTTGCCGTTTTTGACAAGGGCCCCTTCACCGGCTTGACCACCAACGATGAAGCCGGCCTTCACGATATGGGGAAATACCAGGATGCCCTTGGCGATTTTTGATAGCTCTTTGGCCGTCGGCGTGGTGGCCATCAGTTTCTGCAGCGCGGCATCCACGCTGCTGTCGATTTCGGCCTTCGAGCCGGCAAGCGCCGGAGTTGACGAAACGGCTAGCGCCAAGGCGATCACGATTGCCGCAATGAATCCGAACCATCGATTTTTTTTGTGCATGATATACTCCTTTTCTCGATCGAAGTTTTGCAAGAATGATTACTTCGAGGCGTCCTTGATAAGAGGTATTTGGCCCCCGAGTTCGTACATCAGGGCCGCGTTGATTTTGTTCTCGATCTGGATATAGCGTACCACTTTCACAGCGGGGAGCAATTTGAGCAGTTTGGGAAGATACGTCTGGCGAAGTTTGACCCCCAGGGCCTCGATGGTCAGATATTCATCAAGAAGGGTTTTTGCCGTTTCTTCGGTCATATTCGCATATGCCGCCGCATAGTCGCCGATCAGTCTGGCCGTGCGCTGCCGCAGAAGAAAAAGTTCATCTTGATACCGGTCATAGACGGGCCAGAACACCTTGGCCTCGGCTTCGGAAAGCCCCATATTCTCGGCGACCAAAAGCTTCTTGTCGGCACGGATTTTTTCCACCACAAGCTGCATGGTGTCTGCCGGCTTTTCCTGCGCCAGGGCCAGGGCCGGCAATGCCACTACCAGAGTGATGAGAATGAGCGCCATTTTGGTTTTTCTGTTCATTTTTTTGCCTCCGATCTGTTTGGTTGCTGTTGGCTGTCGTAAACGTCGAGAGGAATCCGTGGCAGGCGGAAACCCCGGTCATGCCCTCACCGTGGTCCATTGTCCAGCAGGCGGACCTCGCGCTGGGGAAAGGGGAAAGGACCTCGTCGGACATCCGGTATCGCTCGCCTGGACCGAAGAGGGCCTTTTTTTCCAGATAAAAACAGTACCCGCAGTTGAGATTGCACACCGGCCCGACGGGCTTGGCCACAACGTGGATACCCCGGGGAGGTTTGTCCGTCAGGCTGTTTTTATGTTGTGTGCTCACGTTTAATAACGCGCCTTTTTATCCATATGGCGGCAGTATGATCCCCGAAGGTGCAATCGATTACCTGTATCGCGTCCTTACGCGTTGCGGCCATACCATCTGACAGCCGTTAGCGGTGGTGATGCACTGCGGCTTGAATACCCAATGATCCTCCCAGGCCCTGCGAATCCGGGATACCGGCAATCTCGATATCCTCGGCAAAAGCGTAGTTCCCCTCGATGGTGCGATCCAAAAGTTCCAGTTGCCGGCGCAACTCGGCATGCCGCTGCGGCGGCAGCGTTTGCATGAGATTTTCCAGCATCGAGCGCATCCGCCGCATGATCTGGATGCTTCCCGCGCCGCAATGACGGATTTCAATACAGGTAAGGTGCACGAAGTCCTCCCAGTTCGGTGTCCGGAAGATGAGCCGAAGTTCACCCTCGGCATCGAAAACTTCCTCTCCTCGGACTTTTCTCAGACCGACCCGCCGCAGCAGGCGGTGAAGCTGGTCGATGGCCAGCACGGCTGTGGTTGGATCATTGATGGCCGGTGACAAGGCTTTGATCGCGATATCGACCAGGATGCGGAAGGCAAAGGTTGGGTCCTGCTCGATCGTCCGTTCAGACCCGAGGGCCACCGCACCCCGCAGGAGACGGTCCGCGATGGCGCCGGCGCCGCCATACAAGCGGAACAGCGGTTCGTCCACGGCCACAAAATCGCCCACCTGGGGGACGAACTCAATCATCCCGCCGGCCTTGCACGCCTGGGCCACAAGTCCTTCCAGATCCACGGCCAGCACGACCCCCGAGGCGCCCGCATTGACGACGGTCCGTTCCGGGGATGATAGCCTGCGTGCCGGTTCGGCGGGGCTCGGGTGCCCGCTTGGCTCCGGATAGACGCTTTCAAGGACTTTAATCCCGGACTCTCCCACCCGCTGAACCATGCTGACGGGCCTTAGAAATCGCGCCGCGTAGTCGATCAGGTAAAGAAACACCACCACCGAGCCCAACCCCAACACGGCTGCAATGAAGGTGTTGAGTTGGTGGACGGTTTCGCCGCCCATCTTGCCCAACACCCTCATGGCGAACAAAAAGGTGAAAATGAAATAACTGACCGTAAACCGAATCGTGTTGTCCCGCAGCAGCGTCGTCGCAATGATCCGCGGCGTTAACTGTCCGCCGGCGACTTGGATCGCGACAAGCAATGAACCGAAGGTGAAAACGAGGAAGGAAAGGTTTGCCGTGACAACCGTGTCGAGCACGGACCGCGCGCCAACAATCGTCGCGCCGAAAAACGCGGTCGTTTCATCGATTCTTCCGGTCTGCAGAAGCCAGGCGCCGATGCCGTATGAGGTACGGCTGATGACCCAGTACGCCAGCAAGGCGAAAAACGGCATGAGCCACAGCGAGGCTTGGATGTAACTTTTGATCAGATAGCGGCGGTTCCAGAGCATTTTGGACTTTCTTTTGGTTCGGCTGTTTCAGTTTTTCGTTTCCACCCAGGGATCGTCGATCAGCGATTCGGCGTGCACGTTCCCTTTGGCCAGACCTTTACGAGATAAGTTACATAAAAAGCCGACTCGTACTCGGCACCAAAGCCTTGCGTTGGTCTCGGCGCATGCTGCCCGGCAAGAACCATGAAGGGCCGGTTGTCCTGATGCGAGTCGGGATTCTTTGGGTGCCTGCCTTGATGAATTTAACTCCCTCCCGGGGAATCACCGCCATCGCCATGGCCACCTTATCTTCAACGGGCATGGTACTCATGGTCTCCATCGCAAAGACTATCACCCCTTGACCCCGTTTCCCGTTTTTTGTCGGAATCTCATCGTGCGGCGGCTCATCATTTTTTACCTATGGGTCCTTTGTCCTGATCTTCGCTCTTCAACCGTGATATCTCTTTGAGAAGTCTCTCGGCATCCTTGTGTTGCGGGACCTTCACGAGGAGCGCTTCCAAGGTCTTGATCGCCGCATCCTTGTCCCCCTGCTGGTTCAGATAGAAGGCCAGGGTATAGGCATACTTGGGCTCCTGCGGCCTGAGGTCGGACGCTTTCCGGCACCAGACCACCGCTTCGTCAAGGCGGTCCTTGGCGGTGATGATGCACAGATTGTAGGCGGCCTGGGCCATCTGTGGGTCGGCCGCAAATGCCTTCTTCAGATACGTTTCTGCCGCTTCCCGTTCGTTCTGCCCCGCCTTCAGAAGGCCCATATTGAAATTCGCCGCGGCATTGTCCGGAGACTGATCGAGCGCCTTGCGCAGAGACCTTTCGGCCTTGTCGTTCTCGCCTATCCGGGCATAGGCGATGGCGGTGTTCACCATCGGCATGATGGCCTTGGGATCGAGATTCAGCGCCACCTGGTACGAAGCAACAGCCATCTTTGTTTCTCCCCGGCCGAGGCGGTAGTTGCCCATGTTGTAATGCGATGTCCACTGGTCCAGGCGCGCGGTCAAGTATGCCAGGTACTCGTCATTGGCTTTGGTGAGCCGCGCCTGATAGGCGGGCGGCACACTCATGGGCGGAAGGGCCGCGATCGCGGCGGCGGCGCGTACCCGCACCAATCGATAATCGTCTCCCGCTGCCTCGACCAGGGCCTGGACGCTTTCCGCGGTGGGGATCAGGCCCAGGGCCTGGACGGCGGCACCGCGCACGAGCGGCGACGGGTCCTTGGCGGAGGCGAGCAGGGTGGCCATGACCCTTGGGTCTTGAGACGGGGGAATGAGCCTGATGAGAGAAGCGGCGAATACCTCGTCACGCTTGGGATCGGTGATATAGACCAGCATCTCGGGCAGCTTCGTCCAGTCCCGCTTGCGGGCCGCGTCGACCAGGGCGGCGCGTTCGAGGATCGGCGCCTGATAGTCCCGGGGGCGCCACTGGCGCACGAGGGAATCGGCCCAGGATGCGTCCTTGTCCTCGTGGCAGATGTTGCAGGCGTTGGGAGACTGATAGACCACTGTCGCCGCCGGTGTCGGCGGCAGCATCGAATGGTCGCTGCGGTTCATCCGCGCGAAGGCGGTCATGGGCATGTGGCAGGAGATGCACTTGCTCCCCTCATTCTGTGCCGAATGGTGCGTGTGTGAAGTCGGATCCTGCACCTTGTCTTCATGGCAGGGCAGGCAGGCGTTGTTGAACTTTTCCTTTTTGAAACGGTAGCGGCCGCTTGAGGTATGGCAGTGCATGCAATCAAGCTGCCCAGACTTGGCGCAAGGGCTCATATTCCATGAGGTCAACGTGTAGTTTTCTCCCAGGTCGCGACCATCGGGGTAAAAGTCGCAGTCCTCCAGGGTCGAGAGATCGTAATGGTCATAGAATCTTTCCCCGGGCCGGTATTCGGGTGTCAGCGGACTGGCCTTTGCATGACAGCCGGAGCAGGAATCGTTGCGCTGTGCCGTCGTCATCGTCTTGGTGCTGATGATCCGCGCCTCCGGCAGCGGTTGGCCCTTGGGTGTCGCCCTGGCGATAGCGTTGTGCTCGGCCGAGGGGCCGTGGCAGGTCTCGCAGTTGATGCCAGGCTCTTTCCAGGTCGTGTGGTACGTGTCGGTTTCCGGCTCGTAGTTGGTCGAGAGTTGGCTTACATGGCAGCTGTAGCAGGCGGTATTGAACGTATAGGGGTATTCCCGCCAGTCCACCGCCTCGCCCTGTTCTCCGCCCGGAAAGTGTCGTATGCCGCTGGCAGCGGTGTCGAACCACTCCTTCTTGTTGACATCATACGCCAGAGGAAGGGTCTGGAGCCTTCCCTTGCTGAAAAGCGTGAGGAAATAGTAAACGTTTTTCCCCCCAAGAACATGCGCGATCTTGAATTTCCTCGTCTCTGTCCGGTTCCTCTCGATCACGACCCCTTCATTGATTTCGGCGCGATACTTCGCTTTTCCTATTGTGATGTCTCGCTGATGAGGCGTGAGTTTTTCCATTGCGAAGCTGGCTGAATAGGGCTGCATCGCCAGTCCATGCATTGACGTGGACCAAAGCTGATAGAACCGTTCATGGCACTCACGGCAGCTTGCGGAACCGGCGTATGAGGATTCCTTGCCCGCATCAGCGAACATCGGGAATGCAATAAGCAAGCACACCCCGAAAAAAATTGCAGTTATTTTCATATTGATCGACTTTCATCGGCCCCAATGACAACGCCAAGGCGCTTGAGCGTATTCAGATCCGGGCACACACCATGAGCAAAGACATCGACAATTGACAAACGCAGTTGGGCGGGCTATCCCGCCCAACTGTTTTCCATTAAAATGTGCTCTTTTAGTACGTTGGTTTTAATTCCACGCGCCGGTTGTCGGCGCGGCCCTTGCCCGTCGTGTTGGTGGCAATCGGCCGATCCGGGCCGTAGCCCTTGGTGATCATGCGCTCCGCTGCAATGCCTTTGGAGACCAGGTAGGCCTTGACCGCGTCGGCACGACGCTGGGAAAGGCTCATGTTGTACGCATGCGTCCCCGAGATGTCCGTGTGGCCCTGGATCTCCACCTTCAACTCGGGCTGCTGCTTCATGCCCTGCACGATCTCATCCAGCACCGGGTAGGAAGAAGCCTTGAGCGCCGCCCTGTTGTTGTCAAAATGGATCCCCTTATAAATCCAAGTCCCCTCGGCCGTCACGATGGCACTCTTGGTGGCCGTGGGCACCGGGCAGCCGAACTGATCGACCTTCACGCCCGTTCCCGTGTCCGGACAGCGATCCAGGTTGTCGTACACGCCGTCTCCATCCGAATCCAGCGGGCATCCCTTGTCATCGACGGGCACGTTTCGGGATGTACCCGGACAGCGATCCAGGTAGTCGTACACGCCGTCTCCATCCTCATCCAGCGGGCATCCCTTGTCATCGACGGACACGTTCCGGGGTGTACCCGGACAGCGATCGCTCGCATCGGGCACACCGTCGCCGTCGCTGTCCTTGAGCTCGCTCAGCAACACCGCTTTCACAAAACCCGCCATCTGGGCCCCGGATGCCACATCACCGGCTTTCAACGTCCGGCCGCAGCCGGTCACTGCAGCCAGTTTGCCCATCAGCGCCGCGCCGTCCGGATCATCGCCCACCAGCACTGTGTAGATGCACAGTCGCTCCTTGAACTGCGCCTTCAGCCCATTGGCTACAGCCAGGGGTGCATCTCCCATGTCCTTGCCATCGCTCACCACCACCAGCGCCACATTACCCTGGGCCGACTTGAAATCGGCGCCCACCTGCTGCAACGCCTTGTGCATCGAACTGGGGCCGCCCGCCTTCTTCACTAGGCCCAACGCCGCGGCCACACCGTCGCGCGAATAATCGGCCGGTCCGAAAAGCGCCATGGTGGAGGCCCGCGACACACCCGGATCGTGACCGAAAGAACGCACTGCCGTGTTCACCTTCAGACCCGGCATGGTCTGGTTGAAATTGGCCACTACGCTGCGCGCCAAGGCGAACTTCTCAACCCCGTTGTAGCCCTCCTGCATCGATGAGGAAGCATCCAGCACAAACACCAGATGATCCGCCTTTTGCGTCCACATCTCCTTTTCAATCGGTTGCGCGGTAAATTGGGGAGGCGGCGACAACTGCTGCGACGCACAAGCAGCCATCCCCATGATAAGCACCAATCCAATCAACATGCATACCCATTCTCGTCTTTGCATACTATTCTCCTTTTCTTTTTCCTCGATTCATTACCTTTATGCATCTACGCTTTGTTTCTTCAATCGAAGGGGAATCCCCCCGCACGCTCCGCTCAATCGACCGGCAGGGTCGTGGATTCATCCAGACGGATGCCTTTTATACCCGCCCGGGGTACGACCACCATGGCCATGGCCACCTTTGTGTCGACCGGAATCGCCGACCTGGTTTCCGTGGCGAGGATGTCGACGACTCCCTGAGTACGCGTCACCCTAACAATATTGGTGCGGTTGTAGTAGGTGACATTGCGGTTGAAGAGCACCAGGTTACTGGAAAAGTCGACCGGGGGGACGCTTTGGTCGGGCATGAAACGCTTCCAGACCCTGGCAAAGCTCTCGCCGTCAATGATGCAGCCAACCCGGTTCCGCTGCTGGCCGACCGGCAATTGGTCAAGCGCCGCCACCGGAAAATCCCCTTGCCAGGATTCGATAATGGTCAGTTTTTCCGACTCCCGGGCCTGCATCCCAAGATGGTCGAGGAGAATGCGTCGCACTTCTTCGATGGTAAAGGGATGTTCCTGGCAGGAATGCCCGGAACGAACGATGAACTCCGACTGCATGCCGTCCAGATGGGCGCTGGTGTAAGTGACCACGCCGTCGTCACCCGCCGGGGGCTCATCATCTCCTTTGATGGCAATGATTGAATGGCCGGTCACCCCGGTGGCCAGTGGAATCTCCGCCAGAGCTTTCAGCATCGGATTGTCCGACGACATACCGTCGATACTGGTCGGAACCTGACCACTGCCAATCATTCTTTTCACATCATCAGTCAGATACGCATTCAAGCTTAGCGTCGTCTTGACAATCGTTTCCGGCAGGGTCACGATCTTCCGGATCAGATTGCGTACCCACTGTTTGCTGAGAATACTGCCGCGATGCGGGGTGGAAATAAAAACCACCCGCTTGACCGATGACACGGGCTCGATGACCAGCAATCGGCGAACTTGCGCCTTCTTCTCCGCCGTCAAATCCAGGGCATCGAACGCTTTCCCGGTCAATGCACGCACCAGGCTGTCCCCGCTGTTCACGACGCTGAGCTTGGTCAGCAGTCCCCCCTGGCTGTGACCGACAACAACCATCTCACGCAGCGCCGGATCCTTCCCTTGCGGATCGAGCTGGGTAATTTTTTCACGCAGCGCCTCGCGCAAATCCGCGGCCGAAATCACGATTGGCGCGTTGCTGTTGTAAAGGAAGTACCAGAACTGGAATTTCTGCCGCAGGATGGAATCGGCACGGAGGGTGTTGAGCATCTCCAGCCACCAGGCCGGGTTGCTGAAGGTGCCATGCACGAAGATCACCGGAATGCGCCCCGCCTGGTAGGGCTGGCTCAGGTACAGGCCGTTGGGGATGGACTGGAACTCCCTGCCAAGAAACGCCTCCAGCCCGAAATCCCAGATTTTCGAGGTCTCGAGCATATAGGCAGTCGGGGTTGTGGTATCGGTTTCGAGAGGGGGATGCCGCCCCTCGACATCGAGCCGGTTTTCATCGTAAGCTGAGAAAAACTCCAGCGAAGCAGTCGCCGTCCCCTGCGTCAACGCGGTCAGGTTGCCGCTGATGCGCATAAACACGGTGATCGGCACGGCTTGTATAAAGGGTGTGTCCCGAGTCGCCCGCTTGACGCCGATCAGGGCGCTGCCGACCCCGTTGATCCGATTGCGGAAGGAAACCCCACGGACCACATACTTGTCGGTTGGCTCGAAACGCTCGAAGTCATCGAGCGACCAGGGGAGTCTGCTCGCGTCCACCTTGAGGTCAAGCGCGCCAACCGGCAGTTTGCGTACTCCCCCAACAACCTTCAGCCCGCCGTCGTCACCGTTCGCCAGGCCCCGCCAGAGGGCGAAATTGTATAGGTCGGCGGCCGTGCGGGCCCGCACGTCGAAAGCATTGGGCGGGGGGTCGATCCGATCCCCGAGGAGAAAAAGGTAGGCGTAGGTCGCTGCCGCGAGAAAATAGCCCGGCGCCCGGGCGTCCGGTTCCGGGCGCTTCTCCAGTTTCTCACCGTAGAGATAGCAGAGTTCCGCCAGCGCGTAGAGGAGGTCGCGCCGGTCGTCGCGCAGCGCCTTGTCGTGGAGCGTTTCGATGACGCCGACCGGATTTTTTGCATTTTCCCCGGCCAGATCGAACCGGTGGAGCACGATATGGGTCGCATTGCTGGCGCGCCCTTCGGTCAACGGGTTCGTCATCGTTTCCCGGTACGAATCGCGCGGTGAAACCTGGCGAACGCCGATCGGCGTTGCACAGCCTGCCAGCAGGATGACGGCCAGCAGCAGCCAGCTATAGCGGGGGAACGTCTTTGGCAGTAGCATGATCAGGGCTCCATTCCGGGCAAGCCAACGCGAATCAGGCGCGAGAAGTCACTGGCCTGGTCGGCAGCTTGGGCCCGCGGGTTGATGAGGCTGCGTTGCTTAAGTTCGGCAAAGGGGAGCGTCCGGTCGATTTGACCCCGCTCGTAGAGCATTTCGTCGAGGTAGCCGTTGGCAATCAATCGCCAGTCGAAGCGGGCACCGGGATTGAACGGGGTGGTGTGACGCAGGATGCTGGTGGTGCAGTTGGTAAGCATGGCACGGTACCACTCGGGGTGCTCCCTCAGGATGTTCACCTCGCGCAGGTAATCGAGCAACACCTTGCGGGCAAACGCCATTGGTGCCTTGAGCCGGTAGAGATAGACATCCTCGCCGATGCGGTAGTTGGTGCGCAGTCGAACCACATCCCTCTCGTCTGCCACCACGTAAGTCAGTTCGAACTGCTTGAAAAAGCCCTTGATTGCCGAGTATTGCTCCCCCACCTCCTTGCGGGTTTCGATGGAGAAGCAGAGAAAGCTGCCATCTGCGAAGCCGAAGCTCAACATGGTGTGGGCGATACTGGGCGAACCCCAGTAGACCAGGAACAGATCGAGACTCCGCAACTCGCGCAGGTCGAAACTGCGGTCATAATGGCGCACCGTGTAGTCGGTTTCCGTGCGGTAATCGACGTTGCGGATATGGTGGACCGTGACCCGGTGCTCCTGGATCTCGGCCCAGGGAAGCACCGCCACGTCCGGCTGCCAGTTGCGATCGTTGGACGGCGGGATCAGCAGCCACCAGGCCGCCAGGACCAGCGCGAACAGGACCAAAAAGCCCCCCCAGGCACGGCGTTTGCCCTTCCTGAGCCCGGCGGGGATCAGGATCAGCGCCACCAGGGCGAAGCCCCCGCTGGCGATCGGTAGCAAGGCGCTGGGGAGACTGGAAAAATAGATGGCTAGTGTACCCAGGCAGGCCATCACCACAAGGCAGAGAAGGGCCGCTGCCAAACCGAATATTCGGATCATGGTTCCCATTCAAGAACTGAAGTTTCCCCGTTTTGGATTGCGGCGCGGGGGCTGAGACTTCTTGCGGTTAATAAATTTATTAAATGATTACAAATAGTTATCAAGCTGACAGTTCCTTGTAAACCCTTGATATTATTCTGTCTGCTGTCCTGGGACCAGATCGGCGATGCCGATGATGTTCAGTTTCGTGTTTTTCACCAGGCACGGTCCGGGATCCGCGGTCACTTTCTTTTCCAGATAGGATCTAATCGTCGCTTCAACCCAATAATTCAGCGTGCCGAGGCGGGTTTTCACCCCTTACGGTGAACCATGATCGTGTTCAGCGCACCCCGACTCTGTTCACAGGCCCGCCGAGGTTCACCCCCACACCTCCGCTGTAACCGACTCCGACCTGACCGGCGCCTGCCCCTGGCAAGACGCCGACACCGGAGGTGGGGCCGCCGACCCCACCGGCACCGACTCCGGGCGCAACACCGACACCCGGCGCCCCGACGCCCGGCGTGACCACCCTAACCGTGGTGCGTCGGGCCACGCCGGCATAGCTGACCGGGGTCGCCGGTGCTCCGACGACCGCCTCCGCGATGCATACCAGATCTCCATGCAATGTCTGCGGGATGTCGCCATTCCAAAGCCACCCGGCCGCAGCCAGGCTAAGGATGAGCACGCATTTTGCCATGATGTGTGTCATGGTTTTCCTCCTTTCTCGGCACCCGGCGGCAATTCGTCGAGCTCGATCAGAGCGTCCGGGCTGAGTTGTTTCGCTCCGGCCGGCGGGACGAACGCGAAGGCATCCGGGGCCGGTTGTAAGTCTGTTTCCCAGGTCTTGACGCGAACCGTGTATTGCGGTGCGCTGTTCATGGTCTTGCTGGTGATCACCAGTTTGCGAGGGATGGGCTTCTCCCCCACCTCCACCCAGAGTTGCCAGTCCGTGTCGAAGTTGCGGAAGGCAAGGTGCTCGCATTCCAGGCCATCGATGACCCCACGGCCGATGTACTTGGCCTCCTGGACCCCGGCCACGAGGACGTCATAGGAATTGGACAGGAGAAGGTCGGCACCCGGCAGCGCGACCCCATGCCCCGCCCTCAAGGCTTCGATCAAATGGTCCACGTTGCCCGGGACTTCGAACTGCGCATAGCTGTTGATGTGCTTGCCGAAAACGCTGGCGGTCCTTCCGTCGAAGGTGAGCGCCACATCCGCATAGCCGCCCACACGGTGCGCGCTCAGCTTGTCCGGCCTGCTCAAGATCGCCTCGCCGGAATTGGTGAACTGGATTTTTTCCAGCTGCGGCGTGATGATCTCGATATCGCTGTCGAATGTGAGCGCGATCGTTTTTTGGCTGCTCACATACGCCGACATCTTCTTGAGGATGGACTTTGCATCGCTTCCCTGCGGCTGTGCTCCGGCTGAGGCCACTGCAAGGGTCGATACTAAAATCAGTGGCAGCATTGCGAATAGTCCGCTTTTAGTTTTCATACGAATTCTCCTTGGTTCAAATGCAATCGCTCCGGCCTGCACCTCGCCCTTGTAGTCTGGCGGCAGGACCCGGTATTCGCCTCCTTTGCCTTGGTCCGGGCCAACGATGCCCATGTCAGTCACGAAGCGGCTGCACGTCCCGGCCGAAGGTCATGAAACCTTTTGGTCCCCTCCGCCATTAGCGCCTCCGATCCAGGTTGTTCCACGGGTCGACACTTTTAAGTACAGGCGCCTGCTCGAACCTTTCAATCGTCCAAACACAAAAAGTTTGTACGCCCTTCCAAGCTCATCGGCGGCACTATCCACTCGTTTAAAATTTTTCGCGGACAAATTTGAGCAACATGTCCGACCAGTAATCAAAGGCTGCTTTAGCCGGCGACAGTTTGCCGATATCGAGCTTGCCGCCCGGATATTTGTCAACGGCCACGGCAAGTCGCTCATTGGTAACGGAGTCGACGAATTCGACCTCCGCGGAGGCACTGCCGATCCCGATGTACTCACCGGTAGCCCCTTTCTTCACCAGACTGGCAGCCAGCCCAAAGGGAGTCACGGTGGTCATGGTCCCGGATGTGGATTTGCTGGGTATTAGATCGACAACGGCCAGGCGCATGCGGGCCACGCCCGGTCCGGGTTGGTCGGTCAGATAACCGGCGAGCTTTTTCGCGTAAATCTCGTTGAAAGCGTCACCTAACTCCTTGATTTCGCTTGGATTAATCCCTTGGTAGTCCGCATCGGCCTTGAAGAAGAACACGACCTCGTCCATCAAGATCTTATCGTATTTTTTCCAGTCAACCGCCGGATTCAGGTAGCGCATATCGATATCACCGGCGCCTTTGGTCATCGTCGGGTAGTCATCCAGAAAACCGGAAAACGTCTGCTTCTGCTGACTCCCGGCGCAACCGAATACCGCTGTCAGCAAAGCCATCGCGATCAGTACGCCAAGAATTCTACGATACGTTTGCATTGTTTTTCTCCTTTGATTTGGTTTTTTTAATGCCATTTATCATTGTGGAACATCGTCAATCGGGATCATGACTATTTTGGAATGCGACAACGTGGAAATAGATAACGACGGCTTCCCCGACACGCACCTCTCGATTTGGCAGGGCGCCGGTCAGCCGCCCGCCGAAATCGTCACCACCGGCGCCCCTTCCTTTCCGCCGGTTTCGGTGAGCGTCATCACGAACATCAGAAACGAGAAAAGTTTCTTCGACCGGTAATCCCGATCGTCGATCCAGAACCAGCAATCCCGGTATGGCACGGCGGCGAAGGCGTCCCCGGGATTCTCATCCGAATAGAGGATGCGGATCATCGTTCCTTTAATCCCATCGCCTTCGGGTTCCATGGTCGGGGGGACACGCTTCTCGGCAACGTGCTCGGCAGGCACTTGGATGGTCGCAGAGATGTCGCTGAGTATTTCAATGATCGACCGGGTCAGCACAGCAATCTCTTCGCCTGTAGCCGGCATCGACCCGTAGACGACCCGGAACTCGCTCGCGTCCTCCTTCAGCCCGAGAATCCGACGCACCGCTTTGCTCGTTGCATCTACCTCGGCGTCCTTGCGCTTTCGAAAGACCATGAGCAGGGCGGCCTGATTCTCAATCTGTTTCACCCGCAGGGCAACCGCACCAGTTGACTGGATCTGCCGCAGTTTCTCCAGCAGGAGATAAAAGTCCGGATCAGCCCGGTGCATTCGGGCAGAGCCGCCGAACTGGTTCTGGATGCCGTTGACCGAGTGGACAAGAATCCGGAAAACCTGGTCGATGGGATACCCCCCCTCGACCAGGCTCATGACCGTCGCCGGCGCGATGGGAGTCATCAGGTTGCGGGCGAACCGTTCGCCGGTCAGCGGGGCGTAAGTGATCGTCGGCCGGTCGACATAGCGGCTGGCGCCACCAAATCCCTGGCTGTTGGCGACGGGCGGGGAGGACCAGCCAAGCATACCGCTGAGTTCGGTTTCCATGGAATACTGGTTGATGATCGAAGCAACCTCGAGAAAGATGGGCGCGTCGCCGTAGCGGATCTTGACGATGTTCAGCAGCATCTGCCGCTTCCAGGAATCGGCGACGGCAGCGGTGTAGTCGAACCGGTCACGGGCCACCGAAGGAGGCCCGATCGAAGCGCAGCCGGTGAGAACGAGCAGCAGCACCACCGCAACCATGCCCTGGAGCCGGTACCGTTGGAAGAAAGATCTGGGTTCGCTTGGTTTCACGGGCGCTCCTTTTTAATTACTCACCCAGCCGGTCCGTCCTGGCGGATCACCCGATGGCATGGCCCTTGGCCGCCTTTCGTTTCCGATGCCGGATAGCCGTATTCGCGCAGAGGGATCAAGGCCTGCAGATCTTGGCGGGCGGTGAGGAAATGACAGTTCGGATGCGCCACGCCAATGCCATGCGCAACTCGGGTTCCTGTTCCCCCTGCTACTTGACCATATATTTTTTCGCCTCGAGGCAGGCACCGAAGGCCCTCTTGAAGTTGTCCATCTGCCCGGCGCTGGCCTGCTGCGCTTGCTGCGCTTGCGCATCCAGCTGCTGGGTCGCCTGTGCCTGGCCGGCTTTGGTTCTACGACGGGCGCCGACAGCACCGACCGCAGCACCGATCGCGGCTCCTTTGCCGGCATCATCGCTTGCCACCTCGCCGATCACCGCACCCGCTGCGGCGCCAACCAGCGCCCCCTTCACACCGGCGCCGCTGCCCGATTGGGCGACCTGCGCCTTGGCCTGCTCGGTCTGCTGTTGCTGCTGGCTGCTCTGCTTCTGCAAAGCAAAGGGATCGACGCCAGTATTCTGCACCGCCCAGTTGTAGCACGCCCCCTCATCCTTGGACTGCTGGGCCGCACTCTGACCGGCACTCGGAAAAACATAAATATTCAGCGTCGAGGCCAGACTCTTCTGACCGGCAGGAGCAGCCGAACCCGGCGAGTCCTGGGCCCACAGCAAAACGGGCGCCAGCAGTAAATAAACAATGAGCGTTTTGGCTACAAGTTTCATTGCCAGGTTCTCCTCATCTGAAGTTTGATCGTTTTAAATTGCGGCACTGGGATTGATAATTCTCGCAGTGTAAAAATGGAGTACGATGACAATCAATTCGACGAATCGCCACTTCCACGTCCCGGGCCGCTCAGTGCATCGCCATGTCCACGCCGGGATCGATGCGGAAACGGCCCTATTTTTCGCTCTTCAGCCGTTGCATGCCTTGTACCATTTTGTGCCAGCCATACACGAACGAGATCATGAAATTGTCCATGCGAAGATCATCGGGAGCGTCGTCGTTAATGGTCGATTTGTAGCCGAAAGTGAGGCTCAGGTTGTCGTTGATCTGGTACCCGAGGGTGAGCCCGAGTGCGATGTTGTCGAGCTTTTCTCCCGAAACGCCGTCGATGGTCGCTTTTCCGCCGTAGTACCAGACGCCGTCGAGCGACCCCCAGAGGGTTTCGGTGAGGTCGCGCGTCAGGTGCACATCCAGTTGGAACTTCGGATCGGTCTCCATCGTCTGGCCCACAAAGTCGTCGTTATCTCCGAAAAACCACACAGAGGGCAGCAATTCCAGGGTCGTGCGCCGGCCCGGCACCCACGGCCCGAGTTGCAGGATGATGGGCAGGCCCAGGCGCCCGTACCAGCGGTTCTGACCGATATTGAGGGCCTGGTCGCTGTCGTACTCGCCGATCGGCAGCGCCAGGTCGGCGAGCAGGTCGACAGAGAAGCCCGGCTCATAACGCAGGGCGTCGGGGATGTTCATTTGCGCCGGCGGGCCGAGAACATTGACGACGAATTCGAGCATCGGGTCGCCAAACCCGTTGACCGACTGGCTGAACGCCCTGCCGGCCACCGTGACATCGCCCGAGATTCGCCCCATGGGCAGGAGGACCGCAGCCATGGCCGCGCGATCGAACAGCGGAAAAAATTTCGCATATCCCGTCAGGGCCATTGTGGCATCGATTTCGGCATCTGCCGATACGTTATGGGCAGGATCGAACGGATTGGTGTTGCCGCTCAGCGACTCGAAGATGAGCGGCACCGCATTGGCGCCCGACAGCGACTTCCAGTAGAAGCGCGCCGGCATCTGGGCCTGGGCCTGCGGCGGGCAGAGCGTGCCGACGACGAACATTGCGACGATCACCCACAACCATGTACCCGGTTTCGTGTGGCATCTATTGATTTTCATGAGATATCAATCCTTTCTGAATCTCCCTGCAGCAGGCCGCGGGGAATTATCGAGTTAAATTGTGGATCGACACTGTTCAGGGCTTGGGATCAGCCATCATATCCTTGGGCGGCACGAACTGCCGCTGGTAGATCAGCGGCGGGAAGCCCGGATAGACCGTAACCCGTTGCGGCATGTCCTTTTCCAGGGTATCGAATATGGTACGATTGGGCAGGATAACGTTGTTGGCCGTGACGTAGCTTTCCCAGAGCGCGAGCATGGCCTTCACCTTGTCGGGATTCTGTGCGGCGAGATCGTTGCGCTCGGCGGGATCCTTGGCGAGATTGAACAGCTCCCAGTCGCTCTTGCCATACGGCTTGATCTGCCAGCGCAGCTTCCAGTCGCCCTGCCGCACTGCACGGTTGCCGAAGACCTCCCAGGCGAGGTAGTCCTGCTCGGTCCGCACCGAGTCGGCCTTGCCGGCGAGCATCGGGCCCCACGACTTGCCGATCAGCGGCGGCAGGTCAGGCTGGCTGGCCTTGGGATAGCTGGTGCCGGCGACTTCAAGCAGCGTCGGCATCAGATCGGCCACATGCATCAGCCCGTGGTTGATGCTGCCGGCGGGCCGCTTCACGCCCGGTCCGCTGACGATCAGCGCGTTGCGGATGCCGCCCTCGGCCATCCAGCCCTTGAACTGGCTGAAGGGCGTCATCGACACCTGGGCCCACATCGGGCCATAGCCGACCCAGGATTCCGGGTCGCCCCACGCCTTGGGATGGGTCTGCGACCAGTTGATCGCCGCGTAGAGGTTGTCGCGCGAACCCGGGGAACCCGCGATCATCCCGAAAAGGTCGGTGCCCTCGGCGCCATTGTCGCCGAAGAAGATGAAGATGGTGTTCTCGTACTCGCCGATCTTCTTCAGGTGTTCGATGAGCCGGCCGATGTGGTGGTCCATGTTCTCCACCATGCCGGCGTAGAGTTCCATCTTCCTGCCGAGTATGTAGCGGCTTGCGGGGGCAAGCACGACCGGATCGGGCACAAACCACATCCGTTCAGCAAGCTCGGTGCCGGCCGGCATGATGCCCATCTCGACCTGCCGCTTCAGCCGCTCCTCCC
>JAHLLR010000027.1 GCA_020444075.1 Deltaproteobacteria bacterium
GAGGAATACGATCAGGCCGTAAAAGAGGCGAGGCTTGCAGGCATCGTCCGCCTGGACAAGCCCCGACGGATATTTCAATGGTGGTAACACGTTAAACATTTCAGTGAGGTTGATATGAAAAAATGCCTAGTGATGATGGTTCTGGTCCTATGGGTGAGCACGGCTCTGACCCTTGCTGCCGATCCCCTGCCCCGGGTGAAATTGACCACCAGCCAGGGCGATATCGTGGTGGAACTGGACAGCGCTGCCGCGCCCAAAACCGTGGAAAATTTCCTGTCCTACGTCAAGGACGGCTTTTTCGATGGCCTCATTTTTCATCGGGTGATCGCCGGATTCATGATTCAGGGCGGTGGATTTGACGCGGACATGAAGCGCAGGTCCTCCCGGCCGCCCATTCCCAACGAAGCCGACAACGGCCTGTCCAATCGGACCGGAACCCTGGCCATGGCGCGGACCGATGATCCCCATTCAGCCAGTTCCCAGTTCTTCATCAATGTGAAAGACAACGATTTCCTGGATCACCGGAGCAAAACCTCTCAAGGGTGGGGATATTGTGTATTCGGCCGGGTGGTGGACGGAATGGAAGTGGTGCGAATGATCGAAAACGTGCCCACGACGTCCCGTTTGGGAATGCGGGACGTACCCAACGTACCCGTGGTCATCAAGCGGGCAACGGTGGTTTCGGCCAAATAAGCCAAGGGATGTGAAAAAATATTACGTATCTTGCCTGCCGGTTGACCGATCTACCGCGTTGCCTCCACCGGCACCTGTCGGCATGCACCGCTGCATGGGCCGTGCAGACGAACCGACATCCGGCACGATTATTTTCCATCACACCGCTTGTGCTGCTTGTGCTTGACAAAGACCGGGGATCTATTTTAGCCTGAAGATGCGCCTCACCTTTTCCGCATGGACATATCTTGCCGATACCAGCGCGGCGCAATCTCAGTTTCAATCCCCCGTGCATCCGTGCATGGGTATTCACTACGGCAAACAGGCGTGGGACTGCAGAGGGTTTACCGAATGCCAAGCGCCCCTTTCCCTGCGCGGGAACCAGTTTCTTCAATGATTTGGGCCGGTGACCGGTAGCGGGAATCTTTCCTCCTTGTTCGGGGTCGGCGGAGGAAACGCTTTGCCATCATCGCTGTGGAATCCGACGGTTTCTGCATCCCACGCTTGTTTCATTGTTTCTGGAATATTTCCCCTGCACCCCCGCCATATACCCGTTGCCGGGCTTTGGCCGCCGCAACCAGCGGTGCCACGCGTTCGTCCACATAATCATAGACACGGGCCCGGGATTTTCCCTGCGCAGGCCTCAGGATCCGCCCAAGGTACTGCATCACACGGCCGCTGAATCGAATCGGCGTGGCCATGAACAAGGTGGACAGGTCCGGACAGTCAAAGCCTTCACCAATCAGCTGGCCGGTGGCAATCAGCACATTGACCTGGCCTTTATTGAGACGATCCAGAACATCCTTTCGCGCGTCATCGTTCAGATCTCCGGTGAGCAGGTCGGAATGAACGTTCAACTTGTACCGCAGGATTCCCTGAAGCGTTTCACAGTGTTTTTTACGGTCCGACAGCACCAGGCAGACTCCCTTGCCGGAACGCACTTCTTTTTCCACATCCGATGCGATGAGCCGGTTGCGCGCATCATCGGCGGTCAGTTCGGACAGCATGCGGGAATAATCGTTGACCGGGTCGAAATAGGGCTCAAACGAGGTCAGCCGGACTATTACATCGGCTTTTAGAATATGACCGTTTTCCTCCAGTTGGACCTTGTCTACTTCGTGGTGAACATCTCCCAAATGCCAGAAAATGAGCTTGGACAGTTTATCCCGCCGCCAAGGGGTGGCGGAAAGACCCAGCATATAGCGGCAGTCGAAGGCGGTAACCGCCTCGGTAAAGGTTCGGCTAGGAGCCCGGTGGCATTCGTCCACAACGAGGTGGCCTGTGTGGGGGACGATTTGATCGGTACACCGATACAGGGTTTGAACCAGCGCCACGGTGATCCGCTCACCGATCTTTTTCTTGCCTGCACCGATCAATCCCACCTGATCTGCAGGTATACCCAGAAACTGCTCAATGCGCTGGATCCACTGAAAGGCAAGATCTTTGGTATGCACCACAACCACGGTCGGCTGGCGCCGCTGAGCGATCAGATAGAGCCCAACGACGGTTTTGCCGCTTCCCGTCGGCGCACTCAAGGTGCCGAAATCCTTTTTTACCATCTCCGCCACTGCAGCGAATTGGAAGGGTTTAAGTGCACCGTTGAAGGAAAAGTCCACCTCCGGCATCAACCGGCGTTGATCATCGATGGAAAAGGAGAGATTCTCCCTTTTCAGCAGTAGAATCAACTGGCGGGCATACCCCCGGGGAATGATGATCCCGTTCTTGCCGGAACGCCGGTAAAAGCGAAGTGTTTTTTTGGTTCCCCGGTTCCAGCGCCCCATGCGTTCATTTTCGATCCATTTGGGGTTGATCATCTGAAACCGCTCCGCCAGCATTTCCAGTAGCATGGACGGAGCGTGATTCAGTTTCAGGGAACGGTCGATGGTGATTTTCAGTTCACCATTTTCAGTTTTTAATGCACACAAAGCAGGCTCGCGCAGGGTGAGTGTCCGTCCAGAACCGACGGGTTTTGTTCGACGTTAAGGCCAGCTGATACTGCTTCAACGCTGGTGCCCTGAAAAAAGTTCCCTTGGGGTTCTCCTGATTGACATTTCGAGGATAATTTTTTTTGCATAAAGCAGCGATCGGGCAAAATTGCTGTTTCCGGATGGGCACGAGTTAATGAAAGAAGCGAAGGAAGACGGGGATCATGAATGTGATAAGGATCAAAATGCCCGGAATCGTCAGATATGGGGCATACCATGGTTTCCGGGCGGACTTTGCCTTTCTGACTTCGGAAAGGAACCAGTTGCCGAGGAATAAGGCAGCCACGAGAATAGGAATTGCTTTAAGGATGGTCATAACCGAAAAAATACTCCAGCAGGTGAAATTAAGTTGATGCACCAGGCAGCAGCGCCATCCGCAAAGTGATATGGTGACCGTCTCTCCATGGCCAGAATTTGGCGATAATCACGCCGTTTTCAAAACTTTTTTCAAAAAGCGTCTGTTCGACGCGAATACTGCCGGTACCTTCGGTGGCCTTCAGGTCCTTTGCCGTCGGAGACTTGCCGCTTGGCTTAACCGGCTGTTCAAGAAAAGCGGTCAGGATGCGCTCCCACTCCGCCACATCCTTCTGGAAAAAAACCAGTTCAAAAAGGTCCTCCCGGTCGCATCGTTTTTCATGAACATCCAGATGAACACAACAGTCCGAAATGTCGCGGAGATTCATCGCCAGGGGTCCCCCGTCAAATGAGTAGATTGAATCCTCCCCGCGGCAAGCCGCGGGGAATGCGCTCGCTATAGCGGTTCAGCATCCTTTTTGTATTGGGCATCCGCTGAAAAAAAACAGATTTATTATAGGCAACCGGCGCGCATCTGTCAAAAGCATAAATGCCATTCAATTTACATCTGAAAATAAACCAATGAAATTTCAGGAAAACGTTTCACGTGAAAACACACTCAGTGGTATCGGAATAATAAGGCCCGCACAATTTGTGGTCTATCGGTCAAGTATCCTTGCCGGTGATTCGATTGGAGATCAATCCATGAAAAAAATGCCCGCCAGATGTTGAAAAGCGCCATCCAAGGTGAACATGGCAATTGGCACAAACAGCAATACGCCACACGTAACCGGCAAACCAGGTGAATTCGGGCGAAGCGGGTCCGACATAGCCGCATCCCCAGGCATCCCGGTAACAGACAATTTCAAAGACGATCCCTTCCGGATTGGCAAACGTATGCTGGTACGCACCGTTGATAATTTTACGTTCTGCCTTGGACGTAATCACGTGGAGGCACTGGCGACAGACAATTGAATCCCCGGTTGCCACTGATGCCTTGTCTTGAGGTGCCTCAATGGAATTGACACCCACCCTGTCCCGTTTGGGATCGGGCCGAAACAAATGCAAAAACCGGTTGGGCGTCTGCCGACGGTGTGGGGAACATCCTGCCATTACAAGCGGTGCATCCATAATCTCTTTAAATTGCAAATTCGGATGGGCAAAGCGCAACACCTGCCTGGAGGGGATATCCCCCCAATCGTGAGCAGGCATCGAAAGGCTGGCCTACAAGGTTTTTTTCATCGGATGGCTCACCGTGGCGACCAAGCGGCAAAAAGAAGGGGGTTGCTGACAATCATGAGTTGCTGACGCTATCCACTCGCTCTTTCAGTTCTTTTCCACACCTGAAAAAAGGCAGCCGTTTGGACTTGACGGTAACCGATTCACCTGTCTTCGGATTTCGTCCCTTATAAGAACCATACTGTTTAACAAAGATGCTGCCAAACCCTCTGATCTCAACCCGGTCGCCATTTGCGAGGGCATTGGTCATTTCCCTGAAAAAAAGATCGATCACCCGCTCAGCTTTTTCGCGGGTAAAGCCGTTTTTCCTTTTCAGTGCTTCGATCAGATCCCCCTTGTTCATAAGCACCCCCTTGGTATAATGAATTATATCAGCATCGTAAAAGTTAATCGACGGCTTGTCAACGGGTGGGTCATTCCATTGCCATTTTTTAATATGACTTCTCCAATTACCAATCCTTCGGGTTAAACTTCACCCCAACCCCGTCTGAGCCGATCCACGCAATCACACCGGTTACCTCTACCGGAGGATCGAGATAGTGTAGCGGAAATTTCAGCCGGACCACTTCACCGATGCAAAACCGTACCTGGGTTTCAACAAAGGCGCCGGAGCGGTTCAAATTCTTTATGAGTGCTGAATCCACGTTTCCAAAATAGCTGAACTCTGAAGCGATCAGACATTGGTTGCGTGCAATTGAACGGTCATTGACCATCGCCGATTCCGTTTTCATTCCCAAAAACTTGCCCAAATTCACTACCCACCGCTCGATTCCCATGATCTGCCTTTCCTCTATCGATTTAGAACATCCTGATAGTACAGCAAATCATGGGCCATCTTTTAAAAGAAAGCGATAATTACTTTAATATTCAAAGCGTTATAATATTTTAACGATAGCATGAATGATGATCACTGAACTTCGTATCACAAATTATGGGTAATTTATTTCCCAACTTTTTCTCCCTTTAAGTTATCTTTTGTTTCGGAATCGGCGATACCGGAAAGAAGTCGTTTTCACCCGTCCGCATAATCCATTGACGTTAAGCCATCAGCCCGGACTGTCGATGAATTTTCCGTTTCAGGGCCGTTTGAAATGCAGTCATCGTGCCGTAAACAATCAGACATCGGGCGGCACGTGTGGCCGCTGTGTAAATAATCTCCCGGGTCAGCAGCCGATGCTTTGGATCTTCAGGCAGTAGCAGCAGGATATCATCAAATTCCGACCCCTGGCTTTTGTGAACGGTCATGGCAAAAGCCAGATCCCAGTCGGTCAGTCCGGAAGCGGGAAAGGCCGCAATCCTGCCGGCCCGCTTGAAATAGATCCGATACATCCCGTCGGACTCACGCATCACTATCCCCACATCTCCGTTGAACAGGTCCCGGGTATAATCATTGCAGGTGATCATGATCAATGCGCCATTGAACAGACGATGATCCGGACTGCACCCTGGATCGAGTATCTGCCTCAAACCGGCGGCAATGCAATCGTTGACCCACCCTGCACCGGTGCGGCCGTGGCGCAGCACGGTCAATATGCGACATTGGTAGGCGATGCCGAAAAGCCTGTTGAGCCGTTCCGTTCGTTTCTCTACATCCATGGATTCCGGCGAGACTGAGGGCCGATTCAGTTGCTTCACCAGATCAACGTAACTATCTTGATTTCCATTGTTATGATTCACATACTGGTGCATGGCCCAGCGGGCCAGATGCCGGTTCATCGCGTCCCCTTCACCGGCTGTCACAAAGGCCCATCGCCCGGCTTCAATGGCTAAGGCGCTATCAAAACCCGTTGGTTTCAGCGGGACCGAAAGGCCGCCGTTGATGGCCTGCGCCAGTTCCAGCAGCTGCCCGGCAGAACGGTAGACATTGCGCAGCTCCACAAAATGCCTGGCAAAGGGGCTGCCGGCGGTCGGACTCATGTCTGCCAGCACCGATCCGGCCTCTACCGAAGGCAGTTGATCCTTGTCCCCCATCAGAATCACCCGTGTCCGACCCGGTTCGATGGCCTGGAAGAGCCGGTCCATCATCACCACATCAACCATGGACACCTCGTCCACGGCGACCACCTCGGCTGGAATGGGGCGCCGTTCGCCGTATAAGAAACCGCCCGTGCGGCTTCGGTACACCAAAAGTCTGTGCAGGGTTGATCCGGTCAAACGCTCCAGGCCCAGGTCGCACCTTTCAGGGTCGGCGATAGTGGCCATATTGGCCATCAATGCTTCGCTCATCCGCTGGGCGGCACGACCCGTGGGCGCGGCCAGCATAATCCGCGAGGCATCGACGCCGGTCCGGACCAGGGCCCGGAGAATGTTCACCAGCAATGACGTTTTCCCGGTTCCCGGGCCGCCGGAAACGATCAGAAGGGGGACGGTCAGGGCTGCCCGGATGGCATCAACCTGAAACGGATCCCTGACAATCGGTTTTCCGTCAGCACCCTTGCGGATCACTGCCCCTTCACGGTAGAGATCCTCGATCACCGCCTGAATGGTTTCGTCAGGCAGTTTGCGATCCTGGCGCAGTTCTGAAAAGGCTTTTAACCGCTTCTTCAGCCGTCGTTCGTGATAATGAAATTTCTGGAAATAAAGCAACCGGCGACCGGTAGTGTCGTCCAGCACCAGAGGTTTGAAGTCACCGCCGGCGGCCCGGTCGATCAACTTGTCGTAGCAGCCTTCATCCAGGCGGCGGTTAAACCCGCTGAACATTTCCAGAGCAGCCGGATCGGCTGTTCGCAGCACGGTATTCTTAAGAGGCTCCGTATCCAGGTTAATACACAGGCTGCCTTCGCCAAGCGCCGAAAACATCAATCCCAACATCCCGATGAGACAGTCATCGCGAGGTTCAGAACCGTAATGGGCCAGATCCCGAATGGTCATCAGGTCCAGGTCCGCGAGTTCCAAGCCCTCGAACAGGGTCGGCAGACCCTTCATCTCCGTGTGTCCCGTATCAAACCCGTAGCGCCGGAGTCTTTCCCGTTGGGTTTCTTTTTGGCTGTTTACCATTGAAGGGTCGCGATCTGTTTTTGGATGGTTTCCTGAAGGGCTTCCAGGGGCAGCAACTGGTCCGGGGCCACATGAAAAATACCATCCTGCCCACCGGAACCCATACCCCTGATAAAAAGATAGAACGCACCGCCGAAATGATGATGCGGCTCGAAACGGTCGCCCAACTGACGTTTCAGCCATCTCAAGGTGGCGATGGTGTAAAGCTGGTACTGGAGCTCATAACCGGCCGAGGCCATCTCCCGGGCCATGGCCGATTGGTCGTATCCTTCTTCCAGCCGATTGGATTTCCAGTCAGCAAAATAATAGCGTCCCTGCCACGAGAATACCAGATCGATGAACCCCCGGATAACCATTTCCCCGCAGGGATCGCCGGAGAGGGTGCACCCGGGTACCCGTATCGTTGTCGGCATGGGCTCCACCAGGGGAAAATAAAATTCCATTTCATGCCGCCGCTGACCCGGAGACAGGCGCCCCAGAAGCAGCGACGCGTCATTGGCATTGATGGAGGTTCTTAAGACGGCAGCAACCATCCGGGCAATCTGGGGTGCCCATCGCAATTCGATCCGGTAAAGCGCGAGCGCGGATTCGACGACCAGACGTGCACCATCATCCGCCAGAATGTCCGCCGGGCCGTCAATGACCGTCTGGAAATCGATGTTTTCGAAAATGTGGTGAAACATGGATCCCATGCGGGTGCCACCGGGGAGGTCATCCGCCAGTGCCGGATCCCTTGATTCAGCGGGTATGATCCCCGAGGGCTCATCGTCTTCACGACGGACCGCATCAACCAGCCGAAAGGAGGTCGGCCGGTCAACGCTGTCGCGTGATTGAACCAACCGGTGGCCGATGCTGGAAAAGGATTCAAGGGAAATTTTTCTATTTCTGAAATCAGTATGCGCCGGCAGCAGGTGTCCGGCAGCCAAACGCACCGATTTCTCCCCACCGTCGTCCCGCGCGGGGGTGGTGCCAACCGTTTCCACTGCATGGCCGGAAACATAATGCCATCCGCGATCGGGCGCCGGTGGACTCGCCGCCTTCGAAAACACGTCGGCAATGCTGTGGGAGACGAACCGACAAATGGGCCCCCGCCAGCTGTAGTTCCTGCTGTCGGGATAATAGGGAACGTAAAGCTTTACACGTGCACGGGTAAGGGCCACATAATACAACCGTTTATCTTCGTCTTCAGCTTCTTTTTCCGCCTGGGCTTTTCCGGTGCTGGCCGTCAGGTCAATCATCTTCCGGCAGCCCCGTTCAGGATGTGCCGGATCCGTTATATGATACACGTGCATACCGCCCCCATTGCGGACAGTAAGGCCCCCACCGATGAAAACCACCGGGAATTCCAATCCCTTGCTCACATGCATGGTCAGGATCTGGACCTTGTCGCCTTCATCTTCGATCTGGTGAATGTCGTCATCGGATCCGGCCGCGATGTCGGATAGTCGCAGACTGTCCAGCAAAGCAACCAGTCCTTCCATATCCAGGTTCCCGACATAGCCCGAAACCTCCAGATAATCGAAGAGTTGCTGAAAATTGGCTTCGGTTCGCTCCCACCCGGGATCCATGCAGTGACGGAAAGTGAGGCCTGAATCTTCCATCAACGACTGGAACAGCGGTCCCCAGCGACGTCTCTGGGCGTAGGCGTACCAACGGGCCAACAGGTGTTGGCTGGCATGATCAGCTGGCAGTTCCCGCCGAAATTCTAAAGCGGCCGGAGAAATATCGAAAAAAGGAGTCAACAGCGCCAGCCTGACTGAGGAGGCCTGTTCCGGGTTGCAGACCGCACGAAGCACCATGCTCAACCAGTGGGCTTCCCGGCAGCGAAACAGGCCCGGTTTACGATAGTATGTGTAAGGAATGGACGATTCCTTAAGCAGGGGTTCAAGCAGGGCGAACTCCGACTGGCTTCTCACCAGAATGGCAATATCCCCGAAATGCAGGGCACGATCAGAACCATTGGGACCGGCAATACGGATGCCCCCCTGCCCCACCAGATACCGTATTTCCTGGCAGATAAAGCCGGCCAACAGTGCTTTGGCAGATGCATGGCTTGAGGCCGCGGTCAGATCCATGACATTGAACGGCGGCCGTTCGGACCGATCGCAGCCGATCATGGCAGGCAGTTGATCGGCATCCGGTGAACCCGACGGGGGATAGCCGATCTCAAAGGGTCCATTCTTATCGCGGGGTCCGAACCAGGCCTCGTGGGAAAAAATCCGGTTGAAGCGATCCACCAGCTGCGGTGTGCTGCGCCAATTTACCGTCAGGTCATACAGATTGGCCAGCCCCCTTCGAGCCAGGGATTTCATCTGTTGCCGGGCGCCCAGATAGGTGAACACGTCGGCTCCACGAAAGGCATAAATGGCCTGTTTGGGGTCACCGATCAGAAAAAGCCGGTTGGCAAAAGGGTCATCGCTGCCGTCGAGGAAAAGCGTGCTGAAGATCTGCCACTGCACATCATCGGTGTCCTGAAATTCATCTACGAAAGCCACACGATATCGGTTGCGGATTTTTCGGATTCCTTCGTCGGCCCCCTCTCCTGCCAGGAAATCGGCCACCCGGGTAAGCATATCCTGGAAGCTGAGCCACCCATTTCGCGCCTTCATGGCACGGGCATCTTCCCGCAATTGGCGCACCGAATTCAGCATCAGCACATGGGAAAGACGTGCAAACAAACTAAGCAGCTCATCGAGCCGGCGGGCGATCGCGACCAGATTGGGGCATTCGTGCAGGTTTTCGCCGGCCTTCAGCCATTTCTGAGGGACCAGACGGTCAATGTTCCGCTCGCCGGACGAATGGCGCGCGCCGAGAGTTGCCACAAGCGCCATGAAATCGGAGAGCGGACAGGCGTCGGCATCCACCTTGTCCAGCCCCCTTTCAATGGGTTCCACCATATCCCGGATGATGGCGGCTTTGGTCCGCACGTTGATGTTGAGTCGGCCATATCCGTCCGAAAATCGTGGTGGCCGCCCCACCATGGATTTGAGTGCGAGCAACGTCTGCCTGGCCGCCTGCCACAGGTCGTCAACATCCAGCTCTGCAGGATCGGGGATCAGCATTTCGCGAGCCAGGTCATCGGAAAGCCGGTGGGCCAGGTTGAGGGTGGTCTGTAGGAAGCCATCGGCGCGGGTTGAAAAGTTGGACAGGGCCAGCAGCGTTTCCAGACGCCGACCGTACCGGCGTGGCCAGTCAGAACGCATCTGCGCCCGAAGCAGCTTCTCCAGCAACGGGCCGTCGTCGATCACCTCCTGCTGGAACAGGTTTCCGGTTTCAAAGGAAAATTCCTTCAGCAGCGTATGGCAGAATCCATGGATGGTGTAGATGGCGGCATTATCAAAACCATCCAGGGTTTCCCTCAACTTTTTCCGGACGGCATCGTCCAGATGCACATCTCCGTCCAGTGAATCTTCGATTTTCTGGCGGATGCGCAGCTTCAGTTCACTGGTAGCCTTCTCGGTAAAAGTCACCAGCAGGATATTCTCCAGATTCAGTTCTGATTCTTCCTTCAGCAGACGAACCACCAGGTTTTCGATGGTATAGGTCTTTCCCGTGCCTGCAGAGGCTTCCACCAGGGCATGACGGGAAAGATCCATCGCGTCGATGCTGCCGATGGGATGAAAAACGGTGACTGATGAATCGATCATGGTAAAAACACCCGGAAACGCTGCCTGGCCCGGTCAAGGATGTCCGCCGTCACCACCGCCCTGGTCAGTTCCGCGCGCAAATCCGCGGTTGCTTGCATGGTTTCAGACAGCGCTTCGTAAAATACATGTCGGTCGGCATCATCCACCGTATCCAGACCGATCAATGTCCGCAGGCCGGGTTGGTCAAAGACCGTCTCGAAAGGCAGCCATGCCAACGGCGATGGTGTAAAAAAGTCCTTCACCAGTCCGGTAAGATAGTCCGCGGATTGCTTCGGGTCCAACGTATAATCGAGATTCAGCACGTGCTCCCGGTAGATGACATGCACAGCCATGCGGTTGACATCCGACCAGGGACAGGGTTCGCCGCCCGCGGATATGGCCATCAATGTCAGCAGGGGGGCGATGACGTATTTATCCGGGAACCGGGACCGTCGGTTGGAACCGGTCACCACCAGGCAATGCCAGGCACCATCGGTTGTCTGCCAGACCCATGGCATGCCTCCGCTAAGTTCAACAGTCAGCGGAAAACCGCGGGATTCGGAGCCGGCCAGATCGATCGCAACCGCATTGAAACTGAGGTGAAAGCCGCCGGTCTCCACGAAATCTTCCGGGGCCGTGCCGACCACCACGGCGGAAAAGAGTCGGCGGGCCGACTGCATCTGGTCGACGAAAGGATACAGGTTCTCTCCTACCGCCAGCACCTGCTGTTTTAATTTGGCTTTGTCATGAACGGCAAAAGCGCCGGCCGGGACTCTGCTTTTACGGGACAGATCCGCATAGACCGATTCGAATTCCGAGTCCAATCGGAAATTTGACGGTGGGTTGCAAGATCCGTTGAGCTGGGCAACCAGCCAGTTATGCACCGGGGCGGTGCGGATCTGGAAATCGATCGGAAATTGGGACGTCAGGGGTTCATCCGCCATTTCAGCCAGTTCGGCCGTTGGGTCGGCCTGCTCACCAATTCCCAGGTGATATCGCCCGACCACTTCAACCGGGTCCAACAGAAAGCGTCTTAACAGGCCAAAAGTGAGCAAACTGACTTCGGCGGGTTCGTTGTCCGGGGAAGGAACCGGCAATGCAAAATCCGGGCAGTACCGGGCAGCCGTTTCCAGATCTGAGGGTGTCGCCTGGTTCACAAATGCTTGCCACCGTCCGCTGCGGCGATAGCAGCTGAGCCGTTGGGCATCACTGGCGTTGACTATCACATCTGACCAGTCGTTGATGGCATCCGGTGATAGGTAAAGCGGACTGTCGGCCTTGATGGGGACCTGGCTGATCCGGAACGATTGTCCACCCAGAATCTGCTGCTCCACGTACCGCTGCAGTTGGTGGACCACTGAACCGGGTGCCAGGTCGCGATCCTTTTGAAGATCACGCGACACATAGCTCAGGTATAATTTGCGGCCCACGGATATCAGGATTTCCAAAAACAGGTATCGATTGCGTTCGGCAAGGCTAATGTCACCGATGCGGCGCTTTCTGCCCCGCAAATCCAGCAGGCTTTCCTGCACACGTCCGGGAAAGCGCCCTTCTTCCAGTCCCAGCACATAGACCACGGCAAACGGAATGGGCCGCATGGGCATCAGGGCGGAAACGGTCACACCGCCGGTAAGATAGTCGCCCTGCCCGCCGGTGATCCCTTCCAGGTGGGACCGCACGAACAGCCACAGCGCATCGGCCGTCAACGGGCGGCCGGTTTGCAGCTGACCCAGCGCATCGTAGGGTACGAAATGGTCAAAGGCACCCACCAGTGATTGAAAGACGGTTTCTTCTCCCCGCATCTCGGTGGAAATCTCGATGAACTGGTCCACCACCCGGAAAAAGGCATCCCGCCACTCCTTCGCCGAGGCAGATTCCATCCTTAGCGTTCCCACTACCTGATGCAGCGATTCCACAATCTGGCAGAATTTTTCCAGAAGCCGGTCATCTCCCGTGTTGATGTCGGAAAACGGCACGATACCGTTGAAATGGGGTCTCGGAGAACCGGCAGTGGCGGATGGCAACGTCATGATGCGGGAGATCCGCAGCCGCTCCAACCCCTGACGCCAGGAAAAGAGCCCGCCCGAAGGGGTCCCGTCGACGTGGGTCGCCTTATTTTCATAATCGTGAAAAATGCCCAGCGCGTCGGCCCATCCGATCCAGACGGACAGTGTTTCCGGTCCGTATCTCCACCGCTGCATGACACATGGGTTTCGCAGGAGGGCGAACACCTCCTTTCTGGAAAAAGAACCGCGGGACAGTTCCATCACAGCCAGAACCGCCTGGGCGAAAACACTTTCCGTCCGGGCGTTAGAATCCACCAGATTATAGGCGATCCGTTGCGGCCGCCGGCTGAAAACCGAGTCCACAACGGGTTTGTATCGTGACATGTCGGATACCATCACGGCGATATCGGTCATGCGCAGATCCGGATCGGTTTCCAGGTTGTATAGGATGCTGTTGTATACGGTTTCCACTTCCCGTCGAATACCCGGGCAGGCCATTATCTGAAGCGAAGTATCCTGCCTCAACGGCAAGTGTCTGTCACTCGGCCCCTCGAGGGTCAGCAGGCCATGCCCGATGGCGGCGAGCACGGTGGTCGGTTGTGGCATTTCTGAAAAGCCGGCGTGGAAATCGTAATCGGTCAGTTGGCAAAGCAGGCGGATGCTCTCCCTGCCGGGTTTTCCCCAAGCGGACAACAGGGCATGGTCGACTTCCGAAAACAGGTCGCCGGCTGACCATTCATCCTCACTGAGCTTCAGACCGCTGACCTTTTTCCGTTGGATCCATCTTTTTTCAAAAGGCGTCTTGATGTCTTCCCAATATTCACGGGACGGATTGAGGCTGTATACATGGATGTTGAAAAAAGATTTGAGCCTGGACAGCAGCTGCAAATGAAAGGAGGATAGGTGAGACAGCCCGAAGAAATGGACCCGAGGAAAGATCCGGCTGCCATTTGGTTTTCCTGCGGCATCGGAATAGAGGATATCCCGGGCGTATTCGCCCATTGAACGGACGGGATGGCCGGTCGACCGTCCCAGCTGATCTTTCAGGGACAGCATTTTTCGGTAAATCCAACGCTGGCAGCCTTCCATGGCATCGGCGGTCTCGCGGTCCGTCAGCCATCGCTGGATCATGTCCGACCGGTGGTATTCATATTCCTGGAACAACCGGGCCAACTCCTCGGATAGCTGCCAGCAGCGGATTTCAATATCCCTGCGCGCGTCTCCATCGGCCAAACGAAGATAGGGGTTGACGGGAACCAATTCCGGTACCGACCGGTCCTGGGCCATAAGGATGAAAAAAAGCAGGATTTTCAGGCTGTCCTTGTCCAGCATGTGGAGACCGGGATCCGGCTTGGGGTCTATGGACCGGATCATCCCCCACAGCCCGGCTTCCAGGTACTGAAACTCAACGTTCATAAAAATGGCGGATTTGCGGGCAAGGGTGAGCTTGATCCACTTGGAGAGATTCATATTGGGAACGATCACCACCGGCGGTTCCAGAATATTGGCGTCGATGCCTTCCGGACTCAAGTTGTCGTGGAGTTTGTGTGCCAGAGGCAGCAGCTGGTTGCTGAAATAAAGGTCAACGCCCATGGGTCGAATGTTCCGAAAATTTCTGTATCATAATTAAGCATGGTGTTGGAAACGATGGCGCTTGGCCATATGTCGCTAAACTATCAGGGCAGGTTGTTTTTTGCAATTTTCATTTATGCGGCAGCATCACTGAAATTGCTCAAGCGGGAAAAAAGGCATCGGGCGGGTTTGATTTCGTGGACAGCCGGATTATATGGGACAGGTCACCGTCATCATAGCGGCTGCCCACCGGCCGTTTCCCGGCCAATCGAAATGGCAGACGGATCAAATATTCATCATGTCCGTAACCACTTCCGTCACGATATCCTTGCAGTAGTCTTCGCCGAGAAGATCGACGCGGCCACTTTCCTTGTTGAATTTAACACGGCACCCATATTCCTGAACCATGCTGTCCGTTATTTTCGCCACAACTTCCATATTTCCGTTTTGTTTATTAATTTCGAAAGGTTTCATATTTTCAGGCCTCCATCCTGTGTGAATATTGGTTTTCACTGCACTATCGGAAGAACCGTTTCTTCAATCGGCAATCTATTTTTCAATTTATGTTAAGCATGAGTCATACCACTATCAACTTTTTTGTATTGACCTGTTTTTATATCGCTTTTTAAAGGACACACGTTCAGTCAGTCGTTAAGATTGAGTATTTCACGTTACCACATTGTGATATCATTTTCCCAACACGATCTACGCTGGCCCAAACCAATCCCCCTCAGGATTGCTCATCCCTGGGGGATTGGTTTCTGCATCAGGGGTATTCAATCGAAATCAATAGCGACCGTGGTAATCAGCGATCCACACCCGTTCCTGGGTCCAGTGACCATCCGAGGTCTCCATCTCCATCCAATGTCCCGAAACCCAATGACCGTTTGGATTGTAGTGCCCCGGATTCCAAACCCTTTCGTAGGTTGGGGGAACCCAGGTTTTCTGCCATTCCCAATGACCGCAACGATGCTGAGGGCCTTGGTTGTTCCCATAGATCCGTTCCGGTTCTACATAGACTACCTCAGGTTGATGGTCAGCCATGTGTGACTGGTATATGGCATGACCCAGAATCGCCGCTCCTAAGCCGATGGCGACGCCCTCCCATCGATGTCTCTGTTTGCTTCCCGCCATCGCGGAGGAGGAAACCAGTGCTATTCCGAACAGGGCAATGACCAGACTGATGAGCAGCTTATTCGTTTTCATGGTAAATCTCCTTTTGCATTGTCGTTACCCCGTTAGACACCGCATTTTCAAAAAAGTTCAACGGAATTGGCCATTTTCTAAACTGACCCATGCAAGCCGAACAAAAACCGCAACCACTTGTCATTTATGGATTAATTATTTTTAACGACCGATCCGGGAGGGCCTATCCGGGTGGGGGCGCGACCTTTAATAGGCGCTGGAAATTTTAAAGATGAGATTGCCGTTCTGATAGGTGGGGCCGCCGACGAACAGGCTCCCCCGGTTGAGCAACTGAACCTGGGTTTCAAAAACGGTCCGTTTCTGCTTCATCATCTGCAAAGCGATATCGGCTCTGCTGCCGTGGATTTTGCGGGGAGTGATCTTCAGCCGGCGATCACCGGGAAGGGACACCATGCCGGACTGGCCGACGTTCAGATTGAGGCTTTCGCTGCTAAGCAGGCGGTAAGACGTGTAGTTGAACATGGATTGCAATTCGCCGACGTACTTTTTCAGTTGCGGATCGACAACGGCGTCATTGCGCGCGGCAAGAATGGTATCCACGCTGATCCGGCAACTTTCTACGGCCAACAGGGATTCAGGGGTGCTGCACCAGGATAGTGCCAGTACCGTAAACACCAGCAAACAGCGAAATCTAAACCGCATTTTGTTCACTTTTCACGTCCGTGTCTTCATTGTACCAGAGGATGGTTTGTCGCGTTTCGGGAGTTTCGAAAATCATAACAGATGACATCGATCCTGTAAAAGAATTTATAATTGCGCTGGGCACCGGAACCGGTGCCGGCCTTGCCACGAAATTGGAATAGACGAAAAAGAGCAGCACACCGGCCGTCACCGTTGCCGGAAGGATATATTTCAGGGAAGCGATAAAACGGGGAAAACCCCCTCTGGAACGATATTGCCGAAGCGCTTTGTTCAACACCTGTTTTTCAAGGGCCACAAAATCCACTGAATCCGTAGCGTGATGAACCCGTAGGCGAAGATCCTGTGAAAAAGCCCTCAGGGCGACCACCTGGCGCCGGCATTGCCGGCATGCCTCAATATGCGTCTCCATCCGTTCTTTTTCACCGGCCTCCAAATCACCATCCAGATATCGAACTATCAGGATTTCATCGCAGGTGTTCGAATAGGAATGAGTCATATTCCCTCCTCAACCAGCGGCTGCAGGATCTCTTTAAGCCGCTTGCGTGCATGGAACAGCCGGGATCGCACCGTTCCCAGTTTGATTCCGGTGACATCGGCAATTTCTTCATAGGAGAGGCCCTCCAGTTCCCTGAGCACAAAAACGGTTCTGGCCTGATCCGGCAGCATTCTCATGGCATTGTCGATCTGATGACGGGTTTGTGCGTTGGCCATCCGGATCTCCGGTGAGGGCAGCTCACTTTCAGGCTCCGCAGCCGGGTGTTCATCGGTGTTGTCGGTAGAAACGTGCAGCCATCTGAATCGCCGGGCCCATCTCCGCTTCCAGTTGAGGGACCGGTTAACCGTGATGCGGTGCAGCCAGGTGGCCAGCGATGCATCCCCTCTGAAATCTCCGATGGTTCGATAAACCTGCAAAAAAACCTCCTGCATGATGTCCTGGCTCTCCTCGGTGTCGAGGGTAATTCCGAAAGCGATGGAAAAGATCTTTTTGCGAAACCGGCGAACCATCAACTGAAACGCCCATTCGTCGCCCCGTTGCAGCCGCAGGATAAGCTCTTCATCATGCACGATTCTGTTTTGTATGGTTTTAGACACCGGTCAGAAAAAAAAGTTCACTATTTTTTAGGTTTTATGGCGGCGGAAGAAGCCGGCGTCATTTAAAATATCGGGAACGGGTGAACCGCAGACGATGTGGATATTTCCAGCCGACCTGATCCTTACCTCAAAGTGGGCTAAATAGTAGATTTATTTGACAACCGGGTCAATTGGATTTTGCAGGGTTTTTCATATTTCCGGGTTGCCGTCATTTCAAAATGAACTGCGGAAGCGACTTATTCCCCAACGATTGCAGGGATGTGAGTTCCCGCCCATAAAAAATTAAAGCGATCAATAAATATACCGATAGTAATTGCATAGGGGGGTGTATGGCTGTTTTTCAGGCAGGCTTCCTCCTGCAAACAGGCATAATGAATCGAAGCACTTATCAACCGATCACGAAATTTTCAACATTCTGATTTCGTATACTATTCATGGAGGTCGCGATGAAATGCAAATGGTTTTCAATTCTTTTCGCTTTTATGGTTCTTTTGTACACGGTCAATTTTTCCGTTGCCCAGGACACTGTTAAAATCGGCGTCCTGGCCAAAAATGGCCCGGCAAAAGCGCTGTCCCAATGGAAAGCAACCGGTGACTACCTGACGGCTTCGCTTCCGGGAAACCAGTTTGAAATCGTTCCGCTGGATTTCAAGGAAGTCAATACGGCGATCGAGCAGGGCTCCGTTGCTTTTTTTCTGGTCAATTCATCCATGTTCGTAGAGGCCAAGGTGCGCTATGGCTCGGTCGCCGTGGCGACCATGATCAATTCACGGCAGGGGAAACCATTGAAGGCCTTTGGCGGTGTAATTATTACCACCGCGGACAACGACGGCATTAATGAATTAAAGGACCTGAAAGGCAAAACCTTCATGGCCGTTTCCAAATCCTCCTTTGGCGGTTGGCAGATGGCTTACAAGGAGATCCTTGAAGGCGGCGTCGATCCGTTCTCGGATTTCGGAAAACTCGAGTTTGGCGGCAAACATGAAAATGTGGTGCTGGCCGTACTGAACGGGGCCGTGGAAGCCGGTACCGTCAGAACAGACACCCTGGAGCGGATGGTGGCCGGCGGGAGCATTTTCCTGGATGATTTCAAGGTCATCAACAAACAGGTCCATCCGGAGTTCCCCTTTGTCTGCAGCACCACCCTCTATCCGGAGTGGCCCCTGGCAAGAATTGCCGCTACACCTGTCGATCTGTCCGACAAAGTGGTGGGAGCTTTGATGAAACTCAAACCGGAAGATGCAGCTGCTAAAAATGCCAAGGTCGTCGGTTGGTCTGGTGCATTGGACTATGGCCCGGTCGAGGAACTCCAGAAGAGACTAAAAATCGGAGCCTATGCCGGAAAGTAGATCGGGCTCCTTACGGCAAGCCCTGCCAAGTATGCCTTTTCCCGTGTTCGGGCTTTCGGAGCGGTAGAAGGCCAATCATACTTACCCGGGTGATCACTCGTTTCAGGGTCTTTAAGCGAGCCTGTCGTCCGTCAAAACGATGAAAAGGCCTAAATCATGATTAATCGATTAGAATCAATGAACAGTCAATTTCACCTCGGTGTTCTGGGAAAGCTTCTTTTACCGACGGTAGCAACCCTGATTATCGTCATCATCGGACTGTCATTGGCATTGGTTACCGTACAACAGCGGTTGAATAAATCCATGCGCCAAAGCATTGAACAGACGCTCGACACGGCCAACGCCGAGACCGGCAGTGATTTAAAAGCGTTGAAAAACGATATCGAGAAATCTCTGACAGACATGTCCGAGGCATCGAGTTCCGAACTTTCCAGGTCAACAACCAAGGCCTTGAAAAAGCAGAAAGCCAGAATTGAATATGACTGGGAGGCGATGATGATGGAAAGTGGTGAATCCATCGCCATCCTAATGGCCAGGGTCGCCCCGAATGCCATTATCGGCAAAGATTTTCAGGCGTTGAACAGTTATGTGAATGCGGCACTTCAAAATCCGAATGTCATCTACGCCTTCTATTTCAGACCTGATGGACAGTTGCTCACCCGATTTATCGATCAGAAAAACGGAAAAATTCAAACGTATCTCAAAGGTGAAGGTAAAAATCGATACAGCAAGATTCTGACCGGTGCAAAAAACGACAACAGTGTCATGATCGTCAACAAGACCATCAAGTTTGAAGACAATGTATTGGGTTCGGTTGAATTGGGCATCAGCAAGGAATCGGTCTTGGAAAAAATCAGCGACATGGGCAACCGTTTCACGGAACTGGTGGAAAGCAATCAATCGTTGTCCGCATCCGTATTGCATGCCGAGGCGCAAAAAGTACAGGAGAGTATCGGCAACACTGTGGGCGCCATCATCCAAAAAAACAGGACCACTGCCATCGCTGCCACCGATAAGTTAAAGCAAGCCAGTGCTGCCATGATTCAGCAGACCAAACAAGTGAACGTCTCGGGGGGTATCATCTGTATCGTATTGGTGGCAGCCATCCTGTTTTTTATCATTCAACGCGTAATAAAACCTTTGAAACAGACCCTGATTGTGGTCAGAGACATCGCCGAAGGTGAAGGCGATCTGACCATACGGCTCAATGTGGACAGTAAGGACGAGGTTGGAGAACTGTCCAAATGGTTCAACATTTTTCTCGATAAGCTCCAGGGCATCATTGCGGATATTGCCGGAACTGCCGGCACGCTGGGCACCTCGTCAGATTCCCTTTCCGGCCTGTCCGGGAAATTGTCCGAAGGGGCGCAAAACATGTCAGGGTTGTCCTCCTCGGTGGCATCAGCCGCCGAGGAAATGAGCGCGAACATGAATACGGTGGCAGCCTCCAGCAGTGAAACGGCCACCAATGTCAACATGGTAGCATCGGCGGCAGAGGAAATGACGGCGACCATCAATGAAATCGCCATGAACTCAGAAAAAGCCCGCACCATCTCCGAATCGGCCGTAGCTCAGGCGGATGAAGCCACATCCCGCATGAACAAATTGGATCAGGCGGCCCAGTCTATCGGTAAAGTGACCCAGACCATCACCGAAATCTCCGATCAAACCAACCTGTTGGCCCTCAACGCCACCATTGAAGCAGCGCGAGCCGGCGACGTCGGCAAAGGATTCGCCGTGGTCGCCAATGAAATCAAGGAACTGGCTAAACAGACGGCCTCGGCCACCCTGGAAATCCGCAACCAGATCGAAGGAATACAGGGATCCACATCTGAAACCATCACCCAGATCGATAAGATTTCGCAGGTTATTAACAGTGTGAATGAAATTGTGTCCAGCATCGCCACGGCAGTGGAAGAGCAGTCGGTCACCACCAAGGAGATTGCCGGAAATGTGGCTCAGGCATCGAAGGGAATTCAGGATGTCAACGAGAATGTGACCCAGAGCAGTTTGGTGTCCGGTGATATTGCCAAGGAGATCGCCGGAGTCAATGAAGTATCTACCCAGCTCTCCGGCAACAGCAAGCAGGTGAACCAAAGCGCCGATGAACTTTACCGCCTGGCCAACCAGTTGAACACGCTTGTTGGAAAATTCAAGTACAGGAACGCATGAAGGGCCGATTCAGCCGGAATTATACCGTGAAAAAGAAAGGGGCGGCAAAAAGCCGCCTCTTTCTTTAGCTATTTATGCAATGAATAATCCCATTTGTCAGGGGTAAAACCAACACGTTGTCATCCCTGGGCATTAGGATTGATACGGATTTCTACCCGGCGATTCATCTGGCGCCCTTCCGGTGTGGCGTTGGTGGCCACCGGACGGCTCTTTCCATAACCGATAGTATTGATCCGGTATTCCTGGACACCTCGCTGCACCAAGAGATTTTTCACGCTGATGGCACGACGTTCGGAAAGCTGCTGGTTGTATGTTTCTGAACCGGTGCTGTCCGTGTGACCCTCCACCAGAATCGAGGTCTGGGGATACTTGATCATGATCTGGGCGATTCGGTCCAATTCATTGAACAGGCCTGGGCGGACGACATCGGAGTCCAGATCGAAGCTGACATCCCCTTTCAGGGTAATCGCCAATAGTTCCCCTTCCCGCCTCACGGCCGCCGCATCGGAAGCCGCCAGGGCATTGCGCATTTCCGTTTCCTGCTTGTCCATCATTTTTCCGACGCCGGCACCGGCAGCAGCACCCACGGCAGCGCCGGCAGCAGCGCCAATGAGGGTTCCCTGGGTGTTGCGGCCAATGGCCTGGCCCAATACGGCACCGGCCACCGCTCCACCGGCAGCACCATAGGCAGCCCCCTTTCCGGTTTTGGTCTCGGGTGCGGCACAGCCATTCATCGCGAACATCCCTATCATAGCGATCAGGATCAATTTTTTCATTGTTGCGATATCCTCCCTCTCCAAAAACATATCGGTTTCAATCCTCATAATAAACACCGCTTATCGGTTTCTCCAACGGGTGCCAATATAAATCAGGCAATCCGGGATGTCTAAGTTTTTTTGACCGGCTGGCCGGGGCATCTGCTCTGCAGTTGCCCCGAATGGTTCACCCTAAGGCGATTCACCTTTGGTGGATAAGCACTCTCAATATCTCCGTCCCCCATGGCCGCGGTCAGGTCTTCTTTGGCTATCGCCATGGCTGCCCCGGTCATTGGAGTCCCAGCCACCCTTTTGCCGATGGCCATACGCGTTCCCATGCTGGCGATGATCTGTATAGTGGTGCCAACGGTCACTTCTGTGCCAATGATTTTGACGTCCACCATCGTGCGGTTTCCTGTATCCTTGATGTCTGGAATAAGAACGGCTGTTCTCACGGTAGTTGAATAAAAATGCCACCGGTGGTCCGTTATGATAGCCGGCTGCATGATAGTTGATCAGAGTGCTGCCCACAATTGCCGCACCGACACCGATAGCGACTCCTTCCCAGCGATGCTGTTGTTTGGATCCTGCCCAGACCGATGGGGACATCAAACAAAGACTTAAGACCGTCGTAACCGCTATAATCAACTTTTTCTTCATTTTCATTTTCAGCCTCCTTTGTCATGGTTGAATCCATAGACACCGGCAACCGAAAAAAGTTCATTTCTTTTCAAAACAGGAAAACCTGAAAAACGACTGGAAGCATGAAAATGAAAAGATATCATCAATTCGCTGACCCAGGTGAAAGTCCGTTGGCGTCTCGATCAGGATGCCGAACCCGCTGTCGCTGATATTGACCAAGTCATGCACCTTCCCCTGAATGAACAACCGGATTTCGGGCACAAAAATTGGCTTGATCCGCTGGTCATCACGTTTTTCAACAGAATTTTCCATCATCGCCTCATTCGGCGTCGGCGTCGGCATCGGGGATCGCCATATGCTTTTCAGAGAATTCTTCGCTTATCAGATTTATAACTGTCGATGGGCGGCAAGGATGATTTTTTCGGTCTCCTCCCATCCGATACAGGCATCCGTTATGGAAACAAAAGGGTTAATGTCTTCCTTCCGGGTTTCGCCGTAAATAAAGGGCTGCTTTCCCGCTTCCACATTGCTCTCCAGCATCATTCCACAGATGGCCTTGTTGGGCTTGATGTGAATGCCGTTGGTATGGCCGACTCTCTGAATCAACACATGATTGAAGACCTCTCCCTGCTTGCGGTAATCCTTGCCGGAATTTTTATGGGAGCAGTCGACAATAACGGATTGAAGCAGCAAGGGATGCTTGGACAGCATGTTGCAAGCCTCACCGATGCTGACCGGATCGTAGTTGGGCCGTTTGCCTCCCCGTAATACGATGTGGCAATATCGATTGCCTTTTGAAAAAACCCTCGATGTAACGCCGTAAGGGTCATTTCCAACAAAGACCTGGGGAGTGGAGGCAGCCAGCAGTGCGTTGATGGCTGAATTGAGGTTTCCATCGGTCCCGTTCTTAAAACCCACCGGCATTGAAAAGGCGCTGGCCCACTCCCGGTGATTTTGGGATTCGGTGGTTCGGGCGCCGATGCAGGCCCAGGAGATCAGTCCGGACAACCTTTCAGCAGCCGTTTGGCTCAAAATTTCCGTTCCTGCGGCCACGCCCATCTCATTCAGATCCATCAATATTTTCCGGGCCGTTCTCAATCCTTCATCGATATCAAAGGTTTTCTTATCGAGATGGGGATCGGAAATGAGGCCCTTGAAGCCCACATTGGTCCTCGGTTTTTCAAAATAGACCCGCATGACCAGTTTGATGGTCTTTTTGACTTTCTCCTGCAGTCCCGTGAGGAGTTCACCGTATTTTAAGGCTTGCTCATGACTGATGATGGAACACGGTCCGGTGATGATCAACAGCCGGCTATCTTTGCCGTCCAGGATATTTTTTATTTCCTGCCGGCTGTCCAGAACGGTTTGGGTCGCTTTATCAGTCATCGGAAATTCTTCCCGAAGCTGATCCGGCGTGATAATGGAGGTTCGTTTAAGGACATTTAAATCGTAAGTTTTTTTCATTTTTTTTCTTCAAGGAATTTGAACTGCTCATTTCAGGTTAAAGGCATTTCAATCAAAAATTTCATTTGAACGGGTGTGCTGCACCATACCCGGTGATCAATCCTTGTAGGTTTGTTGTACAGACCCGATGTAAAATAAAAAAAGGGATTTAGCTTTTTTTTCTAAACCCCTGGTTTAATTGGTGCCTAGGGCCGGAATCGAACCGGCACGGGGCTAAGCCCCGAGGGATTTTAAGTCCCTTGCGTCTACCAATTCCGCCACCCAGGCAATTGGTGTCTATTCGTGCGAATCGTGCGCTTAAATGGTTCAGGTTTGTGAGGCAGCTAATAACGGGTATCCCTCGAAATGTCAAGAAAATGGCTTGATGGTCCCGTGCGTAATTTCGGTCACCCACCGAGATGACTGAGGCGCTCGGAAAGCGAGTCTATCAAGCGAGTGCGGAGCGGTGAAGGGATCCATGATGCATCGGTCATGGCTTGACAAGGTATCGCCGAATCGGGTCGTTTAGCTTCGACCGGCTTTACCACGTTTCACTTCCAGACGCATGAAGTCCACCACCCCGTGACAGCGGCACGCCGTAGCGATCATCAACGTTTTTTGGCAGTTATTGCGCACGGTGTCCAATGCGGACCACAGGTCCGTGGGATAAATGCCACCGACACCGGGTAGCAGTTGATAGCTGCGAATGACAATGGGTAGGGCATCGTTGGCTTCCAATTTTTCAAGCAGGCGGAACATATCCGGGGGTCTGGGTTTTCCGGTATGGGTGCAGATCTTTTCCGGTTCCGGGCAGTTGTCCGGGCAAATGAAATCCGCGTGGCTGACAAACACCTGGCCGGTTTTTCCGCGCAATGAGTGGGGCATTCGGGACAGCCAGGATTCGGGAATTCTTACGGGAGTAATATCGTACGAATTCTTAAGGTTAAGCTTCAACCAGTCTGATGCGACATGAACAGGAATGGCCGGTACGATCATATCCACCGGGGAGTCCCGATCGAACATGGCATTGAGCCATTCGATGCCGTCTTCGCGGATCGTGATACCGTCACCGTCAATCGTGGCATGATTCTTATCCACCACGATAATCGTCGCATGGGCGATATGCCGGGTGATCCGTTCCACGGCAATCTGCCCGAAACGGCCCGCGCCGATGATCCAGAAGCGGGAGGGGTTCATGGGGTGACCCCTTTGATCCTTGTTATTATTCATGGCATTTGGTAAAAACCGCTTGAGATCTAAATAGCTCCGGGGATAGTCACCGGATGGCGAAAAAAAGAATCATTTTTCCAATACCCGCTCCCCCTCTCTTCATGAGGCGGGAGCTATCATTCAAAATCAAGTGAACCGGCTGAAAACGAAACGGACATGACGGAAACGGTTCCCCGATTGATACTGGCATCCCAGTCCCCCCGGCGTCGCTACCTGCTCGAACAGGCCGGGTTGACCTTTGCCGTGATTCCAAGCCGTTTCGATGAAGATTCGGTTCAGTTACCAAACCCCGCTGACTATGTCAAAGCCCTTGCCGAAGCCAAAGCCGATGAGGTTGCCCGGCAATATCCGGACAGTTGGGTAATCGGTGCGGATACGATCGTTACCATCGACACCGCCATTCTCGGCAAACCGGTTGATCCGCGTGAAGCCCGGCATATGCTGGAACGACTGAGCGGCCAGTCCCATTTTGTATATACCGGATATGCCATCGTCTGTAAAAACAAAGGAACCGGCATCAGCGAGGCGATCAAAACCGATGTGCAATTCAAGGACCTCACCACCGAAGAAATCGACTGGTATATCCAGACCGGCGAACCCTTTGACAAGGCCGGCGCATACGCCATCCAGGGGATGGGAACCTTCCTCGTCCGGCGGATCAACGGCTCCTACACCAATGTGGTGGGGCTGCCGGTGTGTGAGGTGATCGAAGCCCTGATCAAGATGGGTGTCGTGAGCATGAATGCACAAAACCCGAAAGGACTCGCGGTGTGAAGGAAAATCTGGACCGGATCAACAAGCGAATCGACGATGCTGCAACCGGTTGCGGACGCAATCCCGAGACCATCCGCTTAGTGGCGGTAAGCAAGACCGTCGGAGCGGACAGGGTGCGGGAAGCCATCGATGCCGGTGCCGTTATTTTGGGTGAAAACTATATTCAGGAGGCCCGGGAAAAGTTCGATGCCCTGATTGACCGCCATGTGCAGTGGCACTTCATCGGCCACCTGCAATCCAATAAAGCCAAATACGCCGTGCGCATGTTCGATTTGATCCATTCGGTGGAGTCCATCAAGCTGGCCACGGCGCTGGACAAAGAGGCACGTAAAAACGGCAAGGTACAGGACATTCTGATCCAGGTGAATATCAGCCGGGAAGAGACCAAATCGGGCATACCAGAGGTCGGCGCCGTTGAACTGATTACTCAGATCAGCCGTCTCGACCATATTCGGGTAAAGGGGTTGATGACCATGCCGCCCTTTTTTGATGCACCGGAACAGGCCCGCCCCTTTTTTCGCCAGTTGGCCCGCCTGCGGGACCGGATCGCCGCGCACAGCATCCCCGGCGTGAGCATGGCGGAGTTGTCCATGGGCATGACCGGTGATTTCGAGGTGGCCATTGAAGAGGGCGCCACCCTGGTGCGCATCGGCACCGCCATTTTCGGAGCCCGCCAATGAAGCTGCTGATGCATATCTGCTGCGGCCCGTGCAGCATCTATCCGGTACAGGTGCTGCGCGACGACCATAACGATATCATGGGGTTTTTCTATCGCAGCAACATCCACCCCTTTACCGAATGCATGCGGCGGGAGGAGACCCTGAAAACCTATGCGGAATCCATCGACCTGAAAATGATTTATCAGTCCGGCTATGCGTTGGAGGCTTTTTTACGCAATGTGGCCTTCCGGGAATCCGAGCGCTGCTCCTACTGCTACCACGACCGTTTGACCACCACGGCCAATTTCGCTAAAAAAGGTAAATTCGACGGGTTTACCACCACCCTGCTCTACAGCCGATTTCAAAATCACGATCAGATCCGGTCTATCGGCGAAGCCGTGGGGAAGTCGGTGGGGGTACCTTTTTTTTATCAGGATTTTCGGCACGGATGGAAAACCGGCATTGACGAATCCCGGCGGCTGGGCATGTACCGCCAGCACTACTGCGGTTGCATCTACAGCGAAAAAGAACGCTACTATCGCCAATCCAAAAAAAACGCGCCCCAATCCGGTGGTGAATCAGGTGCCGAATCCATCTGATGCCATCCCGCCAGGACAGTTAACACCATGTTCGGAAACTTCATCTATTTCATCGTTGCCCTGCTGATCTATTCCACCTACCAACCGTCGGAGCAGACCAACTTTGCGTATCTGGACACGCTGATTTTCTTTTTTTCGCTGATCCTGCTCTTTTTCATTTTCTGCAGACGCCAATTCACCCGGATCGCACGCATGTCCGCCACCCACGGCCGCGATGTTCTGGACCAGCAGTTTTCATCGGCGCTGACCCGACAGTCCGTCCTGGCCATCGCTCTTTTCGCCGTGGATATCTACGGCCTCAATCTCTCTTCTTTTTTATCGGGCATATGGCTGTTCGAAGCGATCCCCACCCTTGAAGCCCTCTTGTTTATGGCCCTTTTCGTAGGCTACCTGGCCATTGTATGGGCCAACGCCCATGACGCCTACCGGCAAATTTATCAGGCCGACATTACCCGCCAGGCCTATGTGGCTTCCAACATCGCCTTCAGTGTGCCCGTGCTGCTGCCCTGGCTGCTTCTCTCCGGCGTCGCCGACCTGATTCTGGCCCTTCCCTTCGACCTGCCACGTCAGGTGCTGACGTCTCCTGAAGGCGAAACGGCCTACTTTCTTTTTTTTCTGTTTGCCGTGGCTGTGCTTGGCCCGCTGATTATCCAGAAATTCTGGCGTTGCCGACCCCTTGAAGCCGGCTATTATCGCCATCGCATCGAAGCGCTCTGCCAGCGGGCCAACCTGAAATATGCGGATATCCTATACTGGCCAATCTTCGGCGGTCGCATGATCACCGCCGGGGTGATGGGGTTGGTCGGCCGCTTTCGCTATATCCTGGTTACCGACGCCCTGTTGCGTATCCTGGGCCCCGAGGAGGTAGATGCCGTCATCGCCCACGAAGTGGGCCACGTGAAAAAACACCATCTGCTGTTTTACCTCTTTTTCTTTATGGGCTACATGGTCATCACCTATGCCACGTTCGATCTCATCGTCTACCTGATCATCTTTTCCGAGCCCTTGTATCGCTTTGTGTTCATGACCGGCATCAGTCGCACCACGGTCACCACAGGGCTGCTCAGCCTGGCCATCATATTCAATTTCCTCGTCTATTTTCGCTTTATCTTCGGCTATTTCATGCGCAACTTCGAACGCCAGGCCGACGCCTCGGTCTATGGCCTGTTTTCCAGTGCAGCTCCGTTGATTTCCACCTTTGAAAAAATTGTGGCCGTTTCCGGCCATTCTCCGGACAAACCCAACTGGCACCACTTCAGCATTGGCCAGCGGGTTGATTTTTTAAGGCGCTGCGAAGCAGACCGCACCTGGATTAAGCGCCACGACCGCAAGGTGCTGGTCAGCATCACCATCTATGTGGCGACCATGGTGGTGGTGGGTATTGCCGGCTACCAACTCAACTTCGGTCAGACCGGGAAGCATCTCAACGAAAAGTTTTTTGAAACGGCCATTTTGAACGAGATTTCACGCGACGGGAAAAGCAATGCCGGCCTTTACGGCATGCTGGGGGATCTGTATTTCGGGCGCAACAGCTTCGGGCAGGCAGCGACTGCCTACCGGACCGCCCTTGACATCGATCCGGCAAGCGCCATCGTGTTGAATAACTTCGCATGGCTCCTGGCCACCTGCGAAAATCCGGAATACCGGAACCCGGAACAGGCCTTGGAACTGGCACGCAAGGCCGCCGCCATCGAGCAGTCCCCCCATATTTTGGACACCCTGGCCGAAAGCCTTTTCGTCAACGGACGAATCGCCGAAGCCATCGATGCTGCCACGACCGCCCTAGAACTGGCCAGATCCAACCGCGCTTACTACAACGGGCAGCTGGAAAAGTTCCGGGCTGCCCGTGCGGATTCTACTGAAAAATGATTTGCGGGGGGATAATTAACCATCGAGAAGTGCCGATTCTGAAATGGCACTACTTGATGCAGACCTTCCTCACCTCCAGCAAATCGCAATGTCCCTGAAAAATTTTCTCGATGCCGTCCTGCTTCAAGGTGGTCATGCCGTCAAAAATGGCCTGTTCACGTATTTTCCCCATTTCAGCCTTGGTCTGGACCAGCTTTTTCATATCGTCGGTGCCCATCAGCAATTCATGGATGCCCATACGGCCCCGGTAGCCGGTGTTGCTGCAGAGATCGCACCCTTCCGGTTTTGCCAGTTGCAGGTCGTCGGTGTATGGGATGTTCAGATTTTTCTTGAACTCCTCTTCGCCGTATTCACGGACCAGCTCGTCATATTCCTCCTTGCTGGGATGATAATTGCGCTTGCAGGTTTTGCACAGGGTTCGCACGAGTCGTTGGGCCAGGATGCACAGGATGGCATCGGCAAAGTTGAAGGGATCCATGCCCATATCCAGCAGACGGGTGATGCTTTCCGGGGCGCTGTTGGTGTGCAGGGTGGAAAAGACCAGGTGACCGGTCAAAGACGCCTCGATGCCGATGGAGGTCGTCTCCTTGTCACGCATTTCACCCACCATGATCACATCCGGGTCCGCACGCAGAAAGGCCCGCATGGCCGCAGCAAAATCGAACCCGATCTTGGGCTTCACCTGCACCTGGCGAAGTCCGCGTTGGGTGATTTCGACCGGGTCCTCGGCGGTCCAGATTTTGGTTTCGGTCTTGTTGATAAAACTCAAGGCCGAATGCAAGGTGGTGGTTTTACCGGAACCGGTAGGACCGCAGACAAAGATCAACCCGTAAGGTTGGGTGATCACACTGATAAAGTTTTTGTAGTTGGGTTTGGAAAAACCCATCTTGTCCAGGGGAATGGGCTCGCCGGCCGCCAGGAGACGCATGACCACATCTTCCAGTCCACCCTGGGTGGGGATGGTGGCCACACGAAGTTCGATGTCCTTGCCGCCGTATTTTTTAAACTTGATCTTGCCGTCCTGGGGCAGCCGCCGTTCGGCGATGTCCAGGTCCGACATGATCTTGATTCTGGAAACCACCGCGGCCTTGTATGAAAAGGGAATGGTCTGGTAGACCGTGCATGAGCCGTCCACCCGGATGCGCACCTGGGTATTCTGCTTGCCCGGGTAGGGTTCGATATGAATGTCCGACGCACCGCGGCTGTGGGCATCCAGGATGATCTTGTTGACCAACTGGACCACGGCGCTGTCCTCATCGCCAATGCCGGATTCCGCCTCTTCCACCTCTTCAGACTCCACCTGAAGCTGGGAGAGGATATCATCGATCTCCGCCAGTTCCTTTTCATCCTGGGTGAACAGCTTGATGAAATCGAGGATGTCCTGCTTGAGGCTGACGTAAAAAGTGACGGGGCGCCCCGGAAACAGGGCTTTGATCTCATCGATCTTTTTCAAGTCGTGAGGATTGTCCACGGCGATGACGACTTTTTTGTCTTCACTTTTCAGGGGCACCCAGATGTTATTTCTCATGAAAGGCACTTTCAGGCCTGCCATGAGGTCACCGGGGATCGGGTAATTGGCGTTGTACTCCATGAAACTGGTCTTGTAGTATTTTTCCAGAGCGCTGCCGATCTCCTTTTTGGGGATCTTGAAATCCTTCATCAAAACCGCCGAAACCGGTTCTTTGCGCTGGGCGGCAGCATTAATGGCCTGGGTCAGCTCTTTTTGGGTAAGCAGGTGGTTTTCCAGCAGGTAGTCGTATTTGTTGGTGCGGCTGCCCCGGGCGGCGATCCGTTTCTGGTTGTAAAGCGCCACCCCCATGATCTTGGACAGCTCCTTGATGGCTTTTTCCTCGGCTTCTCCGAATTCACCATCGCCTTTTCTGTTGATCAACTCCATGGTGCCCATAAGATACTTCTGGTAAACGATGGGATGGGCCAGGACCTCCTTGGTCCGGTAACCGGACCGCCGGTCCCAGCTGGAATCGAACTGGAGTTCGGAGGCAATGGCAGTCAACTCCTTCTGATCATAGGCGTCCCTGATGTTCACCAGGGTCTGCTTCAATGCCGAATACCCGGCAATGCTGGTCTGGGCTACGGGAATCCGGATTTCGGCCACTTCACTGCCCGACTTGAATCGCGATACCAGTTCCCGTTTTACGCCGTCCACCACATAGACAGTGATCCGATCTGCTCCGAACAGTTCGCAGATTTCGTCTTTCAGGTTGATCAGCGCTTCACCCAGGTTATTGGCTTCGTTGAGCCGGTTGCCGATAGCCTGAATCCTGGATTTATATTTGGCTTCAGACATGGGTGAGCTGTCCGTGTCATCGTCAAGGGTCAAGGAAATCTCTGCATTGGCCATAAATCGTTACCTGCGATTGGTTGGGGTTATTCATTGCCCGGTGCGGCGCCAAAAATACGGTGATGGTAAAAACGACCCTACTTGCGATACTGGCAGTAGAGTTTTTTGCATCCTCCTCCGATAAGGAAGAGTCCCATAAAATAGAAACAGAATCGGATAAAGCCGGAGGCTGCTGCGAATCTCGGTATCTGCTCGATGGCGGGCATCACCTGGGGGATTCGGAAAAAAACCCCTAAACCAGCCAGTATCAATGCAACGGCCCAGACGAGTTGGGCCTGATTCACTTGTTTATCGGTCATGGATCAACCTGATCGGTCCTGAAGGGATCTCCGCACTTACTGCGAAATTTCAACTCATCGCTTATCCCGTTTTCTTCTTTTCGGCAACCTTCACACAGGTGCCTGTGGTCAGTTTACCGTTTCTATAAAACGAGAAGAAGTCTCCGCAAGTCCAAAACGTCTTTGTGAACAACGCCTAAGTGGTCGTGAATAGGTACTAATATACCACATCATCCGCTAAAAAAGCACAACAATTTTCGCTTGCACGCCTGCATAGGCAATCGCGGCATTGAGCAAGGCTGTTGAAAAACGGCCTGGAAGGTCATCAAAGAGAGTAAAGGCGCTGGCCGTCGATTACGTTGACGCCCTTGGATTCAAGCAGCCGGATCGCCTCCTGCTCCTGTTCGATGCGAAAAATCATGACCGCGTTGTCGCCAGAGGAGCGTACGAAGGCGTACATGTATTCAACATTGAGGCCGGCATCATGAAGCATGGTCAGGATATCGTGAAGTCCCCCCGGACGGTCTGTCACCTCCACCGCCACCACGTTGGTTTTTCCAACGGTAAATCCATTGTTTTTAAGCGTCTGTCGCGCTTTTTCCGTATCATCCACGATCAACCGCAACACGCCAAAATCAGAAGTATCGGCAAGAGCCAGGGCACGAATGTTCACCTGTGCTTCAGCCAAAATAGCGGTCACTTCCGAAAGACGCCCGGATTTATTTTCCAGAAAAACGGAAATCTGTTCAACCTGCATACGTTCCTCCACAATATCGTCGGTCGATGATTAGCCTGCTTGAACGATGGTTTTTTTTGTTAAAAATATCAAATCTTGCGATTGTCCACAACCCGCAATGCCTTTCCCTGACTTCTTTCGATGGCTTTGGGCTCAACCAGTTTCACCCGGGCGGAGACGCCCAGCAGTTCTTTGATGTTTTTGGTAATGCGTCGCTCCAGGTGCTGCAGGCCTTTGACCTCGTCGGTAAAGCTTCGCTCACCCACTTCAACCTTGACGGTAAGGACATCCAGGTTGTCTTCGCGATCTACAACCAGCTGGTAATGAGGCTCCACATTCTCGGTCTCCATAAGCACGCTTTCGATCTGAGAGGGAAACACATTGACGCCTCGGATAATCAGCATATCATCACTGCGCCCCGTGACTCGGTGCATGCGCACATGGGTTCTGCCGCAAATGCACGGTTCGGGATTCAAAGAGGTGATGTCCCGCGTGCGATAACGGATCACAGGAAATGCCTCTTTGGTCAGCGAGGTGAATACCAGTTCGCCGGTAGCGCCGTACGGCAACGGTTCAAGGGTTTGGGGATCGATGATTTCCGGAATAAAATGGTCTTCGAAAACATGCAGCCCTTTCTTGGCTTCATGACATTCGATGGCAACCCCCGGTCCCATCACTTCGCTGAGGCCGTATATGTCAACAGCGATGATGTTCAATTTTCGCTCGATCTCTTCGCGCATTTTCTCGGACCAGGGTTCGGCCCCGAAGATGCCGAACTTGAATTTTAGGGAATTGAAGGCAACCCCCATCTCCTCGGCAACTTCGGCCAGGTGCAGGGTATAGGAGGGCGTGGCGGTGAGGATGGTGGGGCCGAAATCCTTCATGATCACCACTTGACGCTTAGTGTTGCCGCCGGAGACCGGAATCACCGATGCACCCAGGCGCTCCGCACCGTAATGTACACCAAGGCCACCGGTAAACAGTCCATATCCGTAGGCATTATGGATGATATCCCCCCGACCGGCACCGCCGGCTGACAGGGAACGGGCCATGAGCATGGACCAGGTGCTCACGTCCCTTGCCGTATACCCCACGACTGTGGGTCGACCGGTGGTTCCTGACGATGCGTGGATGCGGACCACATTGTCCATTGGCACGGCAAACATATTGAACGGATAGTTGTCACGCAGGTCCTGTTTGGTGGTAAACGGAATCCGTCTCAAGTCATCCAGGCTTTTGATGTCTGCCGGGGTAATCCCCGCTTCCTGGAATTGTTGGCGGTAAAAGGGGACATTGGCGTAAACCCGCTCCAATGTGGTCTGAAGCCGCCGGAGCTGTATCGATTCCAGGGCTTCGCGGGGCATGGTTTCGTATTCGATGTCGTAAATCATGTTGCGGTTCTCCTTCTGGCGAGATGGGATATTGGAACCCTGCGGTTCAATTTTCATATAAAATTGGGTGAATAGTCCCCTGGTCCAATAAAAAAAAGGCCGGGAGGATCACCCCGCAGCCTCTTTTTAAATTAAAATTCGGTCACAATCGGTTTTTCAAATGGTTGAACCGGCCTCAATGCCGCCAGTCACCGCTGGATAAAGAATATGGTCTGGCGTGTCAAGCAAAAACGAAACCAATATCAAGCGCTCCGTTAATTGACTGGCGTGGTTGAACAATTGCAGCGCGCTACCCCTTGAGTGACCCTTTGAATTGCGGTTTTCGTTTTTCGATAAATGCATGGGTTCCCTCTTTGCCATCTTCACTGGCCATACAGATGGCAAAGGCATCGACCTCGATCTGGCAGCCGGTGGCCAGATCCACGTTCAAGCCGTTGTTGACCGCCTGTTTGGCGGCCCTGAGAGAGACCTTCCCCTTGGTGGCTATTGCCCGGGCTGTAATCAAGGTTTCTTCCATCAATGATTCCCGGGAAAAAACCCGATTGACCAGGCCAATCTTTTCGGCTTCTGCGGCCGGGATCAGCTTTCCGGTAAAGATCATCTCCTTGGCCCGATTGCTGCCGATAAGCCGGGGCAGTCGCTGGGTACCGCCGAATCCGGGGATGATACCCAGGGTAATTTCCGGCAGGCCGAACATGGCGTTATCCGAAGCGTAGATAAAATCACAGGCCAGGGCCATTTCACTGCCTCCCCCCAGGGCAAAGCCGTTGACTGCGGCAATCACCGGGATTGGCAATTCCTGTAGCCGGGTGATGATCAGCTGCCCCTTTCTTGAAAACAGTTTGCCCTGCAGGGTATTGAAGGTAGCCAATTCGGTGATATCCGCCCCGGCCACAAAAGATTTCTCACCGGCACCGGTAAGGACAAGCACTCGGATCTCTTCGTCAGCCTCGATTTCGTCCAATGCCGCTGAGAGTTCGTCAAGCAGTTGGCCGTTCAAGGCGTTTAGCGCTTTGGGGCGGTTGAAGGTGATGGTGGCGATGCCCTCTGCCACTTCAAAAATAATGTTTTCGTGAGTCATGATTCCTCCCTCCTGCATGTTTCAATTTTTATAATTCAGATGCCGGCAGCGGCATCATCACTGCGTAATCCATCTACCCTTTTTTATCCTGCTCAGCCGACGGGTCGTTGAAGGCGGTGGGGCTGGTCTCTTTTATATATTTTTTGATCCCGCGGATGATGCCGTCGCACAGGTCTTCCTGGTATTTGTCACTGGCCAGCCGTTTACACTCCCGGGGGTTTGAAATGAATGATGTTTCCACGAGAAGCGCCGGCATCTGGGCTCCCAGAAGAACGTAAAACGGTGCCTGTTTGACGCCCTTGCTGCGAATGTTACTGAAATTATTTTTCAAATGCAGACATACTGCCTCCTGGACCATGGCCGCCAGACGGCTGGATTCGCTGATTTTGGCGTTCTGCATCAAATCGTTTAAAATAGACTCCAGGTCACTGATATTTTTGGCTGATGTGGCATTTTCCCGGGCAGCCACCCGGATGGCATCATCATCAGTGGCCAGGTTCAGAAAAAACGTTTCGATGCCGTATGCCCGTTTGTCTCTTACTGCATTGGTATGGATGGAGATGAACAGATCGGCATTCTGGGTGTTGGCGATGGCAGTGCGTTCTTCCAGTGTCAGGTAGCGGTCTGTCGTCCGGGTGAGCACCGCATCGCATTTGAGCTCGGTTTCCACTTTGCGGGCCAGTCGCTTGGCGATCTGAAGCACGACGTCCTTTTCGTGGACCCCTTTCAGATACCCGGGCGCGCCATAATCCTTGCCGCCGTGCCCCGGATCAATGACGATTCGGCTCACCCCCAGCGCCAGCTGGCGGGCAATAGCCCCGGGTGGCAATTTGCCTGTGGAAGGCGGTGCGGTTGAATCCGGCTTGCTGGAGGCCTGCCGGTCGGAATCGTCCCCCCATACATCCAATACAATGCGAAAGGGATTTTTTAGGGAGAAAATCTTATAGGTTTTAAAGGATTTGATATCCACTACGATTCTGACCGACTCGCCGGTATTCTGCCCGGCGCGTGCGTCGCTGAGCAACTCATCGTTGATGGGGACAAATTTCTGGATATCCTTGCCCAAACGGCTCTTGCTCAGGTCGATATAGAGCCGCTGGGGTTTTTGGATGGAAGGATCTTTTTTCAGCAACCGGTGGGAAAACCGGGTTTCCTGATCGGCATCGATAACGATTCGGGTATAGCTGGGGTTGGACCAGAATCGCAGACCCTGCACGGTAACCATGCCGGTCCGCTGCCCCGCCTCATCCGGAAAGCCATCCTTCGAATTGTTTTGACTCTGGGCAATGATACCTGCCAACGGGTCATCGTCGTCAATCTTGGCGACGGACCCGGAAACATTCCCAACCAGTTCGGCACCGGCTTTATCGGCAAATTCACTGCCTGGAAACTCGCCTTTCACACGTCGGAAGTAATCCATTGCCTGGTCATGATCCGACTCACGATGAGACTTGTCAGACAGGCCTTTATAGATCAAACCGATCATATAAAGGGATTCGGCGGCATCGGGGCCACGGGTGTCAGATCGGTAAGCCTGCTGAAAGTGATCGATGCATTTTTCCCATTGATCCCGATATTCCTGTCGGCTGGCACTGCCCATCAACTGGCCATACTCGGCATGGGCCTTTTTGAGTTGGCTGGCAGTAGCCGTCTGCCTGGGTGGTTCTGGCGGGCTATCCAAATCGGCCAGCTTCGATCGGGATTTCGGGGTGTAGCGACTCTGGGGATATCGTTGGATGACCCGCCGGAACGCGTCCACAGCTTCCTGCCGGTCAGCGTCGAGATAGGAGCGCGCATGCAGCTCCAGATATAAAAGGCCCGATTTGTAAAGCCCGGCGGCGGCCCAGGGACCGGAAGGATCAAGCCGGTATACGTTCTGGTATTGCTCGATACAGGCCAGCCATTTGTCCCGGTATTTCTGTTGGCGGGTATTTTTCTTGAAGGCAGCGTAGGCATTTTCGGCCAGATAATATTGCTCCTTGGGCGTCAGGGCCCAGGCCGGCCAAACCATGGCCGTGTTGATCAGCAAGGAAAAGATGATCGAACGTATAATGAATGAACACAAATATTTATTTGTAGTTTGGTGCATATTCACTTGAGTATCGGTTATGTCAACACTGATTGGGCCTTGATCTGCAATTCGTTTAACGTATTCAGGGCGTCAAGGGGGGTCATCCGGCTCAAGTCCATCATCTGGAGCGATTCCACCAGCTTTCGTTCCATTGGACTGAACAGCCCCAATTGAACGTGTCCCTCTCTTTTTTTTGTCCCCGGCTCAGCCTCTTTTTTTTGAGCAACTGTAGGATGCATTCCCGCTTCGATCTGGGCAAGGATTTTTTTGGAACGGCGGATCACTGATTCGGGGATTCCGGCCAGCCGCGCGACCTGAATGCCATAGCTCCGATTGGTACCCCCTTCAACCAGTTTTCTCAAGAAAATGATTTCATCGTTCCATTCTTTTACGGCAATATTGTAGTTCCTGACCCGGTCGAGTTGGTTCTCCAGTTCGATCAGTTCGTGGTAGTGAGTGGCAAAAAGGGTACGGGTGCCCGTATCGTTTAAATCGTGAAGGTGCTCGGCCACGGCCCAGGCGATGCTCAAGCCATCGTAAGTGGAAGTCCCACGCCCGATCTCATCCAGAATCACCAGACTTTTCGCCGTGGCGTTATTGACAATGTTGGCCGTCTCCTGCATTTCCACCATGAAGGTACTCTGGCCGGCGGACAAGTTGTCCAACGCGCCCACCCGGGTAAAAATGCGGTCGGTAATGGCGATGTTGGCCTTTTCCGCAGGCACGAAGGATCCCATCTGAGCCATGATGGTCATGAGCGCCACCTGCCTCAATACGGTGGATTTCCCTGCCATGTTGGGGCCGGTGATGATCAGCACCTGATTTTTTTGATTGTCCATGACGATGGAGTTGGGAACGAACCGTTCGCCGGTTATCAATTTTTCCACCACCGGATGGCGCCCCTCCATGATCTCCAGGATGCCCGCGGTGTTGATTTCCGGACGACAATAGCCGTTATTTTGGGAAACCTCGGCAAATGTAGTCAGGCAATCCACCCGGGCAATGAACCGGGCGATCTTCTGGATATCGGCGTGGTGGGCCTTGACCTGATCCCGGATCGAAACAAAAATTTCCAGTTCCAGACCGTTGCGCTGGTCGGCGGCGTTGAGCACCCGGGATTCGAAATGCTTCAGATCATCGGTAATGTATCGCTCCGCATTGACCAGGGTCTGTTTACGCACATAGTGATCAGGCACCGATTCGCTGTGGGTGCGGGAAACCTCGATGTAGTAGCCGAAAACTTTGTTGAACCGAACCTTAAGGGAGTTTATGCCGGTGGCACTGCGCTCCTTGGCTTCCAGATTCGCCAGCCATCCCTTACCGTCCCGGCTGATGCGGATTAATTCATCCAGTTCATCATCGTATCCCTCCCGGATCATGCTCCCTTCGGTGATCACCGGCGGGGCATCCTCGCGGATCGCGCGATGGATCAGAGCGGCCAGTTCGTGGAGGGCGGTGGTATCACGGTCAAAAGCATACGGGGCGGCGGATAGACGGGAAAGGTTGGCAAAAATCTCGGTCAGTGCTTGAATGGACCGTTTCAGTGCCGTAAGATCCCGTGCATTGCCATGCCCCATGGTGATTTTACTGCCCAAGCGCTCAAGGTCCCGCACGGACTTAAGCGCTTCCCGAAGGTCTCTCCGGGTCTGCATCTGTTCCACAGCATCGGCGACCGCATCGAACCGGACCCGGATATCGTCCGGATCCAGCAGCGGATATCGCAGCCAGTGGGCCATGAGTCTTCCGCCCATGGCAGTCACCGTCTGGTCCAGAATTCCCAGCAACGTTCCCTGACGGCTGCCGGTGCGTAGGTTGCCGGACAATTCCAGGTTCCGGCAACTGTGGTCGTCCACTATTAGAAACTGCCCTAAAAAATAGGTTTGAACAGCAGAAAGGTGTTCGATCTTCTGACGCTGGGTTTCGCTTACATAGTGGATCAGTGCCCCGGCGGCCCCCACGCCGGCTTTCATGGACTCACATCCGAATCCTTCCAGCGAAAGCGTGTCGAACTGCTCCAGCAGCCGCTGACGACCGCCGGCAAACTCGAATGAACGGTCCTCCATCACGGTAACGGCGCTGACCATGTCTTCCCTGAAAACCGATGTGAAGGCCATATCGGTTTTCAGGGATTGGGGCAGCAAAATCTCTCTGGGGGCCACCCGCATGATTTCGTCTACGATGGCATCCATATCCGCGGTCTCGGTAAGGCGGAACATACCGGTGGAAATGTCAAGGCTGGCCAGGCCGGTCATCTGCTGGTGCCGGGACAGGGCCAGAATGAAATTGTTGGCCTTTGCATCGAGCAGCTCATCCTCGATAATCATACCGGGGGTAACCACCCGGACCACCTCGCGTTTGACCAGCCCCTTGGCCTCCTTGGGATCTTCTACCTGATCACAAATAGCGACTTTGTAACCGTTTTCAATGAGCCGTGAGATGTACCCTTGTGCCGCCCGATAGGGCACGCCGCACATGGGCACCGGAGAATCATCGTTTTTATTGCGGGACGTCAGGGTGATCTCCAGCACACGGGATGCCTCCTGTGCGTCTTCGAAAAACATCTCGTAGAAGTCCCCCATGCGGTAAAACAGAAGGGCGTCAGGGTACCGCTCCTTGATGGAGAGGTATTGCTGCATCATCGGTGTAGATTTAACAGAGACCATCAATCATGAAATATTTTCAATGTGTTAAGGATTTGAGGCGGCAGGTGACAGAGACGGCCACCCCCATGGGGAGGCGGATGATGGGGCGATTTTCCAAATTCGCCGCGGCCGACGGCACAATCCGGATCATTTCAATTCAGCAGCCATATCCACGTGTTCGTCTTCAGCGGGTGAAGGCTCAGCAGGCACCGTTCGGGCGGAGAGCTGCTTTTCCAAAGACGATACCGTTTCCACGAGGCTGTTCTCTTTGGCTTTGAAGGTTTTGATGGTTTTGGCGTCTTTAAAATGTTTGAACAGGCTGAAAAAATAGGAGATTAGAATACCCACGAGGAAAAAGGCCACAAAGAAAATGGCGTTGGCCAGAAACGGTGTTTCATAATGAAAAAAGCCCAGGTCGATCATCAGGCTCCTTTTGTCCATGAAAAAATCCTTGTTCTGATATATGACCAGACCGATAAAGCCGAAGACGACGATCCAGAAGGCGATTTTCACCTTTTTCATTGTGTATTTCTCCTCCACCTGATTTCCGTTGTGGGGTTAACGCCGCGCCGGGTATGGTGGACTTGGTAATCGAAAAACCGCCAGCGTCCATGAAACCCTTTGATTATCAAGCATCTTTATCCTTTTCCGCCCCAAAACTCAACCTTTTTTTCCTTTGAGCGGAACCAGTTCAACCTGTCCCCAGGCTCCCATTTCCCGGCCGGCGACCACCACAATCCCGAGCACACCGGCGATACCTTTACCAAAGGCGATGGCCGTTTTGATTTCCCCGGGCGAACGGATCCGGTTCCCAATAGCCGTGGCGGCTGCATCGGCCAGCGCGCAGGAGTGGGAAACCACGCAGACGGCATCGGCGGAACCCATCGACAGTGAATGCCCCACGGTTCCCGATGAAGTGCACAGCCCGATGCCGTTGCGTGTATCCAGCAATTTAATTCCCATTTTCATGCTCAATGGGGAATTGCCGGCAAATAGCCCCGCCACCACCGGGCCATCAGTCTTCAGGAAGACGTCCCCTCCGTTTTCCACCACCACCTGGCGACTGTAATCGAGCAGTACGCGACCGACGGCTTCGGCTACCGCACCGGCTACTGCCGCCATGGGTCCCACACCGGCCGCACGACCGGCAGCGATCATTTCCCGAACGATTTCAGGGGCGAATGCCTGTTCCCGCCAAGGCTCCAACGTAACTGCAAAATCCGGATACCGTTGAATATACCCTTCGATCTGTCCCCGGCAAACAAGCACCTGTTCACGAGATTCATATTCCAGAAGGCGGTCGGCCTGGATCATCAGGTCGGTCTCCTGGCAGACAACCCGAAAGGAAGGAAGGCGCAATCCACGCACGCGTTGTCGGTAGGTCCGTTCATTGTCGCTGGCAGAAGAACGCGGCCGACTGCCGGTTTGCTTTTTCATCGGGACAATGTCCTGGGCTCAGAATTGGGCCACGGGCCGAAGGTGTTCAGGAAACTGGTGTAAAAAATAGCGGTCGGTCATACCGGCAATGTAGTCCCGCACAATTTCCGGGTGGCTGTGGCCAGCGATGTAGGATTCCGACATATCTGCCAGAAACCCGGAAAAGATGTCGGATGAACGGTTGTTCGTCACCAGATCCTCCAGGCGCATTTCAAACAGCATGGAAAAAAGCTGGTGGATGGCCGCCGAATGAACCTTGCTTTTCGGATTCTTGTAAATACGTTCGAGATTAAACGCTTTGAGGGCTTTCAATGCATCGGAAATCTTGGGGCTGAAAGCTACAAAATGGTTCTCATAGCTGTTCTGGATCACATCGGTTACCAGGCGGTAGACGATGGTTCCGTTGGTATCACCCAGAATCATGGCAATGGAACTGGGGATATCGCGGCGATCAAGAAGGCCCAGGCGGATGGCGTCTTCGAGATCACGGCCGATGTAAGCAATGGTGTCGGCCATCCGCACGACACATCCTTCGGTCGTCATGGGAATGAGCGGGTAATCCGGATCGGCTTTCTTGACGGTGATCTCTTCTTCAAAGGTGGTGAAATCTTTATCGGGGTTGGGAGCCAGCAGCCGGTTATGGATCTCGCCGTCGTGGCAGAGAATTCCGTCCAGAGTCTGCAGGCACAGGTTCCATCCCTGACCTTTGCGCTCCACCCGATCCAAAAACTGGATGCTTTGGACATTATGCAGAAAATAGCCGATGCCGGCCTTTTGGCACAATTCGGACAGATATCGCTCTCCTTCATGGCCGAAGGGCGTGTGGCCGATATCATGGCCGAGGGCGATCGCCTCGATAAGGTCCTCGTTGAGCCTGAGAAATCGGCCGATGGTGCGCGCGATCTTGGAGACCAGCTGCACATGCAGGACCCGGTGAGTGATGTGGTCGTTGGGAATGAGGTAAAATACCTGGGTCTTGTCGATGTAGCGGGTATAAGCCCGGCTGTGCAGAATCCGATCTGCATCCAGGGAGAAGGCCTGCCGGTAGCCGGCGGCTGAATCGATGATGGGGTGGCGGCGCACACCCGAATCGCTGAAAGTGGATGCCGGTGAAAAGATTTCCCGTTCCTGACGGTTCAATGATGATTTAAGACGGTCCAGTATGGGCGGAGTCGAGAACCCCTCAAATTTCTCCATCATCGATCAGTTGCTCCATCATTTGAATATAGTCGATCCCTGCGGCCCGGAACCCTTCACGTCCATATTTCATGTTGGCTTCCAGGATGGTAAATTGACCGTCGTGGCAGCAGATGTCCATGCCCACGTCGTCCCACCCGCAGGTTTGCGCCGCCTGCTGAGCCAAGGCGATGGCCGCTTCAGGTACCGGGTCAAGGCTGATGCGTCCTCCCATGGCCACATTGGTGCGAAACTCCCCTTCACCGGCAATCCGCCAATAGGCATGGACCGCCTTGCTGCCGATCACCACCACTCGAATATCCCGGTCGATGGGAAGGTACTGCTGGACATAGGCCACGTGCCGGTCATGGATGTAAGCGTTTAGATCGTTGTCGTTGTTGATCATAAACACACCCCGCCCCATGGACGATCCGCGTGGTTCCTTGGCAATGCACGGATAGGAAAAGTATTCCCTTATTTTTGCCTTCTGCCGACTTCCGTAAAACACCCGGGTTCTGGGATGGGGCAGGCCGGCCAGTTGAAACAGGGCACTCTGCTTGATTTTGTCTTGAACGCACTTGTAAGTATGGTAACTGGGAAAGGTGGGTTTGCCCACAGCATTGAAAAGATCTGCATAAAATACAGTTGGATAATAGATCTTCCCGGCCTCTCGAATCCAATTCACTTCTTTTTCGCTGTAGTCCGCGAAGTTCGGTCGGACCCCTATGGTGCGGACATTACGGCACATGCGCAAGCGTGCCTCCAGCGCCAGAACCTGCCGCTTCATGGCTACAGATTGCTGATAATGGCCTGAACCACCAGGTCCAGGGCATCCACAAAGGGTCCTGCGTGCACTCCGGCAGCAATGGGATTACCTTCATCGCAGCTTTTGACCACCTGAGCATCAAAAGGCAATGTGCCTAAAAAAGTCACCCCCATGGTTTCTGCGGTCACCTGACCGCCGCGGCTTTTAAACAGTTCGACGGTTTCACCACAGCAGGGGCAGGCGAAGGGGCCCATGTTTTCCACCAGTCCCACGATCTCCAAATTGACGGTCCGACAGAAATTGATGGATTTTCGAACATCGGCCAGCGCCACATCCTGTGGGGTCGTGACAATCAGGGCTTTGGCGCCCGTGATGGTCTGGGCGACGCTCAAGGGTTCGTCACCGGTGCCGGGCGGGGAATCGACGATGAGAAAATCCAAAGTTTCCCAAAGCACATCGGCGATGAACTGCCGGATAATTCCGGTTTTGGCCGGTCCCCGCCAGATGACAGCCTGATCGGGGTCCTTCATCAGGGATTGCATGGACACCACTTTTAAATGGTCCCCCACCCTTTTGGGAATCACCTGCTGGTTTTCGTTGACATCCAAAAGCCCCTTGAGGCCCAGCATGCCGGCAATACTGGGACCGTGCAGATCAACGTCCAACAGGCCGGTGGCAAACCCTTTACCGGCCAGGGTCACGGCCAGGTTGGAGGCAAAACTTGATTTTCCCACACCACCTTTGCCGCTCATGACAATAATTTTGTTTTTAATTTTTGACAGGGCGTTGCCGATATTCTGAGCCTGCGAATCCGATGCCGAGCTGTTACGGCAACCGCCGTTTTTGGACTGTTCAACATTCATGGGTTTCCCCGTCTTTCTGTTTAAAAATGGCTAAAAGCCGTTGGATCATTCGGTCGTGATGACTTCCAGCCCAGTAAATCCGACCACATTTGGCGCATGCATGAAAGGTGTGGTGATATTGCCAGACATAAGCAGGCACCCGGCCGGCCACCGTCGCCCGATCCACCGGACGGATCGCTTCATTGCACTCAAGACAGCGGCTGAAAAGGTTTAAGTCACACCACCCGAGCTTCAACTCGTGAACCACCTGTATCATCTGCCGATAGGGGTCGTTATCCCGGATGAATACCAGGGGACGGCGTTTAAACCGCAACTTCACCAGGCGGGTGCGGGTCAGAATGACGCGCTCACCGTCAATCGTCTCAAAAAAGTTTCCACGCCTGCTTTGGTGCTGGCACAACGTATCAAATCCGGCCGATCGCAGATGCCGGCCCAATTTTCCAACCGTCGCATCCGTAGCAAAGCGCATGGGTGGCCTCATGATGACGGCGGGGGCGGAATAAACAGGTTCTCATTGAAACGGGCATTGGCCTCATAGCGGTCCAACGTAACCGAAACCCGCTCTCCGGACGCGCCGGATAAATCGATTCGTTTGGGCAGAACGAATCCATCAACGGTCTGCGTCCCGGTAACCGTCAGGGAATAGACAGGTTTCTGATGGCTGTCGAACCACTCCGATGCCACCGGATGCATGGTATCATCAACGGTGACGCGCTGACGGGTCCGGCCCCATTGATCCACCAGGACCAGCTGGGTTTGTGCTTTAGTATCATCAGACGTCAACCGGGCTGAAAATTCTTCATCCATGGGGATTCGGCCCACCAGCAATTCCAGCAGATCACCCACGGTTATGTTTATTTGTATCATGCGTCGCAGGCTGCCGCTTCCGAAACGTCTTTTATAATATTCACGGGACGGGTGCATGACAAGGAAGAGATGTTTTCCGTCGCTGGACACGGTGCCGGCCGATCCGCCGAAGGGAGCGAACATGTCGATTCTCAGGCGGTCGGGCAACTGCCCGGCCATGGCCGCGCGAAAGGATTGTGCCGGCTGTTCGGAGCTCGACATGGTTATTTTCCCGACACATTTGAATCGGGTCAGATCGGCGTTGGCTTGCCTCAGTCCGGCGACCATCTGTTCAGCCGCCAGATCACGCTGAATTTCCGGGTGGGAAAACCGGGTGCAACCGGTTGGCAGCCATACCACCAGAATCAGAAAAAACGCCGACCACCCAGACAAATAGGAAGGGAAACGATCACCAAACGATCGATGGCGAATGCAGGGGAAAACGGCAATCATGGTGTCAGAAGCCGGATTTTCTTTTCTACGGCGGCTTTGTCCGTATGCCCGTTTTCAATGGATTGGCGGTAACTTTGAAGGGCTTTTTCAGTCATGCCGAGCTTATTGTAAACATCACCCAGATGCTCCCTGACGATGGGGTCATCAGGGACCAGACTGGCAGCCTCTTCCAACAAGGGCAGGGCTTTTTCGTATTGTCCGCGCTTATAGTAAACCCAGGCCAGGCTGTCGGTAATGTAGCCATCGCCCGGTTTATATTCGAGCGCTTTGCGAATCAGTTGCTCCGCTTCATCCAGATTGATACCCATGTCAGTATAGGTGTATCCCAGATAATTGAGGGCATTGGCGTTGTCCGGTTCGAAGCGGATGACCTGCTTCATGGCGGCAATGGATTCTTCCTTCTTTCCCCATTTGTCATAGACCACACCCAGCCGGAAATAGAGGCGGGAATTTTCAGCATCCAGCTCAAGGCCGTCTTTCAAGGCCTTTTCTGCCTTGTCGTATGCCTCCATCTGCTCGTAAAAGGAGCCCAGATAGAGGCGGAATTCCGGATTTTTCGGATCCTTTTTGATAGTTTCCAGGAGAAAATCAATAGCTGCCTGGAGCTGCTCCATCTCCTGGTAGAGCAGGGCGGCGTGAACCGCGGCATTCTGAAAGAAACGCGAGTCCGGTGCCACCTGCCTTAACTGGTCGATGGCGGCATTCTTTTTTCCCATGCCATCTAAGGCAACACCTGCCAGATAGTTGAGGTCCGAGTTGTCCGGCGCACCCTTGATCATACCCTGGATGATAATGGTCGAAGCCTCAAAATCACGGGCATCGAGGTAGTTTCTCACCAGGATACGGACAACCTCCTGATCTTCCAGGCTCATTTTCCCCAACGAAGCGAATATCTTCTGGGCCTCTTTTTTCAAACCCTGCTGATAGTAGACATGACCCAACGCCATGCTGGCTTGGATATTGTTGGGGTTCTGTTTTAGAATTTCCTTATAGATCGATGCGGCCTTTTTGTATTTTTTGTCGGTTTCGTACAAGGCGCCTAGTTCAAAGCGCGACTCAACCAGTTCAGGCTCGAGGGCCAAGGTTTTTTCAAAGTAGGCCTGGGCGGTTTTCCCATCCCCCTTGATAGCGCTGATCCGCCCCAGAAAAAAATAGCCGGCATAAGAGCCTGGAAAGTTTTTTACCAGTTGTTGGTAAACCTGTTCGGCCTGATCCCACTGCTCCTGATCCATGTACATGCTGCCCAGCTGGAGATAAATATTCTGCTGGGACGGGTCAAGGGCGATTACCCGTGAAAAGGCATCCATGGCCGCTTTAGGCTGGTTAATGTTCTGATGAATCCGTCCAGCCAAAATTAACGTGTCGACATCATCGGGATGGTTGGCCAAAATGTCGTCCAGAAGCTGAATGGCCGCTGTCGTGTTTTTTTTCATCAGCCAGAAGCCGGCAAGTTCCCGTTTCAGATAGACCGACTCCGGATCCAGCGCCAGGGCCTGCTGCATGAGGTCAATGGCACGATCCACATCACCTTTTTTGAGACTCAGATGGGCCTCGGAAAAAAGATAAAAGGGGTTGACCGGTTGAACCCGAGTATCCGGCACCGGGTTCCAACTCGGCCTGTGCGGTCCCAAACCCGCCAGACTGCACCCGGCAATAAAAATCATCATAAACATTATAAAAAGGTATCTAACGCCCTGTATTTTCATTTTATGTACTTTCAACCCACAAACAAGGCCAAAGAGCAGAAGGGATCTTTGGGCCCATGTTATGCGTTTAAAACAGGTAAACGATGGAAGCAGGCGGGGTGATCAGGAAACACCCTCGGTGTAAGTCTCAAAGTCTGGAATTTCCTTTTTGAAGTAGTCTCTCATCTTTTTGACCACATTTTTTTCGACCTGTCTCACCCGCTCACGAGATATTCCGTATTTATCACCAATCTCCTGGAGTGTGACCGGACTGTCGGAAAAGATCCGCTTGTCAAATATCTCCAATTCCCGATCGGTCATCTGGGTTCTGAACTCAGCGATTTTTTCGTTGAGAAGGGATGACATCTCTTTTTTTGCCACCGTATCTTCAGCCGATTCGGACTCCGTACTCATGAATTCGATCCGCTCGGTATCGGAATCCTCTTTGAGTGGTGCATCCAAGGAGATATCCCAGCCGTCCAGTCGCTGGTCCATGTCCACAATTTCACGCTCGGAGACCCCTAATCGTTGGGAAAGCAGTTTCGGTTTGGGATCAAAACCTTCATCGATGAGTTTCTGTTTTTCTTTCTTCAACTTAAAAAAGAGTTTTCGCTGCCCCTGGGTGGTGCCGATCTTCACCAGTCGCCAGTTGTCCATGATAAATTTAAGGATATACGCCTTGATCCAGAATGAGGCGTAATAGGAAAACTTGACGTTCTTGTATGGGTCGAATTTCTTCACCGCCTGCATCAGGCCGATATTACCCTCTTGAATCAGGTCCAGCAGGTTCTGCATCCATACCCGCTGAAATTCCAGTGCAATTTTCACCACCAGACGCAAATTCGAAGTGACCAATCGGTAAGCGGCTTCCTGGTCACCCTGCTCCTGCACCAATTTACCTAAAGACACTTCCTCCTCCCGGTTCAACAGGTGGTACCTGCTGATCTCCGAAAGATAGCGCTGGAGCGGATCATATTTGACCAGGGATTTGTCACTGGTCCGCCCGCTTGCCCGCGAGGTGGTTCCATTCTCGGATGCCTTCGTTTTTTTTATCTTTGCCTTTTTCATTCCCCTACCCGGGTCTTTGCAATGTTGGACGACCGGCACTGGTCATTGCCAACCATTTTGAGGCCTTTTTTCGTGTGGACAATACCATGCCATTATGTTACGGGTGGCGTCTGCTCAAGCGCCTGTAGCTCAGCTGGATAGAGCAACGGACTTCTAATCCGTAGGCCGCAGGTTCGAATCCTGCCAGGCGCGCCACCCATGATTTGCCAAAGGAGGCGCCCATACGCCTCCTTTTATATTTTACAGCGATGAAACTGAATCACATCCCCCCTAAAGTCTTTTAATATAGCATATTCGAACACAATTTGAAAAATGATAATTGAGCCTGGGGATTCCCATCATTCATTTGCACCAATTGGGGATAATACGGAAGAGCATGCGATCAATACCACCGTATAAGCCCCGTAAGATAAGGGCCATCTGATTTTTCGGTGTCGGTCTGTGGATGAAGGATTTTTGTGATGGAAGAACCTCGCAGCAAGCTGCGAGGAATCTTCGACCGTAAGGAATTCTGTCTATTTTTTTGGTTCGCTCGCTAACCCCGCCGCAAGCGACGGGGAATGCGCTCGCTGTTGCGGTTCAACGGCATCCAAAAAAAATGCCGAACAGAAAACTGTCCGGCACAATCATGAACAGATTTTTTCCCGGTTGCGAAGTGGGGATTTACCGTTGATGACCTTAGGGATTCATAATGCGTTGTTTTTAACAATCGGGCAGATAGGTGTGGAAGGAGACTATGACCCATGCGATTCAAACGAGAACCGTGGGTGGGCGAAACCGTTTACGCCGGTCTATTCCACAGGCCTGAGCTTCAGGATATTCTTTGCCCGCTCGATCAGCTGCTCTCCTTTGAACGGCTTGACGATGTAATCCTTGACGCCCATTTTAACGATCTGCATGACATTCTCCTTGCCTGATTCGGCCGTGAGCATAATCACCGGAATATCCTTTAAATCGTTTTCCGCCTTGAGCTTGCCGAGCATTTCAATCCCCGTCATCACCGGCATGGTGATATCGAGAATGATAAGATCCGGCATTTCCTTAGCGGCGATAGCCAAGCCTTCGACCCCGTTCTCGCCTTCATAAAGTTCACAGTTATAGGGTTTAAAGGCCTTTTTGACGATCATCCGAATGGTTTTACTGTCATCAACCGTAAGGATCTTGTACGCCATCACTTACCTCCGGAATATTTTTAAATTAAATAGTTGGTTTCAATTGCTTTCGATTTAGTAGTATCGGTTTTAGCGTTCGATTCTTTAGCAAAATATTTAAAAAAACGGTCATTGCCTCCCCGGCGAATGCGGGCCCACCCCGCGGGCGATCAATCCGTATCGATGGCGGTCAGTCAATCGCAAAAAGTGCGTTCACGCGGTCCATTTTTCTGCCAAAACCATCGATAATCTTCTGGATATGGGATATCTGCAGTCCTAATGATCGGGCGACCCGATCATCTTCAGTGTAAAACGGATCATCGACTCCCAGACCGATCTTCATTTTTCGGCACAGGACATCAGCCATGTGGACAATGGACGCCTCCAGAAAACACCCCGCTGCTTCCAGTGGCCGATGATAGTATCGGAGGATACATTGAAGCGGAACGGGGAAATTCCAGTTCTTGGCCACCATGGCTCCCACCTGGCTGTGGTCGAGCCCCAGGACCTGGCGTTCTGCCACGGTGAAAGCCATTTCCTGGGATTTTACACGGTCCAGGATGGGTTCAAATGCCGAATTCACAAACTGATCCATGATCACCTTGCCGATGTCCCGCAGCAAGGCACCGGTAAAGAGAAGACTGGTGTGTTTCAGCCCCTTTATCTCGGCCAGATCATTGGCCAGGATCGCACCGGACACAGCGCTCTTCCAGAGTTCTCCGGTGCTTAAACCGTATCCATCATGAGATCCATGGAAAGTTTCCGAGCAACTGACCAAAAGAACCAGGTCGACAACCTGAGTCATTCCCAGATAAACAACAGCCTGCTTGGCGTCGTAAATTTTTCCCGGCAAGCCGAAATAAGCCGAGTTGGCCAGTTTCAGTACATTGGTCGTCAATGCCGGATCGTGGCGGATGATCTCGGAAAGATCGGACATGCCGCAATCGGGATCGTCCAAAAGGGCCATGACCTTTCCTGCGATGTCTGATACCGGTTTTAAATGATCGATCTCATCAATAATAGATTCAATCGTGGGCATCGTTCAAATCTCCGCTTTCTTCGGCAGTTTTCCAGAGAAAGAACCTATCGCTGAAGACTAACCGACATGGTGAGCCAACAATTCACGAAGTTGGACTTCTTTTTCCCCATCGAGGCGTTTGAAGCGCAAGGCGTTGGTTCTGAATTTCTGGTTATTTTTCCTGCCCCGGCCGCCTGTCCGGATCGGGACGACCGCATAGGGAATATTGTGCAGATAGATTCCCTTCTCGGTCATTAACAGGTCGAGTTGGACATTTTCGGCATCCTGTATGCAATTAATGTTACCGTCAAAGGCAATTCCCCCGACACTCAGGTTCATGACCTGCCCCATGGCTTCGGGTTCGGATTTATACAGGACCATGGCAATCTCTCCGATGCTCATCTGCGTATAATTGCGCAACGGGTCAAATTCATTTCTTAAAATTGCAAATGTGCCGCGAGGCATGGGATAACGTTTATGTTTTCGACGTTCTACCATAGTTACTCCCTGCAAAAAATTCGGTTATTGGTTAAGATATGGACGGAAGCTGTTGCCTATTCATCTATTCATCATCTGCAAGGAGTTTGCCACAGGTACAGGATTGCGCGCTCAGCGTTGGATAATATAAATAATAATGGTCGGTATTTTTAGCGAACCGTATTCGAAACGGTTCCTTGTTAAGAATCATGAAATTACTCGAAGCCCATCTGCTGCCTATCTGAAAGAATGCGATGCACCGGCAGCGGCCGTTGACACCGCCTGACCGCGATCGACGATCAGTCCGCTGGCCAACCCTGCTGCAAACAGCCGAGGATTCAACCGATTCCGGTGGTCAACCAAAAAATTGGCGGGACCGACGATTTTTTGATGCCTGAACCGATCCGGCGATGCTGACAAGGATGACTGGATGGAACACTTGTTGAAAAGAAAGGTTTCGGATTTCAATCGTTGATGCCGATCCGGCTCACCGGAGGTAACGGTTACGTTTTCAGGAAAGCTGCCAATGCGATAATATTGCCTCCGGCCTACCAGATTCGAGAGCCCTGACCGTTCGGTCCCAGATCACTTAGATTCTCCCGCAGTTTGTCGTCCGGTTTTACGGGGCGCCGTTGATCTTTGATGTGCCCGTAGCTGAAATCATCATCGCTGCGAACCACATGAACCTTGGCCACGATGCCGGGCTCAGGAATAAATTGCTTACCTTTGTATGTAATCGGCGGCTTTTCCTCGACGACATCGAAGATGGTGCCTTCCACAACCCCTTGGATCGATCCCAGGTTAAGCAGCACCTGATTGCCGGTCACCTCCACGACAAACGCCTGGAGCGGATATTTTTCCATAATGCGGGTCAGCAGTTGGCGGTTGATCTGGCTCAGGTCCTTTCGCAAGTGAATGCCAGCCGTAAACTGATAGTCAATCAGTTCGACAGGTCGGGCATCTTCCGACGCAAGCATCTTAAGGTTGCACAAAGGACCGGAAGGCAATTGGTAAACCGACCCCTGGATCATCAATGAAGCCTGCATGGCGCGACTGAGTCGCGAGCGCATCTCATCGTCAGCAAGCGAACCACTGTCGAGCCCCAATGCGTCAATCACTCCGTCGATAATCAGGCTGTCGACCACCAAAACCCGGCCGGAGGCTCCCATCTGCCGGGCCAGATGGTCTTTAAGCAGTCCTGCAAAACCCGCTCGCTGGGAAAGTCCGCCGGATTCGGAGATATCGAAAAAGGCCACCCGGGTTGGCCGGGAGGTCCAGGGATCCTCCACCGGTAAAGGATCAAAATGGTTTTTCCGGAAAAGCTCAACCACTTTTTTGATCGCCACCGCCAGCTCCTGTTGTTTCATCTCATCCTTTTGGATCATGAGCATGCGCATGGCATTTTCAGCCAGAGCCCGAACGAACGGATCGTTCTTATCGATGGCCTCTGCCTGGCGGTAAGCCTCTAACGCTTTGTCCCACCGACCTTCCTGCTCGTAGGTCAACCCTTTGTTGGAGGTGGCCTCAATGTAGTAAGGATCGATGCTGACTGCCTGATCGTAAAGTTCACGGGACTTGGCATACTCTCCCCGCTGAGCAAACAGGCGCCCCAATTGGTTGTAGGCGACTGCTCGTTGGAAGGGAGCTCCTCCTTGTTTTTGCGTACCTTCACGATAGGCAGACTCGGCGCTTTTCTTATTATTCTGCAGATAAAGTTGATCACCCTTGATAACATATGCCAATGGCCGATCGCCGGCCTGGACGGAAACCTCTTTGGCCAGCTGGAAAGCTTTTTCCGTCTGGCCTTTTTTTTCGTAAACCTGGGAAAGTCCCTCTTTTCCCAAGACGGCGTTGCTTCCCTCTTCCTTGCTCAGGCTGTAGAAGGTCTGCTCGGCTTCATCCAGCTTTCCTTCCTGAATGGCTGCATAGCCTTTAACCGTTCGGGCCTGGGCATTTCCCGGATCGTTTTTTTCCACGGTCTCGGTAATGGCCCGGGCCACTTCGGGTTTTTTACGCTGCAAGTTTCGTTCGGCCAGTCTGACCAACATCACCTGAGTGGTTTTTCCACCGCCTTGAAACAGGTCCAGCATCTTGAGCTGCGGGCCGACAATCCAGACTGTGGGCAAAACCCGCTGCGCATCGTACATTTCACTGACACCGGCGGTATCCAGCAGGATGGGAAATACCGTTTGGGTGCTGTTATTGAATGCGGCAACCTTCTGTTTCGAAGAGCGGGTAATGCCCCAGACGGTGAGGTCGGCGTCCCGGTATTGCCTGGCCAACTGGTCAAGACTCAAAAGCCCTTCGATACTTGGCCGGGAATCAGTGTCAAAGAAATATAAAATCATCATGGCCTTGTTCGTCATGCCAGACAGCGGATATGCCTTACCATTTATATCTTTCAGGGTGAACACCGGCACCGGACTTCCTGCCTGTAAGGCGGTATGACCGATCCCGGGCATCAGAGCTACAGCGATAACGGCCACCGTCAACAGCCCAACAAAGATTGGGTTGGCCTTCATGGTAAGTCCTCCTGGAAAAAAAATTAATTGATGGATATCAGCCGCACGTTCAGGGGCGTTGGGTTCTTCTCGTCGATCTGAAGTTGGGCCTCCCATTCATAGTAGTCCGGCAGATTCAATCTGACTTCATAACGTCCCGGAATCATGGGTATATCAACAGGGGTAGTCCCCTTAAAGATAGAATCCACGAAAACCTGAGCACCTTCCGGAGTGCTGGTGACATTGAGAATGGATGAAGGCACCGGTGCCGCTGCTGAGTTGACAGGGGTGGATTCGACGGAGTTGCGGATCACCCTGTAGCCGACAATACCGGCAACCAGACACAAGCAAAAAATCACGATGACCAACCCCATTTTTTTCGACGTGCTTGCTTTTTGACGAGGGGTAGCCGGTTCCGGGAAAGGGTGAGCCGCGGCATCCAGGCAATGTTTCAGGGCAGCCGCCATTGCTTCACCGGTTTGAAAACGGCTGGCAGGATCCTTGGAAAGGCTTTTCAGGATAAGATCGGCCAGAGCCCGGTTGTCAAGGCTGCCCCTATTCATCGGATCTTCCGGCGGTTCATGGGTGATGGAACGAAAGATGGCAGCGATATTCCCGCCACCGAAGGGACGCTTTCCCACCACCATCTCGTAGGCAATCACCCCTAGTGCATACAGGTCTGTTCTGCCATCGGCCTTCTGTCCCATAACCTGCTCGGGAGCCATATAAACCGGGGTCCCAAGGATATCACCGGCCTGGGTCTGCTGGGCCGCATCAGGGTCTTCGATGCGTGCAATGCCGAAGTCGGTCAACTTGATCCGGTTGTCCGGCGTGAGGATGATGTTAGATGGTTTGATGTCCCGGTGGGTTATCCCCTGGCGGTGGGCGTAACCCAGGGCTTCCGCCACCTGGACGCACATCCCCACCGTTTCATCCACCGGCACGGCCCTGTCTTTAATCACTTCGTTCAGCGGCCGGCCTTCCAGATATTCCATGGCAATGTATATCGTTCCATGGTCCTGTCCCACATCGTATACGGTAACGATGTTGGGGTGGGATATTCGGCCTATGGCCTTGGCCTCCCGAAGAAAGCGGAGAACAAAGTCCTGGCTAACGACCCGGTCGGGTCGAAGGACTTTCAGCGCCACCATCCGCTCGATCTGCGGGTCGTGGGCTTTGTAGACCACGCCCATGGTACCGCGTCCCAGCTCTTTAACAATTTCGTAACGTCCGTATTTCATTTTCATCGACCAATGGTGGACAAAACAACAGTCACATTGTCTTTTCCACCGGCCTGTTTGGCCAGTTGAATCAAGGCCTGGGATTTTTCATTCAAATCCCCATCAGCACATAACGCTGCGAACACAGCCGAATCATCGACCATATCGGTAAGCCCGTCGCTGCACAGCAGGAACAGGTCGCCCGGATTTCTTTTTCCTTTCAGAATATCAAGGGCAACCGTATCGTTAACGCCGACAGCTCTGAGGATTACGTTGCGCATCGCATGCCGTCGGGCTTCTTCTGCACTGATAATCCCCTGATCCAGCTGCTCTTGAACCAACGAATGGTCTTTGGTCAGTTGTTTGAGGGTGCTGTTTTTCAGCCGGTAGGTTCTTGAATCGCCCACATGGCCGATTATGAAACTTTCCTGGGAAAAGGCCAGCAATTCGGCGGTACACCCCATCCCCTGATCGTGGGGGTTGCGGCCGACATGCTTAAGGATTTTATCGTTGGCAAGCTTGAAGGTGGTCTGCACCCGGGCAATGGTGTTCTCTTCGGATGCCCCGTCGTGACCGGTAAACACAGCTTTGGCTGTATCGGCAAATATCTGACTGGCCACCTCTCCGGCGGCAGCTCCGCCCATGCCATCGGCAACCAGGCAGTAATGGCATGCTTCACAGATATAAAATACATCCTCATTATTGGAACGTACATTTCCCACGTCCGTGGCACCGTGGTAATTGATCATCGGTAAATCCTGTGACACCTGAGTTCCACCTTTCACATCACATCGGTTGTTTGGGAAAATCGAACCCGCGAAGATTCCTCTACCAGCAAGCCTCACGGTTTCCAGGCCAGACACTGCTGTGGTCAGGCAACGGGTTCAGGTTCCGGTTTTTCAAAGTTGGTCTGCATGAACAGCGCCAGGTCAGAGGCATCGTAGGTAATTCCCAGGTGATTCTTCAATTTCAGCAGATCGTTGTTTAACTCCTGGGCGGTCTGATATCGTTTGACGGTCGATTTCTCAAGACACTTCATGACGATATCGTTCAATCCTTGGGGGATGTCCGGCCTTTTGGTAATGATCGGCGGGATAGTCATCTGGGGAATGGTCCGAATAGCTTCAATATCGTTGGCGAATCGATACAGGCGGCTGCCTGAAAGAATTTCATAAAAGACCAGCCCTAAGGCATAAATGTCGATCTGATGGTTCACCTCCTGCCCCATGGCCTGCTCAGGGGACAAATAGGAAAGTTTGCCTTTTATCACGCCTGCCTGTGTCAACGAAGGTTCTGAAGTGGCTTTGGAAATACCGAAGTCGCTGAGTTTAACTTCACCGTTCAGGGAGATCAAGATATTCTGGGGGCTGATATCCCGGTGGATAATATTCAGTGGCTTCCCGCTCTTGTCATCCTTGCGCGCATGGGAGTATTGCAGGCCGCTGCTGATCTTCAGAATCAGAAACACCGCCATATCCACCGGCAGGCCCTTTTTCAAAAACCCCATGATCTCGGCGAGGTTCTTTCCGTTCACATATTCCATGGCGATAAAATAGGCGTTCTGGATTTTTCCAAAATCGGCAATTTGAACCACATTGGGATGCTGAAGGAGCGCCGCCAGTCTAGCTTCCCGGATAAACATATCTATGAAATCGCGGTTGTCTGCCAGATGGGGCAATACCTTTTTAACGGCAACCGTTTTTCGGAAACCGTCTTCCCGAAGATAATCGGCCAGATAAAGCTCCGCCATCCCCCCTTGAGCAATCTTTCGGGTCAGCAGATAAGGCCCAATCCGGGTCATGCCTTCCATGGCTTTTTGCCGCACCATCTTCCGATGGGTAAGGGTGCGTTCCAGCAGAAAAAGCATGCCGGCAGTGGCGGCCAGACTGGAGACCAGAAACAACACCATGAAAAAGTTGTAGGATTTCACCGCCGATGCCAGCTTGTTTCCCCTCCAGCCAATGGACACCTTTCCGATTTTCACACCGGAATAGGTAACCTCGTTTTCAAAGATGATGACAGACGCCTGGCCATCGATCATCCCCGATGCGATTCGAACGCCATTAAGGGCATCAATTGTGGCATCCTTCGCCACGGGTTCCAGATGCAGGTTGATTTTAGCGGGATTTGAATGGGCAAGGATCTTGTCCTGATGATCCAGAATGGCAGCATATCGGATTTCCGGGTTTTCCATCACCTCACGAATGGCGACATTCAAAGAGAGGATATCGGTGGACAGAATAGGTGAACCGCTCTTATCGGCAAGACCTAAGGCCACATCGACGCCCTTGTTGAAAAATGTCTTTTCTGCGGTGTCGATTTTCCCCTGAAGGATAAAAAAGACAATGAGATTGAGGACCATCCAGGCGGCCACACCAACAGCGACATGCCGTTTGATCGGGGAGCCGGACATGAAAGCCTTGACCTTTCCGGTGAACGAATTAACCGTTGTGGTGGACAACTGCTTCATCCACATCATTGTTGTCGATGCTTTCTCGCTGGCGGGCATGCTCACTCTCCTTGCCGTCCGGTTGATCTTTTTTCAAAGGGCATTTCAATCACCGGATAATTTTTTATGATATCAGCACATCGATGGATCATCTGGCTCCGAAGCGACCCACGATCTTCACGGCGCGATATTTCACGAAAATTGACCCCTGTGGCGAGCAGCAACGGTGCAACCCCATTAAAATCAAGAACCAGCAATAGGAATACAATCAGCAGAAAACTGACCATTGCCGATATAAAGAAGGCCGTGGTCAGCCCGGCGGGACCGCTGGCGTCCATTGCCAGAAAAATCTCGCCGATTTTAGTGCCGGCATAAACAATGTCTGATGAAAAGCATACCGCCCGGGTACCGTCATCGAGGGTATGGGGCCAGTAGCTCACACCGTCTTTCTGCTGTTCCGCTTTTGGCGACATCGACAGCAGTTGGTCTGGATTGGTGAAAGCGATAATTTTATTTTTGTGATCAATGATGGAAACATTGACCACACTCTTTACCCCGGCAACATCCTGCGTCAGAAGGGTCAACGCCTGGACATTACGTTCAAGCAACGGCAGGCCGGCGTGTTGGGCGTTTACCAGGGCGGTTCGAATTCCTTTGGTGGTAACGCGATCCACCCGGTTTTTTTCCTGGGCAGTTATGAACAGGTAAAAGAAGACGGCCACCACCCAAAAGATGAGCAGGCAGGTAAACCAACGGGTTTTATTAATCCGTTCGGGTTTGTTGTCGGGCTTCACGTCAGCTGTCCTCAGGACTCGGGGTCAATGTGCGTAAAAATCCTGAACGGCGTTTCAGGGTCTTGAGATATAGACCCGCCAAAAGCCCTGCCGGATAACCATGCCACCGTTTTTCAATCCTTTAAATATTCATAAAATTATTATGATACCAGTGGATTGTCAAGGGACTTCTCCTTTTCATCAGTCCACTCAACCGCAACATGACGATGAACGATCGTGCCTGCCATGGTCATCCTGCATCACCAGCGGACAGCTAAAACCGCTCCTTTGAGGGTTCTTGAACGGTGAATGTGTACGTCCGCCGACTATTGAATTTTATAAGCTGCTATGGTAGATAAGGGCAGGATATTCTTGAAAGATAGAACAAGCGTGAGTCCTTTTCGAGCACGGCACTGATTCTCGCGACTTTTCTTAGTTGTTACCGGAGCTGTCACCATGGCCCTGACTGACTCACGTTCAACACTTTTATCTGCCGATATTCCCCTGTTTCTGATATTTTTGGTCGTTTTCTCGGGCTGTGCCGGTCCAAACGCTATTCCCACGCTTATGCGACCCGATGTATACCGTTCGGATGAACGAATTCTACATCGTCTCAAGCCCGGTGAAACGCCGGAAATACTGGCTGAAAAGTATCTGGGAGATGCACGGCTGGCATGGATGGTGGAAGATGCCAATCCCAAAGAGGCCTTTTTGCCTGACCGTTTCGTGGTGATACCTCTGGTCATACCGAACCGCGCCGGCATCACCGACAAAGGATACCAGACGGTTCCGATCTTATGTTATCACCGGTTTGCCTTATCCTGCGATTCACCCCTGTGCATGCCCGCAGATATCTTTGAACAGCAGATTCGATATCTCAAGGAGAACGGTTACCGGGTAATCGGCCCCGAAGCTCTGGTCGATTTTCTGGATTACCGCAAACCGATACCGAAAAAGGCCGTCATGATTTCCGTGGACGATGGTTATCGCTCCGTATATGATGTGGCTTACCCGATTTTGAAAAAATACGGATTTACGGCCACACTATTTATATACATAGACTATGTGGGGGTTTCCAGCCAGGCGATCACCTGGGACCAGTTGCGGGAATTGAAGGGGGAGGGATTTTACATCGGCTCTCATTCTGCCTCTCACAGCGATCTTTCCAAACAGAAAAAAGATGAGGATGGCGCGGCCTACCTGGCCCGACTGAAATGGGAGATATTCAAATCCAAGCAGATCATTGATGAAAAGCTTGATCAGGACACTATAATTTTTTCCTACCCTTTTGGCAGACGGAACCTGACGGTCGCTTCTTTGGCACGGAAGGCCGGGTATAAAATTGCGGTTACCGTAGACCGGGGAAGCAACCCGTTTTTCGCCGATCCCTTTCTGATCAAACGGGACCAGATTTTAAAGCGGGATATGGACCGTTTTGCCTCCCGTTTAAAAACCTTTACTAATTATCCGTTAGAGTGAACATGCCATGAAACGTAAACACATAGGTGTCGGGTTGGGGTTGTTGCTGATCATCTTTTGGGGCTGCCAGGCATCCCAAGCTCCCCGGGAAAAGAACAAACAGGCCAACACGTATATCCAACAGGCCCAGGCTTATGAAAGTCAGGGAAATCTGGTAGAGGCGCTGGAGCAGTATAAACTGGCCCAAACCATCAACCCCAACGAACCGGTCATCACCGACGGCATCGACCGCCTCGAAAAGCAGCTGAATGAACTGGCCGAGACCCACTATCAGGCCGGCCTCCGCTTCAGGGATAAAGGTAAATGGGATCTGGCGAAAAAAGAGTTCTTAACAACGCTGAGATACCGTCCGGAGCATGAAAAAGCAGCCGCCATGTTGCAACAGCGCCAGCCGGAGGGTGAGGGAAAATTCATCACCCATGAGATCGCCCCCGGAGAAAGCATTTCCAAGCTGGCACTCAAGTACTATGGTGACTATAGAAAATACCCTCACATCGTCAATTTCAACAACCTGACCGACGCAACCCAAGTCAGGGTCGGCCAGCGAATTATGGTGCCGGTTATCGACGGTGTAACCATTGAGGATCTGATTCGTATCAGCACCGGTTCGTCCGCGCAGCCGCCCGCTGTGAAAGGTGAATTCACCGTGCATCAAATCCAGCCGGGAGAAAGCCTGGCCAAGGTTGCCCAGATTTATTACGGCGATTACAAATTGTTTCCCATCATCGCCAAATACAACGGCATAACAGATCCCACCAGCGTCAAGGCGGGACAGAAAGTGAAAGTACCTCGACTGGGACAGCCCCCTGAAGCGGCGACCACAACCCCTTACCGCCCTGAAGTCCCTGGATCGGGAGCCGTCGCCGACGCACCTGAACCACCGGTTGGATCCGTTGAAACACCCCGACCCGAGTTGTCGGAGCCTGTGGACCAGGTGGCGGAATATCGTGAGACAGGTATTGTCCTGTTTAATGAAAAAAAATACGAGGAGGCAATCGTTGAATTTCAGAAAGTGCTCAGTGCCGCCCCGGAGGACGCCGATGCCATCGCCTATATCTCCCGGGCATATGTTGAAACGGGCAAAGAGCACCTTGCGGCGAATCGTCTCAATGAAGCCAAAACCGCGTTCATCACGGCCCTTGACTACGATGACAATTGCCGGGACTGCCAGGAACTGTTGGCCCAGTGCCGCACAGCAGAGGCCAATGCCCTAATAAAAGAAGGCGAAGCGTATTTTCAGAAAAATCAATACGACAAAGCCATCTCAACACTCGAACGTGCCGCGGCACTGAACCCGAACGATGCAACAGCAGCCGACCTGCTGTTTCAGACCCTTTATCAAAAAGCCCTGATACTCTACAACAAACAGGATTATCTGGCTGCTAGAACCGGCTTTGAGAAAGCAGCCGCCATTAAACCGGACTGCAGTGAATGCAAGCAGTATGTTGAAAACTGTCTGGCAGAATACAAGGAGTTCCACTATAACGAAGGCATTGTCTTTTTCGGCCAGGAAGCGCTGAAAAAGGCGATTGAATCCTGGGAAAAAGTGACGGCGGTTGATCCCGACTACAAAGATGTTCAACAGAACCTGAAAAAAGCAACCTTGCTGAATGAGCGGCTGGAAAGGATCAAGAAAAGCACCGCCGAATAAGGGGGGAGGAAAACCCCTTGACATCAGCCATACTTTTGCGGCTATAGTCGGCTCAATTATATCGCCACTGCGTCACTGCAAAATCGCAACCCAAGAACTGATCCATGCAGGTGGGACAATATGCCCCAGATGCCGAACATCATCGTACAACTGGTTCACATCCAGGGCCCATTGAAAGGGCAGATCCAGGATTTTTCGCAATTTCCCGTTCAAATCGGCCGCCACTCCTCATGCCAGGTTCGTTTTGAAAAAGACCTGACGACCATTTCCAGGCGACATGCACGTATTGAGCGACAGGGAAACCGATTTCGTATCATCGACGCCAGCACCAACGGCACCTACGTCAATGGGAAACGCATAGCCGACGTTTATTTGAGAGACGGCGATGTGATCACTTTTTCGGAAAATGGCCCCAAAGCCAGTTTTCTGACCAAAATTGAAGCCGGCGAGGCACCCATTCCTCATACACGGCCGGCACAACCGGCCCGACCGATGCCACCGTCACCCGTTTCAGCGCCGCCACCGCAGATGTCAGCACCCTCGCCAGTCCGTGTGCCAGAGATCCCTTCCACGCCCCCTCCGCATATCCCCGAACCCGGTCTGACCGTGGGTCCCGGATTGGAGATCCCCGTGATCAGCACCAATGCACCGCTGGTTATCCAGTTTGGCCCAACCCTTCAATCTTACAACCTTCTACCCGTTACCATGGGTACCGATCCGGCATGTGATTTCGTGATGGCCAACAACGCACTTGCCGGACGACACCTCCAGATATTCTTCAATGAAAACGAATACTATGCAAAAGACCTAACTGGGCGAAGCACGGTTTCCATCAATGGCCGGCCGGTTGGCACGCAATCGGTTTTGGCCCAGGGCGCCGAGTTATCACTGACCGACCGGGGACCAAAATTCAGATTCCTTGGTGGTGGACGATTGGCAGAGATACAAGATGTGGTATCAGACCCCCTGGAAAAGACCGATGCCGACGCCAATTTAAGGGGAGCAAATAGCGAACCCTCCGTACCCCAAAAAAAATCAAAATCCCTGTTTAAAAGCTTTTTCAGTTAGCCCTTCGAACTTCTGTGAAAATGAGCTGCCATTTCATAATCGCAGCCATCTTTCTTTTTCGATCCTCCCGGTTTCCGCCCGCGCCCTATAGCGCTACTATCCAAACCTTTTGAACTCGCTTCAAAACACCATATATTGTTTTAATAAACACGAATCCATACCACATGGTGTATAGGTAGGACACCTGACAGGGAGTGACGGGTAGCCGGCTCA
>JAHLLR010000028.1 GCA_020444075.1 Deltaproteobacteria bacterium
AACCGTCCGGGTTCGATGCCTGCAGCCAGACCATTTTCAATGGCCAGCCGGCTGATATCCGTCAACCGGCAGCCAAAAATAGACTCAGCGTTCATCGCGGCCAGGGATTCCCGGCAGGTTCCGCAGCTGACACCCACGGCATCAAAGTGCAGGTGCCCGAATCGCTCCCGGATCTGGTTCAGAATGACTGCGGTGCGCATGGCCTGGCGGCGGTGCATCTCCACTTTGGCGTTAACCCTTGCCGGAAAGCCGCAGCACAGAAACGGTGGCGGCAGGATCACGCGAAAACCAGTTTTGATCAAAATATGGATCGCCGCCAGGGAAACCTGTGAATGCAGGCGCTCTGAACCGCATCCCGGAAAATAGAAGAGGGTGCCCAGCACGTCGCCTTCAGGTTCGACCACTACCGTCTGGTCGCCCCGGCAGGCGGGCAGCCGACTGAAAAGGGTTCCGGCCGGAATCGGAGGCATTGGGGATTGCAGCACACCAAGCCCCTTGATCGCAGCGGACCCTGCCGATCCCGGCAGCCGCTTGAGCATCCAGGCACCGGCCCGCTGCAGCCGGCTGCCCGCCCACATGACCGTGGGTCGCAAAAGGGCATTGATCACCGAGGAACGGCTGTCCAGGTAGGCCAGGGCCAACCCGGTAGCCGGTGATGTTTTTCGGTATCGGCGCGAGGCAAGGATCTCCCGTTCCAGGATGGATACCGCGCCCGTATCGATATCCACCGGGCAGGGGGGCTGGCATTTGTGGCAGATGGTGCAGTGATCGGCCACCTGTTCCAGATATTTCAAGGCGTTGAACCCGGTGGAGCGAAACCGCTGGGTCTCGTATAAAATGGCTTCGATGAGGGCCACCACGGCCAGGTTCTTGTTTCTGGGATGGTAAAACAGGTTTTCCTTGGGATGAAAAACGCAGCAGGGGGTCTTGCAGCGACCGCAGCGCACACAGCCGGAGATCTTTTCCGCCAGGGCTTCCAGTTCAGCGTGGCGCAGGATGCTTGCCTCCAGTTCCAGCAGGTTGAAGGAGGGAGCGAAAACCAGCTGAGGCGCCCGGGGATCGCTCAACTTGCCCGGATTCATGACCCCGTCGGGGTCCACCTGCCGGCGATAGCGGTTCAACGCTTCGATACGATGCTTTTCCAGGTACTTGAACTTAGTCAACCCGATGCCGTGCTCGCCACTGACGGCCCCGCCCAGGTCCACGGCCTTGGCCATGACCGCATCGGAGGTTTCTGCGGCCCGGATCATCATCTCCCGGTCGTTGGAGAATACCGGTATATTGACGTGGATGTTGCCGTCGCCGGCGTGCATATGGGTGGCAATAACGATGAGGCGTGACCGGGTATCGGTATAAATTCCCTCGATCTCGCGGTTGATCTTAACGTAGCCGCTGAACAGCTCGTTCAGTTCGCCTTTGAGCTGCCGGATATGGGTCTCCTCCTGAAGATGGTGCTTACCGGCCAGCCGAATGCGCGCCAATGCTTCCATGAGCAGTGCCTTGGCTGCCGGTAGTTTGGCCACCAGCCACTCGGGGTCTTCGAGGGGCTGAGCCGTTTCCAGGTGGGCGCCCAGGCGGAAAACCAGGGCCAGCTGATTTTCACGCTGCTCCTCGGCGTTGATGTCGTCGGCAAACTGGGCGAACTCGGCCAGGGCGGCAATGGGCAGAACGATGTCCTCGTTGAGCTTGAAAGATTGGGTTCGCGCGGCAATGGCTCCCAGGCGTTTGCGGTCCCGCCAGAAGCGCCGAGCCTCCTGTTCGTTTTCGGCCACGAACAGATGGGTGTTGGGAAAGTCGGCCATGAGCCCTTCCAGGCGGTCCAGGCCCCGCCGGATATGGCTGTCCTCGTTGCCCACCATGTCCACCAGCAGCACGGCCTTGGGCAGGTCCTGCCGGGGGGCCTTGACCTTGTAGCCGATGGCGCGCACGTATGCATCGTCGAAGTGTTCCAGCGCCATGAGGGCTTCTTCGCCGCGGTTGACAAACGTTTCGCAGATGGCCGTGATCGCCCGGCTGGCTTCGTCCATATCCGCACCAAAAAACTCCAGGCAGCAGGTGGCCTGTCGGGGGTAAACCCGATGCAGAATGAAGTGGGCCGAGGTGATGATGCCGTCGGTCCCTTCCTTCTGGATGCCGGGCAGACCGGAAAGGGCCTTGTTGGTGATGTCCTTGCCCAGGCCGGCCTGCCGGATCTGAAGCCCTTCCAGGTCCACCGTTCGAATGGATTGCCCCGTTTCATCTTCAATGGCGAAGCGAATCCGGTCTTCGGGCAGGATGCGCCGCAGGCTGTGCGCCAAGCGCCGGACCGTGTACAAGCGCCCGTCGGGCATGGCGATGGCAAAGGACAGCAGGTTGTCGATGGCGGTGCCCCAGAGCACGGCGGTTTTGCCGCCGGCGTTTTCCGCAATATTGCCGCCGATCGTGCAGGCCCAGGCGCTGGTGGGGTCGGTGGCAAAGACCAGGCCCTGCTTTCTGGCATAGGCCATGGCCGCATCGGTGATTACGCCGGATTCGAGGTGGAGCACCGCAACCTGGCGATTCCCCTGATCCGGCGTCGGCATCTCAATTGTCTCGATGCCACGGATGCGATCGAGCTGTTCGGTGTTGACGATCACGCAGCCGTTTTCAAAGGGAACGCTGCCTCCGGTGAGCCCGGTGCCCCCGCCCCTGGGAATCACCTTAAAACCGGCCTGGGCAAGGACCCGGATCACTTTCGGAACCTGTGCTTCATGGGTGGGACGAACCACAGCCAGCGGCAGGCACAGGCGCCAGTTGGCAGCGTCGGTCACGTGGGCGTTGAGGGTAAACGGGTCGGTAAAGATGTTTTCCCGGCCGATAACGGGTGCCAGGCGTCGAAAAATGTGACGCTGACCGTCACGGACCTGACGAATTCCGGCTTCGGCTTCATCCAGGCAGCGCCGGCAGTCGTCCATCACTGGTGCAGATTCGGGGTGGTCGGCCGCCGCCTTCATCACCATCTTCAAATCCATGCGCACAGCATTGAAAAAAAGCTGGTGACGCCGGGGGGAAACAATTAAGTCATTGCGGACGAATGGATTTCGCCACAGCATGAACAGGTCGCCATAAAAGCGCCTCAGGGGATATGCGGCCGGTCCGGCGGTCTTCAAAAACCGGCTTTTCTGCAGCCGATTGAATCCTGCATCACCGATGAGCAGGCGCAGGATCTGGCTGTCATCGGCAGAGGTGTAATTAAAAGGTATTTTCCTGATGTCGCTGTCGGGCATGCCCTCGGCCTTGTAATTCCGTTATAGAGACCGGTTCCAAATCATAATTCGGATCAATTGGCAACCGTTTCAACGATCACAGGCAGATTGCCCAGGCCTCAATTCTCAGGTGAACCAGGGTCAAATTTATGATATACACGCCCTGTATGCGCCCACATACACGGTGTATGAAATGCAACAGCCCGGAAACGATAAGGGAAGACGCCCGGATGGCCGGTCTGCCGGCTGGCTGCTTTAAAAAACGGCCATGAAAAAGTGCAACAATATGGAACGTTTGTTGCATTTTGGGCCTTAACCATATCTGATCATGAATCCAGCGAGGACAGAAGGGGGAAAGGAATGCCAGGCGCCAATCAGGATAAAAGCACCACCGAGTTCGACCGCGAAACCTACGTGAAAATGCTGATTTCCATTGCCAGAGCTGACAAGGAAAATGGTCTGCCGGAGTATCGCTTTATCCGGAAACAGGCTATCCAACTGGGTGTCGATTACGAACGGGTGCTCAGAGACACGGACAAGGATTTTGAAATCGGCACCCATAAAGTGTCCCGCCTCACCGCCCTTCGCGTGCTCAAAGACGCCATCATGATCGCCTCCATGGACGGCAACTTCACCCTGCCTGAAAAACATAAACTATACACCTACGCTGAAAAGCTGGACATTCCCCGAACCGACGTGGATGAGGTGGAAACCCTGGTTGGACAGCTCAAAGCTCTGGATCAACGCTGGAAGGAACTGGTTGCCGGCCACCCCTATGAGTAACACCGGATTTTTTTCTCCCCTCTCCGGATATGCGGACCAGGCAGCGGCCTACTGCCGGGCGGGCCTCCATCGGTTGGACGGCTGGTACCGCCTTGCCGAGTCCATGGATCCATGGTTCTCCCTGGCCCTGTTTCTCGCCTGCTCCATGCTCATGGTTTACCGCCTCAACGTGCTGGAACGCAAAGGACTCGAAGGTACCGTGCTGGGCACGCTGGTGATGCCCTATGCTTCCGGGTTTCCCAACCTGATGTTCGCCTTCTCGCTTGGCCGGCAGGGGGGCAGCGGATCGGTCATCGTTGAAAACTGCATCGTCAACAACGTCACCAACCTTACCCTGCTCATCGGCCTGCCGGCGCTGATATGGACACTCAACATCTTCCCTTCCCGATCGGCCCAGGCCGTTCAGAGGCCCGTGTCCAAGCTCCAGCGCCTGAACGCCCTGTCCCTGATCCTGACCCTCGTGGCCGTCTTCTTCTTCACCGGCGCCCTGTGGGCCCTGGGTCGTGATGGCAAGTTAGATTTCAGCGACGGTCTGGTTCTGGTGGGTATTTTTCTGTTCTGGCAGGTGCTGCATGTCTTTGACGTGCTCAAGTACAACATCCACCAGCGCCGCTCCCTGTCATGGACCATCCTGGTGGATGCCCTGCTGGTGGTGGCTTTAGGTGCAGGCATCCTCCACGGCATCGACCGCCTGGTGGCCTGGGTCATGGCCCTCGGCCCGGGGTTCATCCTTTACGATCAGTTGGGTATTCTCAGCGGCTGCCTCATGGTGCTGCCCAATGCGGTGCTGGCCGCCTACTACGCCTGGGCCGGGCGGGCTGACATCGTCTACAGTTCGCAGGTGGGCGACGGCCATATCTGCATCCCCATGTGCATCGGCCTGTTTGCCCTGTTTTCCGTTATCCAGGTACCGGACCAGATGAACATGGGGATCATGGTGATCCTCGGGGCGGGGTTGCTTCACCTCTTTTTCGTCTCGGTAATCGGCCGGCTTCCCCGCATCATGGGTGCCCTGCTGACCATCGCGTACGGGATCTTCCTCTATACCGGCCTCATGGGATGACAGCCCCTGGCCATACCGACGGAAAAAGTCCCAATGAAGGCCCGCAGCCGTTTTCCTATGGGCTATCGGGCATCAGCTGCGAGCAATGTGACGCCACGGCTTGGGTATACCCTTTTTCCTCGGCCAACATGTCCAGGTGAAGGGACGCCACCTGCTCCAACGGCGGATAAAAGCGGCGGTCCATTTTGCGGGTGTCCACCACTTTCAGGTATCGCCGACACCCCCCGCACAAGTTCACCCGGTATTCCGGTTCATCATCGCTGTACAGGTATTCCAGTGAAGCGCTGTCCCGGTTGTGGCAAAACGGGCAGGCCATGCGCGTTACCGGCCAGCGGTGCCAGCACAGGCCGCAGTGGCTCCATTGCCGGCCCTCGGCATCCAGTTCACCGATGACGGGAGCGCTGCCGCAGATCGGGCAGTTGCTTCGATGGTCCTGACTGCCGTTCAATCGGGCGGCCAACTGGCGGGCACCGGCCTCGACACTGGGTTCGACGGCCAGATAGAGCAGCAGAGAAAGCATCTCCGGCGCTACGTCCGTGGTCCTGGCAAGTTCCGCTATCCGGCCCTGGTCTGCCAGAACATCGACAAACAGCCCGGTCATGGCCACACCCTCCCTCACGGCCCGGGTCAACGCCTCACCGGCGGCACCCAGTTTCTCACCGGACCGCCTGGCGATGTCGCAGATCCGCATCAGCAGCTTTTCAGCCGCCGGGAAGTCGACCGTAAACGCGGTCGGTTCGATGAGTGAGAAGCCCTCGTTTGATTTCATTTCCAGGAGAGCGGGGTCAACCGGGATCTCCCCCGGGAAGGTGTTGCCGACGGCTTGGGCCTGGGCCGCGAAAACGGGTCCGTAAAAGTCCAGGATGGATGCATATGCTGGCCGGATGGATGCCAGTTGGGCGACGGCCTGCTCCACTGCCGCCGCATCCCATAGGGTGTGGCTGGTCATCGGACTGTTCCTTTCCTTGGTTCGGTGTCCGCCCAAAACGCATGCGCTTAGCTTAGCATGCCCCGAGGTGATATTCGAAATGTTTTTCCAACAAAAAGGAGAGGCACTGCCAGCGCAGCAGCCTCTCCTTTCAGGCAGCGGAGAATTTAATCAGGATACGGGACCATCCTGAGCCCATAGATCGTCAGCGGTCCTTGGGTCTATGACAGCTGATGGATCGCCCGGGTAAACGGGCGCATCATTTTTCTCAAGGCCATATGGCGGGTGATCCCGTGACCGTTCGCCGAAGCCATGAGGAATTCGTGGTAATCCGCCGGTGGTTCGGTCACCAGATAGATCACATTAACGCTGTCCGCATCCACCAACTGGGCATTTTTGTGCTTTTTTATAACCAGTGACAACCGTTGTTGGGCCAGGGAAACCATCTGTTCACGCTCGCCAAAGTTCATGGTACCCGTGGGGCAGGTCTTCACACAAGCCGGCAGCAGGCCGTTGGTCACCCGGTCGTTGCACATGTCGCACTTGGCCAGGGTGCCGTCAGCCGCTTTGCGGGGTATGTGGTAAGGGCAGGACTCGATAATCTCGTCGGCAAACAGGTTTTTGGTGTTGGCGGTAAAAATCACCGCGCCTGTTTTCTCATCCTTGAATATGGCGCTTTCGTCCCGGGCCGTTTCCAGGCACGGCGGTTCGATGCAATGGCGGCACTGCTCCGGCAAAAAAATCCATTTCAGCTTGCCGTCGGTTTCCGTTTCGCGCATGCGGACCAGTTTGTAAGTGGAAAAAGAGAGGTCCGGCGGATTCTCGAAGGTTCCCCGGTTTTCCGTCTCTTCGGCCGGCAGGTCATGCCACTGCTTGCAGGCCACCTGACAGCCCCTGCATCCGGTGCACCGGGTGGTGTCGATAAAAAATGCGTTGCTCATGCCGATTCCCTCCTTTTACAATTTGGTCACATTAACCATGAAGGCCTTGGATTCCGGAATCCGGGTGTTGGGATCGCCGGCCGATGCCGTGAGCAGGTTGGCGCTATCCTCCTTGCCGGATGACGGCCACCGCCAGCCGAAATGCCAGGGAATCCCCACCTGGTGCACCGTCAGACCGGCGATCGTGAAGGGCTTGAACCGTTTGGTGACAATGGCGCTGCACTCCACCTTGCCGCGGGCCGAGATCACATTGACCCGTTCGCCGTTCCGGATGCCTTTGAGCCCGGCCAGTTCTTCGCTCATCTCCACGAACATCTGAGGCTGCAGTTCCATGAGCCAGCTCTGGGTGCGGGTCATCAGACCCGTTTGCCAGTGCTCGCTGACCCGGTAGGTCGTGCCCACATAGGGGAAGCGCGGATCGCAGGTGGCATGGGCATCGGCTTCGGAGGTATAAACCGCCGCCGTGGGACTCACCATCTGGGCGTTGAGGTAGTTTTTTTCCACCGGGCATTCCAACGGCTCATAATGTTCCGGAAAGGGCCCGTCCGCCAACCCCGGCCCGAAGATCTGGGCATGACCGTGCTTTTGCATGATGAAGGGGTACTTGGCATCCTCCCGCCAGGAGCCGTCCGGGTTCTGCATCGGATACCAGCCGCCGTCGGGCACATCCCCCAACCATTTGTTGGAGACATACTTGCCGTCCTTTTCATCCCCCTTGAAGTAAACGACCCAATCCTTGCGGTCCCAGGGCACGCCCGTGGCGTCCACCGAGGCCCGGTTGTAGATGATGCGCCGGTTAACCGGCCAGCACCAGGCAAATTCCGGGAACAGCCCGATGTTGTTCACCGCGTCCTCCTGCCCGCGGCGGGCAGCCATGTTGCCCTTTTCCGTATAGCTGTTGCAGTAGAGCCAGTTGCCCGACGAGGTGGATCCGTCGGCCTGGAGGAAGGCGAAGCTGGGGACCAGGGTTCCTTTTTTATAGGTTTTGTCCTTGATGGTGACATCCTTGACGAAGTAGCCGTTGATCTCTTTGGCCACTTTGTGGGGATCGTAGGCGCCGTCGGTGGCGTAATCCCATTTCAAATTGACGATCGGCTCGGGATAGACGCCGCCATCCCTGTAAACTTCCTTGATCTTCTCTCCCAGCGCCAGGATAATATCACCGTCCGGCAGGCTGTTGCCCAGGGGTTTGGGGCCCTGGTAGCGCCACTGCATCCACCGGCCGCTGTTGGTGATGCTGCCCTCCTTTTCCACCGACACACAGGCAGGAAGCATGAACACTTCGGTTTTGATGGCGCCCGGATCCATGCCCGGGCCTTTCCAGAACGATCCGGTTTCATTGTCGAACAGGTTGACGTTGACCATCCAGTCCAGCTTGCCCAGGGCCTCACGCGTCTTGTTGGCGTTGGCGCCGCTGCAGGCCGGGTTCTGACCCCAGGCAAAAAAGCCTTCGATCTTCTCTTTGTACATGGCGTCGAAGATGTCGAACCAGGAGTAGGAGGCCCCGTCATCCACCTTGGGCAGCCATTGATAACCGAACTCGTTGGCGGCATCGGCCTTTTCGCCGAAAAAGGATTTCAACATGGAGACGCTGTACTTGGGCGTGTTCTGCCACCAGTTGGCGGACAGGGGATCCTTGCTGGTCGGTGTCCATGTTTCGTTGTAAGCCGCCAGGGTGGTGTTGGATGCCCGCGCCGTTTTGAGGTAGCCGGGCCAGATATGCCACAGCAGGCAGTGGTCCGTGGAGCCCTGAACATTGGATTCGCCGCGAAGGGCGTTGACGCCTCCGCCAGCCACGCCCATGTTGCCCAGCAGCAGCTGGATGATGGCCATGGTGCGGATGTTCTGGGTGCCGGTGGTGTGCTGGGTCCAACCCATGGCGTACATGATGGTGCCGGCCTTGCCCCGCTCCCCGGTTTTGCTGTACACATCGTAGATCCGCTTCAGGTCGCCTTCCCCGGTCCCGGTTACCATAGAAACGGTTTTCAGGTCGTAGCGGCTGAAATGTTTTTTCAGCAGCTGAAACACGCAGCGCTTGTGCTTCAGCGACCGATCCATTTTGGGCACGCCGTTCTTGTCCATTTCAAAGGCCCACTGGCTCTTGTCATATCTGCCCAGCACCGGGCCTTCAGGATTTTTCTCGAAGCCGGAGAAGAGGCCGTCTTTGAAGTCGAATGTTTTGCCGACGATAAACGGCGCGTTGGTGTACAGGGCCACGTACTCCTCGCTGTACTGCTTATTGTCCAGAATGTGCTTGATCATGCCTCCGAGAAAGGCGATGTCGGTCCCTGAACGCAGTGGCGCGTAGATGTCCGCCTTGGACGAGGTCCGGGTAAAACGGGGATCCACGCTGATGAGGGTGGCGCCTTTTTCCATGGCCTCGGTCACATATTTGAAGGAGATGGGATGGTTTTCAGCGGCATTGCTTCCCATGATCAGGATGCAGTCGCTGTTTTTGATGTCGATCCAGTGATTGGTCATCGCGCCGCGTCCGAACGACTCTGCCAGAGCCGCAACCGTGGCGCTGTGTCAGATGCGCGCCTGGTGTTCGATATACACCAGCCCCAAAGCGCGCATGAGGGCCTGGTAGGCCCAGCACTCCTCGTTATCCATGGCGGCGCTTCCCACCGATGCAATGGCCGTCGTACGGTTGACCACCTGCCCTTGGTCATTTTTGACGGTAAAGGAGGAATCGCGGGTTTCCTTCACGCGAAGGGCGATTTTTTCCAGGGCCCAGTCCCAGGAGACCAGCTGCCACTTATCCGAATAGGGCGCCCGGTACATGGGTGCGGTGAGCCGGTTCTCGTTTTCCGTCAACTGCTTGAGGGAGGCCCCTTTCGAGCAGAGGGCGCCGCGGTTGATCACGTGGTCCGGGTCCCCTTCGATGTTGATGACCCGGCCGTCGCCCCGCTTGCTGGTGTGAACGATGGCGCCGCACCCCACCGCACAGTAACAGCAGATGGTGGTGGTTTCTTTGGCATACTTGGTTTTCAACATCCCGGCATGCGCCCTGACCGGCTTCAGGTCGAAACCCAGCCCGCTGACGGCCAGACCGGCCGCACCGGCGCCGGTGATCTGGATAAACTGCCTTCGGTTGACATCCATAATCGTTCTCCTTTTCTATATCCGGTTATCCGTGGAAAAGCTCAAACCCTGAAACGCCTGAAATAGATTGCCGACGAAGTCGGTTCAGGCCTTCACCCGGAGGTGCCAGCCGAGCGGGTGAAGGCCGGGACGGGTCAGGGGGAAGGGCTGTTGGGGAAGGTACGATTGCAGCCAGCTTCCCCCGGATTGATTTTTATCACTGTCGAGGTTACGAAAAGGATACAGATACGGGTTACAAAATATTCGGGGAGTGAGGGATACAGGAATGGTTTCGGTGAGGACAGCTTTGAGCCGGTTTCCTATTCACCGGTCATTGATGATCTCATGAAAAATTCGGGTAGTGGCGGGGTCGGGGACGGTATCCAGTTCCGCGGCGAGGGTTTTTTCCAGGTCCCGGTATATCTTGAGGGCTGCGCTTCGGCGTCCCTGGCGATGCAGCAGGCGCATGAGCCGCTGGCAGGCCTGTTCGGCCAGAGGGTCGGCCTGGATCACGATCCCGCAGTGCCGTGCCGCCTCATCCAGATCACCCTTTCGTTCCAGAAGTGATACCATCTCCATGAGCACGGCGAGATATTGATCCTTCAGGGCCGCACGTTTCATTTCGGCCCAGCTCAGATAGAGCTCTTCAGGAAGAAAATCCCCCCGATAAATATCAGCGGCCCGCCGGCAGGCCGACAGGATCCGTTCGTCATCGTCATCGCGCTTCAGTTGCCTGATCTGGTCGCAGGCCTCCAGAAAATCGTTGACATCCACGCGGCAGCGCCCCATGTCCAGGCTGACCAGGTTGTCCTTCAAAACAATGCAGGACAGGCCGGCTCGATGATCCACCTCCGGCTCCAGAATTCGGCGCAGCCGGTGGAGGGTCACCTTAAACCGCTTCAGGGCCGCATCATGGCTGCTATCCGGCCAGAGGGCGTCCATGAGGATATCCTTGGGAATCTCCCGGCACCCGTTGACGAGAATGGCCTTGAGCAGCAGCTTCTGGCGGATGCCGGCCCACTGGGCATCGGCAATAGCCTCACCCCCATTGCGGCGGACTTCGAACCCGCCCAGGGTCTGGATTACCAGACCGGCACGGGGGTCATCGGAATCGACAGCCGCCGGCGGCCGTGGGGTCGGATTTCCTTTATCCGCTGCATCGGCCAGTGAGGATCCAGGGAGTTGAAGGGGCAGATGGTCCATGAGGCGATGGGCGAGGCGGGCCATTTCGGAACGGGTGGACTGAAGGGCCGGAGCGCAGGCCGCCACGATGTCACGGGCAGCCAGGATGGGAAAGGCTTCGTATCCCTGTGATGCCGCAACGGCAAGGGCTGACTCCAACTGCCGGTCCGCGGCACTCCCATTGCCCATGGCCCTTTCCACCAGCGACAGGCCCAGGTGGGCCTCGGCCAGCGACAGGCGGCTCGACACCCGACTGAAAAAATCACGGGCCGACGCCAGCGCCTGCCTGGCGACGGCCAGATCCTTCAGATGATAGGCCGCCATTCCCAGAATCAGCCGGCAGCGAAACAGGTGAATACTCTCACCCAGGCTTTGGGCAATCACGTCAACCGCCTGCTCGGCCCACAGTCGCGCTCCCTCAAAATGCGCCTGGTGATAGGCTTTCAGTGCCCGCAGCCGAAGGGCCAACCCATTATAGAAAGGGTTGGCGGCCAGCGTAGCCACGTCTTTGAGATGCCCGGTGGTGCGGCCCACCGCATCAAAGCGCCGTTGATGAATCTGGAGCAGGCCGGACAAGTCCACGTGAATCGGGTAAAGGAAAAGCAGGCCAAACTTGTCGATATCTTCCTGGTTGGCGTCGAGTAAACGCTGGGCGAGATCCAGGTCGCCTTTGGACAGGGATAGCTTCATGCGGACAATATTTTTCAGGGCGCGGTATTCGGGGTAGGCGGCTGCCACCAGGTGATGGATCGTGGCAAGGGCTTTTTCCGCCGCGGTGAACTCCCCGGTTAACGTGAGCCCGAATACATGAATGATCGTGGCGTTCACCGTAAGGGTTTCGTCCTGGATGGTGTTGGCCAGCAGCAAGGCGTTGCGGCAGGCGGACAGGCCTTTTTGGAGATCGCTGGCGCCGGAGAGATATCCGAACGCCACCTGCATCCACAACACCGCCTTGGCAAAGGGATAATATCGGTTGCCGCTCACCCTTTCGAGCATAGACCATGCCTCATCGAGCCAGCGGTTCAGCATCACTGCCGGATGGCCGATGAAAACGGCGGCTTCGATGAGATAGGCCAGCGCCAGGAGCTGGCCCCGGTGATCGCCTTCCGCCTTGAACCGATCGAGCGCCCTTGAAAAAGCCTTGATATTCCTGCGCCCGCCACGGATGCGTCGGCCCACCGCCCTGTAGAAGGAGAGCCAGGCATCGTCATGAACCAAGTCAGCGGGCAGGATGTCGATCCATCCTGCCAGGTCGGCAAACCGTCCCTGGGCGGACAGCCCCATAGCGATTTTCTTGATTCCTGCCGCCGCTTTTTCAAAGGCCTCCGCCTGCAGAAAAAAACGAATGGCTCCCTCGTAATTGCCTGAATCCCAATCCAGATCAGCGGCCCTGACGAGAAGTTTCCGCTGCTCGTCTCTGTCCAGAATGCAGTGGAATTTATCGAGCAGAAAATCACGGAACAGCTGGTTGTACCGATATCTCAAGCCGGATTGCATGTCAGAAAGGGGATGGATGAACAGATTTTGCCTGACCATGGTGGTGAGAATGGCATCAACCTCCCCCACCGGTTGATTTTGCAGATAACTGGCGGTCTTTTTCGGATCAATGGTGTCGAAGATGGCCGATCGAATCAGAAAGTTCCGGGTGGTCTCGTCCAGCCCGGAAAAGACCGCTTCTGAAAAATAGGCCAGCCGTTCTCCCCGCATGGCAACGGGCAGCCCCGTGTCAATAAAGTCAATCCGCTGTGGCTCGGGGATATGACTCAACGCCTCCCACACCAGCACCAGGCCGCCGGCCCATCCATCCGTAATTTGCCGGATCCTCGCCAGTTGGGGCGCCGCCAGGCGAAGACCGTACAAGTCTGAATAAAAACGGAAAATTTCCTCGGTGGTAAACGCCAGATCATCATTGTTGAGAACGACCAGTTCCTGGCGAATCCTCAGCTGTTCAAGCGTCAGCGGCGGTGTCTCCCGGGATACAAGCACCAGGCAGCTGGGCGGGGAAATGTTGCCGAGGATTCTGTCGATGATCCTCAGGCTTTCAGCGTTGCCGGAAAGCCGATCGAGCCCGTCCATCACGATGCGAACCGGTGCCTGGGTGATGATTTCGTTCAGGAATACGCTGGCCAGTTCGGTAATCCGCCCCGAACCCGTTTCGGTCCCCAGGGCAATCGCTGGATTTTTCAAAAAAACGGTGGCATCCAGGGAGGGCCGTGACGCCTTAAGGGAATGAACCAGCAGGCGAAAGAAATTCACCGGATCGCTGTCTGCTGAATCCAGATGCATCCACGCGCTGGTCGGGCCGGGCTGACGGGCAAGTTCTGCCGCCAGTGTCGACTTGCCCTGGGCCGCCTGCCCGGTGATCAGGATCACGCGGGCGGCACTCGCACCGGTAATCCGCTGGATCAGCCGCGGACGGGGAATGGCCCGGGTTTGCCCCGGTTGGGTTGTTCTGGAAAGGGTGCGTGCATCAACCATGGCGTCTTGATTCAGCAATCGGAACGGAAGGCGGTTTGCCGGACATCCGTTGACATCGTTAGGTCAACATGTTCCCGAAGCTTACGGTATATGAAGAGCGGTTAAAATCGGGATTCTGTCACTAACAGCCAAAATATACAATAAATTACCGTCCCTGTGCAAATGCCCGTCGACCGCCAAGGAAATCGTTGCAAATGTTCCTGTTTCAGGTATCATAGTTCCGCTGTACAGGGTTAACAACGCGCCGCCGATAGTCACGGAAAAAAAATGAAGAAGTGAGCCTGTTTCAAAACGTTTCAGTTCGGTCAAGATCAAGGCGGGCGATCATTTCAACCGCAGGCGTAGCCGCGCTACGTTGAGGATTGAAATGTGAGCCCAACGCCGATATTGGCCGAAATGGGGCGTTTTGAAATTGGCTCAAGTGTATGGGGATATCTATTGACGACGCCCCAATACCCTTTTTCTCAAACGCCCCTTCAAGGAATGGCCCTTGCGATGAATGCCATGAAAACGGTTCTGGTCATCGACGATGAAACCGCCACGTTGACCATGTTCCGTCTGTTTCTCAATGCCTACGGCTATTCGGTGATGACCGCTGAAAATGGTGAAACCGGACTTCGACTGGTCCGGGAACATCTTCCCGGCATCGTGTTCACCGACGTGAAAATGCCCGGAATGGATGGATTCGAAGTACTCAAGCAAATCAAGAAGACGGCGCCGGAAACCGAGGTGATTGTTATTACCGGCCATGGTGACATGGATCATGTGGTCCGCGCCCTCAATCTCGACGCCACTGATTTTATCAACAAGCCCATCGGCCGCAGCGCCCTTGATGCCGCACTCAAACGGGCGGAAGCCCGCCTTAAAAATGATCGTCGGAACCACCCGCCCATCCAGGAGGAAATCTCTTCCGGTGTGGGTATCATCTCCATCCACGGGACCCTGTCCGGCCGGCACAAGGACCTGTTCACGGCATCTTTGCACCGTTCGCTGGATTCAGGGGTCAAAGGAATCGTCATCAACTTCGACAACTATTCGGCAGTCAACGGGACCGGCATCGCGCTGCTCACCCGCCTGTTGTCGGAAGCCCGGGCAGCGGGAACCAAAGTTTGTATCACCGGGTTGTCGGAAAATTTCAAAACCATTTTCGACATGGTGGGCATCACGCGGGTCGCCCCGTGTGTCGACACGGTGGAATCGGCGATATCGGCCATAGGAAAAACCATGACGGCGTAAGCACCTCTTTTTGTGCATGGGGCCAAAAACAAACTTGCGGTTTCGAATCCGAATCAGTATATAAACGGCAATCACCTCCGTTTACCAATGAATCCAATACAACCACGCAAGGGCAAAAAAGATGAAACCGTCCGCCGTCAGCGACAGTTCACCGTGGCTTCCCCCCAGAGACCATCGCTGTCCGACGATTCCTTATTCTTCAGCGGCAAAACGCCCCCCTTGCCAACATTCAACACCCGATGAGAATCCACGCGCCAGCGTTTCAACGAGGAGGCACTATGGTTGATTCCCGAAGCTGGGACTGGGAGACCGGGGAGAAAAATGTTTCTCTGGACTCCTGGAAAAAGGAATACCGATGGGTCGAGGAGCCCTATGCCAGTCCCGATGGCGAAAAGATCGCCGCCATTGTCAACGTGGACGAAGGCGAATTTACCGTCTGCGTCAATGGCAAGGTCTGGGGGGAAACCGTGTTCGATAAAATCTGGCACCTGCGTTTCTCACCGGACGGGCGGCTCACCGCCCTGGTGTCCGAAATGGGTGAGTGGACCATGGCCGTTAACGGCGAGGCCTGGGAGAATAAATTCGGTTACATCTGGGAACCGCGCTTCAGCATCGACGGCACCGCTATCGCCGCCGCAGTGCAGCAGGACATGCGCTACGGCATGGTTCTGAACGGGAAACCCTGGGAGCAGACGTTCGCCAACATGACCTATTTTGCCCTGAGCCCCGACGGCCGGCACACCGCCGGCGCCGTTCAAGTGGAGGATGTAGACTCGGGTGAAATCCATAAATTCCAAAAAGGAAGCTTCACGGCCGCCTTGGACGGCAACCCGTGGGACATGCGCTTCGTCAACGTCTGGAACCTCGCCATCAGTACGGATGGAGAGCACTTGGCCGCTGAAGTTCGACTCAACCTGTATGATTACACCATCGCCGTCGACGGCGTGCCGTGGGAATCGCGCTACGCCACCGTCTGGGAGCCGCTGTTCAACCCGGTGACCGGGACCGTGGTGGCGCCGGTGAGGGAAAAGGGGACCTGGGCCCTGGCCGAAAACGGAAAAATTCTATGGGACCGCCGCTTTGTCCAGATCTGGCACCAGATGTTCAGTCCCGACGGGAGTCGGCTGGCCGCCATCGTGGCTCCCAAATACGGCCGTTGGACGGTTGCCGTGGACGGCGTACCCTGGCCGGCCACCTTTGCGACCCTGGTCACCGACGCAACCTTCAGCCCGGACGGCCGGCGAATCGCCGCCCTGGCCAAAGATGGGGAAACCTTCCGCGTGGTGGTGGACGGCAATCCATGGACCGATGCCTGGGATATGGCCTGGAAGCCGGTCTTCAGCCCGGATGGCAAGGACGTGGCCGCCAAGGTGGAAAAAAAGGGCCGGTACACCTATACGGTGAACAACCGGGTCTGGTCCAGGTCCTGCGATATCGCCTGGGATCCGGTCTTCAGTCCGGATGGAACGCATCTGATGCTGCGCACCGTCGAAGCGGGCAATTACGTCCGCCGCATCGTGCCTGTTTCTGATATCGTCGGGTAGTAAGGAGAAATACATGCATAGTTTCTACAACTTCGTCAGCGGGCCGCTGGCATGGGTCGCTTTTATTCTCTTTTTCGGGGGCAGCATCTACCGAATCGTCAGCATGCTGAAGCTGGTGGCGGAAAAAGAGAGATTCATTTTTTCCTATATGAGCTGGCGTTACAGCCTGAGATCCATCATTCACTGGATCATCCCTTTTGCCACGGTAAACTGGAGGCGCCAGCCCGTTCTGACCGTGGTAACCTTCGCCTTTCACCTCTGCCTGCTGGCCACGCCCATCTTCCTGCTCTCCCACGTGGTGCTCTGGGACGAGGCATTCAGCATCAGCTGGTGGACCCTGCCCGACGCCGTCGCCGATATCATGACGATTATCGTCATTTTGGGGGCCGTTTACTTCCTGGTCAGAAGAGTCACCCAGCCTGAAGTCAAGTTCGTCACGTCGGTTTCGGACTTCGTGATTCTGGCCATCGTAGCGGCACCCTTTATCACCGGCTTTCTGGCCTACCATCAGTGGCTGTCCTATCCATTGGTCATGTGCCTTCACGTGCTGGCCGGGGACATCATGCTGGCTGCCATTCCCTTCACCCGGTTGAGCCATATGCTCTTCTCGCCCTTTACCCGGGCGTATATGGGTTCCGAATTCGGCAAGGTGAGGCACGCCCGGGACTGGTAGGGCATTGGATCGGATCAACCAGCTGCCGGTGAGCGCTTAAACCCGGCGTAGGCTGAAAAGGAGTACTCAATATGGCGGAACCGTCAAAAAAAGAAGAAAACAAGGTCGTGGACGAAGGCATCGACGTCGGCATCTCCCGGCTGACCGAAGAGAAAATCCAGTCGGTGATCAACAGCGTCATCGATTCGGAAACCGGCGCCCGATTGAAGGCCTACGTGGAAACCTGCATCCATTGCGGGCTGTGCTCGGAAGCCTGCCACTACTACCTGTCCCACGACAACGACCCCCACTACTCGCCGGTGGGCAAGGTTAAGCAGACCATCTGGGAGATGGTCAGGAAAAAAGGGCGGGTCAGCCCGGAGTTCATCCGCCGGGCAGCCATCATCGCCCACACCGAGTGCAACCTGTGCAAGCGCTGCGCCCAGTACTGCCCCTTCGGCATCGATATCGCCTATCTGATCAGCGTGGTGCGCCGAATCATCCATAAGCTGGGGGTCACCCCGCTCTACCTCCAGGATACGGCCCACAGCCACTCGGTGACCATGAACCAGATGTGGGTCAAAGGTGATGAATGGCCCGACACCCTCCAGTGGCAGGAGGAGGAGGCCCAGGCGGAAATCCCGAACCTGCGCATCCCTTTGGAAAAGGAAGGGGCGGACGTCATGTACAGCGTCATCGCCCCGGAGCCCAAGTTCCAGGCGCAGTTGATCTACCAGGCGGCGGTGATCATGCACGTGGCCGGCGTGAACTGGACCATGCCCGCCTCCGTGGGGTGGGACAACAGCGACATGGCCATGTTTTCCGGTGACAATGAACTCATGGGCCGCCTCAAGCGAACCCATTTCGAAACCGCCGCCCGGCTCAAGGTGAAAAAGATCGTCATGGGCGAATGCGGTCACGCCTTCCGCTCGGTCTACGACATGGGCAACCGCTGGCTGGGCTGGTCCATGCCGCCGTTTACCATCGTCCATGCCATCGAGTTCTACCATGACCTGATCAAGGAGGGCCGCATCAAGATCGCCAAAAAGTACAAACCCCCGATCACCCTGCACGACCCGTGCAATGTGGTGCGCGGCGGCGGGCTTCACGAAAAGGCTCGCTACGTGGCCCACGCCATTTGCGAAAAGGTGATTGAGATGCACCCCAACCGGGAACATAATTACTGCTGCTGCGCCGGTGGGGGAGTTATCAACACCGGCCCGCCCTTCAAGATGACGCGAATCAAGGGCAACCGGGTCAAGGCCGAACAGCTCTTCGGCGCCAAAACCAAAGGGGCCGAGGTGCTCGTGGCTCCCTGCCATAACTGCCACAGCGGCCTGCACGACATCGTGCACCACTATGAAATCGGTCTGGACATCAAATTCTTCGGGGATATCATCTACGAAGTCATGGAAAAGCCCGAATGAGGGTCACGAAAAGACCAGGAGGAAATATGAAAACCGTCACGCTGATCGCTCTGTCGCTATCGATCGCGATCGTTCTGGCCTTCACCGCGGCATGGTCCCAGGACGATATGACCGTTGTTGACAACGCAGCCTTCAACAACCCCCAGCGCACACCGTCGGTCTTCGTCCATGATGAGCACAACGAAACCGCCGGCATCGACGACTGCGCCGAATGCCATCACGTCTATGAGGGCGGCAAACGGGTGGAAGATGAATCTTCGGAAGGCCAGAGCTGCTCGGAGTGCCACGACCTGCAAGGGTCAGGCAACCAGCCGTCGCTGATCAAAGCCTTCCACGCCAATTGCAAAGGCTGCCACCAGGAACAGGGTAAGGGGCCAATTATGTGTGGGGAATGCCACATCAAATAGTGTCCGGGAGGACACAGGATGGGGCAAAGTTGGTTGTTGGAGCGGCTTCCAGCCGCGAAAAATCTCTTTACACAGGAACAATTAGGAGAAAACGCCGATGCCAAAAAAAATTCTCATCATCGACGACGACCCCATTGTGGTGAAATATCTGGAAGCCGTTTTCAGCGACAACGGCTATGAAACCTGCACCGCCTCCAGTACCATGGAAGGCCTGGATGTGGTCAAAAAGGAAAAACCCGACCTGATCACCCTGGACCTGCAGATGCCCGGCGAGTGGGGCCCCCGCTTCTACCGCAAACTGCGCAAGGACAAGCAGCTGCGCGACACCCCGGTCATTGTGGTCAGCGGCATCGACGGCGACCACGCCATCAAGGACGCCATCGCCTTCGTGAAAAAGCCCTTCGATCCGGAAAAACTGGTGGGGATTGTAAAAAATACCATTGGGTGACCTGGACTGTCTTTACATGGGGAAGACTCTGTTTGACGCAGGCACCTGACCGCTGCTGGTTGTGGCAACACAATAAGTATGATAATAATCAGTTGTTTGTAACGAATCTATCCAAATGGGATCTTCAGGGTAAACGATTCGTGGGTCTGGCAGCAAGGCATGGCGCCGATGATAGACGATGCACCCTATATTATTGTAGACAACCGGAAAATCTCCCCCATCCAACGGTCTCCCCGGCCGAATTCGGCAACCGCGGATCGAAAGGGTCGGGAAGAGCAGACCTTCGGTGTGGTCGACCGGGTCACCATTTCCAGGGAGGCCCGGGAAAAAGCCAAATATCAGACAGCCCACTCCGAAGCCGACCCACCGGCTATAGAAGACCTGTCGAAACAGCCGCCAACCACCCACAATCTTCTGTTGACCTATTCACCGAAACAACGTCCGTGATTGAAGCTCCGCCCGTCGCTATTTCCGGCAGAAAAAGTGCAGATTGAAGGGGTCGTCGGGGATCTCCATCACGGACACGCGTTCGAATCCGGCCTGTTCCAGCATCCCTTCGGCCAGCTGCCGCCCCCACATCATTCCCAGGCCGGCACCACCGTCCACCAGCCCTACCGGCATGCAGTGCATCAGGCTGACCGTATACAGAAACGCTCCCATGGGATGGTCCCGGTTACCGTCGATGTCGCTTTCCGCAGCGATATCGATCATGGAAAAGGCCCCGTCTTCCTTTAATATTTCATGAATCCCCCGGAGCGCTTCCAGGGGACGGGTCTGGTCATGAATGGCATCGAAGGCGGTGATGTAGTCAAAACGGGCAGACAGGTCGTTGGGATGGCTCAGTCCGGCAGCATCGCGCTGTTCGAAACCGACGTTGGTCAAACCTTTTTCACAGGCGTCGGCCCGGGCCGTCTCAAGGGCCTCGGCACTGATGTCGATGCCGGTAAAGCGGCTGGCGGGAAAGGCCTGTGCCATCAGGAGTGTGGCAACCCCCTGAGCGCATCCCAGGTCGCAGACATCGATGCCGCGATGCAGGTCCTGGACCAGGCGTCCGTCGTCCACCGACGGCAGGAAGGTATCCACCAGCACCCGGCGGTGCTTGGCGTCGCCCAGTTGGGCCATGAAATCGTGAAAGGCCGGATACTGCCCGTAGGGAATCCCGTCACCGGTCTGAAAGCCCTTAAACACAGGTTCCATGGCACAGGCCGTCAGCAGGGGGATCTCCTGGGTGTAGACCCCTAAATTGCCGCTGCCGGCCCGGCGGGCAAGGACATCCCCATGGGTTTTGGGCAGAAAGAACCGGGGCTCGCCGTCCTCGCCCCGAACCAGGTCCACAATCTTTCCGCACACCATCACCCCCAGCCATTCCCTAACATACCGGGAGTTCAGTTTTGCAGCCGTGCCGATTTCATCCACGGTACACGGTCGAGCCATGGCATCCATGACATCGAAAAGACCGGCACGGTACCCCAGGCCCATGGCCAGATTCAAGGATCCATAGTTAAGGACATCGACCATCTTGTCCTGAAAGGTCTTGACATCATCCTGCATGGTTTTTCCTTTTGAATCGGTTGAAGGGTTCTCCAGGTCTCAACCCATTCAGCTTTGTTTTATACAAAACCTTTATCGATCCATTTCCAGCAAATGCCGCATCGCCCGGGGCAACCCGCCGGAGTGAAAGGTGGTGGTCCCGGCTTCGCCGGGAAGCCGCAGGGTCAGGGCATGGGCATGCAAACCCAGCCGATTGAAACCGTGGTGCCGATGCAGGTAGGCCAGGGAACGGGCCGACCCGTAGCGCCGGTCTCCCACTACCGGATGGCCGGCCAGCTTGGCATGCCGCCGGATCTGGTGCTTGCGGCCGGTCAGCGGTTCGCATTCGACCAGGGAATAATGAAGTCTGTGGGCCAGTATCCGCCACCGGGTGGTGCAGGGGTTCCGTTTTCCTTTTCCGGCGGGATCGTTCCGGCCGGCTGCCCCAGCGGCCAACGGCCAGTTCCAGTCGGCCCGCTCCTGGTCTCCGGACGGTCCTTGAAGAAAGCCATGGACCACTGCCAGGTATTGCTTGAGGACGGCTTTTGCGGCGAACTGGTTACCGAAGAACGCCAGGGTTTTCGGATCGCCGGCCAGCATCACAATACCGCTGGTGTCCCGGTCGATCCGATGGACGGCATGAATGGCGGAAAGATCCTGGTCCACAGCGGACAGGCACCCCGCATGCACCGCGGCCAGGGTCAGTGAACACAGGTCGCTTCCCGGGTCGTTGTGAATGCTCATGCCGCAAGGCTTCTCCACCACCAGCCACCGGGGACCGAAGGCCACCACCGGAATCCGGACATTTCCCGATACAATGACGGTTTCGGGATCGGATTTAATCGGCAGGTCGCAGGTGTTCATCGGGGAAGATTCTCCAGGGCCGTCCTGGCCTCGGCGAGCAGCATGTCGGCACCGCATCGATCGAACAGGTCGATGCTTCTGGCAAGATACTCCCGGGCGTCATCGAATCGCTTTTTATGGCCGTACAACAACCCGAGATCCAGGCAGGCCTGGGCCAGCCTCAGTCGGGTGCCGATCTGCGTGCCGATTTCAATGGCTTCACGCAAATAGCGCTCAGCAAGACGGGAGGCCATCGGCAGCGTTCGCAGCAGGAATCCGGCGTTTTTGATGACGGCCGAAATGCCCAATGTTCCCTGCCGCAGGACCAGGGAGAGATAGAATTTGCCCAGCATATGCGTAAAGATCAGATCATGGTTCCGTTTGCCCCGCTGGCGGTGGGTCTGGATCCGCTCTCGGATAATGGCAACGCCTTTCGCCAGGTTCCCCATGGCGGCCGAAACGATGCCATAGAAAGCATTGGCGGAGGTGCCGACGTATTCGTAACCGAACTGTTCGGTGGTGGCAATGACCGCTTCAAGGGTTTGCGCCGCAATCGGAACTTTGCCTTGTGAAAAATAGGCATAGCTTAAAAAAAAGCGGGCATTCAGGCTGTAGATCGGGTCCACCGACACCTCGATGGCCTTGTTGAGCAGCGACTCGGCCTTTAAGAAATCTCCTGCCGCCATCCGGGCGGCGCCCATCAGCAGATATCCTTCTGAAAAGGGTCGGGCATCTCCCGTCGCTTCACCGAATCGGAGCAGTTGCTCCCCGGTTTTCCAGCAGGCGTTGATATCCCCGATGAAAAAATGAAGCAGGCCCATTCCCGTCAGGTTAAACCGGATCAGTTCATGGTCGGTTTTGATCCGGTCGGCCACGGTTGCCGCCTGCCGCCCATAAGTCAATGCTTCATCCATCCGGCCCAGGTCCGTACAGGTCCAGCAAAGACCGGCGCTGCTGTATCCAATCAGATTGTCGTCGCCCAGCACCTGACCGGTCCTCAAAGCCCGGGTCAGGTAAGTGTATGACTCCGTCACCAATTCCCTGCGCTGCAGGGCCCATCCCATGCAGACCTCATACATGCCCGTTCGCAGGGGGTCGCCAAAGGCATTCACGGCAGCCTCATGGCTTCGCAGAAGATCCAGCATCTCGCGAAACAGCCCCCGCTTGTTAAAGGCAAAATACCACTTGATGATCAGATCGATGAGCATGGCCAGTTCCACGGCGGTGGGAGCGGCAATCCGGTTCAACAGCCGGTAGGCTCTCTCGTAATAGCCATGCGATTCCTCCACCGCATATTTTTCCAGACTTTTTTCACCGGAGCGAATCAAATATTCGGCAGCCTTGTGGGTACAATCGCTGTTGGCGTAATGCAGGGCCAACGTCTCCAATGCGCTCTCCAGACGACCGTGAAGCAGGGTTTCCAGGGTACCGGCGACCTTCTCGTGAATCGCCCGCCGATCCGGCTTCAAGAGGCTATGGTAAACGACTTCCTGCACAATGGCATGCTTGAAACTGTAGGTGGGTTCGCTCTGATCCGGGATGCGGCGGATCAGATCCACCCGTTCAATCTTTTCGATGCTCGACCTGAATTCCCCTGGAAAGGCCGTGATCCGCGCCAGCAGATCCAGGCGAAAGACCCGCCCGATGACCGAGGCTTCCTGAAGGATGGTTTTGGCGGCGCTTCCCAGCCGGTCCAACCGCCCGTGAATGATACCGTTGATGGTTGACGAAAAGTCTGAAATATCAAAAGATTCGTCGAGGTGCCACTGGCTGCCGAAGCGCTTGAGCCGCTTGGCGTCGATCAGGGAATTGACGACCTCCTCGAGGTAAAAGGGGTTGCCTTCCACATTGTTGAGAATATAGCGGTCAAGTGCTTCGGGAATGGTAGGGGTACCCATCAGCGACCGGACCATTTCCCTGGACGATGGCGCATCCAGGTCTGTGAGCCGGATATTTTCGCGCGCATAGGAAAAGGGTTCACTATGCTCCCCGTCAGGGAAATCCAGGGTCGGTCGGTAGCTGATCACAAAGAGGATGGGAAGGCCCGACTCCTTGAGGAGGAACCGAATCAGAGCCAGAGAGGATGGGTCCGCCCAGTGCAGATCCTCGATGCAGACAATCGTGGGTCCCTGGCGGGCCAGTGCCGACAGCAGGGTGATAAAGGCGCTCTGGAGACGGGATTTAAAAATCTCGGGCCCTGCCGCCAGGGCTTCCGGGGGCGAAACGGCGTACAACCCCGCCAGGAAAGGAACAACCGCTTTCGGGTCATCTACCAGCGATCCGATACCGGATTGGAGCTTGGCATCGATTACTGCTTCGGCATCCTCTTCGTGAATGTCGAAACGCCGGTTGAGCATGTCGATGAAGGGATAATAAGGAATGCTACGGTTATACGCATAGGCATGGCCGTCCAGCCACCGGAGGGCTTCTGCATCGTTCGAGTCCTTGAATTCCGCGATCAGACGGCTCTTTCCGGTGCCGGCATCCCCTGAAACAGTTATAACCGTTCCTTCTTTTCGCCGCAGCCGCAGCGCCGCATCTTCCAGCTGCTTCAATTCCCGGTCCCGTCCGATGAGCCTCGCCTTCAACCCATGGACGCGACGCACCTTGTCCGGCTGCGGTGAAGCGGATTGGACCCGGTAAACCAAAACCGGCCGCGACCGCCCCTTTACCATCACCGGAGGGTGGGGCTGGAAGCTGAAGAAACCGGCAGCCGCAGAGAAGGCACTGCTGTCCGCCAGCACTTCTCCCGGTGCGGCCAGGTCCCTGAGCCGGGCGGCCAGGTTGACCGTATCACCGGTGATGCCATGCCGACCGGTCTTCTCTTCCGTTGAGCCGGTGACCACCAGACCGGTGGCGACACCTGAACGCATGGCAAGTGCGCCATCGAGGCAATCGGCGTAGCGGCGCTCCAACCGTGAAACCATCCGCTGAATTTCCATCGCCGCCCGGAGGGCCCGGATGGCATCGTCCTCATGGGCCCGGGGCATACCGAATATCGCCAGTACGCCGTCCCAGAGGATGCGGTCCACATAGCCCTCGTAGCGGGAGATGATCTTGACCATCTCTTCGAAAAGATGGCGGGTCACCTCGCGAATCTCTTCCGGGTCCACCTGGTTGAAGATTTCCCGGTAGCGGCTGATGTCTGAAAAAAGCACGGTCACATGCTTACGTTCACTTTTAAGTGAATCCGCCCGCCGGTCCGAATCCGGTTCAAGAAGGTTGCCGCATTGGTCGCAGAATTTGCTGCCCGGCCGGTTTACGGCCCGACACTGGCGGCATTGAATCGACGGCCTCAGCACGCCCCCGCAGTGGCTGCATTCGGCCGCTTGTTGATCGACCGAACCGTGGCACCGGGGGCATATCATGAATGGTGAGCCTTTCCTGAAACAATTATGTCTGTGGGGAATCGAACCACAGATACCTGACATGTGAGAACAAGTCAAATCCCCTGTTAGGGCCCAAATAGTTTGTGGTCTATGGTCGATGCGTTCATGCAGGCGATTGACAGCGCCTGAATTTTGTTTTGCACCGACTGATGGCGCAACGGGCCATGAAGGCAATCACCATGGCCCGTTATCCCACCAGCCGGGTTTCAGGCCGCCATGACAGCCGCAATGGCGTCGCGCATACGAATCACCCGGGCCTCTGCATCCGTCTCGTTTGCCATCAACGCAGAAGCGATGGCCAGGGCGGCTTGACGGTCCGCCCGGCTGGGAAGCAGGCGGGGCAGCGCGGCAAGGGCTGATTCCGGTGCGGATCTGATGAAGCCGGACTGCTTTTTGATCATTTCGCTTAAGGCCCGCCCATGAAGATCGGCCAGGCGGACATCCCGGCTGGCCAGGCCGTCATAGGCCGCAAGGCTGCGACGACGCGTGCCGCTGCCGGCATGGGCCAGGGCAACCATGATTCTCACCACCGCTTCGGCAAAGCCTCCGGAGTCGATCTCTGCTATCTCATCCACCCGGCATCCGGAGGTTCCGGCGTCGTCATCGCTCGGCTCATCGGTTGAAAGGGCCCGCATCCACGGGTTATCGAACATTGCATAGAACCAGGACTCAAGTGCACGGTCACGATAATCGCGATAGAGATCCAGGCTTTTCGATACCATATCGGAAAAAATCTTTTCCATGGCTAAAAAGGGGTTGTCCGGCAGCACCGGTCGACGCTGTTTTTTCACCTCATCGGCCAGGCGGGTCACCGGGGCCAGCCACGGGTTCAGGTCGGAGAACCCATACCGGGAGGTCCGCAGGGGATGCAGCTGCCGAAGGATTTCGGCGGTGGCTTCGTTCACCGAGGCCTTCACCCAGGGCCTTACCAGCCGCCGATACACCCGATCGTTGTAGCGGGAAAGCGCCTCCGCCGGTCCAAATGCAGCCTGGTCATCGTCGCCGTCATCCATGGCCAGAATATCCGCCATCTCCCGCGGCTCGAACCGGACCCGCCGAACACCGTCGTCATCCTTATCCGTGATTACCATTTCGTAAAGACCGGGGGAGAGGTAGTCCATGAGGTCGATACTGGCGATAATCTCGCGATGCTCTTTCCGGGAGACACCCGCAGAGACGAAAATGCCCAGATGACCGATGGTGCCGTGGACCATATAGACGATCGTCTGCTGCCTCCGGCGGATTTCATCCACGCTGCCCCACTCGGCCGGTATCCAGTTGAGCGCCTGCTGGGGCGGGGTAATGTTATCACCATGGGAGGCAAAGACCACGATGGGCCCCTTCAGCGCCTTCAGATCCACTCGCTGGCCGTTCATCACCAGTTGCCCCCGCTGGGCCCGGTTGCCCACGAACAGTTGGTCTACGATGAAATGAATCTCTTCGGCACTCAGCAGGTAGTACCCGTTCCACCAGCGCTCGAAGTCCAGGTAGCGGTCAGCTTCGGTGTCCACGTTGGCCCAGAGGTGATAATGCTTGTCCCACAAGGTGTTGGCCGGGTTGAGGTCCTCGAAACCGGCCACCAGGTGGGCACCGTCGAACATTCCGCTGCCCAGGTCCCCCCACAAAGAGGCCAGCCACACACCGCCTGTCAGGCCGCCCCTGTAGCGCATGGGATGCCTGCCCTTTACGCCGGCCCAGTATGACAGGGGCGCACCGTTCATCACGATGGGCCCGGTGATATCGGGCCGCACGGCCCCCAACAGGGCGGCGGCCCACCCGGCCTGGCAATTGCCGATGATAGCCGGGTTGCCGACTTGCGGGTGGCGGTCACGGACCGCTTCCACAAACCGGGCCATGGCCAGTTGAACATGGTCGAGGGTCTGTCCCGCTGCCGGACGCATGCTGAACAGAATCACGTAGACCGGATATCCCTGGTCAAGGGCCATTCCGATTTCAGAATCCCGCTTGGCGCCGCCGATTCCCGGGCCGTGGCCCGCCCGGGGATCGATGATGATTATCGGACGCGTGGGTGCCTTGCGGGAGGACGCGGCAACCAGGGGCCGCCGTTTTTCCATTGAACCGGGAGGCCTGGATTCGGACGGGGTTCGGCGGTCCCTGATCCTGGCCAGATAAAAATTGGTAGGCGGGTCCATTTCCCGGCCGTCCAGCAGGATGTCGTAGGAAAAGGTCAGCACCGGCGGCTGACCCTGGCGAAGGTGATCGAGGTACTGGTTTCCCCGGCGCCGCATAATATCGGCAAATAAAACCGAGCGCTGGAAAAAATCCCCGGCATACTCAGCGGCATCTGTCAGCCAGTCCGAAGGGGAACCAGCAGGGGTCGAAGGGGGTGTGGGCGGCATGGGCATCTCCGGTTGTCGGGACCGCTGTCGCGCTGTTTGTGCATCGCAACAATCGGGGTAGTCGACACAGTGGGCGTTGGTGGTTAATGGGTTTTCGGATCGCCGTCGCGGTTGTCGGATGGGTCCGATGGGTTCGCATCCGTCTTTTGGAGCGTGGAAGGCTTTGGAAGACCGAACATTTCCATCATGGCGTCAATGGGGGATCCACCGGACATCATCTCCGGCAAGCGCCGGGGCAGTTCCATTCCCATATCCAGCCACTGGCCGAATTGTTGGTCAAAAGCCTTTTTGGTCTCTATATAGGTATGGATGGTTTTCTGAAAATATTTTTCGAAAAACTCACCCAGCGCATTGTCACCGTATCGGATGATCAGATGCAGCACCGATACCGGCAGCAGGCTGTTTCTGCGCTTGGCCGCCTCCAGAACGATCTGGGTCAGAATGAATGCCGTCACATCCTCACCCGTGGCGGCGTCCTGAATCTGCACCTGCTCGCCGGAGCGGATCAGGGTTGACACATCTTCGAGGGTCACATAGCGGCTGTTTCGAGTATCGTAGAGTCGACGATTGCTGTATTTTTTGAACACCAGGGGATCGGGCATGAATCACTATTTCCTTCACGAATTGTCACACTGCAACAAAAGCTCATAAAAAATTTGTTTTCAACATACCTTATCGGCATTTGTTTCAATATATACAGTCACTGTCAATTTGCAATGGGGAATTACCCTTTTTTGTGCATTGCAACATTGGCCATTGACATCCACGGCCGGCGAACTATATTGAAGCCATGCGAAAATTCAGCAAAGCCATTTGAGACGCAAAAAGACCCATTGAACAAACATGAAAGGAGTACACAACCATGGATCAGAAACAGATTTTTCGGCAGATGGTGGATTTCAACAAGGGGGCCTTCAACAATGCCTTCAATGCCATGGTCATGATTCAGGACCAGAACGAAACCCTGGCCAATACCATGCTGAACCAGGCCGCCTGGATGCCCGAAGAAGGGAAAAAGGCTATACGGGAATGGGTAGACACCTTTAAAAAAGGCCGGGAAGAGTATAAGAAGACCGTGGATGAGGCCTTTAAGAAAGTGGAAGCGTTCCTTTAGACAATTGCCGGTAATTGAATCAACGACCATTCAAAAAAGGATCTGAAATGATCGGGAAGACTTTCGACCAGCTTAACATCGGCGATTCGGATCGGTTCTCAAAAACCGTGACCGATGCGGATATCTATCTGTTTGCCGGCGTCACCGGGGACCTGAACCCGGCACACATCGACGAGACCTACGCGCAAGGCACGTTTTTCAAGACCCGCATCGCCCACGGCATGCTGTCGGCGGGATTTGTATCCGCGGTGATCGGTACTCGCCTGCCCGGCCCGGGAACGGTGTACATGCGGCAGACGCTTGAGTTTCTCTCACCGGTGCGGATCGGGGATACGGTTACCGCGACGGTGGAGGTGATCGAAAAAATAGCGGACAAAAAACGGGTCCGTCTGAAGACCACCTGTGTCAACCAGGAAGGGACCAAGGTGTTGGACGGCGAGGCTCTGGTGAGCCCTCCGCGGCCACCGAAAAAGTCCTGACCGACATCGGCGGCGATTGGCTGACGGCCCGAGCGGTCATTTGGATTCGGGCCGCCAACACCAGTTCTCGTAGTAATCCCAGCCCACCATGGAATTGAGCTGTTTGAGTTCCCCGTCCTTTTCCTGGATGGAGGCTTTCATCACATCGCCGCTGGAAACCATGCCGATGGTTTTACCGTCCTTTTCGATAAGCAGGTGACGCACCCGGAGCCCCAGAAACTTGTCCATGAGATTGTAGACCGTATCCGTGTGTGGGGCGAAAATGAGATCTCTGGTCATGTAGTTCTCGATGCGGGCGGTCTTGGGATCGAATGCCGCATCGATGGTGTTTCGCATGAGGTCCCGCTCCGTCCAGATGCCCACCGGTTTGCCGTCACGGGTCACCAAAATTGCCCCCACCTTACGCGCGTTCATCTGCTTGAGCGCTTCCAAAACGAGGGTGCCTTCCGAAACGCAGAGAATATCGCCGCCCTTTTCCTGGATCATGTCGTTGGCTGTCTTCATCTTTCGCCGCCTTTTATGTGAAGATTGCGTGAAACCGCGCCAGCCGCTTCCCTAGGTTGCTCGGGGGGTCTGACAGAAAACTATGGGTTGGCTGTGCGCGGCATTTGCCTGTCTGGATAAAATAGCCTTCCGACCCCGGTCTGTCAACGATTCCCAAGCTGCATGTTGACACCGGCCGATCCGCCCCATTATAGTTCTGCCCAGTTCGGTGGCGGTTGTTGCCACCCCGGCGCCCCATGACCCTCCACAGGTGCGATGCAACCATGCAGCAAGCCTCTCGAAACCTGTTTTCAGGTATCCGGCATCTTTTTCAGCGACGATCGCCGGATGATGTACAGCTGGGTCAGGTGCTGGTGGACCGGGGCATCATCACCGGCCAACAACTGGAGACCGCTCTCGTCGCCCAGCGTCAACGACTGATCGAAACCGGCCAGGCCGTTCGTCTGGGGCATATGATTACCGAGCTGAGGCTGGCCTCCGAATCCGCCGTGGTGGAGGCCATCAATGAGAACTTCCGGATCTCCGTCGCCTCCCTGTCGGACAACATCCGCGAACTCATTCTCCATCAACGCGGCACTCTGGCCGAACGACTCCCCGCCCCGGCCATACCCATCTGGCTTAAACTCTGCATCGGTGCCCTGCTCATCGTCACCGTGACCATCGTTTCTTTCAGCTATTTTATCATCAACAAGCAAAAGGCCCAACTTTTCAACCAGACCGTGACCGTGGGGACGGTGAGCCTCAATTATTTTGTCAACAACGCCCGCATTCCGCTCATCGACGACGATATTCTCAGCCTCAACACGTTGATCAAAGAAGCCACCGCCACCGAAGGACTGCGCTATGCCGTGGTGACGGACATCCGGGGTCTGATCCGGGCCCACACCGATGTGGATCGAATCGGCACAACATTCACAGCTCCCACCCCCGCAACCCCGCCGGTAACCCGGGGGGACCTTTCCTATTTTTCTTTCATTGCCGGTTCCGGTGAGCATATCTTGAACCTGACCCGGGATGTGGTCTTTCAGGACAAGATCGTGGGAGCGGTCCGTGTGGGCGTCTCGTTGGATTTTATCGAACAGCTGGTGGTCAAGGAAAAAGGGCCGATCCTGTTTATGACCCTGGTGATGATGACCGTTGGCCTGGCCATTGCCGTCTTTCTGGGAATTCGTTTCTCCAGGCCTATCTCACAGCTGGTGGCCGCCACTGAGGCCATCGGGAAAGGGGATTACCGCCATCGGGTGGAGCTTAATCGCCAGGACGAGCTGGGAAACCTGGCCACTGCCTTCAACCAGATGGGCGAGGAGCTTTTCCGGCACACGCTCACCCGCCAGTCCTTCGGCAAATATGTGGGCGAGGATGTGCTGGAAATGATTCTCGCCGACCCGGAAAAGATGTGGCTCAAGGGCCACAAGAACGAAGCCACCATACTCTTTGCGGATATCCGGGGATTTACCGCCTACGCCGAAGACCGCGAACCGGAGACGGTGGTGGAGATGCTCAACACCTATTTTGAAATCGCCACCCGCGGCATTATGGATTACGGCGGATACGTGGACAAATTCATCGGGGACTGCGTGCTGGGCGTGTTCGGGGTGCCGGTATTCAGAAAGGATCATGTGGAGCGGGCCGTACGGGCCGCCCTGGATCTGATGGACCAGTTGCACCGGAGCAGCATAAATGGTAATCCTCTGCTGTCGTCCGTGGGTATCGGTATCCACACCGGCCCCATCGTATCGGGGAACATCGGCTCCCAGGTAAAAATGGAATATACCGTTATCGGCGACACGGTCAACCTGGCGTCGCGGCTCAGCGGCCTGGCCGCCCCCGGGGAAGTCCTGGTGACAAATGCGGTTCATAACCGTCTGCGTGGACTCGTCCGTGTGGAACCGGCCGGCGTCCGTACCATCAAAGGGAAAATCGCCCCCGTGGAGACCTTTCGGGTGACATCAATCGAACAGAGAGCCCATGTCAAAGCATCCGATTAGACACCCGGCATACCGGATTCTCATCTGCACGGCCCTGCTGATTGGTTCTGCCCTGCTTCCCCCAACCATCCATGGCGAGGAGACAGACGCCGACCCGCCACCGTCGTTACCGCTTCTGGTGAAAGCACGCCGGGGCGATACACCCGCATCCATCGCCCGGCGTTATTTAAACGATGCGTCCAAAGGATGGATGATCGCCGAATACAACGGGATGGCGGCTTTTTCCGGAGGTGAACCGGTCCTGGTCCCAATGGCCCCGTTTCGACCCGGCGGCCTGACCCCTGACGGCTATCAGACCGTTCCCGTGCTGGCCTATTCGGATATTGGCGAGTCATCGGGGCAGCGGCGGCAGGTGCCGCGGTCGGCATTCGACCGCCAGATGCGCTGGTTGAAGACCGAAGGTTTTGTCGCCATCACCCCCAGCCAGCTTACCGATTTCATGGGCTTCTCCGGCCAGCTTCCCCGCCGGTCGGTGTTGATCACCTTCGATACGGCATCCCTTAGCCTCTTTGAAATCGGTATTCCCATCCTAAAAGAACTGGGCTTCACCGCAACGGTCTTCGCAGCCACCAACCATGTAGGCGATAAGAAGGCCATGACCTGGGACCAGATCAAGCAGTTGCATAGAGACGGTTTCACTATCGGATGCCGGGGCCGAAGCGGGCGTTCGTTGACCCATCGGACCAAGGGACAGACATTCGAAGATTATTTCAAGTCTGTGGAAGCCGAACTGCGTCTGGCCCGCCAAACCATTCAGACACACCTGGATGCCCCCTGTCTTTTCCTGGCCTATCCGCAGGGCGACGCCGACAGCCTGGTATCCGCCGTGGCCGCCAAGCTCGGTTTTTCAGCCGCCTTCCTCCTGCGACCGGGAGACAATCCCTTTTTCGCCGACCGATACGGTATCCATCGAACCCGCATCGGCCGCGGGATGAACATGGAACGGTTCGGTCAAAGCCTCACCACCCGGATCAAGGCGGATCTCAACTGATGCGACACTGGCTGCCGGCATTAGCCTTGATGGCCACCGTCACGCTCTGCGGCTGTGCCGGAATGGTGGATTCGGTTTCGGATTTCATGCGTGCCGGTCCCTGGTGGACGGCGGCCCAGGCCGGCACAATCAGCTCGCGGGCCCGGGAGTTGGAGGCGCACGGTGAACTTTCCAAGGCATTGGATCACTGGCGGATGGTTGACCGGATAACGGTCGACCATGCAGCGGTCAGGCGCGAAATTGCACGCATCCAAAGCCGGATCGCCGAAGCGGTAAACGTCCATTATCAAAACGGGCTGGCGGAACTGGGGAAAAAAAATCAGACGGCGGCCCGCAATCACTTTCTGGCTGCCCTTCGCCTGGATCCCGCTTTTCAGCCGGCTTTGATCCAGATCAATGCCCGCTTTTCGACTTTTCCCCTGGCCGCACGCCTGTCGGCGCCCGGCGACCGCCCGTCCACCGTCGCCGAAAAGGTCTTTGACGATAAGGAAAAAGCGTTTCTCGTAGCCTGGTTCAACGATCTACCGGTAGACGAGGTGATGACTCCCGACACCCTGCTCATCCTCCCCAAACTGGAAAAAACACCCCCGCAGAAGGCCCACACGAAAAAGCCGCCCAATCGACTGGCCGAAGCCAACGCCCGGCTGGCGGAAAATGACCTCGATGGCGCACTGGCTATCGTCGAACAGGCCGATCCGGATGATCCTGACGTTAAGGCCATGCTCCACGCCATCCGTCTGAAACAGGCCACCACCCAGATCGAAGCAGGGCGGCCGGAAGCTGCCCGGCCATATCTTGCCATGGTCCCGGACGGGTTCGCGGGAAAGGATGCCGCCTTGGAAGCGCTGCAGGCCGCCTTGCAGCGGCAACAGACGTCGCTGGTCCTCGAAAAGGCCCGGGCGCATTTTGATCAGGGGGAGTATCGGCAGAGTCTTGACCTGCTGGAAACGCTGCAGAAGGACGGGCCGGAAAATATCGCCGCCCGCGATCTGGCCGCCGAAGCGCGCTACCGGTTGGCCCTGGACCACTTCGACCACCAGCGTTTTCTGGAGGCCCGGGATGTGCTGAAAAAAGCCGACGAAAGCCATGAAGCCAGCATGGCCCTGAAGGAAACCGTCCGCGCCCGGTTGCTGGAACTGGCCCAGATTCATTACCGCAACGGCGTCAAACACTTCATCAACGAGGATCTGAAGTCAGCCATCACCGATTGGGAAAAAGCCCTGATCTGCAACCCGGATCACGAAAAAGCCCGAGAAAACATCGACAACGCCCGCCGGCTTATGCAAAAAGTCGAGACCCTGCCCTGACAGACGGTCGAACCATCTCAACGAGTCGATCATCAAATTTTTCTATCCGCACCGGACGTCTCATCACTTTTGTCGATTAGACTTTTCCCCTTCCCGATGGTAGCTTTGTGTTCGTTTTTATTTCGAATGTCAGCAACCCCCAATACCAATTTAAACAAGAAGGAGATCGATCATGTCAAGGACCGAAGGGCGTCTTCATTGGCTCATGGCCATCTCAACCCTGGTGCTGCTGCTGGCAGGCTTTTGCCCTGCGATGGCCGGCGATCTGGATCCCTTTTCGGGGATGACCGGGACGGTAAAAATTTCCGGCGGCACCGCCCATATTCCGGTCATGAAGGAAGCCGCCAAGCGGATCATGCAAAACAACCCGGACATCCGGATCACCGTCGCCGGAGGCGGATCGGGCGTGGGGATCAAACAGGTGGGTGAAGGCCTGGTGGACATCGGCAATTCCGGCCGCAAACCCACCGATGAAGAGATCGCCAAATACGATCTGAAGATGTTCAAATGGGCCATCGACGGTGTGGGGGTGGTCGCCAACCCCGAAAACCGGGTCAAGGCCCTTTCCAAAAATCAGGTCAAAGCCATTTTTGCCGGCCGTATCGACAATTGGAAGGCCGTGGGCGGCATGGACAAAGCCATCAACGTCTATACCCGGGATGAGGCCTCCGGCACGCGCGAGGTGTTCTGGAAAAAGGCAATCGATAAGGAAGACATTACACCCGGGGCCAATGTGGTGGTGTCCAACGGCGCCATGAAATCGGCGGTGGCCAATGACCCGTACGGCATCGGTTATGTCTCCGTAGGCCACATTGATGCCAGTGTCATGCCCCTGGCAATAGATGGTGTCACCCCGACCCTCGAAACGGTGAAAAGCGGCCAGTACCCGGTTGCCCGGGGCCTTTTCAGCAACACCCGGGGAGAACCGACCGGATTGACCCAGACGTTCATCGCGTTCCTGTTCAGCGAAACCGGCCAGAAGATTGCCGCAGAAAAGGGATTTGTGGCCGTAAAATAGACATGCGCACCGAACGGTTGGTTCAACGCCTGTTGGGACTGGCGGCCGGCTGCAGCGTGGCCGTCACCCTGTTGATATTCGGGTTCATGGTGATCCTGGGCCTCCCGCTGGCTACCGGGGGCACTTTTTTTCGGATGTTCACCTCGGCGTGGCTGCCGCACCAGGGGGTGTATGGCATCGCTCCCATGGTGGCGGGTACCCTTTCCATCGCCAGCCTGGCCGTGGTATTCAGCGTTCCCGTCAGCCTGGGATGCGCCGCCCTGATCAGTGTCCTGGGATCCGGTCCGCTACCGGCCCTGCTTCACCGGTTGGTGCGCTTCATGACCGGCATCCCCACCGTGGTCTATGGTTTTGCCGGTATTTTTCTGCTGGTTCCCCTCGTCCGGGAATGGGCGGGCCGCGGTTCGGGTATGTGTATTTTATCCGCCGCCCTGCTCCTGGGCGTACTCATCGCCCCCACCATGATCCTTTTTTTTTCGGATAGTTTCGCAAGCGTTCCCAGAACCTACCTGGAGGCAGCCGAGGCCCTCGGTGCGACCCCTGTCCAGAAACTTCTCCATGTTGTCATTCCCTGTTCCTGGCGGGGTCTGACCTCGGGGGTGGTGCTGGCCCTGGGCAGGGCCGTGGGGGACACCCTGATTGCCCTGATGATTGCCGGCAATGCGACGGCCATGCCCGGATCGGTCCTTGAACCCGCCAGAACCCTGACCGCCCACATCGCCCTCGTGGTAGCCGCCGACTTCGACAGCCTGGAGTTTCGAACCCTGTTTGCCTGCGGGATCATTTTATACCTCTGCACCACCGTGATGGTGATCTTCACCCGACGGATCGGTGCGGCTTGGGAACAGCAACGATGGTAACTCGCCTGATTGATCGAAGTGTGACGGCATTTGCCTGGCTCTCCGGTCTGGTGCTGACCGCCAGCGTGGTCGGCCTCATGGGGTACGTGCTGATCAAAGGCATGGGCAGCCTTTCCCCGCGCCTCTTCTTTGGGAATACCGCCCCCCTGGATGCACTGTTGCTGCGCCGGCAGGTGTTCGATGGCATATTTCCCGCCACGGTCGGGACACTGACCCTCGTGGGGCTGGCCATTTTCATTGCCATGCCCATCGGAATCGCCGCCGGCATCTATATGGCGGAATTCGCCACGCCGCGCATTCAATCCGTCTTCGGCCTTTTTTTCGACATTCTGGCCGGCATTCCATCCATTCTGGTGGGTCTTTTCGGTTTCAGCGTGGCCCTGTTTTTTCATCATCGGGTATCGGACCGCATTGCCCCCTGCCTGCTGATATCCGCCCTTTCCCTGGCCTTTCTGGTTCTGCCCTATCTCATCCGCACCACCCAGACCGCCCTGGAAAACCTTCCCCGCCACGTTCGGGTGACGGCCCCGGCCCTGGGCGCCTCACGGCTGCAGACGATAATTTACGTTCTTTTGCCCCAAGCCCTTTCGGGTATCGTCAGCGGCGTCATCCTCTCCGTCGGGAGGTGCGCGGAGGATACCGCAGTAATCATGCTCACCGGGGTGGTGGCCACCGCCGGCCTCCCTTCGTCACTGCTGTCCAGCTATGAAGCGTTGCCTTTTTTCATCTACACCATTTCCGCCCAGTATGCCGACCAGGCGGAGTTGATGCGCGGGTATGGCGCTGCAATTGTCCTGCTAGCTGTCTGCGCCCTGCTGTTCACCCTGGCGACCCTCATCCGCCACCGGCTGGCCGATCATCTGTTCTACGGTACACGATAAGGAGAAAAACCGGATGTCCGCACAACCCCGCTTCAAGATAAAGGTTCGCAACCTGTTTTTTTCCTACGGTGAAAACGTCGTGTTGAAGGATCTGACGGTCGATATCCCCGACCGGGCCATCACGGCGGTGGTGGGGCCGTCGGGCCGTGGAAAATCCACCTTGCTGACCCTGTTCAATCGCCTATGGGAAGATATCCCGACCGCCCGCATGCTGGGCAGCGTTCAAATTCACCTCAACGGGTCCCACAGGGACATCTACCATCGCTCCTGTTCCCTGTCCGATCTTCGCCGCAGCGTCGGCATGGTGTTTCAAACACCCAACCCGCTTCCCATGAGCATCTACAAAAATATATGTTTTCCGCTTAAATTGGCCGGGAAATCGGACAGGAAACAAATGATGCCGGCAGTGGAAACCGCATTGAGGCAGGCATGCTTATGGGAGGAGGTCAAAAATCGGCTCCGCGAAGACGCCCGCTCCCTCTCCGGCGGTCAGCAGCAGCGCCTGTGCATGGCAAGGGCCCTGGTGCTGAAACCGGAAGTACTGCTTCTGGACGAGCCCACATCCTCTTTGGATGCCGCCGCCACCGAAATCATCGAACAGTTGATCCTCAGCCTCAGGGAGACCTGTACGATCGTCATGGTGTCCCACGACATGGCCCAGGTCGAGCGGGTGGCCGACCGTGGGCTTGAATTGTCCGATGGACGGGTCGTTCTGAAATGAATAGAAATGACGCGACACGAAGGTAGGGGCCGTTCTACAAAACTGGCACTACATAGCAAGGTCGGCGATAATTGCACGCACATAATCCCGCAATTGCTCCGGCGTCATCCCGGCAATCGTCGTATAGGGGATCGGCGGTCCGATGGTGACCCGCACCGGTTTGGGATTGAGGTGAAAGGTCCCTTTGGGGTGGTAGTCGAACAGCCCGCTGACGGCAAAGGGCAGAATATCGGCACCGGCCTGGCGGGCCAGGTGAAATGGCCCTTTTTTGAACGCACCCATCCGGCCGGTAAGGGTGCGGTGGCCCTCGGGCAGGATGATGATGGACGTTCCCTCGCGCAGCCGCTGCCTGGCGATATCGAGACTCTCCTTGGCTTTTTCCAGATTACTTCGATAAATGGGGATGCATCCATATCGGGTGACCAGGCTGCCCCACAGGGGAATCGAAAAATGGTAGGCCGCTTCAACAGCCACATACGTCAGCGGAATGGCGGCAGGAATCACGAACAGGTCGAACAGGCTCTGGTGGTTGCCCATAATCAGGTAGGTCCGTGTCCGGTCCAGACCGTCCAGGCCCGTCACCCTAAGGCGAATGCCCATTATTTTGACCTGAACGGAAAAAAGAAAACGGGCCAGAGCAAAAACCCGTTCTCTGGGAAAAATGAACAGTCCCAGGGAAAGAGCAGTGAAGGTCAACACAAAAAAGGCCGATCCCGCCGCCCACAGAATTGCCGATCGCACCGTTTTCATGCGAAGTACCTGACTCGTCGGGGATGAATGGCAACCTGGGTGGGCGTCGACCCGAAAAGTTCACCATCCGGCAACAGGGTTTTGGGCAGGTCGGTTTTCACCGAAGCCGTTTTGGCCCGGTAAAACCGCACCGCCGGATTCTGCCCATGGGTCCCCTTGAAAATTTTGGGAAAGGTGGCCATCAGTGACCGGCGGCTCATTGGCCCCACAACCACCACATCGAACCAGCCATCGTCGATCTTCGCCTCCGGCGCCATGAGCATTTTGCCCCCAGTGTATCGGGAATTGCAGAACTCCACGAAGCAGTTTTCGCCGTCGATGCATTTGCCATCGAGTTCCAGTTCCATCCGGTGAAACCGCAATCCCAGCATCCGGTTGAAGACTCCGATAACATAGCTGAAATCACCGAACCGTTTAAATTGGTTAGCCGTCTGGGCCACATCGGTAACAAAACCGAATCCGGCGAGATTGACGAAATACCATGGCTGCCCGTCCTGGGTAAAACTGCATACATCCACCGGCCGCGTCTCCCCCATGATCAGCGCGCGGATGCCGTCTGCCGTGGTGTAGATGCCAAGATCCCGGGCAAAGGAATTGCCGCTGCCCACGGGGATGATGCCCAGCGGGGGCAGCGTGGCTGGGTCGTGATATTTCATGAGGCCGTTGAGCAAATGGAAGTTGGTTCCATCTCCACCTAAAGACACGACGCCGTCGTATTTCGCTGGGGTCAGTTTTCTGGCGATGTCCATGGCGTGGGCATGGTACTGGGTAATGAAAATCCGGTATCCAATGCCATGCCGGCGCAGGTGGGTCTCCACCTTCGGGATGGCTCGGGATCCTTTTCGGCCTCCGGCGCTGGGATTGGCGATCAGTGCAATAGTCATGGATGGCAGCAGAAGGTCCTTTCTGTTTTTTGACCCGCGGGCCGGCTGGTCAGGTTCAATGGGCTTTATGAAGATAGCGGTTCATGTGGTCCTCGATCAGCGCATCGATCCGGCCTTCATCGCGAAGCCTTCGGATCTGCCGGTTGATTTTTGGCAGAAGAGCGGCGTGGGGAGATCGCTTGGGAAATGCAAAACAGAAATTTTCCACCACCAGGTCTTTTTTGACAACGGCGAGCTTTTCGCCAACGCCCAGGCGATTGGCTGAGATCCGCACCGCATAATAGCCGAAAAAAAGGTATTCCGCTTTTCCCGACAGGAGCTGGTCGATCATCTTATCGACGGAATAGACCCTGGCCATCCTGAGTTCTTTTTCGATGAATCGGTCCATGCTATCCCCGAAGCTGTCGCCAAAAAGGGTCACGCCCCGGCGGTTCACCAGATCCTCACGGCCGGCGACGGCAAAGCCCTTCCCCTTTTCGACGAATACGGATGTGGGGTCTTGGCAATAGGGCTCTGAAAACTCCAGGTAGGCCTCCCGTTCGATGTTGCGGTAAATCCCGGCGATCAGATCCACCTTGCCATACCGGGCGGTTTCCTGAACCCGCTTCCACGGCCCCAGATAACGACTTTGATAGGCTTTGCCCAGGCCCGAAAGGATGATGCCGGCAAGATCGGGCCCGACACCGACGATGCGATCGCCTTCCTGCCACATAAAAGGCGGGTAGTCGGGGTGCCCGGAAATAATGATGGGGTCCTTGATCCCACCTTCCCGGGCAGACGTCAAGGTCGGCAGGTGAACGATCAAAATCAGCAGGATGATTGCTGATATACGGTTTTTCCATTCAGGCATTGTGGGTCAGTACTCCCTGTTATCCGCTCAATCGATGGAGATTCCCATGACAACCCCGGGTTTTTTTGGTAGATTGGCAGGAAAACCCATAGTCACTGGCCTTATGAAGATGAGCAACGAGAAGAACCTGCATACAACCCCAGCGCTTGCCCGCATCTGACCCGGCCAATCCACCGACGAAAGGAATTCCCCCATGCCAAAACAACCGACGCCGACCGACGCCGAAGGGGCGGCGGCCGGGTTACGCCAGCGTTACACCATTCTCCTTCCGGGCATCCCGGTATCTTCCAACCGCGGCGCGCTGGGATGGTCAACGGTTGCCCTGATCGAGACCGGAGGCCTCCGGGTTCTTTTCGATACCGGCTCCTATGGCGACCGCAGTCTGCTGATGGAGCGGCTGCAGGCGCTGTCGCTCGACCCGCAGGCGCTGGACGCCGTTTTTATCTCCCATCTGCACTACGATCACTGCCAGAACATCGATCTGTTCGAAAACATTCCGCTCTTCGTGAGCGAACGCGAACTCCGCTATGTCCTGGAAGGGGAATACCGGCAGCGCCGGGATCCTTACGTGCCTGCGACCACGATCTTGAGCCTGAAGGACCGGTTCCGGACGGTCTCTGAGGGCAGCGAACTTTTCCCCGGCGTGCACGTGGTCCCCCTGCCGGGCCACACACCCGGCCAGGCCGGCCTCTTTCTATCCCGGGAAAAGATTCTGATAGCCGGCGACGGCGTCAAAAATGCCTGGGAATTTGCCAACCGAATGGCGCCGCCGGCTTTCTTTTCCAAAGAAGCCGCCCTCGGCAACTATGACTGGGTAAGGGCCCACGCTATTGAAATCGTACCAGGCCATGACCGGCCGTTTCGTCTGCAGGCAGACGGCTCAACCGCCTATCTCACCGAAGCCGCCGATGTCACGCTGACATTCTTTCCTGGACCCTGCCTGGACCCGAAAGCGGTCCGCCTGTCCTGACGGCAAGTCTGATAAAGGAACCGAAATGGCGTAGGAGCGGCGTCCAGCCGCGATCATCCTATTGCATCGCGGCTGGACGCCGCTCCTACGAAAAACGACCCTGTTTTGATTACCGCTTCCTTAGAAATCCCGAGAAATGCGGCATACATAAGGTACACCGCAGTGACGGGGGATGAAGCGTAGCGCAGATATCGGGTTTTTTACGAATCCGTCAAGTCTGATACAGGCAATGAATGAGTTTATCCACCACCTCCGGTGAATCCCAGTCAACGGCCGCGGGATGGGGTGCATCCCGTCCGGACCGCTGCCCGGCCTCCGGCAGTTTCATTTCGCGGCGAATCCGTTCCAGAAGCGACGCCTGGCGGTGGTAAAGCGTATGGGCGGCAGCTATGCCGATGCGTTCAAAGCGGATGCGGTCTCCCGGAAGGGCCTGGGCGACACGCCAGATGTCGCTGGAAATCACCGTCGCAATTTTGGTGTATCCCCCGACCGTCTGTTCGCTCAGCAGGATGATCGGCTGCCCGTCCTGGGGTATCTGCACGCCCCCGGGCAGACTCGGTTCTGAAATAATGCTCTGGGGCATGCCCTCGACCTGGGAGATGACCGGCCCCTGGAGGCGGCAGCCCATGCGATCGGCCTGGGGCGACACGGTGAACCAGGCGTTGAAAAAAACATCCAGGCCATGATCGAAGAAATCATCCTGAGGGCCGGGGATCGCCCGCAGGGTGATCTCGGACGGATACGCCGGAACGAGCGCCGCCGGCACCCGGCGCGCCGGATGGCCGGCCTCCCCGGAACCACGCCTCAGGCAATCGCCGGCCTGAAGAGGCCGTCCCTTGAAACCGCCGATTGCCGCGCCGACATAGCAGGAACGGCTGCCCATGACCAGGGGCACGTCGATGCCCTGCGAAACCGCCAGGTATCCGCGGCAGCCGCTTTTCGCCATGCCGACGGTCACCGTATCACCGGGCTGAACAGGCACCGCGCACCAGCCCGCGGCCGGGGCACCGTTGATTGAAAACGGCATATCCGCGCCCGTCAAGGCGATGGTCGCCGGAGCGAGGATCTTCAAGGCAGGGCCGGAGAAAGTCAGTTCGAGCAGCGCCGCCGTGTCGGGGTTTCCCACCAGCATGTTGGCGATGCGTCCGGCGAAATCATCCAGCATGCCGCTGGGCGGGACGCCAAACCGCTGCCAGCCGAATCGTCCCAGATCCTGAACGGTCGTATAGGCGCCCGGCGACAGCACGTTGAAGATGTCAGTCATCCTGGCCTCCGACGGCGAGTCGCCGGTACTCGTCCGGCGTGATCGGCTCGAACCTGAGGGTGTCGCCTGCACTCAGGAGAAAGGGGTTCGGCCTTTCGGGGTCAAAGAGCCGCACGGGGGACCGGCCGATGAGCTGCCAGCCTCCCGGACTGGCGATCGGATAGATTCCGGTCTGGTTGTTGGCAATGCCGACGGAGCCGGCCGGGACCCGCGTTCGCGGGGAGGTCAGCCGGGGGGTGTGCAGCTTCTCCGAAAGCCCTCCCAGGAAAGGAAATCCCGGAGAAAATCCCAGCATGTAAATGGGGTAACAGGGTTCCGAATGGAGGCGGATGACATCATCGATTCCGATGTGGTTATGCTCGGCCACAAAGGCGATGTCCGGCCCGTACTCCCCGCCATAACAGACCGGAATGACGCTTTCTTTTGGTGGGGGTGTCTCAATCCGGGCCGTCCCCCCGTAAAGGGACAGGATCCGGGGCTCGAGCAGGGAAGGGTTGGTCGTCAGGGGATCGTAGACCACGACCACCGAGCGGTAGGTAGGGATCACTTCGCGGACACCGGGGACGGCGGCCGTTTCCAGCGCGAAGGTCATCGCCCGCACGGTTTGATTGATTTCAGGGGCGATGGCATCGCCGAACTCCACCAGCAGGCCCCTGTCGCCGGCCAGGCGGAATTTCGGTCGATCGAAACCTTGACGGTTCACGACCACGGCGCCCATCACCGGCCGCCGGCAAAGGGGGCGACCCGGATATTCTCGTTTTCCAGGGTCTGGCGGATCTGTCGAACCAGGTCGACGGCTCCCGGCGTATCACCGTGGACGCATAGGGTCTGGGCCCGCAACGCGATCCGTCTCCCGTCGGATGCCACAACGGCCCCGTCCCGGGCCATCAGGAGCGCCCGGGCGGCGACTTCGGCGGGATCCTTGATCACCGCGCCCGGCCGGCTGCGGGGTACGAGGGTGCCATCGGGGGTGTAGGCCCGATCCGGAAAAGCCTCGCGAATGACCTTCAGGCCCATCTCCTTGCCGATGCCGGCGACGAGTTCGCCCTTTTGGCCGGCCAGCGCCATGTAGAAAAGGTCCGGGTCGACGGCGGTAATCGCCTCGGCGATCCCGCGGGCGACGTCTTCGTTGGCAACGGCGGACAGGTAAAGGCTGCCGTGAGGCTTGACGTGGTGGAGTTTCAGGCCGTGGGCTGCACAAAACCCCTGCAGGGCCCCGATCTGATAGATCATGTAGGACCGGATTTCATCGCGGCTCAGGTTCATCTCCCGACGTCCGAATCCCATCAGATCGGGATATCCGGGATGCGCGCCGGGACTGACGCCGTGTTCCTTGGCCATGCGGATGGTGCGGTCCATCACCAGGGGATCGCCCGCGTGCCACCCGCAGGCGATGTTGGCCGAAGAAATATACGCAATGACGGACTCGTCCATCCCGATCTTGTAGGCGCCGAAACTCTCACCCATGTCGCAGTTAAGATCAATGCTGGTCGTTACCATCCCCACCTCCTAAAATGTCTCTATCGCACCGGCCATCACCTCGCAGGTGTAACCATGGCCAAGGGTGCGGTTTAAAACCGGGTCATGCAGCTGGAAGTCATATCCGTCGCCGGCGACCAGACCCTCCACCGTGCCGATCGTTCCCGAGAAGAGCACCAGACCGTCCTCGAGCCCTCCCAGGCGCTTTTGAAGATCGTCGATCCAGTATTCGGGCGGCAGGATCGCCCCGCAGCAATCCTCCTGGTAGAGCGACACCTTCCCGCTGCGGGTGACCGTACAGCGCAGTCGGAGCTGGTCGAAATGGTCCTTGACCTCTTCATAGGGCCACAGGTCCCGGGCGATGACGTTGAGGCACATGTTCTTGGATTTGGCCACCGACACCGACTCCAGTTTGCGGTCGGTGTGATCCGACCCGACAGTCACCAGGATTTCTCCCTGGTGCCACAGCAGCACCCATTCCACTTCGCCCGACGTCTGCGGTCCGTGCACCTGGATGTCACGGCTATGGGTCAACAGATGATTGCCCAAGGCCAGCAGGGTGGGAATGTTTTTCGGTGCCGCGACCCCAACTTCCGCCAGTTCATCGATGTGGTGCTGCAGGGCCTTGCGGTCCCTGCCGACCCAGCCCGCGTTGAACATCCGCTTGGCACTGAATACGATTTTTTCCGGCTCGCGGTTCAACCGGTGGACCGTCAACTCAAGTTCGACTCGCATGACAGGACATCCTTCCTCTGGGTATGCTGTTGACCGTTATCGACAGCACGAACCCCGGTGCAATTATAAACAACGCGGTGGATAAAAACAACCGTCATCCCGCCATCTGCATCGGCAGGATCATGACAATCATCGGGAACAGGGTGATCAGGATCACGGCCAGAAAAATCAGCAGGAAAAATGGAACCGCGGCCATGGCGACGGTTTCCAGCCGCTCTCCGGTCAACCCCTGGATGACGAACAGATTGAAACCCACCGGCGGGGTGATCTGTCCGACCTCGATGACGAGCGTCAGGAAGATTCCGAACCATACCGGGTTGAACCCCGCCTGAACCACGAGGGGAAGGGTGATCGGCAGGGTCATGACGATCATCGAGATGCCGTCGAGAAAAAAACCCAGAAACATGTAGAACAGGGTCAGAATGGCGATCAGCATGTAGGGGCTCAAGCCCAGGGACCCGATGAACGCCGCCACCTGAGCCGGCAGCTTGAGATAGCCCATGGCCACGGCCAGAAAACTCGCCCCGGCAATGATGAAGCAGATCATGGCCGAGGTTTTGATGGTTCCCTTCATGGCCTCGAACAGGTTCGACCACTTCAGGTCTCCCAGCAGCGCCGCCGCGATCACAGAACCGACGGCGCCGACGGCAGCCGCCTCGGATGGGGTGGCCAGGCCGGAATAGATCGAGCCCAAGATAAACAGGATCAAGGTCGACACCGGCAGCAGTTTGACCACCGCCCGAAACTTGGCCTTGATATCGAATTTTTCTCTTTTGACCGGGGCCAGGGTCGGGTTCAGCAGGACCCGGACGATGACGTAGCTCATGCAAAGCCCGGCGACCATCAACCCCGGAATCACGCCGGCCATAAACAGCTGGCCGATGGACTCTTCGGCCAGCACCCCGTAAATGATCAGCACGATGCTGGGGGGGATGAGCAGCCCCAGGGTGCCGGCCCCGGCCAGGGAGCCGTGGCTGAGTTGTTTGTCGTAACCATCTTCTTTCAACTGGTGCAGGGTGATTTTACCGATCGTGGCCGCCGTGGCCGGGGACGAACCCGATACGGCCGCAAAAATCGCCGAGCCGAGGATGTTGATATGCAGCAGGCGGCCGGGAATGATCTGAACAAACGGTCGCAGCCCCTCGAAAAGAAGATCGGACATCCTCGTGCGCAGGATCATCTCTCCGAGAAAAATGAACATCGGCAGGGCTGCCAGGGACCAGCTGTTCAAGCTGTTCCACATGGCCTGCGCCCAGATCTTGGCCACCGGCATGCTGGTCAAAAGCTGCATCGATATGCCGGCGGTGGCCATCAGCGACATGGCGATCCACACACCGGACCCCAACAGCCCGAAAAGCAATACAATTACCGTAACAAGCGTGACGTTCATCAATTCTTCCCGGCGTCGTGGGTGATTTTGAATTGTTGGAGTCCCCCGACGATCAGGGCGGTGAGACGGCCGAAGATCTGGAGGGTCAGCAGGACCATTCCGACAAGGACGATGGCCTGAGGGATATACAGGGGGGTCTCGGCCGGCGTGTAGGCCGTGAGATTGCGGGCTTTGGATGTCAGGACCAGGTCAAAAATGAAAACGCACGACAGTCCGGACAAAACCATCGCAAAAATCATGCAGCCGGCCTCCAGCACGAAGGCGCTCATGGTCCCCAGCCGTTCTCGCAGGAACGTGATGCGGATATGGGCATCCTCCCTGAAAGAAAATCCCATTCCCAGATAAATCATGGCCGCCAGGGCGTATCCCGAATACTCGCCGGAAACCTCGGTTGAGGATCCCAAAAAATTTCTCAGAATCACCTCGGCCAGGATCAACAGGACCATCCCGGAAAAAATAAGGGCCGACAGGATGGCACCGACATCGGAAAGCCGGTTGATCGGGTTCACCAGAACCGCAAAAAGCGGATGTTTTCCCTTTTCGGGTGACGCGTTCATGGCAGTATCCATGGATGGGCGCCTGCAGGTCCCCCTCGTTCAGGTCAGCGTCGGACATTGGCGGCCGTTTGCGGGGAGCTGAAAACGCACAGATTGTCAGGGGGCCGTAACTCACGGCCCCCGTTGAAAAACCGATCGTTGCTATTTGAGCGTTTTGCGTTCTTTGTCAAACTTGGCCAGAACCGCCTCACCGACCTTGCCCGTCTTTTTCAGCCAGTCGTTAATGACGTCCTGACCGCTGGCGCGCAGTTTGGCGGCAAGTTCATCGGAGACCTCGGTGGTGATGGTCATGCCGTTGTCGGCGCAGGTCTTCTCATCCTTGACCATGGCTTCCTCGGCGATCTGCCACTGGCGAATTTCCATTTCCTTGCCGATCTTCACAAAGACCGCCTGCTGTTTGGGGGTCAGGGCATTGAAACTGTCCAGGTTGATATTGATCATGTTCAGCGGAATGGCGAAGTTGACGCGGGTGGTGTCGGAAAGCACTTCCCAGAATTTGCCGGCGACCGCGCTCTGGGACGACGTCAGAACCGAGTCGATGGTTTTGGTCGCCAGGGCGGGATAAACATCCCCCCAGGACATGACGACGGCGTTGGCCCCGGCCTTTTTAAGGACCTCGGTGCCGTTCTTGTCATAGGTCCGGATGCGCAGGCCTTGCAGGTCCTCGTATTTTTTGATGGGCCGGTTGGCATGAATCGAGCTGGGCGGCCAGGGTGCCGTATACAGAATCATCTGGTTGAACTTTTTGGCCTCCGCATCGTATTCCGGCCTAACGATATCCAGGAGGAGTCTGGCCTCCTTGAAATTCTTGATCAGAAAAGGCGAGGTGCTGAGACCGAAAATCGGCGACGTGCCCACGGCGGCACCCATCAGCACGCTCTGAATCGGTACAATGCCGTCGGCTACGGCCGTGAATCGGTCTTCGTCCTTGAGCCCCAGGGCCCCGCCTTCGTGAACCGTGAGGACGACTTCTCCAGGCAGCGCCTCGTTGATCCGCTTGGCAAATTCGCGGCAGGTTTCAGCGTGCATATTGGCACCGCTGTATGTGGTGGCGATGTTCAGTTCCACGACAGCCGCCGCGGGACTTCCGATCAACACCGCGCACAGGACCAGACCGACTGCTACCCACAGTTTTTTCGACATGAGAAGACTCCTTTCAGAATTGGTTAAGTTGGGCAAATCTACCCCAGGTCGACCCGGTCATGCAGCGCACTGAATTCCTTACGCACGGACGCCACTTGATCCATGTCGATTTCCACCGTAATCATACACTCCTTCTCTCCCCCCTGGGCCAGGATGTTTCCCAACGGGTCGACGATCATGCTGTGACCCGCGTAGAGGGATCCGGCATCGGAGCCGGCGCAGTTGCTCGATATCAGAAAAGCCTGGTTCTCCATGGCGCGTACACGATTAAAAATTACCCAGGGGTCCAGGCGAACCGCCGGCCAGGCCGAGACCACCAGGAAAAAAACCGCCCCGCGATCGACCATTTTCCGAAACTGTTCCGGAAACCGCAGATCGTAGCAGGTAGCCAATCCGGCCTTACCCCACGGCGTGTCGGCCACGACCACCTCCGTGCCGCCGGTGAGCAGATCGCGCTCGCTGGATTGGTAGCCGAACAGATGGATTTTGCGGTAAACGGCGGTCACCTTCCCGTGGGGGTCGATCAGCAGGCTGGTATTGAACAGCCCTTTGGTATTCCGCTCGACAAAACTGCCCATCAGAATGTGGCGCCGTATCGCCGCGGCTTTGTCCCTGAACGCCTGGACGACCGGCCCGTCAATGGGTTCGGCATCGACCGGGTAACGGTCGAAACGGAAAAAACCGGAGGGCCACATTTCGGGAAGCAGGATCAGATCGCTCGACGACGCCTGATCCACCAGCGCCAGGGCATGCGCCGTGGCTTCCGTTTTTGAAATCTCCCGTCTTTCCAACTGGATACTGGTGATTTTCATAATTTACATCCTTTTGAGGCGTCGGCTGAAGGGTCGTCGGAGAGCCGTTTGTCTTTTTACCACAAGGTTTATCATCAAGCAAAATATAGTTCACATTCACCACGGCAACTTGATCGTCACCCTTAATTTTGAGATCGAATTTGACCTTCAGCCGACCAAGATCCGCCGGCAGCCGGCCATCGGTTTCAAGCGCCTTGACAATACCGGGTTCCTTATTTATTTTCCCGTTGATTTAATTCCCGACGCATCTCTGCCGGGATACCACTCGCCCGGATACAGATCCGACCCTTGGGCAAAAGGAGAACGCCGTGCCACTGGAAGAACTGAAAGCACAGATCGAAGAAAAGCATCTCGTGGTCAACCGGATCCGGGAAGAGATCGGCAAGGTCCTGGTGGGTCAGCGGGGCCTCATCGACGGCCTGCTCATGGGGCTGTTCACCCGGGGGCACATTCTCATCGAGGGGGTGCCGGGGCTGGCCAAAACCAGCGCGGTCAAAGCCCTGGCCGATACGGTCCGCGCCGACTTCAAACGCATCCAGTTCACCCCCGACCTGCTGCCGGCCGACCTGGTGGGAACGGAAATTTACCGCCCCAAAACCGGTGACTTCAGCATAAAAAAGGGCCCGCTGTTCAACAACATCATTCTGGCCGACGAAATCAACCGGGCCCCTTCCAAGGTCCAGTCGGCGCTGTTGGAGGCCATGCAGGAACGCCAGGTCACCATCGGCGAAACCACCTTCCCGCTGGCGGACCCCTTCCTGGTCATGGCCACCCAGAACCCCATCGAACAGGAAGGTACCTACCCGCTGCCCGAAGCCCAGGTTGACCGGTTCATGCTCAAGATTCTCATCGACTACCCGGACAAGGTCGAAGAGAAGGAGATCATGAAACGGGTCGGCTTCGAGACCCAACAGCCGGTGCAGCCGGTGCTGGATCCTGTGGAAATCCGGGCCATCGGCCAGTTGATCAACAGCGTCTACATGGACGAGAAGCTTAAAGATTACATCGTGGACCTGGTGTTTGCCACCCGCAGCCCGGCGGCTTACAATATCGATGTCGCCAACTACATCCAGTTCGGGGCCTCGCCCCGGGCCACCATCTTCCTGAGCCTGGCCGCCCGGGCCTACGCATTTCTTCAGGGCCGCGCCTATGTGACGCCTCAGGACGTGAAGACCATTGCCCCGGCCGTGCTGCGTCATCGGATCCTGTTGACCTACGAAGCCGAAGCCGAAGATATCGACACCGACCAGATCATCGGCCGCATCTTCGATTCGGTTGAAGTGCCGTGATATGCTTTCCCCCGACATCATCAAGAAAATAAAGAAAGTCCACATCAAGACCGGCCGCGTAGTCAACACGCTGATGGCCGGGCAATACCGATCGGTCTTCCGGGGGGCGGGCATCGAGTTCGAGGAAGTCCGCGAGTACTCCCCCGGCGATGAAGTGAAAAGCATCGACTGGAAGGTGTCTGCCCGCATGGGAAAGCCCTTCATCAAGCGCTACCGCGAGGAACGCGAGCAGGTGGTCATGCTTCTGGTGGACATGAGCGGATCGGGCCGCTTCGGCACCACGCAAAGCATCAAGCGGGAAACGGCCGCGGAAATCGCCGCCATCCTGGCCTTCAACGCCATCCGCAACAACGACAAGGCCGGTGCCATTTTGTTCACCGATCAGGTGGAGCGCTACATCCCACCCAAAAAAGGATCGGCCCACGTGTGGCGGCTTATCCGAGAAATCTTCACATTCCAGCCCGAGCACACCGGAACCGATATCGTCGCGGCCGTGGATTTTCTGGCCCGGGTGTGCCGCAAACGAACGGTGTCCTTCCTGATCTCCGATTTTCTGACTGAAGATTTCGGCCGGAACACCGCCTTGCGGATCAAGTCGGCCTCCAGAAAGCACGAACTGATCAGCGTGTTGGTCACCGATCCGGGTGAATTTCGATTGCCCGACGGCGGCATCATCGCCTTTCGGGATCTTGAAACCGGGGCCGTGCGTTATCTGGACGCCTCTGACCGGACCACCCGCGGGCGCTACCAGGCCAGCCGGCATGCGGTTCACGAGCAGATTGTGCAAACGCACAAGGCCATGGACATGGACTGCATCGAAATGCCCACCGACGGCGATGCGGCCGATGCCCTGGTAGGCTATTTCAGGTACCGGGAGCGGCGGCGGCGATGAGGATAGAATTCACGACAATGGTTTTGGACAGCGTTATCGGTCGTCGCGGTATTTTTAATACAGCGTCCTCCCTCTGGCCGCGCCAAAACCATTGTCGTAAATTCTATATCGTCGGGATTGTTTTCCTTTTGTTGGCGGTCTTCCAGGTGGCGGGGGTAATGGGCGAGGAAAAAGCGGCCCCTGCCGACCCGCTGACAGCGACCGGATCGGCCCCACCAAATACCCCGGCACCCATGACCGACATCCACGACATCCTGCCGCCGGTATCGGTGGGCATCGATGCCCCCTGGCTGGTCCCCGTGCTGCTGGCCCTGGCCGCGGCGGCGATTCTGGCGGCCGGCTGGTGGTTCTGGAAAAAACGCAAAAAGGATCGGACCATCGAAACCATCGTTCCCGACCTGCCCCCGGAAATGACGGCCATGCAGGCCCTTGAGGAGATTTCCGATGTCCGACGGCTGGACGGTAAAACCTTCTATTTCCGCCTTTCAGCCATTCTGCGGCACTATGTTTTCGGACGTTTCGCCGTGGGCGCCCCGGAGATGACCACCGAAGAGTTCATGCCCTGCATCAATCGGCTGCCTATTGACAACGACCTGGCCCAACGTCTGAGAGGCCTGTGCCGAAGCATGGATCCGGTGAAATTCGGCAGTGAAACGGTGGTGGAAAAACAGATGGAATCGGATCTGTTTTTTGCCCGTGAGTTTGTGCGCAAGACTACGCAACCGGCTAATATTGAAGATGAAAAAGATCAGGATAAACAAAGTGAGATCATTCCCATGTTTGAGAAAAATTCCAAAAAACAAATCGCAAATCCCAAATAATTTCCAATAACCAATATCCCAACGGAAAACACGATCATTGCATGCACTTGTTTGGAATTTGAGTTTTGGTTTTTGTGATTTATTTGTTATTTGGATATTTATTACTGTGATTTAATAAACTTATGTTCCGTTTTGCATCCCCCTATTTTCTCTTTCTCCTGCTGATCGTGCCGGCCATGGTCTGGTATCGCTACCGGCGGCACCGGACCCCGACCATGGCCAGCAGCGCCCTGTTTCCCGCAACGGGCATCCCGGCATCGGCGGCCCTGCGGATGCGCCGGCTGGTTCCGGCCATCAAATACGCGGTGCTTTGCCTGATGGTGATGGCCCTGGCCCGCCCCCAGTGGGGCACCGAGCGCACTGAAGTGCTCACCAAAGGCATCAACATCATACTGGCCCTGGACCTTTCCGAAAGCATGGCCGCCCTTGATTTCAAGGAAAAGGGACGCGTCGTCAACCGGCTGGAGGCGGTAAAAGGGGTGGTGCAGGAATTCGTTTCCAAACGCAACGGCGACCGCATCGGCATGGTGGTTTTCGGCACCCACGCCTACACGCAGCTGCCCCTGACCCGGGATTACAACACCATGGTCAGCATCCTGGACCGTCTGGAAATCGGTGCCGCGGGCAAAAGCACGGCCATTGGCGATGCCATCGGCATCTCTTTGAAACGTCTGGCCGACATTGAGAGCAAGTCCAATATCATTATCCTGCTCACGGATGGCCAAAGCAATGCCGGCGAACTTTCGCCGGACACCGCCGGTGAAATCGCCGTCCAAAAAGGAGTCAAGATCTACACCATCGGTGTGGGCACCCGGGGCAAGGCACCCTATCTGGTCAAAGACCCCCTGTTCGGCGAGCGCTATGTGTACCAGCAGGTGAATATCGACGAAGACACCCTGCGGGCCATTGCCGACAAAACCGGGGGGCTTTATTTCCGGGCCGAAAATTTAGAGGGGCTGCAACAGATCTATGACACCATCAATGCCATGGAGACCACCGATGTCAAGGTGAACCTGTTTGCCGAATACAACGAGATTTACCCCTGGCTGTTGATCCCGGCACTGGTAATGCTGCCCCTTTACGTAACCTTGCGCAACACGAGATATCTGATCATTCCATGATATTTTTGAGGCCATGACTTTTTTCAGGACCGAAATGCTGTTTTTCATCTGGGCCGCACCGCTGCTGTTGCTGGTGCTCTTCTATGGGATGCGCCGGCGACGTGAAATCCTGCACCGGTTTTCTTCCACCCACGGCCTTGGCGTCATCGCCCCGGACACCGTCGGTGTCCGTCGATGGGTCAAGGGATGGCTGCTCGTGGGCACGGTGCTCTTTACCGCCGTGGCCCTGGCCGGACCCAAATACGGCTACCGCTGGCAGGAGGTCCGCCAGCGGGGAGTGGACATCATCATCGCCCTGGACTGTTCACGCTCCATGACCGCCGCCGACATCCAGCCCAGCCGACTGGAGCGGGCCAAGCGTGAAGTATTCGACCTGCTGTCCATGCTGCAAGGTGACCGCGTGGGGCTCGTGGCCTTTGCCGGCACCGCCTTTCTTCAGTGCCCGTTGACCCTGGATTACGAGGCCTTCAATCTGTTTCTGAATTCCCTCTCGCCCGATTTTCTCCCGGTGGGCGGCACCGACATCACCGGTGCACTGGCCACGGCCCTGAACAGCTTCGACCCAAAGAGCGCCTCGGACAAAGCCGTGATCCTGATCACCGACGGTGAAAACACGGGTGACGGCGACCCCCTGAAGGCATCGGAAACCTTGAAAGAAAATCAAATCAAGCTCTTCTGCATCGGTGTGGGGAGCAGCGACGGGGTACCGATTCCCGAACCCGCCGGCGGCTTCAAAAAAGATCGCGCCGGGCAGATTGTCCTGTCCCGGCTGGATGAAAACACCCTCAAAAAAATGGCCGTCCTCACCGGCGGCACCTACGTGCGCTCCGTCGCCGGAGACATGGATCTGGAGGCCATCTACACCGATGAAATTCGAGGAAAAATGGAAATGCAAACCGTCTCTTCGGGCCGCAAGCAGGTGTGGGAGGATCGTTTCCAGTGGCCTTTGGCCCTGGCCCTGCTCTGCCTCGTGGCCGAACTGATGCTGCCCGTTACCCGCAAAACCATAGTGGTCTCGCTGGCGGCCGTGCTGATGCTCGTACCGCAGCAATCGGCCAATGCCGACGACACCCGCGACGGCATGGCCGCCTATGAAAAAGGAGACTTCGAGCAGGCCCTCAAACATTTCACCGATGCCCAACTCAACGCCCCGGATAAACCTGAAACGCTTTACAATGTAGCCGATGCCTACTATAAAACCGGTAATTTCGATGCAGCCGCCGAACACTATAAGCAGGTGCTGGAGACCCACGACGCGCAGTTGAAACGCAAAGCGCTTTACAACCTGGGCAACGCCGAATTTCGCAGGGGCAAACCCAAGGAAGCCATCGGCCACTACGAGGCGGCGTTGGCCATCGACCCCGACGACCGACAGACCAAGGAGAACCTGGCCTTCGTGAAAAAGGTCATGGAGCAGCAGCAACAGCAGCAATCGAAAGACGGCCGGAAGAATCAGGACAAAGACGATCAGGACCGGGAAAACGACTCCAAGCCCGAAGAAAAAGGAGAGTCACAACCGCCCGGGGATCAGAAGCAGCAGCAACAGGGTGGAACCCGGGAAAACCAACCGGATGGCGGACAAGAGCAGCAACGCCCCGAGTTTGGCAATGAAATGGACAAGGATCAGGAACAACAGCCAGGCCGGCCCGATGAGCCCCAGGACAATCGACAACAATCCGCCCCATCCCAATCGGCCCGGACGGGCGAGCCGGCGGGCGACCCCCGGCAGGCTGAGCGGATGCTGAACCGCCTCCAGGATCAGCCGGGCCGGGCCCTCATGCCCGCCACCGGCAAACGAAACGTGGAGAAAGACTGGTAATGGTCCGACAACTGGTCATGGCGATGGCACTGTTGCTGGCGGCCACGGCAACTGCCGATGCCGCCACCGTGCGCGCCGTGGTGGACCGCAACAAGGCCACCGTGGGGGAGTCCATTTCTCTGCAGGTGATCATCGACGGCGGCGAGGGGGAGGTCGATCTTTCCGGGCTTGCCGATTTCAAAACCATCCCCCGCGGATCCAGCAGCAGCTTCCAGATGATCAACGGCAAGACCTCCCGGCAACTGATCCACAATTATGTCCTGATCCCGCTGAAGGCCGGAAACCTGACCATTCCGGCCATCCCGGTGACCATCGACGGCAAGGTCCACTATTCGGCCCCCATCAGCGTAACGGTTTCCCGGGAACCGCCGGCCGCCAGCGGGCAGCGGGATGTTTATGTCACTGCCGACGTTTCGGAACCATCGCCGTGGATCGGTCAGCAGATCGTCTATACCTTCCGGCTTTTTAATGCCGTCCAGGTGGCCGACGCCAAGTTCCAGGCCCCGGAATTCAACGGGTTCAATGCCGAGGAACTGGAGAACCGCAAATCCTATCGAACGGTAATCAACGGACGGGAATTCATTGTGACGGAGGTGGTTTTCATCCTGGTGCCCGTAAAAACCGGAGAACTGGAAATTGAACGGGCCGTGCTTCAGGTGAGTTTGCTGCAGCGAAGCCGACGGCCGCGTCCCTTTTCCGGCATGGACGCTTTTTTCGGGCGCGGCGAAATGACCACCCGCGTCTTGGAATCCAACCCCATCGCGGTCCAGGTAAGGGACCTTCCTTCAAGGCCTCAGGGAACATCGTTCTCCGGTCTGGTGGGCCGGTTTGAGATTTCCTCAAGCCTGGACAAAACGGCCATACAGGTGGGCGACTCCGCCACGCTGGCCGTCACCATCAGCGGAACCGGCAACATCATGGATGCCCCGGAACCGACGATTCCCGCACCGGCCGAATTCAAGGCCTATGCCGATCATCCCGAAGAGCAGATTCAACCGGGCCCGCAAGGCTATTCAGGAAGCAAAATTTTCCGTACGGCCCTGGTCCCCGTGAAGCCGGGTCAATACCGCATCGATCCGGTCGTGTTGACTTATTTCGATGTGGAATCCGGACAGTACCGTGACATCTCAACATCGGCGTTTGATATCACGGTTGCGCCATCCGAGACGGCAGCAACCGACATCGATGTGTTCCGGGCCGCCCCCGCGCAGACCCCTTCGCTTAAAAAGCGGGTCGAGTTTACCGGCCGGGATATCCTTCCGCTGAAAGAAGGACTGGAGACATTGACGCCCCAGCGGTACATGTCCCCCCTGTGGTTCGGCGTATTTTTGATCATACCGGTGCTGGGCTTCATGTTAACCGGAACCATCGTGCGCATGACCCGAAGGGATGACTCACCCGGACGAATCATGGCCGATCGGACCAGGCAGGCCATCAAAACCGCTGCCGCCGCCGACAGCACGGATGCCGATTTTCTCTCGGCCCTCTACCGGGCACTGGTATCGGCCATCCTCGGCAGGCAGGGCGTCCTGGGCACCTCCCTGACCTGGTCGGAGGCCAGCGATCAGCTGCTGGAAATCGGGTGGAATAGGGATGATGCCGCCGCCACTGCCCGACTGTTGGAGGAGATCGAAAGCTTCAACTACTCCGGCGGCAGGCTCGACGAAGAAAAGCGGGCCGACCTTCTGGACCGGACCCGTCAGGCCGTGCGGAGGCTGACCCGATGAAACCATTTTTGCCTGCAGCCGTAATTCTCTTGCTGCTCCTGACATTTGCCGCTTCGGCCCCGGCAACGCAAAACGCCCGCACATTTATCGACGGTACCGAAGCCTACCGCAACGGCGACTGGCCGGCGGCCATCACCGCCTTTGAAAGCATCGCCGCAGCCGGAGTGAATAGCGGCAAACTCTTCTACAATCTGGGCAACGCCTATTTGAAAAACAATGATCTGGGCCATGCCCTGCTGTGGTACGAAAGGGCCCTGAAACGCATTCCCCACGACCCGGACCTGCGTTTCAACTACGACTATGCCCTGACCCTCACCAAGGATGAACGCGGTGATAAGGAATCGCCGCTGCTGCATATTCTCTTTTTCTGGAAATACCAGTTGAGTCCTTCAACCGTCCGCTGGATCGCCATCCTCCTCAATGCAGCCCTGTGGATTGCTCTGTCGGTTTTTGTTATCCGGAAAAAACGTCTTCTGCGCCCCTCCGTGCTGTTGGTCGCCGCCGCCGCGGTGGTCTTCAGTGCCACGGCCGCCTTCAACTATGTCGAGGCCGCGCGAATCCGCCAGGCGGTGATTCTTCCCGAAAAAGTCGCCGTGCGTTCCGGTTTCACCGAAAGCGCCACCCAGCTTTTCGTCCTGCACGCCGGCACCAAAGTCCGCGTCGAGCGCGAAACCGACACCCATCTGTTAGTCCGATACACCGAGGACAAGATCGGCTGGATACGAAAATCCGAGGCCGGCATTATCTGAGAGAACTATCAGACCGGAATCGGCTGGGGTTTTTAGAACATTCCGCCCCAACCGCCTTACGTCGTCTCTTTTTTACCAACAGACCTTGCCAATTCGGCTTCAATGCAATAAATTTGCATCAAAGTGTTTGCATCGAATTTAAAATGCGAAAAGGCATGCAAGGCGGACGATGAACAGCTTAATAAAATCAATATTTATTGCCCTATCAATTTCTTATGGAATGGTTACCAGCGGTTGGGCGGCAGAACGGATTTCCGTTTTCGTCAGCATCGCCCCCCAGGGTTACTTTGTGCAACAAATTGGCAGGGATCTGGTCGATGTGCATGTGCTGGTCGAGCCCGGCGCCGATCCGCACACCTATGAGCCCAAACCGCAGCAGATGGTGGCCTTATCAAAGACCGTGCTGTATTTTGCCATCGGCATCGAATTCGAGACCGCGAAGTTACCCAAAATAACCGCCGTAAATCCTCGCATGCAGGTGGTTCACACCGATCATGGCATCATGAAACTTCCCATGGCGGGCCATGGCCACCCCAATGAACAGGAAGCCGACGATCACCATCAAGGCGGACTCGACCCGCACATCTGGCTCTCCCCGCCGCTGGTGATGTTGCAGGCCCGGTCGATCCTCACGGCACTTCAGGCCATCGACCCGGCCAACCGGGCAGCCTACGAAGCCAATTATCGGGCGTTTATCCTGGAAATCGTCGATCTGGATGCCCAATTGAGGTCGACCTTTGACGGATTGAAGGGGGCCTCCTTCATGGTGTTTCACCCCTCCTGGGGAACCTTCGCCCACACCTACGGCCTGAAACAGGTGTCCATCGAGATTGAGGGCAAAAGCCCCAAGCCGGCGCAACTGAAGCAATTGATCGAACAGGCGCGGTTGAATCAGATCAAGGTGGTTTTCGTTCAGCCCCAGTTTTCTTCAAAAAGTGCCCGACAGGTATCCCAAGCGATCGGTGGCCGGGTAGCCGTTGTCGATCCGCTGGCAGCGGACTGGGCAACCAATTTGCGTCGTGCAGCCGAGGAAATCAAAAATGCTTTCAAATGAGCACACCATCAATGAACCCATCATTCACATTGAGGCACTTGATTTTGCCTACAACGGGCAACAGGTCCTCGAAGACATCAATCTCGAGGTCGGGGCGGGGGATTTCATCGCCATGATCGGTCCCAACGGGGGAGGTAAGACCACCCTGCTCAAGCTCATGCTGGGACTGCTCAAACCCGGGCGGGGACGGATCCGGGTCATGGGAAAACCGGCGGCGCGGGTCTCCCATCACATCGGCTACGTACCCCAGGATGTTCACATCAACCGCAGCTTTCCCATCACGGCCCTGGACGTGGTGCTCATGGGCAAGCTGGCCCCGGGGAAAAGATGGTCTAAAAACGCCGGGCAGGACCGGCGGGATGCTCTTGAGGCGCTGGATCGGATCGACATGGTTGACCTTGCCCACCGCCGCATCGGCGAACTGTCCGGCGGCCAGCGGCAGCGCGTGTTCATCGCCCGGGCTCTGGTGACGCGACCCCGGCTGCTGCTGCTGGACGAACCCACGGCAAGCATCGATTCCAAGGGTCAGACCGACTTTTTCAGACTGCTCAAACGATTAAACAGGGATATCACCATTATCGTGGTCAGCCACGACCTGCTGGTAATCTCCACTTATGTCAAGTCTGTGGCCTGCGTGAACCGCCGGCTGCACTACCATCAGCAGGCCGAGATCACCGGTGACATGCTCGAAGCCATGTACCCGTGCACGGTGGAAGAGACCTGCCCCGTGGAGCTGATCACCCACGGCCACCTGCCTCACCGGGTACTGCAGCACCACAAGGAGTGACCGATGATTGAAGCCCTGCAGTTCGAGTTCATGCGCAATGCCCTGGCCGCCGGTTTGCTGGCCAGTATCATCTGCGGCATCATGGGCACCCTGGTGGTGGTCAACCGTATCGTTTTCCTCTCCGGCGGCATCGCCCACGCCGCCTATGGCGGCATCGGTCTGGCTTTTTACTTCGGCCTGCCCTACCTGGCGGGGACCCTGGGTTTTTCCCTGGCGGCGGCCATGATCATGGCCGCCGTCACCCTGAAGGCGAGGCACCGGGCCGACACGATCATCGGCGTCATCTGGGCTCTGGGCATGGCCTGCGGCATCATCCTGATCGACCTGAGCCCCGGTTACAACGTGGATCTCATGAGCTACCTGTTCGGCAGCATCCTGACCGTGCCGGACAGCGAACTGTGGATTATGATCGTCATGGGTCTTGGCATCGTCGCCCTGGTGGCGGTATACTACAAAGACCTGCTGGCCCTCTCCTACGACGAGGAGTTCGCCCGCATCCGCGGGGTGCCGGTGACCGCCCTGTACTTTCTGCTCATCGGTCTGCTGGCAGTGACGGTTGTGATGGTGATCCAGGTCGTCGGACTGATCCTGGTGATCGCGTTGCTGACCATTCCTCCCTTCATTATGGAAAAACACGCGCGATCCCTGCTGCAGATGATGATCGGATCCAGTGTATTGGGCATTGGGTTTACCGTTGCCGGGCTGTGGCTCTCCTATGCCTTTGACCTCACCTCGGGTGCCTCTATCATCATGGTGGCCGGCCTTTTCTTCTTTTTGAACCTGATGGTGGAGCGGTTGATCTCCGGCCAGAGAAGATCCGCGACACCCTCTATCCCGGAAAAAAATAACGCCGCGGATCCGCAGAGGAGCTGACATGTGCAAGCAATGCAATTACGAGACCCTGCTCAGCGCCGCTCGTCTGGATGCAACCGACAACCGGCTGCGTGTGCTCGAAGTCATCGGCAACAACAGCTACCCCCTTTCCGCCGCCGATATTTTCAAAACCCTGGATCGGACATACCGTATCAACCGGGTCACCGTCTATCGCATCCTGGATCTTCTGGTGGAACATGAACTGGTCGACCGCATCAGCACCGGCGGCAGAGCCTTTTACTATGGCATGGCCCCCAATGCACACCACCATCCCCATCCCCATTTTTACTGCAAACGCTGCGGCCAGATGGACTGCCTGACACCGGACAGCCTGAATGTGGACAGCGAGGCACTGTGGAAAACCTTTCCCGGCCGCATCGACAAGGTGGAAGTCCGCGTGGACGGCATCTGCAAGAATTGCATGAAATAAATGAATCCCCTCGTCGCCGCAGATCAGGCTCATCCTCACCACAACCGCGATGACACACCGGCAGCCCGGCTGTTCCTGTTCGCTCAGCTTGCATTTGTTTCCGCTCTTGTTTTCCTGATCTTTTTTTTCCGTCACACCCCCTGGTTCGACACCCTTAGCGTCACCTTTGTTTCCATTTTTCTGGAAGCGCTACCCTTCATGTTGCTGGGCACATTTTTAGGGGGGTTCATCGAGGTCTTCGTTTCCAAAACAGTGATCACACGCATTATTCCAACCGGAATCCTGCCATCGATCCTCCTGGCAGCCGGTCTCGGCCTGATTTTTCCGGTTTGTGAGTGCGCCATTGTGCCGGTGGTCCGCCGGCTTTTCAGCAAGGGCCTGCCTTTGGGTGCCGGCATTGCTTTTCTGTTGGGCGGGCCCATCGTCAATCCCCTGGTGGCCCTGTCCACCGCCGTGGCCTACGGCAGCGACCTAGCCATGGCCGCGGGCCGGCTGGCATCCGGATATCTGATTGCGGTGACAATGGGGTTGATAATCGATCGATTCTTCTCACGGAAAACAGCGCTGGCCGAATTGCCGATAGACGAATCAGGGGAAGCGGATATATCCCTTCCGGTTTCAGCTAAAATTTTCCGGGCACTGCGACATGGGGCATCGGATTTTATCGATATCGGCCGGTTTCTGGTTTTCGGTGCCTTCGTAGCCGGTGCTCTGCAGACCCTGGTGGCCCTGAGCGATTTGGCCGTCTGGTTCGGATCGCTCCCCTTTTCCGTTCTGGCCATGATGATCCTGGCGTTGCTCCTGAGTCTGTGCAGTGAGGCTGATGCATTCGTGGCGGCATCTTTTCGCACCACGCTGCCCCTTACCGCCCAGATGGCGTTCATGGTTCTGGGACCCATGCTGGACCTGAAGCTGATTGCCATGTATTTCAGGATGTTCAGAAAACGACTGATTCTGGTCATGTCAGTGTCAACCTTCATCATCGTATTTGTGAGCATGATGACCGGAGCATGGATGGTCAGATGAGGCGGATCGTAAAAAAGGGCGTGCTGTATGTCTGCCGCTACCTTGATGGGCTTCTATTTCTTGCGTGGCTGGCTGGGCTGTGCGGACTGCTGCTTACCGGGAACGACACGGCGTTCCTTCACCCACGGTTCCGACTTTTTTTAGGCGTTGGGGCCATACTGCTAATGGCATTTAGTCTTGTAATCCTGTTCGGCCCGAAACGGCATGATACCGGCTGGCCATTGGCGACGACAACCGGGCAGGCACTCGTAATCATGGCGCCGTTGCTTTTCCTGACCACCGTTGTCGATCAGGGAATGGGAGCGTATGCGCTGACTAGGAAATTTACCGGTACGGAGCAGCAGACCCTGACCCGCCTGCTGGAAAGCGGAAAAAGAACCGCCGACGGGACGAGCCCAGCGCCCGTCATGTCGCTGCTGGATATCGCCCGGAAGATGAAGCAGATTGACGGCAGGCGGGTAATCACCGAAGGACTGGTCTACCGCCCCGACATCATGCCGGAAAACTACCTGACCCTTTTCCGGTTCGCCATATTCTGCTGCGCGGCCGATGCCATGCCGGTGTGGGTGTTTGTGGAGAATGCGGGCGTGGCGGCCTTTACTGACGAAAACTGGATTCGCGTGGATGGGACCGTTCGGATTGTCAATTTCAACGGGACCGATGTGCCGGTGATCAGGGCCGACACCATCGTGAAAAAACCGGCACCGCCACCGGGTGAGCAGTATCTGTTTTTTT
>JAHLLR010000029.1 GCA_020444075.1 Deltaproteobacteria bacterium
CTGGTAACGCACCCTATTCCCTTTGTACGGGGGCGCCGGCCACCCGCCGGCGCCCGTTTCGGGTTCATTGAAACTTCGGTGGTTGCCGTCTATTTGATCAACCCTTTTTCACGGTAGTAGCGTTCAGCGCCCGGGTGCAACGGAATTGCCATGCCGCTTAAGGCCGTTGCAAGGGTGACATCTTTGCCTTTGGCATGGGCTTGGGCCATGATTTCGGCGCCGGCGGGGGCCGGTTCCGGCTGACCGTCCTTTTTGCGCAGGACGTGGAAGCCGGGTTCCCACAAGGCCTTGGTCAGGGTGTAGATCAAGTCCGCGTCGACATCGGCGTCGCAGACCCATTGGGCCATCACGGCAACGGTGTTCACCGGTTCGGTCTGGTCGGTGTAGGTGTTTGCCGGGATGACAACCTTGGCGTAGAACGGATGTGCGGCGGTGACTTTCTGGATCAGGGCGTCATCGAGACTGAGGATGGAAACCGGCGTGCTTGAGACCAGTTCCATCACCGAGGAGGTGGGAATGCCGGCCGTAATGAATCCGGCATCGGCCTGATTGTCCTGCATGCGCTGGGAAATACCGGCAAAGCTCAACCAGTCCAGCGAACCGAAATCATTGAAGGTCATGCCGGCCTGCTTGAGGATGTTTTCGGCATCCACGGCCGTGCCGCTGCCGCGGTCGCCGGGGATGACGCTTTTGCCCTTGAGATCAGCAATGGTCTTGATGCCGGCATCTTTGCGGATGACGATCTGGATCACTTCGGGGTATAGCGAGGCGATGCCGCGAACGTTCTTGACCGGGTTGTCCTGGAATTGATCCGTGCCCTCGTAGGCCTGGAAGGCGGTGTTGTTCTGGACGAAGGCCGACTCGATGCTGTGCGAGCGAATCAGGTTCAGATTAGCGGTGGAGGCGTTTCCCGATTGGGCGGTGACGATCACGTCGGGCACTTTGGTGGTCAGGGCCTGGGCCAGTACCCCGCCCAGCGGGTAATAGGTGCCGCCGGTACCCCCGGTGGCGATGGCGAAGAATTTTTTGGCGGCCAGGCAACCCGGCGCCATCACCAGGCCGAGGGCCACGGCGAGGATAACGGTAAACAGCATTTTTCGGCGATGCAACATGGGTGTCCTCCTTTTTAATGAATGTGTAGCCATGATTGGCGGAATGCCTCCGCGCTTCTGATTTCTATCCTGGGTGTCGGGTTCCCCCCTTTCACTTGGCATTAATCCGGTATCCCATTGATTTAGCAGGGTTCCGATATCACTGCAAGACCTGCATGCAAGAAAAACAGCGGGCTTTGCCCTGCTCACCGGTTGCCCCGTGCCAATGACCGGGACCTGGGGCCGGATGGCATCTTGCGGATGATGATGTCCGTACTCCTTCAAAGATGCGGGCTATCGGTTCGTCTGGTGGGTATTGGCAAAAATGGCCGCGATCCCTTGGCCGCCGCCGCCACAGATGGTTACCATACCATAGCGGGCCTCTCTCCGCTCCATTTCGTGGAGCAGGGTAACCAGCCGCATGGTACCGGTGGCGCCGATGGGGTGTCCCAGGGAGATCCCGGAACCGTTGACGTTAACCCGTGTTTCACGGTCGGACGCGGTCATTCCCATGAGTTTTGCATCGGCCAGCACCTGGGCGGCGAAAGCCTCCTGGATTTCGATCAGGTCTACGTCGGCGATGGCGATACCCGCTTTCCGCAGGCTCTTGTCTACGGCGGCGGGCACGGCGGGGTAGGTGAGGGTCGGGTCGGCGGCCGCTACGGCATGGGAGACGATGCTGGCCATGGGGCTAAACCCCAGTTCACGCGCTTTGGCCGCTGACATGACAACCACCGCCGCGGCACCGTCGTTTTCCGTTGACGAGTTGCCGGCCGTACAGATGCCGTCCGGGTAAACCGTGGCCAACCGGGCCAGCTTCTCTATCGTGGTATCCTTCCGGGGCGGCTCGTCCCGGTCGGTGAAAAGCGCTTCCCCTTTTCTGCCTTTGAGGGGGACGGGAACGACTTCCCGGGCGAACCGGCCGGAAGCGATGGCCTCGCAGGCCTTCCGGTGGCTGCGGACGGACCAGGCGTCGGCGTCCTCGCGGGTGATGCCCTCATTCCGGGCGGCCGCTTCGGCCCATGTCATCATGGAATTAAGCTCACCGAATCGATCCACCGGCTGGGACATGACCCGGGCGCGCTGAATCCGGTCGAAAAACGGCAGTCCCCACATGGACAGCGCTCCGTGGCCCTTGGGCAGGAAACCCCACTTGGGGTCCTTGCCGCCTTCCAATCCCCATTTGATGAAATTCCCGGGGATGTAAAACTCGGCGCGACTCATGCTCTCCACGCCTCCGGCCACGACGATGTCCGCGTTTCCGCTGCCGATGAGCATGGCCGCATAGCACACGGCGTCGAGTCCGGAACAGCAGCGTCGATCCAGCGTGATGCCCGGCACCTCCACCGGCCAACCGGCGGCCAGCAGGGCCATGCGGGCGATGTTGACCGATTCGCCGTTCTGGTAGGACTGGCCCATGACGACCTCTTCCACCAGCCCGGGATCCAGGCCGATTCTTTCGACAACGGCGTTTAACACCAGTGCTCCCAGGTCGTGCGCGGCAACCTCCCGCAGACCACCGAGGTAACGCCCGATGGGGGTTCTCACGCCGGCAACGATAACCACTTTGTCATTGTTCATGGCGATGGCGTCCTTTCTGGTTCGATAATTACGGTCGGGGGGCCGCTATTCACTCGATCAAGCCCTTCACGTCGTCGGTCCATTGCGGTCACATCCCCAGATACGCCCGTCGGATGTCGGTGTCGTCCATCAGATCGGCCGACATGCCCATGCGGGTCACCCGACCGCTCTCCACGATGTAGGCCCGCCGGGAGTGTTTGAGGGCCAGTTCCACGTTCTGCTCAACCATCAGGACCGTGGTCTCCTTCCCCAGACCCTCCAGCGCCGCGTAGATCTCCTTGGTCACCCGGGGGGCGAGTCCCAGGGAGAGCTCGTCGACCAGGAGCAGCTCGGGAAGGCTCATGAGGGCGCGCCCGATGGCCAGCATCTGCTGCTCGCCGCCCGACAGGGTGCCGCCCCGCTGATGCATGCGTTCACGCAGCTTGGGGAACAGCTCGAAGACACGAGCCATGGACCCTTTGAGCATCGGACGTCCGCGTTTCGGGAAGGCGCCCATTTCCAGGTTTTCGCGTACCGTCATATCCTTGTAGACCCGTCGCCCCTCAGGTACCAGGGCGATGCCCAGCTGGGTCACCTGGTAGGGTTTGAGCCCTGCCAGGGACTGCCCTTGAAAACGGATATCGCCGTTGCGGAGCGGGAGCACCCCGGTGATGGCGGCCATCAATGAAGATTTTCCCGCTCCGTTGCTGCCGAGGATGGCCACCCGCTCTCCGGCGCTCACCTCGAGGGCGATGTCCCAGAGAATCTGGGTCTCCCCGCGATAGACGTCGACTCCCGAAACCTTCAGCATGTCAATCTCCCAGGTACGCGTGAATCACGCGCTCGTCGGCCACGACCTCCCGGGGGGGGCCGACCGTGAGGACCCGCCCCTGGTCCAGTACGATCACCTTTTCGGTGGCCTGCATGATGGCGCCCATCACATGCTCGATCCAGAAGACGGTGAGCCCCCGATCATCGCGAAGCCGCCGGATGAACCCGATAGCTTCCTGGATCTCCTGGGTATTGAGCCCGCCCAGCACCTCGTCGAGCATGAGCAGGGTCGGCTCGGTGGCGAGGCTCCGGGCGATCTCCAGCCGTTTTTTCTGGACCACGTTGAGGTGTTTGGCCGCCGTGTCCTTGAGGGCCTCCAGACCCACCGCGGCCAGGCTCTCGCGGGCCAGCGTCATCCATTGTTCCTTCGGGCAGCCCGGGTGACGATTCACGGCCGCCACGGCTACGTTCTCGAGACAGGTCATCTCGCCAAAGGGACGGGTCACCTGAAACGTGCGTGCAATGCCCTGGCGGCAGATGCGAAACGCCGGCATCCCGGTGATGGTTCGGCCTCCGAAGAGAACCACCCCGGAACTCGGGGGGAAGGTGCCCGCCACGATGTTGAAGAGGGTGGTCTTGCCCGCACCATTGGGCCCGATCAGGCCGACAATGGTTCCGGCCTGCACCTCGAAGTCCACCTCCTCGAGGGCCTGCACGCCGCCGAAGCGTTTGCTCAATCCGCGTCCTTGCAATAACGCCACGTCCATCACCTCTCCTTATGGACTTTCCGCCGGCAGCGATGGGTGAACCGCCGCCTGCCGTCTGCGCTCCCAGACACTCCGGAAAATTCCCACCATTCCCCTGGGGGCAAAGCGGGCCACGGCCAGGGCCACAAGGCCGAAGGCCAACACATGGTATTCACCGTAAGCCCGAATGTATTCCGAGAGAATCTCCAGGCCAAACGCGCCGATGACCGGACCCACGAATGATCCCATTCCGCCGATCACGGTCATGGACAGTACCAGGAACTGCTGGTCCAGGGACGGGATCTGGGGGGTTATCAACAGCAGGTAATGCCCATAGAGGGCTCCGGCCATGCCCGCCAGGGCGCTGGATACGGTGAAGGCCAACACCCGCACCTTCACCACGTCCACGCCGAGGGAGGCCGCGGCCCGCTCGTCGTTCTGCACCGCCCGGAAGTTGAGCCCCAGGTCGGAGTGGATCAGCCGGTAGACGACACCCAGGGTCAACAGCGCTCCCGCCAGGAAAATGTAGAAATAGGCGAGTTTGGAATACTCGCTCAACAGACCGGGCACCTGAAGCCCCATGGTACCGCGGGTGATCTCGTACTCGTTGTTGATGATGATGTGCAGGATTTCCGAGAACCCCAGGGTGGTGAGTGACAGGTAGATCCCTCCCAGCTTGAGGCACAGGATCCCCACGAGGAACCCGAATATCGCGGCCAGCAGGGTGCCGGCAGCCACTCCCACCCAGGGGTTGACGCCGGCCTTGGCCGCCAGAATTCCCGAGGCGTAGGCACCGATGCCTGCAAATGCGGCATGGCCGAAGGAGACCTGCCCGGTGTAGCCGGCCAGAAGGTTCCACGAGGCGGCCATCATGACATAGAACAGCGAGACGATCATGATATGCTGGTGGTAGACACCCAGCCCCCAAGGCAGAAGGGCGAATGCAACCAGTCCCGCTGCCAGCAGCCATCTGTTTTTTGTCATCCTCATATCCATCAGGTCTCACTCCGCCCGAATAACCCCGAGGGCCGGATCAGCAGCACCAGGATCAGGATCAGATACATGAACACGTGCTTGTATCCGGTCGACACGAAGGCTGCTCCGAGGTTTTCCACCAGGCCCAGCACCAGGCCGCCGGCCACGCACCCCCACATGGAGCCCATCCCGCCCAGCACCACGCAGACGAATGCGGTCAGGGCCACGGGAACTCCTGCGCTCGGCGTTACGGGAAAAACCGGTGACAGAATCACACCCGCTGCCGCCGCGAGGGCGCACCCCATTCCGAAACTCAACATGTTGAGGCGGCGGGTGTTGATGCCGTTCAGCTCCGCCATTTCCCGGTCCTGGGAGGTTGCCCGGATCATGCGGCCGAACCAGGTCAGTTTGAGCATGGCAAAAAAGAGCGCAATTACGGCGGCGCCGGCAATAAGTGCGGCCAGACGCTGGTTGCCGTAGAGGAACAGTCCGAACACGTTGGTCGCCCCCTTGACCCAGTTAGGCGGTTTGTTGGGGAAGGGACCGAAGACAAGCAGGAAGGTGCTCTGCATGACAATCGATAAAATGAAGGTCAGGATCAGGGAATAAAGATCATCCCCGTAGGTTGGCCGGATCAGGGTGTACTCCACCACGATGCCGATCAGGAAGACGGCGGCGATGGACAGCACCATGGCCACCACGGGGTCGAGACCCATGGTATGGGCGAAGAGATAGGAAAAATACCCGGCCAGTATGTAGAACTCTCCGTGGGCGAAATTGATCACATTCATAATCCCGACCACCAGAGAAACGCCTAAGGCGGTGAGGGCGTAAATGATGCCGATCACCAGTCCGTTGGTAATGGATAGGGCAAGCATGGCGCTCCTGTGTCACACCGGGTGCCGGGCCAGGCCCGGAACCCGGTGTGACCGGTGGTTACCGTTTGAGTTTACCGGTGGCACCCTCGGGTGGATAGAGTACGACCTGCTCCTTGTTCTGCCACTGGATCACCAGCATCGGCGGCATCCATTGATGGTATTCCGGACCGCCCTTCTCGGTGCCGAAGCGCGCCGTGCCGCGGGTGACGAGCAGAGCCGTCGACTCCAGGGCATCGACCACTTTTTCGGCATCGGTGGCGCCGGCGCGGTTGACGGCATCAGCGGCGATCAGGATGGCATCGTAGATGGAACGGGATTTGTAGTCGGTCGGGGCCTGGCCGAAGGCCTTGACGTAGGCTTCCCGGTACTGGGTGGCCAGCGGGGTGAGTTCAACCTGTTTATGCATCGAGGAGACGAAGCACTCCAGATTACCATAGTCGCCCACGTTGGTCCAGAAGTCCGGCCAGAGGCTCGGGGGGCCGGCGCCGTCCAGCACCACCGCTTTGGGGGTGAGCCCGACTTCTCCCGCCTGGGCCACGAAGTAGTGCAGACCCGTTCCGTAGATGAAGGCCAGCACCACGTCGGGATCGAACTCCTTGATCTTGGCCAGTTCCATATAATGGTCCTGGCTTTTGCGCTCGGTCACCAGGGATGCGTAGGATACACCCGCGGCCTTCAGGGCCGCCTCCGAAATCTCGGCAATCCCCAGCCCCCAGTCGGTGTTTTCGGCCACGATATAGGCCTTTTTGAAACCTTCATGGACCACCCACTTGGCGATGGTGTCCTTCACGACGCCGGAGTTGGAAGGGCCTGCGCGAAAGACGTAGCGATAATTCTTGGCCGTGATGGGATCGGCCCAGGCCTCCACCACCACGAAGGGTACCTTCAAGCGGTTGGCAACCTCGATTTCCGCCAGGGCCGACGACGAATGGCTTTCACCGAGGACCATGGCCACCTTGTCCCGGGTGACCAGGCGCTCGAATCCTGAGGCGGCCTTGTCCGGCGCGCCCGCGGTGTCTTCGAAAACGATTTCAAGCGGCTTGCCCAGAATGCCTCCCTTGGCGTTCACGTAGGCCGTGGCCAGTTGAATGCCTTCCTCGAAAGCCTTGCCGGTGGCGGCGGCATCCCCGGTGCGGGGTCCGACCACGCCGATCTTGACGGTGTCGACGGCATAGACGGGTGCGCAAACCAGGGCCATGCCGACCACAGCCGTCATTACACTCAGGAAAAACAATCGCTTCTTCATTTCGTCCTCCTCTGGGGTTCGGTTGATGTATTCAACAGCCGGCCTTGTTCCTCCGGCTGGCATACCCGTTTTCCGTTCTAGGCGCGATGCCTGGTCTGGGATTGCTCCCTCATGAACTGGGCGACGTAGTAAGGGCCCAGGAATCCTTTCCCGCTGCCGCCGCTGCCTTTCCACCCGCAAAAGGTATTGACTCCGGGCCAGGCCCCGGTGGTGATCCCTGTGGGCCGGTTGACATAGGTGCATCCGGCTTCGATGTGGTCGAGGAAATAGTCGATCTCGGCTTCGTCTCTGGAGAAAATGCCGGCGGTGAGACCGAAGGGCACGTCGTTGGCCATGTCGAGGGCCTGTTCGATGGAGCTGAACGTGTAGACGTTGAGAAACGGCAGAAACAGCTCCTCGCGAGTCAGGGCGTGGGCCTGGGGCACCTGGACGATGGTGGGCTCAACGAAGTGCCCGTGAGCCAGGTCCGGCCGCCGTTCACGGATGTCGCCGCCCCCCAGGAGAATCCGGCCGCCGGTGGACGTCACCTGTTCGACGGCCTTAAGGTAACGGCCGACCGCCCGCTCGTCGATGACCGGCCCGATGAAGGTGTCCTTCAGAACCGGGTCGCCCACCACCAGGCCGTCGACCGCCTCGATCAGCCTGGCCAGAAAATTCTCGGCGATGTCCTGGTGCATCAGCAGGCGCGACATCTCGCTGCACTTTTGGCCGCTCAGGCCGAATCCGGATTTCCACGCGGCCGTGACGGCCTTTTCGATGTCGGCGCTTTGCCCCACGATGCCTGGGTTCTTTCCCCCCATCTCCGTGATGCAGGGGCGGACCCAGGGGCCGCCTACGCCGAAGCTCCGCATCAGGGCCGTCCCCGTTTCCTGGCTGCCGGTAAAGGCGATCCCGGCCGTCAGGGGGTGCTTCACCAGGGCGGCGCCCACGTTGCCGCCGCCGCCCTGGACCATCTGAATCACGCCCTCGGGGATTCCCCCGTCCCGAAAACACGCCAACAGGTTCTGCGCCGACCAGGGCGTGGCGGAGGCCAGCTTGAAAACAGCCGTATTGCCGCATACGAGGGCCGCCGTCAGGGCTCCCACGGCCAGGGCCAGGGGGAAGTTGAAGGGCTCGATGACGGCAAACACCCCATAGGGTTTGAGGATACTCAACGTCTCTTCACCGGGGGACAGGGCACCCATTTTGCGGGCGAAGCCGTGGTTTTGTTCGAACTGGTCCACGTAGTAGTGGATCATGTCCACGCACTCCTGAACTTCCCCCATGGACTCCAATCGGTTTTTGCCCACCTCCAGCGTCATCACGGCGGCCAGGTCGAACTGCCGATCCCTGAACAGGTCGGCCACCCGGCGCAGGAGCCGGCAGCGCTCCGGGTAAGGTGTTTGCCGCCAGTCCTTCTGACGGCGCCGGGCCAATTCCATGATGTCGTCCAGCCGGGCCACCGGGGTCGTCCAGTGCCGGGAAAGCACGATCCGCGTGTCCGCCGGGTTCCGATTGTCGAAGATCGCTTCCCCCGGAATGTCTCTATAGCCCAGGAGCGCCGGATAGATGGCATCCGGCCGCTCTTTGATGCGCGCGACCGCCTGTTCGAATTCGCGGTCGAGCCGGGCCATGTTTTCCGTGGTCACCGAGTAGGTAATCTTAAAGGCCATCATCGTCCTTTTTCTTTAGGCGGCGCCGCCTCAGGCCGGCACGTTCGGGTTTACAGGCTCGACAGCCCCAGGGATCGCAGCTTTTCGGGCGTGGGCCGGCCATCCGTGTCCCAACCCCGCAGCGGGTAATAGTCGTCCAGCATCGCGTCCAAACGGCAAACCATGCCTTGTCCGGCACCGTCCGGCAGCGGCGTTTGGGTGATCCGGTCGGGCAACCGGTCGTCCTTGCGCGAAAAACCGGCCCGCATCAGAAAGAGCCGCTCGGCGTTGAAGATCCGTTCGCCGGCACGGCAGAGTTCTTCCAGGGTGTATCCGGCGCCGGTGGCGGCGTTGAGCAGTTCCATGATCCCCTGGGGGCGGATCGCCCTGTCGGCCGTCATGAGGTTCCTTACCGAAAAGAAGACGCACAGGCCGGCCGCGTCGATCACCGCAAAGCCGTCCTGAAAATCCCGGACCAGTTGAGCCTTGTCCTCCCACGTGTGGGGATCGATCAGAAAGGGGACTCCCAGGATCTCGATGTAGGCCGTGTCGCCGCGCATGTGGGAGGCGCCGATGGGCGAGGTGGCGTAGGCCAGCCCCATGCCCTGCTCGGCCCTGGGATCGTAGCCCGCGAACTCCTGGCCCTTGGCCGTGATGGCGAGTTCCGGGTGACCGAAGCGCGACGCCAGGCGGAGGCTTCCCTCGGCCAGCAGATCACCGAATCCCTGGCGGGCGGCCGTCAGGCGGGTGAGTTCGACCAGGGCCTGGGCGTTCCCGAAAGCCAGCGGCATGCCGACGTCCTGTTCAGTGATGATGCCCTTTTCGACCATCTCCATGGCGCAGGCCACGGTGCATCCCATGGTGATGGTGTCCATGCCCTGTTCGTTGCAGATGTAGTTGGCCTTGGTCAGGGCCGCCAGGTTGTCCACGCCGCAGTTGGACCCCATGGCATAGATGGTCTCATACTCCGGCCCTTCACCCGCGCCCTCGAAGCCCGGCACCTCCACCTTGGTGACCCGGCCGCAGCCGATGGGGCAGGAGTAGCAAGCCTTGTGCTTCACGAGATAGGTGTCGGTGAGGGTCTGGCCGTTGATGGCTTCCCAGCCGTCGAAGGTTCCCTGCTGAAAGTTTCGGGTCGGCAGGGCGCCGATGGTCTGGGTGCCGGTGATGGTGGCGGCGGTGCCGTAGACCCGAAGTCCCGGCGGCTGGCCTTTCAGGCTGAGGCGGAACGTCTGGTTGTATTTTTTGACGAGGGCCTTGAAGGCTTCTTCGTCATACAGGGGCACGGGCGACTGGCCATACACGGCGACGGCCTTGAGGTTTTTGGCGCCCATGACCGCTCCGACGCCCGAGCGGCCGGCGGCGCGGTCCCTGTCGTTCATGATGCCGGCGAACAGGACCTGCCGCTCGCCGGCCGGCCCGATGCAGGCCACCCGGGCCTCCGGATGGGTTTCCAGGCGCAGGGCGTCGTCCGTTTCGTGGGTCGTCTTGCCCCAGAGGTGCGCCGCCGGCCGAAGCTCTGCTTGACCCTGCTCGATCCAGAGGTAGACCGGCTCCGGCGCTTTTCCCACGAAGACGATCATGTCCACGCCGGAATGCTTCAGGGTGGCGGGGAACTGACCGCCGGAGTTGGAGCAGGTCACCGCGCCGGTCAAGGGCGATTTGGTCATCACCATGTAACGGGCACCGGTGGGGGCCTTGGTGCCGGTCAGCGGTCCGGTCGCCATGACCATCACGTTTTCCGGCGCCAGTGGGTCGCACAGGGGGTCGAGTTCTTTTAACAGAACATGGATTCCGAAGCCGCGGCCCCCGATGAACGCCCTGGCCATTTCCGGGTCCAGATGCTCCCGGGCGACCGTGCCCGTGGACAGGTTCACCCGAAGGACGTTTCCACGCCATCCGTGCATGACACACCTCCTTGACCTGCAAGGCTGTCGCCTTGGATTGAGTCGGGTTGGAGAGACTGATTAAAAATAAGGGGGCTGCCTGGCTTAATGCCCCAGTTCCGCTTCTACGGCTGCACCGAGAGCCTCGACGATCCGCTCCATCTCCTCTTCGGAAATGATGAAGGGAGGTCCGACGACCATGGCATCCCCGTCACCGCCGGTCAGGCCCATGGCTTTGTATAGCAGAACCCCGTCGGCATAGAGCCGGTCCCAGATCCGTTCCGCCACCCGCCGGTCTCTGGGAAACGGCTTCCGGCTGCCGCGATCGGCAACGAACTCGACGCCCCACAAGAGGCCGATTCCCCGGATATCCCCCACATGGGGATGGCTTCCCAACCGACGCGATAGCATTTCTCCCAGTTGCGCACCCAGCTTTGCCGCCCGCTCCACCAGCTGTTCGGCCTCCAGGATGTCCAGTACGGCGTTTCCGGCCGCGCAGGCCACCTGGTGATGGGAGAAGGTCCCGCCGTGGACGAAGGCGTGGGAACCGTCTTGAATGGCGTCGAACCATTTGGCCTGGACCCCAACCGCGGAAAGGGCGGCGGCACCGCCGGCCAAGCCTTTGCCCATGGTCATCAGATCTGGAATGACACCGTAATGGTCGGCGGCGCACCAGCGTCCTGTCCGCCCCAGCCCGCAGAGGACCTCGTCCAGAATCAGGAGCACCCCATGGCGATCGCAGATTTCGCGGATCCTCGGGAGGTAGCCGGCCGGCGGCGGCACCGCCGCCAGGGTCGCTCCGCTCACCGTTTCGGCGATGAACGCGGACACGGTCGGCGTTCCCAGGTCCGTTATCGCTTCATCCAGCGCCGCGGCACAGCGCAGGTCGCAGGAGGGGTGGGTTAGGCCGAAGGAGCAGCGGTAGCAGTAAGGGGCCGGGATATGGTAGCTTTCGGGCAGCATGGGGGCAAACGGTGTCCGGAAACCGGTACGCCCGGTGACGCTCAGGGCTCCAAGGGAGAGGCCATGGTAGGATTTCCACCGCGAAACGACCCGGTAGCGCTGGGGCTCGCCCCGCTCCAGATGAATCTGGCGGGCGAGTTTGAGAGCGGTTTCCACGGCTTCCGAGCCCGTGGTCATGAAATAGAAGCGGTCGATTCCCGGGGGGGTGATGGCGGCCAGTCTGGCGGCGAGCGTTTCCACCGGACTGCCGGTAAACATGGTGGGGTGAACGTAGGCACAGGTACGGATCTGGTTGGCGACCGCCTGGGCAATTTCCTCGCGGCCGTGCCCGACGTTGATCACCAGCGGTCCTCCCGATCCGTCCAGGAAGCGTCGGCCGTCGGCGTCTGTGATCCATATCCCGTGGGCCTCAACGGCCGTTGCAAGATCCCTGGTCAATTGTCGACGAAAAACAGCGCCTGAAATGGACGGCATGGCATACCTCTGCAAAGTAGGGGGTTGCGAAGGGTGAAACAGCAAGCTTCCGGGTCCGTTCCGCTGAATTCGGTTGCCGGCCCGATTGCTGATTGGGACTGCAAATTGGGACTGCAAAATACAAGCCAGATCATCCTGGGCCGGTTGCGTGGCCCGGCGCGTGAAATCCGGAGGCGGACGCGCCTGCCCTTCGGGTGCGGATCGGGGGAGGAGGTGTCGGGTAACCCACCCGGGGATCCGGGTCGAGAGGGGCGGCCTTGACTTTTTTTGGGATATTCAGGATAGTGGCGAATCCTATAACTATCCTAAAAGGTCGAGCCTCATGGTATCGGGTCGCAAACGGCTGCACATCGTCTCCCTGGATCGTCGGGTCAACCGCTTCCTCTGCAACATCGTCCACAACATCATCGGCCGCGAGGTCAGCGTCAGCGGGGCGAGCATGGAGGAGGAGAATGCCGCCTTCGACGGCGCGGACCTGATCCTGATCTCCGGCCGTCATCTGTTGGCGGAGGCCCAACGCCGGTTTCCCGGAATCGCCATCCTGGCACCCGAACGGATCATCACCGGCTACAACCTTGAAAAGGTGTTGATGCTGCCCAAAGGGACCTCGGTGCTCGTGGTGAATCACCCCCGCCATGCTACCGAGGAAACCATCGCAGCCCTCAAAAACCTGGGTATCAAACATCTCAACTACGTCCCGTTCTGGCAGGAAAGGGAGCGTTACCCATCCGTCCGGCGGGCCACCACCGCCATCTCCCCGGGGATGAAGCACCTCTGCCCGGAACATGTGCACACCCATATCGACATCGGCCCGCGGCTGATCAGCATGGCCTCTTTCGCCCGGATCCTTCTTTCGCTCGATCTGGACATGAGCTATATGGAACTGTATGCTACCACCTACCATAACTTCCTGATGGCGGCGAGCCGGAAACTGGCCGAAACCCTGAGCCATGCGGAGCTGCTTGGCAAACGCAACGAGGTCATTCTCAACGAGTTCGAAGACGGTCTGGTGACGGTTTCCGCCACCGGACTGATCGACCGGGTTAACCGGACGGCCCGAACGTTGATCGCCCCGGACGGGCGGGAAATCCTCAAACGGCCGTTCGAGCCCCTGATCGCCGACTTCGAAAAGGTGGCCGATCTGATCGAGGCCACCGGCGAGATGGAAAAATCAGCCGGCATCTACGTCCATCACGGCAAAAAGCTCATTGTCACCAAAATTCCCGTGGTCAGCGGAGGCCAACGCACCCATCTGTATACTTTCCGGGAGATCGCCCGCATTCAGCGTCTGGAGAAAGACCTGCGCGTGAAGCTCGCCCGCAAGGGGTACCTCACCAAATACGATTTCGGGGATATCTGGGGGAAAAGCCGCCAGGTGGCCGAACTCGTGGAAAAGGCCAACCGTTTCGCCAAGACCGACAAAACCATTCTCATCACCGGGGAGAGCGGGACGGGCAAGGAACTCTTTGCCCACGCCATCCACAGTCATTCCCTGCGGCGGGAAGGACCCTTTGTGGCGGTCAACTTTGCCGGACTGTCCGAGAGCCTGATCGAAAGCGAACTCTTCGGCTACGATGAGGGTTCGTTTACCGGCGCCCGCAAGGGAGGCAAGGCCGGCCTCTTCGAGCAGGCCCACGGCGGCACCATATTCCTGGATGAAATCGGCGACGCCTCGCCGGGGGTCCAATCCCGCCTGCTGCGGGTGCTCCAGGAGAGGGAACTGCTGCGCGTGGGAGGAAGCAAGATCATTCCGGTGGATGTCCGGGTGGTCGCAGCTACCAACTCCGATCTGCGCCGGGCCATGGAAGAGCGGCGGTTCCGGCCGGATCTCTACTACCGGCTGAACGCCCTGCCGCTGGACATCCCGCCCCTGCGGGAACGGCCGGAAGACATTCTTCACCTGTTCAACCAGTTCCTCAAGCACCATTACGGCATCCAGAAGTCCCTGGCTCCGGAGGCGCAAGCGCGGCTGACCGCCTATGCCTGGCCCGGCAACGTCCGGGAATTCATCAACACCGTCGACTACGCCTGCATCGCCTCCCAGGGCAATCCGGTCATTATGAAGGACCATCTCCCCCCGTTCCTCCAGCGGCCTCTGGCGGCAACCACTCCCGCCGACCTTGGCGATCTGGCTGCCCGGCTGGCCGCCGGCCACTGTGCCCCCGACATCGTTGGCGCCCTGTTGCGCGTCATGGCCCGCCGAAAACCTGCCGGCATCGGCCGCAACCGGTTGTGCCGGGAGTTGGAAACCGTTGGCATTCCAGTTACCGAAGGCCGGATGAAGTCGCTGCTGAAACGGATGCGGCATGAAGGCCTGGTGACCGTCGGTGCCACCCGCCAGGGAACCGCACCAACCGCCCGGGGGGAGGCACTCCTGGCCTACCTGACAGAACGGGTGGAGCGCATCGGCAAACCCTATTAGGATCTTTAGGATCGGGATCTCCTGCCGAGCGTCTGCCGCTCATGGATGGGAAAGACATCCCCTTGGGGGTTCGGACCGTGGCCGGCGGTCACGCATCTCTGGCACATCTTGTGCTTCATTTAATTATCTGAAATTCATGGACCAACCCCTATCGACCCTTGGAGGGCCCGATGATACTCGACGAAAAGACCTGCACCGTCGCCGAGGCGGTAGCCAAAATCCGATCGGGTGACCGGATTATGGTGGGCGGCTTCGGCAATTCCGGCTATCCCGAGGAACTCGTGGATGCCGTGACGGAAAGCGCGCTCAAGGACCTTACGATCATCTCCAACGATCTGGGATCACCGGGAATCGGTCTGGGCCGGTTCCTGATCAACGGGCAGGTCAAAGCGCTGATCGGCAACTATTACAACTGGAACCCGGACGTGGCGGCGGCCAAAAACGCCGGCGCCATCGCGGTGACCCTGGTTCCCCAGGGCACCTTCGCCGAGGGCATCCGGGCGGCCGGGGTCGGCATCCCGGCCTTTTACGCCGCCGCCGGCGTTGGTACGGACCTGGCGGCGGGGAAAAAAACCGCACAGTTCGATGGGCGGGAATATGTCCTTGAGCGGGCCATCCACGCGGATGTGGCGTTGGTGAGGGCCTACAAGGCGGACAGGCGGGGCAACCTCGTGTATTACAAGACCGCCCGCAATTTCAACCCCCTTATGGCCATGGCCGCCCGGCTGACCATCGCCGAGGTGGACGAGATCGTCCCGGTGGGAGAACTCGACCCCGAATGCATCGTCACCCCCCATCTTTTCGTGGACAACGTGGTTCTGAAGGTGAAGCCATGACCGATCTGGTTCCCAACGAGCAGGTAAAAACCCGCATCGCCCGTCGCATCGCCCATGAATTCATGTCCCAGCGTCGGCGGATGTTCATCAACCTGGGCGTGGGCACCCCGACCCTGGTCGCCAACTACATCCGGGATGAGATCATTTTCCTTCAGGCGGAAAACGGCATGCTGGGGGTGGGGTCCCGGGCCACGGGGGATCAGGTGGACCCCCTGCTGATCAATGCCGGCCGCGAGCCGGTAACGGAAACGCCGGGATGCTGCTATTTTGACAGCGCAACTTCCTTCGGCATGATCCGGGGCGGCCACATCGATGCCACCGTGATCGGCGCCTTTGAGGTTGACGAAACCGGGAACATCGCCAACTGGATCATACCCAACGGACGGCAGCTGGGCGTTGGCGGTGCCATGGACCTGGTGGCCGGTGCCCGGCAGGTGGTTGTGGCCATGCCCCACACCTCGAGCAATGGAAAGCCCAAGCTGGTGAGGACGTGCAGCCTTCCGGTAACGGGATACCACGAGGCCGATCTGGTGGTTACGGAACTGGGGGTCTTCCGCTTCAGGGACCAGCGGATGGTGCTCACGGAGATCGCACCGGAGATCGATGTGGCGGGGCTGAAAACCGTGACCGAGGCAGATTTCGAGGTCGACCCCGGCCTTCGGCCCATGCCGGTATGACCCATGCGGATCGTGGTCAAGGCCTACAACGAAATGCGGCGGTACGCTCCCCAATCACCTGCCGACGGGAGCCTTGAGGTGCCGCCGGGCTCCACGGTTCGGGCCGTATTGGCGATACTGGGCATCCCTTCGCGGAACCAGGCGGATTTGCCCCTGTTTCGAAACGGACGGCCCGCCGACCTCGACACCATTTTGTCCGCCGGGGATACCCTGGTGGTTTTTGCGCCGATGTCCGGCGGATGATCCTTGCGCTGGCCACGCGTCAGTGTGCGGCGGTTGGCCATTTCCCTATAGGCTCCGGCACGGCACGACGCGGCACCGGAACCGATGCTCCATCGTGCGGGTCTCAAGGGTCGTGATGACCGCCCGCAGCCGCTCCCGATCGTCCTTGCCGTCGCTTATTTCCATGGCTACTGGCGATAGATGAAGGTCCCCACATGCTCGCCGTTCATGGCCCGGGTGATGTTGCCGGGAACCATGCCGTTGATGATCTGAACGCGATCGATCACCTCACTGTTCTGGATAATTTCCAGGCACGGCCGCTCGATAACCAGGTCATCCATATCCCGTTCCATCAAATCCCTGGCGCCGATTTCGGGTATGAACGCCGCATCGGGATGTTTTTTGGGATCAGCCGTGAAAAGGCCGTCCTCATCCTTAATGAAAATGATGGTCCTGGAACCGATGAGGTCAGCCAGAATGATAAGGCCCACATCGGTGCGATGGATGGGAATGCGGCCGGTTTTGGGTTTGATGGCAAAATAGTCGTACGGCGGCATGCCGTGCATTACCGGGATGATGCCTTCGGCAAAATAGGTCGGCAGTTTGACGATGTCCGAGTGGGCCATCTTGATGCCGCCCCAGGGGGAGAGCAGGGTGGCCACCATGAGGGCATTCTGCTCGGAAATCATGCTGCCGAATTTGGCGATGATCCCCGTGGGCATGCCCATCTCCAGGCCGATGGTGTAGATATGGCGGCTGCGGGTACCCCCGCCGGTGGTAAGCACCATCTTGTGCTGTCTGCGGATGGCGACGATTTCCTTCAAGATGGCGGGCAGCGCCTTGACTCCCCGGTCGCAGATGGACTGGCCGCCTATTTTCAACACGGCCACATCCGGATAAAGCCGTTCCTGGGGAGCGATGTCCAGGTTGTCGATAAATTCCCTGCTCACCAGGCTCTCGCCCATGAGCCGGCTTTTTACATGCAGGCGCTTGCCGTCCTTGTCCCTGACCAGTGACATGGTTTCTCCTTTACGCGTTGTCCGGTTTGTTCTTGCCGCCGCCGCCCTTCAGTTCCACCAGGTCCGCACCGGTGGCGTCGGCAAGCTGCTTCAGCTCACCCAGGCGAAGATGGTCCGCATACACTTTGAGATCCACGCCGGCCACTGCCGCAATCCTGAAGCGCGGGGTTTTGGAACCGTCTTTGACCTTCTGCCGTTCGCGATAAAATATTTGTCCGCTCATGATGGTCTCCTTTTACAATGGGATGGATAATAACAGATGATGTATCCGGCAATGGTAAGACAATCAACAGGCTGTGTAAAGGAGCGGATAAAACCGGATCCGGACGCTTGGTCCTTTTCGGTTATTTACTTGTGCTGATCTAATCAACGATCGATGAGAGCTTTGGAACGCTGCGATGACTGATATAATCATGTTGCCGGAATAAACCTGAACATCGTATATTCATCCGGTAAATCATATGGGAACATCTTGACTGGCCCAACAGATGGGTTGTTTCATCTATGGGTTGTTTTATATAGGGTGAGGAAATTAAGATGCTATTCCCGGTATCGGGAGTTTCGGTCAACCCGCTGGTTCCATTCGCTGTGGGGTTTCTGGTTTCCTTTTTCACCTCCATGGCCGGTGTGTCCGGCGCTTTCCTGCTGCTGCCTTTCCAGGTGAGTTTCCTCGGGTACACGGCCCCTTCCGTGAGCGCGACCAACCAGGTGTTTAATGTCGTCGCCATTCCCAGCGGTGTATACCGCTATTTAAAGGAGGGCAGAATGCTGTGGCCGCTGACATGGGCGGTGGTCATCGGCACGCTTCCGGGAGTATTCATCGGGGCCTGGGTCCGCGTCGTTTATCTGCCCGACCCCCAGGCTTTCAAATTGTTTGCGGGACTGGTGATGCTCTACATCGGTTGGCGGCTTTTGCAGGACATCGTCCGCAGGGGCCGGACCGGTTCCGGCGGCAGAATGACCACGGTCGAATCAAGCCGGTTGACCGTGAGCGCATCGTCGTTTGTCCGTGTGGCCTTCGACTTTGGGGGAGAATCTTATTCTTTCTCGCCGGCAATTATTTACGCCATTTGCTTTCTGGTCGGCATCGTTGGGGGTGTATACGGGATTGGCGGAGGTGCCATCATCGCTCCTTTTTTTGTGGCGGTGGTCGGGCTTCCGGTCTACACGGTCGCCGGAGCCTCGCTCATGGGCACTTTGGTAACTTCGGTAGCCGGTGTGGTTTTTTATCACGTGTTGGCTCATTTTCATCCCGGACATTCAGTGGCTCCGGACTGGATGCTGGGCATGCTTTTTGGCGCCGGCGGCATGTTTGGCATGTACATGGGTGCCCGCACCCAGAAATACGTTCCAGCGAAAATAATCAAAGGCATGCTGACCCTGGTGATACTCTCGGTGGCAGGAAAATATATCCTCGACTTTTTTTGAGGGAAAAACCCGGTTCCTTTCTTTCGCTTCCATTTCTTCCTTGACGATAGTGCCTCCACCCCATTAATATTTTTTTTGTAGATGCTCCTTTCCCATCTTCACTGAAGCAAAAAACGTTTATCCCTTCCCGGAACATGATGCAAAGGCCTGTCGCGCCTTATTTCCGCCGGGCCACACTTTTCAAAATGTTCAGGTCTTTGAGAAATGCCCTGCGCGCCAACCGCACACGGCAATCGATGGCCGGAAAGCAGATTCTGTCAGTGATCTATGAATATGTTGAGCCGAATTAAAAATCCGTATGGGCAAGCGCAGAGACTTTTTACTACCCTGGCTAAAACGGTGACCCGTGGCGGTGTCATCTTTCCGGCCCCTTCGATCCGGGGGCGTCATCCGGGAGGCGTTATATGAAGCACGTGATTATCGGAAACGGCATTGCCGGCGTATCTGCGGCCGAGGCCATTCGCCTGCTGGAGGCGACGGCCGACATCACCATCATCGGCGACGAAACCTTTCCACCTTACAGCCGCCCCATGATCAGCCATGTCCTGGCCGGATCCCAGCCCCATGGCAAGCTTCCCATCCGTTCCGAGCATTTCTACGCGGACCAGAAGATTACTCCACTGCTCGGCCGGCGGGCCGTCGGCATCGATGTGGCCGGCCGGCAGGTCCTGCTGGCCGACGACACCCGCATCGGTTTCGACCGCCTGCTGATCGCCGCCGGCGCCGATCCCCGGCCGCTGAAGGCCGAGGGGCTGGATCTTAAAAACATCTTTTACATGCGCACCCAGGAACATGCCAAACAGCAGGTGGCCGCGCTGGACGGCGCCCGCCGGGCGGTCGTCCTCGGCGGCGGCCTGGTGGGGTTTAAAGCCGCCTACGGCCTGCTCAGGCGGGGCCTTGCGGTTACCATGCTGATCACCTCGGGGTATCCCCTGTCCATGCAGGTGGACGAGACCGCCGGGCGCATGATTCTGGACGAGCTGGTCCGCCACGGCCTGACGGTCCAGGTCGGGGTCACTGTCCGTGCTTTCGAGGGCAACGGGTCGGTCCGGGCGGCCGTCACCGATGCCGGGACCCGTCTGCCCTGCGACATGGTGATCATCGGCAAGGGGGTGCTGCCGTGCCGGACGTTTATTCCCAAAGGGCAAATCGAGGTGGATCTTGGTGTGGTGGTCGATGAACACCTGCAGACCACTGCACCGGGCATATATGCCGCCGGTGACGTGGCAGAAATGGTGGATATCGCCAGGGGCTGCCGCTGGGTCAACGCCCTGTGGCCGGAAGCGGTTGGCCAAGGGCGCGTGGCCGGCCTGAACATGGCCGGCCGGGAGGTGGCCTATCCCGGCAGCCTGAGCCGCAACGTCATGCGTGTCTTCGACCTGGATGTGCTCACCGTGGGCAACGTCACCCCGCGGGAAGAAGCGGGATACCGAATTGTGCAGACCGGCGGCGCCGCGCAAAAATATTACCGGCGTCTGGTGCTCAGGGACGACCTCCTGGTGGGGGCGGTGATGATCAACCGCATCGAGCAGGGGGGGGTGCTGCGGTCGTTGATCGAGAACCGCATTCCCATCCGCCTGCCGCCGGAGCGCCTGGTCGCCCCCGGATTCAACTTCGGTCAATTGTTATATTGAACACGCCAAGGGGATGAAGCGTAACGCAGATATCGAATTTTTTAAGAAACCGTCAAGGAGGAACCATGAAACAAGTCGTTGTTCACCCTGAACGATGCGTGGGCTGCATGCAGTGCATGCTGGCGTGCGCGACGGCCCACTCGCGCAGCCTGACACTGTTTGCCGCGGTGCAGGAGACCCCGCAGCCCAAGCCGAGGATCCACGTGGGGGCCGGCCGCTTCAACGAAGGCTTTCCCAACCGCTGCCGCCACTGCGACCCGGCTCCCTGCCAGATGGCCTGCCTGGCCGGCGCCATCTACCGCCGCGACGGCGCAGGCACCGTGATGATCAATCCGGACCGCTGCATCAACTGCGCCTCCTGTGCCATGGCCTGCCCTTACGGGGTGATTCGCTTCCACGAGGACCCGCTGGGTCCGGCCGGGCACGCCATCGCCGTGAAGTGCGACAACTGCAGCGCCCGGGTGGCCAAGGGCCAGATCCCGGCCTGTGTGGAGATCTGCAAGGCCGGTGCGCTGACCTACGAGGAGATGGATGCCGCCATGCGCCGCAAAACCCGGGACGTGTCCCGCAGCATGTCGACGGATGCGGACCAGCCGGCCATTCCGGCCGGTGTGGCCCTGTTGAAGACCATCAAACAATCTGAAATAGCGCTCAGCGGAAGCTGAAGAGTGATCAAGGAGGACGCCATGTTTGATCCCAGAGAGAGTCTGTCGGTTACCCAGGATGGCGATCGGCTTTTCGCGAAAGCCCAGCAGGACGGTGTCGAAACGGTGTGGGAGCGCCACGAGGCCCAGCAGCCCCAGTGCGGATTCTGCGACATGGGGCTGTCCTGCCGCATCTGCGTCATGGGGCCGTGCCGGGTGGATCCGTTCGGCGAGGGGCCCCAGACCGGTGTCTGCGGCGCCGATGCCGACATCATCGTGGCGCGCAACCTGTGCCGCATGATCGCCGCCGGCGCCGCCTCCCATTCCGACCACGGCCGGGACCTGGTGGAGGTGCTGGCCGGCGTGGCCGACGGCACCGCCATCGGCTACAAGATCCGCGACGAAGCCAAGCTCAGGCGACTGGCCGAAGAGTACGGCGTATCCACTGAAGACAAGAACCCGTTGGCTATCGCCGGGGAGCTGGCTCAGGCCATGATGGAAGACTACGGCATGCGCCAAAAGGCCGTGAAGATGGTCGCCCGCGCACCCAAAAAGCGCCGGGAGGTGTGGGAGAAGTTCGGCCTGACCCCCCGGGGCATCGACCGCGAAACCTCGGAAATGATGCACCGCACCCACATGGGGGTGGACAACAGCTGGCAGAGCCTGCTGCTGCAGGCCATGCGCAACTCCCTGTCCGATGGCTGGGGCGGCTCCATGATCGCCACCGAAGTCTCCGACATCCTTTTCGGCGTTCCCACCCCGCGCCCCACCACGGTCAACGCCGGCGTGCTGAAGGAGGACCAGGTCAACATCGTGGTTCACGGGCACAACCCGGTGGTCTCGGAAATGGTCTCCAAGGCCTGCCAGTCCAAGGCGTTGCTGGATCTGGCCAAAACCAAAGGCGCCAAGGGCATCAACCTGGTGGGGGTCTGCTGCACGGGCAACGAACTGCTCATGCGCCGGGGCATCGCCATGGCGGGCAACCATCTGATGACCGAACTGATCCTCTCCACCGGCGCCGTGGACATGATGATCGTGGACTACCAGTGCATCATGCCGTCGCTGGGAAAAGTGGCCGCCTGCTACCACACCCGGATGGTCAGCACCAGCGACAAGGCCAAGTTCCCCCACATGGAGCACCACGAATTCCATCCGCACAATGCTGAGAAAAAAGCGGTGGAGGTGGTCCGCGCGGCAGTCGAGAACTACGCCAACCGGGGCAAGGTCCTTATCCCCGTTGAACCCCAGGATGCTGTCGGCGGCTTTTCGGTGGAAGCCATCGTGGGGGCGCTGGGGGGCACGCCGGAGCCGCTCATCGATGCCATCAAGGCGGGCAAAATCCGCGGAGCCGTGGGCATCGTGGGATGCAACAATCCCAAGATCAAGCACGATTACGGCCATGTGACTCTGACCCGCCGCCTCATCGAAAACGACATCCTGGTGGTGGACACGGGATGTGTGTCCGTGGCCACTGCCAAGGCCGGCTTCAAGGTGCCGGCGGCGGCGGGCGTGGCCGGGCCGGGGTTGAAGGAAATCTGCCTTGCGCTGGGCATCCCGCCGGTGCTGCACATGGGCAGCTGCGTGGACAACGTGCGCATCCTGGTGCTGGTGTCGGCCCTGGCCAATGCGTTGGGCGTTGATATCAGCGACCTGCCCGTGGCCGGCTCGGCCCCGGAATGGTATTCCGAAAAAGCGGTGACCATCGGCACCTACTTCGTCGCCTCGGGCGTCACCACCCATCTGGGCCCCATGCCGCCCATCACCGGCAGCATGAACGTGGTCGGCCTGCTCACCTCCGGTCTCAAGGACGTGGTCGGCGCCACCTTTGCCGTGGAGCCTGACCCGGAGAAAGCGGCCGTCTTCCTGCGCAAAACCATCGAAGGCAAGCGCAAGGCCCTGGGCCTGGATGCGCGCAGCGTGGAATAAACCAATTCCGGTAGCCCCGCGGCAGCGGATGCCTTGCGGTATTCGCGGCCGCGGGTGTTGCCGACGACCCTGCCGGATGCCGTTTTCCGGCGGAACAGATACCACCCCATTGTCAGGGCGTCTCGAAACGGTAGGAATTGCCCAGAGGAGGCGCGAAGCGCCGGTCAAATTCCGGAAACATGCCCAGCGCCAACCCGCTCCATTCCGTCACCCGCTCGCGGCCGTCGAACTCGAACCGTGCCCGCACCGACCATGTGTAGTCCGTTTTGGGTCGCAGCGATATTTCAAGTGTGTGTTCGGGATTTGGAATCCGCTGGCGCTGGTAGATCATTTCAAGATCCTTGCCATGTTGCTCGGCGACGAAGAGATCATAGGTTACCTTTTTCACCCGGTCCATCTCCTTCGGTGCAACCTTGACGTCGCTGTCCCGTGGAAATCCCTGCCAGCGCAGCGTGGGGTGTAAATTTTTTACCTTCCCCATGGAAAAGCCCAGTGGCGGGTCAACGGGCGCAAGGCCAAGGGATCCCCGTGGGAAGCGGGAATGCCATTGCTGGTCAGGGAACGGGTACAATACAAACACCTCCTCATAAATGTGTCGTCCCAATACCCCGCACCCCGCGGACAAGGCTTCCAGAAGCAGTTTGCTCTGGTCTGCCGCCCATTCTGAACGCGTATGCCTGTCCCCTTTGTATTCCGCATCGGTTGAAAATAGTTCCGTATTATCTGCTGTACGCAGCAGCCGCGCATGCGCGAGCATTTTCAGGGCAAGCGGCGCATCCAGCGACTCTCCCTCGGCGCTGATCCGGGTGATCGCCAATTCCAGTACATTCTCCACGCCTGCGTCTGCAAGCAAGGTGTAATCGGGTGGTTGGCCCGCATGTGCTTTGAAATTGGTCGCAACGGGCTGCCATGCGGTGCCATCGTGCTTCGCGGCAGCCGTCACCTGGTCAGGCAGACAGTACATCAGGGGACGATTTTCAAAATCCCTTGACCATGCTTCCCGGGCATGTTTTACCGTGTCCGCACTCGGCGCCAAGGCCGCGCCGACAGCGGCACCCAGAGGAAGGGTGATAGGCAGCAACAGGACTCCTAACTCGCGGCCCTGAAGGGATTCTCCAAAAATCATGCCCATGGCATCCATCGCGCCTTCACCCTTGCTGCGGGTGAACCCTTCGAATTCGATTTTTGGAGCCTGATCCACGGCGACGATAGCCAATCGGGCGAGGTTGACTTGATGTTGGATTTTTAGCGGCACGGCAGTGCAACCGACCTGCAACATTACCAGGGATGCAACGATCAGGCTGGTTGTGCAGCTCTTCATGATTGCAGAATGCGGGGTTGATTGCATCAGCGGACACAGCCTTTCAACGGTTTGCCGGATGGCATCCATAATGGGTTGAAGCCGGGTTTATCAACCATGGGCATTCTTTTCCCAACCTGTTTTTCTGTCGACAGGGTTGTTCAATTCCCTTGCGAGGTGGAAAACCGAAAGAATAAACCCCTTAGACGGCGCTCACGGGTATCCATCCTCGACGGCCCTCACGCGGAAAGCCGGGCGGCAATATGGTCCACCGCCCGCACGGCATCCTTGACCGCGGTGTAGATCAGGTTCGTGTGCTTGCGTTCCTTGAAGGACCCTTCTTCCTGGATCTCGATATAGACGGGGCTCACCGCCCCGCCGATGGCGTAGATGCCCCGGATGCTGGTCTGGAAATCCGGCGACAGGATCACCAGCTGGGCGCCTTCCCTGCCGATACGGCAAACCCCTTCGGTGCAGGTGATCTGCTGGAGCCCGATCTGGCTGAAGATGGGCGCGGGCCCCTGGGTGCCGATGCAGGCAATCACGTGCTTCATGGGAAAGCTCATGGCCTGTTTGAGGATCACGCCGCAGCCGGCATCGATCTCCTGGGTCAGGATGGTCAGCCGGTCCACCCCGTCTTCGTCGACTTCGCCGATGCGCGGCAGCGCCCCCTGCAGGATGCGGATGTGACCGCCCAGAAGGATCTCCTCACCCAGGTCGCGGGCAACGTCGGTATTGATTTCGAAGTGCTCCATGCGGTTGCTCCAGTAAACCGGCGTCTCGTCGTCGGCATCCCGTTTGGCACGGGAAAGGGCGGCCACGACATCGGCCGCGGCATTGCCGCCCCCGATGACCAGGGTGGAAAAGCCGATATGATCCTGGACGTTGTCCAGCTTGCGGGCGATGGTTTTGGCCTCGCCGTATACTCCCAGGTCCACGGGAATGTTGCTGCCGAACGCAAGGACAACGGCCCGGGCCCGGTAATGTCCGTTTCCCGTCGCCACCACGAAGGCGTCCCGATCTTTGCGCATGCTCTCGAAGTCTTCGTTGAATTGAACGGCGATGCCGCGTTTGGCCGCCAGCGCTTCGATGGTATCGATATACTCCTCCACCGGCGGCTTGTCGGGCGCCGGCGCCAGCGCTTCGATGGGAAACGGTCCGGTCTCGCTTTTCGGAATGGTGGCGTAGACCTTTTTCCCTTTGGGATAGGAATCGATGATCCCCTGGAAAATGCGGCTGCCTTTTTCGATGATGAAAAAACTCAGGCCGTGCTTCTGGGCCTGGAGGGCGCAGGCAATGCCCCCGGGCCCGGCACCGACAATACCGATGTCATAGGTTTTCATCTTATTTCTCCGGCAACGGGTTTATTTTAATGGAAGCGGGATTCGGGGGACAAGTCAATCAAAAAGTTATTCCGCTTTCGCTTGCACTTCAAGATCTTCCAAAGGGCTTGGAACCCCCGTCCGCCTTGCTGAAGCACATGGGTGAAAATCTGCGCTGGGATCGATATGGTGCCGCCGGACGGCGTTGCTGCGGGGGTCTGTGGACAGGGAACTCAAAGGAAACACATACTGCCAGCCCCACGTCCGGGAACGTTTCCTATCCCCTCCGGCTTTCCGTTTTTTCTTTTTCATCGGGTGATCTCCTTTCTGTGTAATTGGTTTTTACACTCCGGAGTGTCACCCCATTTTTTCAATTTCGCTGTGCCTTTAACTGGCGATTAGGACACGTGACGCGGGATAACCATGCCTTACACTATGATGGGAACCACGCTGCGTTTCGTTCCCGCCGGTGAAGGCCGCGTTACACACCATCCACTACGAACCGAACTTTCTGATTGCAAAAGGCACACATTGTGATAAATTGTTGTAATGAAGCATTTCAATTGGAATGATGAAAAAAATAAGAAACTGATTGAGGAACGAGGCGTCTCATTTGAGCGTGTTGTAATATTGATAAGTCGTGGCGAGATTCTCGATATTGTTAGTCATCCAAATCAAAAGAAGTATCCGGGCGAATCGATATTTGTCGTAGATATTGATGATTATTGTTATCTTGTGCCCTTTGTTGAAGACGGGAATGAAATATTTTTGAAAACAATAATTCCGAGTCGTAAAGCGACCAAAAAATATTTGGAGAGATAAAATGGGAAGAAGAAAATTAGATAAAGATGAAAAAGAAATTCTTGATTCCTTTGAAAATGATGAATGGGAATCAGTAAAAAATAAAAAAAACGTAACGAAGTATCAAGCGATTGCCCAGGCTACATTAAAAAAAGATAAACGAGTAAATATTCGAATATCTGAACGTGATTTAGAGCTGTTACAGGAACGTGCACTTCGAGAAGGAATTCCCTATCAAACACTTATGTCCAGTGTTCTTCATAAATATGTTACCGGTGTCTACTCTGAAAAAGGTGTGTAACAACTGCCTGCAAAGGATACGGAATTCTCGGAATTCTTGGCTCCGGAATTCTTGTCGGACCAAGTTAACCTGCTGTAATGTTGTAAAATTAATGTTAAAAGGATGCCAAAATATCGCTCAGGAGGTCCTTTTGGGCATCAAAAAGGCACATCTAAGCGATCTGTTCCAGTTAAATCCAATCGACACCACATTCCAGGGTATGTCTGGCACATCACTCACCGATGCCATAAGAGAGAATTCCTTCTGAAATTTGACAAAGATAAAAAGCAATGAACAGCAACATGCTACGATCTCGCCGAATCAGTCTTTCAAGGCGCGCGACGTTTATACAATGTAATCCTTAAAAGGCAGGCATCGTGTGCGCGTTAATTCACCGTTAGGTTTTGGAAGTAAAGAGAGGAGGGCACGATGAGCAATGAACAAGTGGCACCTGAGACGAAAGGTGTTGATGTGAAGTTACTTGCAACGGTTGCCCTTGGCCCTGAGATCGAGGGCATGGCAGGACGCCAACTGCGAATGCGGATGGTGACCATCGAGCCTGGCGGCGTCTTCGGACCGATTCACGATCATAAAGACAGGCCGGGCATCGTCTACATACTTAAAGGAATGATCACTGACCATAGAAATGGAGTCGCTACGGACTATGGGCCGGGAGTGGGCTGGCCCGAGGATAGGAACACCACACACTGGCTTGAGAACAGAGGAACGATTCCGGCGGTGGAGATCTCGGTCGATATAGTCAGGCAAAAGTAGGCTCAGGCCCGATATCTAACACGGTCGGTTGAAATAGGGCCGTCGGTTGAAATGGGCCGGGCCACAATAACATCAGGCCGCAGTAACATCATGTAATGCATGGAAAAGGGGCGTAAACGTGGCGGCATATCAGGCCTTAATTAACCCTTTTTGATGCTGAAAAGAGTGTTTTAAGGCAAAATAACAGCTATGTATGGGATTATAACCTTATGGATACAATAACATAGCTTGGGTGACCCGTTTATTTCGGAAAAGTTTTTGAAAAATTGCAACTTGGTCATCGAAGCAACCAGTTTTGGCGGTTTGCAAACGACCGCGGAACGACGCGGGCGTTGGGGTGGTGATAAAGTCTCCGATGGCTTTATTCGTATGAGTGTTGGTTGTGAAGACGCACAAGATTTAATTTCAGATTTGGAGCAGGCATTGAATACGGCAAAGAGATAGCCAAACACCGCCGCCCAACAAGGCGAACACCTGACGTGTGGGATTCTGATTCATTTTCAAGCATTATTCCGGCTTCGGGTTTTTCCTGCTCCTAAACAGAAACCACACCCGGCCACACTCAGGTAATGCAAGCCGTTTTACAACACGAATGAATAAAACGAGGGCAGGAATATGAGCCTGAAAACCGTATGGATTGATACTCTGTATAAAGTTGCTACGGGCAGCAGAAATGTCCGCAACTTTTTTACACCGATAGGAGCAATCGTTTACGGTCTATTAATATTCGTTTTTGTTGTCATTGCCTTGTATGTAGACCGATTAATAGGCCTCACCAACATATTTCCTAGTCCTCTCAATCTAATTTTATCTATACCGATTTTTTTACTCTCCTTGTTTTTAATCGGATGGTCGGTTCAAAATTTTCTTATGGTAAAGGGTACACCGGTTCCTTTCAATCCTCCGCCTCAATTAGTCACCGCAGGACCATATGCGTATACACGGAATCCGATGCTTACGGGTGTGTTTACCCTGCTCTTTGGTTGTGGCGTGTTTTTTGTATCTATCTCTCTTCTTTTTGTATTCACACCACTTTTTATTTACATTAATTTTTGGGAACTCAAATCGATTGAGGAACCAGAGCTCGAAAAGAGATTGGGTGAAGACTATATTCAGTACCGGAAAAGAACACCGATGTTTTTTCCCAACTTTTTGGAAAAAAAAGAAAAAAAGACTTTATAACCTCAGTGCGGTGGACAGCCAGGGCCGAGCCGTTTTGACAGTTTGTAGTAAAATTGAAATTTATTGTTTAAAATGAAGAGCGTGGAAACTTTGGTTGCATCTGACTTCTGCGTGATTCATCGATTAACCTCAAATGATCCACGGATTGAATATGATCAATTTTAAAATTTCTTTTATGGAACAGAATGACATTCAACAATCTGCGAAAGTACTAAGCATTGCCATGCTTAACAATCCGCACCATATTGGCGTATTTCTGGGTAATGGCGAAAAGGAACGTCTGGAAATCGAAAAAATGTTTTTCGAACTCTTAAATAACCTGCCCGGGGTTGTCTTTCTGGCAAAGGAAAATGAAAAAATAGTCGGCGTCATGAGAATGAAGTCATGCAGTGGCAAAGTAATTGATGATCCGGATGTATTGGAAGATGAAAATGATATCGATTGGAGGAAATCTGTCTGGTTTAAGGAATGGGCCAAGCATGATCCGATTGAACAGCATTGGCACCTTGGTCCGATTGGTGTGCTGCCGACTCATCAAGGAATAGGTGTTGGCTCCATACTTATGGAACATTTTTGTATGGAAGTGGATGCTTGTAAGGCAAAAGCATACTTAGAAACAGATTTGGATAAAAATGTAAGCTTTTATGAGAAATTCGGATTCAAAGTTATTTCTGAATCCGAAATTTTTGGGGTTAAAAATAGGTATATGTTAAGACATTCACAGACAAGACTCGATTGAATTCATAACCATTAAGTTCTGCGGACTCGGTTATTTCGCCGCTGACTTACACCTTGTACGTAGAAAAGGCCGTCGAATATACCAGGCGGTGGATCCCAAAGATTGGACAACCTGACGTATAGAATGAGCTCTGGACCGATTCGTTAAAGAAGGCATCAGGCGGCCTCCGTGAATGGATGAGGAAGGCCGAAATAAACCTCATCCGGGGTCAGATTGTCAATTGATTGATGGGACTGCTCTCGGTTTGAAAAAACTGAACCAACCGCAAACTATGGATCAAAGTCCATGTTTAGGGTTAAGGGCAAAGGAGGCGTTATGCTGTCACGTAATCTTGGGCAATCAGGGATTTCAGTATCGGTCATTGGACTTGGATGTATGGGACTTTCCGAGTTTTACGGGAAACCCACGCAAGAATCGGAGGCCATCAATCTACTCCACCGGGCCGTGGATCTGGGTGTCACGCATTTTGATACGGCGGAAATTTACGGCCAAGGACACAATGAGCAACTACTGGGCAAGGCTTTTGCCGGACGTTGGGACCAAATTGTTCTGGCGACCAAGTTTGGTCCCCAACGGGACCCCGCCACGGGCGCCTTTGTGGGGGTGGACGGCTCTCCGGCCAATGCCCGGAACTCCTGCGAAAAGAGTCTTAAGCGTCTGGGTACCGAAAAGATTGACCTGTATTATCTCCACCGTGTTGATCCGGCCACGCAGATCGAGGATACAGTGGGTGAGATGGCGAAGTTGGTTCAAGAGGGCAAGATCGGGGCTATTGGCTTGTCAGAGGCTTCAGCCAAGACGATTGAGCGGGCACATGCTGTTCATCCCATTGCCGCCCTTGAGACCGAGTACTCGATATTTAGCCGTGATATTGAGAAGGACATTCTTCCCACATGCGTGGAGCTTGGCATCAGTTTGGTAGCTTACTCGCCCTTAGGCAGGGGAATGCTGACCGGCCGCTATACCTCAATCAGCGATCGGCCCACCAGCGAGACAGATTTCCGGGCCCGGATGCAGCCTCGGTTTCAGCCGGGAAATATCGAGTCTAACCTCAAACTGGTGGAGGCTATCAAGGCGATTGCCGCCCAAAAGGGATGCGTGGCAGCGCAGGTTGCTTTGGCCTGGGTGTTGGACCAAGGAGATCATGTTGTAGCCATTCCAGGCACGACCAAACTCGCCAATCTCCAGACCAACCTGGGGGCACTTGACTGTCGCCTCACAGAGGAGAATCGATCTACGCTCAATGAATTGGCAGATCAGGTGCTCGGGGATCGGTACTCGCCTGAAGCGATGGCGGCGGTCAACCAGTAACCGTTGCGGTCCCTGACTCCCAACCTGGGGGCAACGGCTTTCTACCTGACCACCGGTTCCACCCGATCACAGGGGCCGGGCTGTTTTGAAAGTTTTCTATGGTTCATAATCATTTTATTGTCAGTTGAGCCAATCCAGGCATGGTCAGAGAAAATGAGCATCACTCTGAAAGCTCCTTTTCGTTTCTTTTGCCAGTTTCAAGTTGAGCGATGGATTCAATCCGGTGCCTGGTGTTTTTAGGTGACCGTTCGGCCGGCAAATTCGCCCCGATAATCGGACGCTTCGTGCCCATCATCCAGGCAAATTCGCCGGTCAACTCGCACAGACATAAAACTATTGATCAAGAGGAGGATTCAATGAAAATATACAAAAGGTTATTCATTGTTACGGTGGCGTTTTTGCTTGTTTCATCAGCAGTCGTAGCGGCAGCAAGCGATTTTGGCTGGACAAGAGATCTTAACATCAGAGCTGAAGCTGATCCGTCAGGATTCAGAGCAAGACTTGCTGCTCGTTTTAGGGTAGGTGATGCAGAGATCAATGCTGTACTCAGCAATGTTGAAAGTCCTGCAGATGCATATATGGTATTTCGTTTTGGAGAAATGTCGACAAGACCAACGGATTACGTTATTGAAAAATACAGATCTGAAAAGGGTAAAGGCTGGGGTGCACTAGCGAAAAGCCTGAATATCGAGCCCGGATCAAAAGAATTCCATGCCCTGAAGCGTGGCAACGATATTTACGATCACGATGACAAAAACAAAGGAAAAGGTAAAAATAAAGGTAAAAAAAGAGACTGAAGGTGAGAATCAGGCCTTTAAAAAAACATCAAAAGCGGGAATGTTTAACCTGCCAGATTGGCACCTCAAGTCGCCAGCGATCGGCACCTTGATGCCACGCATAAATGAAATATGAAAATTTATCCATCAATTGAACAGTACAATATCCGATTCGGTTTAAAACGTGAGAAAGTAAGGGCTATCCTTGGCGAACCTTCTTCCGTCGATATAATCAACGTTTCAGAGCAGGCGGATTTAGAATGCTGGACCTATGACGCTCATCAAATTGAACTAATATTTGATTCCGAAAATTCTTACAGGCTTTTCAGCATATCGTTCGCCTCGGAAAATGTTAAAGTCGAAGATGTCGCGATAATAGGTCTAAAGGAAAAAAAGCTTTTAAAGAAATTTCCTGAGCTTTACTGCCAGGATGAAAAGGATGAAATTGGATATAATTATGAATACCCAGGCGAGAATCTGATGTTCTGGGTATCTGATGGTATTGTAAAGCTCCTTACTGTTTATAAATAATCAAGCAGCTTATCGTTGGCATTGCAGTCTATGGATTTCTACAACTATCCCCCAAAGACTTTTCTATAAATCCATTTTTTTGTTCCGAGATTTCAACAAGTGACCTATCGTTAAGTTTTATTGTTTGAGTGGTTATAACCAAATACCAGGGGGCAGATGGTGACAGAAAAAAGCATCAGTGAGCTTGGTCGACTTATTAACGACAAAGCAATAAAATTCGGTGCTGATCTGGCGGGGGTAGCAAGCGTGGAAGATTTGAAGCGTTCGCCCTCCCATGAGATCAGCGAAAAAATTCCTGAATTCAATGGTGTCGGAACCAAAGATGTTAAGGGCCGGAAACGCGGTGTCGTAAATTGGCCTGAAGCAGCCAGATCCGCCATTGTGATGGCTGTGGAGCATCCCCCTGAAAAACCGGAACTGGACTGGTGGATCACAGGTGCTGCAGCTGGAAATACCGCAGGCAACCGCCTGCTGATGGGGACCGTGTCCGACCTCACAGCATGGCTTGAAAAGGAGCAGGGGATTGAATGCTTCAAATTGCCGTACCATATCGAGAACGGCGGGGTTTACATGAAAGATGCCGCCGTACTTGCCGGGCTGGGCTGCATAGGAAAAAACAATCTTCTTATAACCCCCCGGTACGGTCCCCGGGTGAGATTGCGGGTTCTGCTGACAGATGCGGATTTACCATCTGCGGGTTTTATTGCCTTCAACCCGTGCGCGGAGTGCCACATGCCCTGCCGCACATCCTGTCCGCGGGAGGCATTCGCCGAACGGATATATTCCCAAAAAGAATACGGGATTGATGACCTTCCCGGAAGAAGCGGAGTCTATAACCGGTTTCGATGTAATCAGGAAATGAATATAAACATTTCAAATTTCGAAGAAGTAAAAATCGATAATAAAACCGGCTCCGGAAAACTGGTTAAATATTGCCGAGATTGCGAACTTGCCTGTCCGGCCGGGTTGAACTGATTGACGCAATTTTAAAAGCACATAGGGGCTGACCCGGCGCTGAAAAAAGACGCAAAGGATTCCGGTCGCTGCGCTCCCTTCACCCATTGCGCCGGTGCGTTTAACGATCACGAATCTTTGAAATTTATCAAAAAAGATACACCGGAAGGATCTTTATTTTGAATCAAAGCAATTCTCAAGATAATGCTCAAATTGTCTATTTTTCTCATGGCGGAGGCCCCTTGCCAATCCTTGGAGACGTCAGCCACAAGGCGATGGTGGAATTCATGCGACAGCTTCCCTCCCGGCTAAAAAAACCAGAAGCTATTCTGGTCATCAGCGCTCATTGGGAAGAGGACGACGCGACTCTGTTGGGCGCTAAAACGCCTGCGATGTTCTATGACTATTATGGATTCCCTGATGAAGCGTATCAAATAACGTATCCAGCTCCCGGAAGTCCGGACCTGGCAAACCGGATTGCCGGAATATTGAACCAAAATAATATAGCGGCACGTATCGATCCTCAGCGGGGATTTGACCATGGCTTATTTATCCCGCTGAAACTGATGTACCCTCAAGCCGATATTCCGGCGATTCAACTTTCGCTGTTGCGCGGTCTGGATCCGGGTGCACATCTGTCCCTTGGCGCCGGATTGCGCGAATTAATGCATGAGAATATCCTGGTGATCGGATCTGGATTCTCGTTTCATAACATGCGGGCATTTTCGTGGCAGGGAGCCAATACGCCCGATGCAGCCAATGATGAATTTCAAAACTGGCTGATCGAGGTATGTGCGGGTCCACTATCCCCGTCCGAGCGGAAACAACGCCTGGTCGATTGGCAGAAAGCGCCTTTCGCACGCTATTGTCATCCCCGCGAAGAGCATCTGCTGCCACTTCATGTTTGTGTCGGAATGGCGAATAAAGCCGCCACAGTGATATTTGATGACTATATCCTGGGCAAACGGGGGCTTGCGTTTTTATGGTGAGAACGAAAAACTGGCAAAAAAGGCACTGGTTGCCCCCATTATGTCATTCGCCTGGATGCCAATGATGGCCACCGCCTTAAAAGATGCCGTTCCGCAAAAACCTCTCAAGTAGGAGGGGGGACAAGGAAAAAGGAGATCCTCTTATCGAAAAGACAGATGTTTTATCGAAAACGCCATTGATCGGTATTCTATGCTGGGAAGAAGGATGCAGTCCACGTGGCTTAGTGCAGCTGGAAAAGCTTCCGGGAAACAGCACCAACCCGGAAACCTTTGCGTTTCCAGTAAAATATTGCCGAATCAAGGGCGCCAATATCCATACGATTCTTGAAAATCCTTGTCAGAAAGTCTTGCAATCCATGATTGGTGAAGCGCGGAAAATGGAAGCCCGGGGTATTCGGGCAATTACTACCAGCTGTGGCTTTAACGCTGTCTTCCAGAGAGAACTGGCCGATTCTGTCAGTGTGCCGGTATTCACTTCCAGCCTGATGCAGATTCCGCTGGTGGAAAATATGCTGGGAAAACATCAGACGGTAGGCGTTATCACCGCTAAAAAATCAGCACTTACCGAAAAACACCTGGAAGGTGCCGGTGTAAAAAACCGTATTTCAATCCATATCGAGGGCCTGGAAGCCTGCACGGAGTGGAACAAGATATTTTCTTCGCCCACTGAAGAGATAGATATCCCCACGGTAGAAAAGGACGTTGTCGATATTGCACGTTCGATGATGAAAATGGCCGATATCGGCGCGTTCGTATTGGAATGCACGGATCTTCCACCTTTTGCCGATGCTATTCGGGAAACGACCGGCCGCCCTGTATTTGATTTCGTCACGTTGACGAATTTTATTTATCAGGCGATTAAAAACGACGGGTAGTTCTTCGTGCCGTTTTTGAGGATTGTCATGAAAGCATATCTGGAACTTTGCCGGCGGGTCATCGATGAAGGCGTTTGGGTGGAGAACGCCCGGACCGGAAAGCGATGCCTGACCGTGATCAATGCAGACTTTGAATACGATGTCAGTGACGGCAGCCTGCCGGTTCTGACCACCAAAAAGCTATTCTGGAAACCGGCGATTGCCGAGATGCTGGGTTATTTGCGCGGTTACCAGAGCGCCGCCCAGTTTCGTGCCCTCGGGTGTAATACGTGGAATGCCAATGCCAATGATAACGCCGCCTGGCTGGCAAATCATTACCGCGATGGCGAGGATGACATGGGACGTTGTTACGGGGTTCAAGGGCGACGCTGGCTCAATCCCGAGGGAAAAGAGATCGATCAACTGCGTAAAATTGTCGACAACTTGTCCAGGGGAATCGATGATCGGCGGGAAGTGATGACCTTTCACAATCCAGGCGAGCTGGATCGCGCCTGCCTGGCAGCCTGCATGCACACCCACACGTTCAGCCTGCTGGGCGAAAAGTTGTATCTGACCAGCTACCAGCGCTCTGACGATTTGCCCCTGGGCCACGGATTTAATCAGGTACAAGTGGGCTGGCTGTTGATGATCATCGCACAGATCACCGATAATAAGCCGGTCAAGGCGTTTCATAAAATTGTGAATGCCCACATTTATGAAGATCAACTGGAGCAGGTAAAAGCCATTCAATTGAAACGCGATCCTTATCCGTTGCCCAAACTGAAAATCAATCCCGATATCAAATCGTTGACGGATTTGGAAACCTGGGTAACCCTTGATGATTTTGAATTGGAGGGATATCGGCACCATCCGGCCATCCAGTACGCATTCTCTGTGTAAGCATAGGATAACACTGGATCCCCGCGCGGGGATGACAATAAAGAGGGAATTTCGACTTTTTGCGAATCCATCAAACTTGAAACCCCCGCATGCCGGAGTATGCGGGTTAATATCTGCCAACGAAGAACGTCTTGTGAATAACGAGGCATTAAAGTGGAAAAGCCGCTGACTGCCGCATTGTCTCAACCCTTTGTTTACGGAATGTTGACCCATGGAAATAAACCTGTCTGACCTGGAACCACGACATGCCCATGATTTCCTGACCAGTTCCATTGTGCCAAGACCTATTGCCTGGGTATCGTCTATCAATAAAGATGGACAAGTTAATCTCGCCCCGTTCAGTTTTTTCACCGGCGTATCCTGGTCGCCTCCCGTCCTTGCCTTTTCTGTCGTTAACCGTTCGGATGGTTCCATCAAAGATACGGTCATAAACATTCGAGAAGTTCCGGAGTTTGTGGTAAATATGGTGTCGGTGGATCTCCTACCCATCATGGAGTTTTCCGCCCGATCATTGCCTTATGGAACCGATCGGCATTCCATTAAAGGAATCACCTGGATTCCTGCAACCCGGATAAAACCCTACCGGATTCAGGAGTCCAAGGTTTCATTTGAATGTACGCTGGAACGCATCGTTGCGGTTAGCGAAGGCCCCGATGCAGGCAATTTGATTCTCGGTCGAATAGAAATCGCCCATATACACGATGAGTTGTTGAGAAATGGGCGGGAAGTTGATTGGCTGGGGTTGGATGTTCTTGGTCGGCTCAGCGGCAACCGGTATTGCGCCGTCCGCTCGGTTATTGAGAGCGAAAGAAATTAGAAAAGCGATGGCCCCAGGCGCTGTTTGAAGGGGCGCTTCGCTGCCGCTGCGTGCCATCCTGCAAGCACTCAAAAATAGAAAAGGGAGGGTCCGGTGTCTGATTTGAGCTTTAAAAAAATTGAACAGAGTATCAAGGAACGTAAGAAGTTTCATTTATCATTTCTCAACCATGTCAAAACATACAAGCCGTTTCTCGAATTAGAAGAGAAGGCGTTCAGTGACGGGGCGCTAAACAAAAAGACCAAAGAACTGATGGCCCTGTCGATTTCCATCGTTACGAAGTGCGAACCCTGTATGGAGTGGCATCTGGATCAGGCCATGCAAGCAGGGGCCGAGGACGAGGAGATTTATGAAACCATTGATGTCGCCATCGAAATGGGCGGGGGGCAGGCTGGCGCATACGGCCGTTTCGTTTTAAAAGCCATGGAATATTTCAAAGAAAAGGCAAACCGCGATTAGCGGGGTGTTGGAAAGACACTTTGCCAGGCAGAGGAGCATTACGCCTGGCCCAAGGGGGTTGCGCGATTGAGTCCAGAACACGATGGTGAGTCGTCAAAATGATGTCGGAACCGGTTATAGACTATCAAAAACTGTTTTCGGAAATGGCTGTTGAACTGCGGGAAATGGAAGACATCGGAACCGTTGCGTCATATATACCGGAATTGCGTAATGTCGATCCAACTAAATTCGGCATTCATCTCACCACCATCGATAACCGGAACTATTGTCTGGGCGATTCCAACGACAAATTTTCCATTCAAAGTATTTCAAAAGTGCTGGCCCTGTCACTGGCCTTTGATTTAGAGGCGGAAAAATTGTGGGATCGAGTGGGCATCGAACCCTCGGGGACGCCTTTTAATTCCTTGATTCAATTGGAATATGAAAAGGGTATCCCCCGGAACCCATTAATCAATGCCGGTGCCCTGGTCATTTGTGATGTGCTTGTCAGCCGGCTGAAAAACCCCAAACAGGAGTTTATTGAATTCACCAGAAACGTTTCCGGAAATCAGACGATTGACTACTGCCCGCGAGTCGCCGAGTCGGAAAAATTGACGGGATTTAAAAATGCCGCCCTCATCAATTTGATGAAATCATTTGGAAACATCAAAAATGATATTGAAATTGTTTTAGACTTCTATTTTAACCTGTGCTCCATTGAGATGACCTGCAAGGAATTGGCCGAAGAATTTTTATTCCTTGCATCGAATGGCGTCAATCCGTTAACCCACTTCAGGGTGGTTGATGCCAGCAAAACCAAGCGTATCAATGCAATCATGCAACTATGCGGGTTTTATGATGAAGCCGGAGAGTTTTCCTTCAAGGTCGGATTGCCGGGAAAAAGCGGCGTCGGGGGCGGCATAATAGCGATTCACCCCGGGAAATACAGCATTGCCGTCTGGGGGCCGAGATTGAACCGCAAGGGGAACTCCTACAAAGGTATGAGAATTCTCGAATTTTTAACGACCAGAACCCAGTCATCCATTTTTTAGAAGGAATATCGCGTCATGCATCAGCAAGGTTTGGATTATGATTTTATCGTCATCGGTTCGGGGTTTGGTGGGAGTGTATCGGCGCTGCGCCTTGCGGAAAAAGGATACCGGGTCGCCGTATTGGAAAAAGGCAAACGATGGAACCAGGAAGATTTTCCCGAGACCAACTGGAACTTCAGAAAATATATGTGGTTGCCGCAGCTCGGGTGCTATGGCTATCAGATGCTGACGCAGTTCAAACATGTACTCATTTTTCATGGCGGGGGAGTCGGCGGCGGCAGCCTCGTCTATGCCAACCAGTTGCTCGTTCCGCCTGACGAGGTGTTTGACCGGCCGGAATGGGGCATGGCCGATTGCAAGGCCCTAATGATGCCGCATTATGAAAAGGCCCGGAAGATGCTCGGCGCCAATCCCAGCCCCCAGATCGGTATCGCCGACAAATGCCTCAGGGAAGTCGGGATTGAATTGCGAGGCGAGGACACTTTTCATAAAAATGATGTGGGCGTTTTCTTCGGCACGCCCGAAAAAACGGTCCCCGACCCTTACTTCGGCGGCAGGGGACCGGACCGAACCGGGTGTAAATTTTGCGGGTCCTGCATGGTCGGCTGTCCGGTTGGGGCGAAAAACACCCTGGACAAAAATTATCTGTACCTGGCAGAAGGGTTGGGGGTTCGAATTATTCCCGAAACCGAAGTGACCGGTGTCCGACCCGGCGGCGGTGGTTACGAGATCTTCACCCGACGATCGACCGGACTGACTCATCCCGAGAAAACCTATCGGGCCAAAGGGGTCATGTTCAGCGGCGGGGTGCTGGGGTCCGTCAAGCTTTTGATGAAATGCAGGCAGAAAGGTCTTCTTCCCAAGCTGTCGAACCAGTTAGGCAATTATGTCCGCACCAACTCCGAAGCCCTGCTCGGGGTGGCATCAAGAGACAGGGGCACCGATTGGAACGATCAAATCGCCATTACTTCCGGCATCTATGCGGACGACACCACCCATATCGAAATGGTTCGATACAATAAAGGCTCCGACGTCCTGCTCAATCTTTTCACCCTGATGACCGATGGGGGGGGAAAAATCCCCCGTCCGTTAAAGTTCTTGGGAAACATTGCCAAACATCCGATTACGTTCGTCAAGCTGTTGTGGCCGCTGGGAAAGGCATCGACAACGACCGTCGTGTTGGTGATGCAGACGGATGAAAACCACCTTGAACTCGATTACCAGCCCCGATGGTGGCGGCTGGGCGGGCACAGCATGAACTCACGCGTACCATTGGGAATGCGACGCGCCCCGGCGTATATACCGATCGCCAACGAAGTCACCCGACGGTTGGCTCGCAAAATGAACGGCATCCCCTTGAGCGGCTTTCCTGAAGTCGCCTTCAATGCGCCCAGCACAGCCCACATTCTTGGGGGATGTTGCATGGGCGCGTCGCCAGAAAAAGGGGTCGTCGGCTTCAATGGCGAGGTCTTTGGCTACCCCAATCTTTTCGTAGCCGATGGCTCCGTCGTCCCGGCCAATCTGGGCGTCAACCCCAGTCTGACCATCACGGCATTGTCCGAATATATTATGTCTCAAATGCCTGAAAAGAGGGATTCGTAGCCCGCCGAATCTCCAGGATCAGGCCGTTTCCGTTTCGAGTGGATGGCGAATGGGTTGTCGGAGGGATAGGTGGACTATTACCCTTTTTGCCTTTACCCAATATTGTAAAATGGATTGACATGGCCACGCTGGTCTGCCGGAGTCTTTATATTAAAAACCACTTCTTCCACGCCATTGATTTGCATAACGATTGATTTGATCCGATCTTCTTCCTTGCTCCCGTTTTCGAAAGCGATGTTGTTGATAATAATCCTGCCACCCTGGGCAATGACTTCAATTTTGGGCGCAATGATAGCTAAGTCTGACTCGACCCTTGATGCCAGAGTAAGATTTTCAACCAGTTTCTGGGATTCGGGCGTTGTTTTGAAATTGGGCTTCCGGACCGTATCAAAAAGGATGTCCACCGCATCGTCGGCAGTCAATCTGCCGATATGCAGGATAATATCGTAAAGTCTGCTATCCCATGGATCCGTATCGTATACCTGCATGGCCCATTTGCGGCGTTCTTCATCGTCTTTCTTTAAAACATAAAGGGCTTTTTCGGCTGAAATATTTTCGCGGCGCATTTCTTCTTTTACCCGCTCTTGCATATCGGCGCTGATTCTGACTTTCAGAACGTGCGGAATGTCGCGCAGAAAATACTGACCCGCCAGGCCGTGGTAGACAATATTGTCTTTGCAGACATGTTGGAGAAGCGCGGTACGAATATAGTTTACGTATTTTTCCTTGCCGTGTAGAAATCGCTCGAGGACCGATGCCGGGTCATGAAGGGCCCGGATGAGTTTAATCTCCGGAATATTGAATTCATCGGACGCCTCCAGCAGAATATCTCGAGAAATGCATTCATATCCCAATTTCAGTGCCAGCTTTTCAGCTACCTGTTTGCCTCGACTGTAAGACCCTCTGTTAATGGTAATTATGGACATCGGTGGATTCCTTTTTTATTGTTTCTGACTATACCGATTCACGCTGTTTTCAAAACTTTCTCAATTGGGTTTGTTTCTTACGGTAGAATAGGCACTAAAAAAAACTCTGCAATCCGGGTGGGGCGCGGAAGTCACGCTTTCTTTCGGGATGCTGAAGGCATCAATGAATCTTCAACCCATTAAAATGCAACATGACCGATGGCGTCGGGATGAATTTACTATTGAACCATTTCCACCCTTAACGAAGTAAGGGCCGCCCGCCCGTGGTCGTCCACCACGCGGATGTCGAATGCTCCGCTTTGCGGGGTCCACATCAGCGGCCGACTGGGCTCTGATGCGCCGACATACCGGTTGCCCACAAACCAGTAGAGCCGCCGCACATCGCCATCGGCAACGGCGTTGAAGGGGATTCGATGGTTCAGTGGCTGTTCGCTTCTCATGGCATAGACCAGATCGGATTGGGGAGAAGTGACCGCTGGTGCCTGACCGGCGGTGGCGCGCTGATCGAGGCTGCACGCGTCGGCAAACGGCGGCGGTTCCTTGAGCGAGATGCCGGCCGTGCGGAAGATGGCCAGCAGGTCCGACGGCCAGAATTCGAACACGGCCATCCGCGTCCGGTGGGGAGTGGGCCGGCAGGGGCGCATTCCCGTGGCGACGTCCACGGCCGCCGCCCGGTGAACCGTGCAGACCCGGATGGGCGATACCCCCGGAATGAACCAGCTCGTCCGGGTGTGCGGGCAGTGGCGGCCGGGAAGTTCCCCGGTGGCGGCGCACACGTCGATCGTTTTCAGGTTCAGACGGGAGAAATTTACCCTGTCCGCGACCGTCCATCTCCGCTGGGGGACCAGGGCGGCCAGCAGATCGAAGAGCAGGGGACCGGCTGCGGACCGGCCGACGAAGGCGCGGTTGCCCTCGCCGTCGAAATTGCCCACCCACACGGCAACGACGGTATCGGCACACACACCGACGGCCCACGCGTCCCGAAACCCGTGGGAGGTTCCGGTCTTCCAGGCCACCTGGTTGCCTGTCGCTGCCGACAACGGCACCCGGTGGCTTTCCGGCGGGGGATTGTCCTTGAGAATGTCCAGCACCAGGAAGCTGGCCTCCGGGCTGAGGATTTGCTTCGGGGATTCCTCCAGATCCTGTTCTTGCAGCATCCGGATCGGCCGCAGCCGGCCGCCGTTGGCCAGGGCCGCATAGAGTCCCGCCACCTCCAGCATGCTGACTTCCACCCCGCCCAGGGAGAGGGCCAGTCCGTAAAATGAAGCGGGCTGGAGGTCGGCGATGCCTGCCTGCCGGAAAAACTCATGCAAACCGGGATTGTGGAGCTGGGCCTGAAGATTGGCCGCCGGCAGGTTGCGGCTCAGGATCAGGGCGTCGTGGGCAGACAACGGCCCCAGGAAGCGCTGGTCGAAATTCTCCGGGGTGAACCCGCCGTAGCGTCGGGGCGAATCCTTCATCAGACTCGCGGGGTGGATCAGCCCCTGGTCCATGGCCAGGGCATAGACAAAGGGTTTGAGGACCGATCCCGGCGACCGTCTGGCCGAGACGCCGTTGACCTGCCCCTGGATCTGCGTGTTGAAAAAATCGGCCGAGCCCGCCATGGCCGTCACCGCCATGGTTCGGGTATCCAGCGCCAGGGCCGCCGCATTGGTGATTCCTTCGGCCGATCGTCGGGAGATGTAATCGCGGATCAGCGATTGCATGGTCTGCTGCCTGACCAGGTCCAGCGTGGTGTGGACGGTGTCGCCGCCGGGCCTGAACCCGCCTGAATCGATATGATTCACGAAGTGGGGGGCTTCGAAAGGCAATTGATCGGCCGGGCGCACTGCCAGGGGCAGTTCAAAGAAAGCCCTTGACTGCCGGTCTTGCGGGTGATCTTCCAGCCAGCGCTGGAAGAGGCTTTGCCGGGCGGCCAGCAGATTGTTAAACCCTTTTGGGGTGGCCGGATTTCGGCGAACGGGATTCTGGGGCACCACGGCCAGGGTGAGGGCTTCGGGCAGGGACAACTGGTCAGCGGATTTGTTGAAATAGACCAGACTGGCGGCCTGGACACCCTCGATATTGCCCCCGTATGGGGCCAGATTGAGATAGGCTTCCAGAATCCGGTCTTTTTGATAGTGGCGGGTCAGTTGAACGGCCCGCAGGATCTGCTCCAGTTTGCCGGCCAGTGTGTCGGTGCGGATGCGCCAGCGCAGGCGGGCCACCTGCATGGTGATGGTGGATGCGCCCACCCGGCGCGTCCGGGCGATGTAGGTGGTCCAGAAGGCCCGGGCCAGGGCGGGAAAATCCACCCCCGGATGGCGGTAAAAATCCTTGTCTTCGTACAGGATGGTGGCCGCCACCAGGCGCGGTGAGATGCGGTGCAGGGGGCGGTGCAGGCGGTAGCGGTCATCCGGGGCCAGGCCCAGGCGCAGCAGGCGGCCATGGGCGTCGAAAAATGCCCTGGAGCGGGGGTAGTAATCGTCGAGATCCGGTTTCGGGCACATCAGGTAGCCGGCCGCAACCACCCCCAGGACCCCTATTGCGATGATCAACCCGCGTTTCATGGGGCGCTTTTCACCGTCAACCGGCCTGCCGCCGTGGATGTCCTCAAGGAGCGATCGTACATGGACCCGGCAACGGCCGGCGGAACGGTGAAGACTCCCGGCGCCGTCACCTTGACCCGGTAGACCAGGTCACGCACCGTGGTTTCCACGCTGCCGTAAAAAATCACGCGGTCCTCGCGAACGTCCACATAGTCCGCCTGCCATCCCTGCACGGTTCTCGGCACCGAACTGCGGATCACCTCGAAGCCGCCGGGCAGCAGATCGACGATAGCCACGTTGGTTACCATGGGCGCAGTCAGGGAACGGATCCGCAGCCGCACCGTCACCTCCTGGCCCTGGGTGAAGGTGTCCTGCACCTCGCCGGTGTCATCCAGAAAATCGCGGTAAATCTCCAATCCGCTCCGATCCGCCTGGGCGGGCAGCGTCCGGTCGAATCCCGACTGGACGTTGATGTAGAACAGAGAGCCGGTGCCGTCTATGGACACCTTCTGCGCTTCCACACCATAGGTGGCCGTGGGGAAGGGGGCCAACCGGCTGTCCAACGATATCCGCTCCCCGCCCGCGTTTTCCAGACTGAAACGGACCGTTTCCGTACCGTCGGCCGGCAGGTTCATCCGGCCGTAGGCGCCCAAGGCAAGGATGCTGTAGCTGGCCCCGATGGTGTTGACGTCTCCTTTGAAAATGGGATCGATGAGCCGCAACACGCCATCACCGCCGATATCCCTGGCGCGCTGTTCGAAATGCCGGCACAACAGGTACAGCACCTGGGCATCCCGGGTCAGGGGCCAGTTGAAGTCATCGCGCCCGTTGTCCCGGGCGACTCCCATCCGGTAGTGGCCCACCAGCCGATCGGCATCCGCATCCATTTTCAGCAGGTGGTAGGTGGCGGCCATGTATACGGCGGTAAGATCCTGTTTCCATTGATCCTTATGATCGGCCTCCAGGGTTTCCTGGAGATGAACCAGAAGGTTGGTTGTGGTCCGGCCCATGCGGGTGAGCAGGTAGATCGCCTGGGCACTGACGCCTGCATCCGTCAGGCTGCCGCTTTCCCTCGCGGCCACATTGTCCAGGTAATCGGTTCCCCGCCGCAGCATGTCCGGCGGCACCGGGTAACCCAATTCATGGGACTCCAGCAGAAAATGCATGACGTAGACGCTGGGGAAATCCGCCGCGACCTGGCCGCCGGGCCAGTAGCTGAAGCCGCCGTCGGCCAGCTGCCGTTCCCGCAGACGGTCCATGAGCACGCTAAAGCGGCCGTCGATATCCGTCCGGTTGGACCGGTAGGCCGGGTGACTCATCAGGCCCACCAGGGGAAATACCTGGCTGACCACCTGTTCGGTGCAGCCGTGGGGAAAATGGTCCAGGTAGGCCGTGAGCGCATCCACGAGGACCAGCGGATTTGCCGATGCCGATGCCCGCTGCTCGGCCAGTTCCGGGAAAAGCATCCGGGGCAGGCTCAGTTCAACGGAGCCTCCCTTTTCGTGCCCGCTGGCAAAGGTGGTGCGGTAGGGCATGGCCGGCCTGATACTGAGGCCGGCCGACCGGCTCCCCTCCTCCTGACCCAGCCGGGCAAGGAAGGCGAGGCTGGCCGCACCGGGATTCTGGCCGGCCCTGACCCTGAATTCGGCCCTGGCTTCGCCGCCCTCGTCCACGATCAGGCGGGTAGTGTCCGCTCCGATGATCTCCAGATTGTCCGACGGTACGACCGAGACGTCGATGCCCGCCTTCCCGCCGGAACCTTCCACCAGATTGGCCACACCCACCGTGGCGGTGAATTCGTCGCCCGGAGCAGCCTGGAGCAGCACGCCGGGCGAGATCACGAAGGGGCCGCGCACCAGGGTGTTTTCGGTGGCCGTGCCCACGGCGTCATCGCCCACGGCCACGGCCATGACCCTGAGATTCCCGGAAAACGTGTCGGGCACCTCAAAGGAGACGGTTTTCTCCTGAGGCCCGCCGTCCACAATGCCGGACCAGAACACCGCCGGGGTGTCGGTCTGACGGGCAAAGGGGTTGAGGTTGCTGGCCAGCGCCTTGCGCATGGCTCCGCCGCCGCTGGCCATGATCTCGCGGATCAGTTCGTACTCGGGCAGGATCAGGTCCAGCATCTGAAGGGTGGTCACCTCCAGGGCTCTTTTTTTCAGAAAATGCTCCAGGGGCTGGGGTGTCTGAAAACCGGCCACCTGGAGGATGCCTTCGTCCACGGCAAAGATAGCCATCCGCGATGTCCGGGAGGTGGTATAGCCGATGGTCATGGCTTTGCCGGGCCGCACCCGGTTGTCCACCTGCAGGGTCACGTCCAGCTGACGACGGCGGCGGTCGATGGTGATGGGGGCCACGGCCGTACTCAAGGGGCTGGTAAAGATCTCCGGCGATCCGGCATCGCGCACGAACGAGACATTGACATAGGCGTTGCCTTCCAGGCCCTCGGGCAGGCGAATGGTTTCAAGGGTGCTTTCGGTTGCCGTTTTAAACCACTTGAAGGCGTGCACCCGATCGCTTTCGACGGTGATCAGTCCGGCACCCACGTAGGGCGCCGTAATGCTCACCTGGATGGTTTCGCCGGCCTGGTAATCGGTTTTGTCCAGCTTGAGCTGGAGAAGCGCTTCTTTTTCCAGGCGGCCGGTGAGGTTGCCGTGGCCGACCACCGTATAGGTCAGCCTGGCCAGGCGGGTGCCGGCCGCTCCATGGATCTCTATGGCGTAGTCACCGGGGGCCTCCGTGGCCAGGGTATAGCGGGTGCCCGCTTCGGCGATGGCAAAGTCCCGGCTGTCGATCTCTCTTTCCCGGTCTACAGTCTGATATTTGAAGGTTCCGTTGGGCTGTTTCACCAGGGTGGAGAGGTGCTGGATCTCCAGGCGCTTGAGCGTCAGGTCGGCAAGGGCCAGGGTGTCGAGGGTAGGCGTAATGGCGATCCAGTCCACCCGGTAGTCGCTGCCGGCATGGATGAAGGTCAGGTCGCCGTCGCTCTTGAATCCCACCAGGTGGGGCAGCGGCGAAATCATGGTTCGATTCTGTGCCGATACGCTGCGGCCGCCGCCGGGATCGAACCCTTCCACAAAAAAATCCAGCTGGTAGGTTCCTTCACGAAACCGGTTCAACGGGATATCGAAACGGGCCAGGCCGTCGGCGTCGGTGACCCCCGGCGCCAGGGCTTCGTCAAGCTGCAGGGGCTTTCGGTCGGCATCCGTGAACGGATCGATGAAACGGTAATCGGCAAACTCCTTGAACCGGAAATGGGCAGGCTGGACGCTGATGCGCGCCTGCACCCGGCGGTCCCGGGCCGGGGAGCCGAACAGGTTTTTCAGCCCCACCCGGGCCGTGAGCGTTTCCGCCGTGGTCCATCCGCGGAGCGGTGCGTCGACCAGGGCGCTGGTAATTTTCATGGTGTCGGGTATGAACGTTTCCACCGTGAAGCTGGCCGAGCCCAGCAGGCGGTCGCGGTAGCGGTTGTCCCGCACCAGGTAGAGGGAGACCTGGTAGCGTCCGGTGTTGGATGTGGCCCCGGTCGTGTAGGCCACATCGAAAAAGCCTTTTTCCGGCAGGATGATCTTCTCGGTTTTCACCGTGTTGTGGCGTGGCCCCTGAACGACCACCTCCAGCGGGATGCCGGTCACGTTGTCCAGCGGGGCGTTTTTGACGATCATCCCCAAATTTACCATCTCGCCCGGACGGTAGATGCCCCGGTCGGAAAAAATAAAAGCGTTCAGTTCGCCTTTCCGGCCCTGGCGTCCCCCCACGCCGCCCACGTCGAAACGGGAGGTGTCGATCTGCCGGGAGTGGCCGGCATAGGGAATAAAGGCGGTATCCGCGGCTGTTTTCACCAGGTACACGCTGGGCTGCTGTTCATCGGCAAAATCGCGGGTAACGGGAATGCCGGCATGGCCTTTGTCCGAGGTGGTCCGCCGGAACAGGGGGACGCCGTTTTTGCCCAGCAATTGAACGTCGGCACCGGATACCGGCCGGCCGGTCCTGATGGACTGGACGAAGATCTCATGGGAGTCGTCGGCGTTGTTCTTGACCATCAGGCCGAGGTCCGATATCAGGATCAGCCGCTGATCCGAGGCGTTGTAGACCGGCTGGCTGCGGTTTTTGTCCCATCCCTCCACGGAGATGAAAAACAGGCCATACCCCTGTTTTTCATCGGACAGGTAACCGGACAGATCCAGCGAGGTGTAGTTGGCTCTGGCGGGATGCAGGGGTTTGAGGTCCAGGATCTTCCGGGAAAAAGCGGCAATGTCCGCTTTGGTGAAATTGGGATTGGAGAAGTAGGGGTCCCGGATATCACCGCCGGTCTGGGTGACCAGATGGGTGATCTGCCCGGGCAGCAGCCGGCCCACGGTAATTTTCAGGGCCGTCAGCCCCCGGGCCATGATCCCCAGGTGTTGCTTGCCGGACAGGGCCAGCACCGATCCTTCACCGGCCAGTTGCACCTGTCGGGGATATGCCGGGGTGGCCATCACGGCATCGTAGAATGAGCTGTGAACGAACCCGTTGACCGAGGTGAGGTTCTCGTCGATGCGCAGGTAAAGATACCGGTTCTCCGGGGCGTCGATGACAAAATGATAGGTCGTCGATGCCGATCGCTCATTGGGGACGGATGTCAGCATCATTCGTTCGGAGGCGGCCAACTCCTGTTCGGTCACCTCCCGGGGGCTTTCCCAGTAGCGGCCCTTGCGTTTGCTGTTGAATTCCGGCAGCAGATAGACGCTGAGTTTTTTAGAGAGCATCCCGGCGTCGATGGCATCGGTAAACGTGAGGCTGAGCACCTGTTCGGGTTCCTGCCGGTCGTTGGCGACGATCAGGGCATTGGCCTCGCTCACCTTGAGGAAACTGAACAGATCGGGGATGAGCACGGTATCGGACAGGGAGGCCATGGTCGGGCTGCCGCCGGTAAGCGGCATTACCCCCTTGTTCACGCTAAGGCGCATGGTGTTGGGCCTGGGGGGAAGGGTCAACGGGTCGGAAGAGACATAGGCCCGACGCCGGTATTTGTCGTAGGTTATCGTCACGCCTACCGGCGTGGGAGGTGTCTGCACGCCCTCATCCGACGGCCGCCTGGCCATGGAAAGGCGTTGTTCCAGGCTTTGCCCATCCACCGGATGAGAGAAAAACAGGGTGGCCACCACCCGGCGGATTGTTTTGTCAGCGGGGTCCTGGTAGAATTCGAGGGATTCGATGGCGGCTTGGAATGCCGGCGTTTCGAATTGATTGTCCGCTTTCTTCAGCCGGGTTTCGGGAGAGAAGATCGCAGGCGCGAACTCCACGGAGAACCGGGTGCCTGCGGGCCAGGCCTTTTCGGGCGCAAATTCCAGGGTGCGGTCGTCCACCCACTGCCAGCGGCCCGCAACGGCCGGGGTCATGCGGATGCCGTCGACGGGTTTGCCGATCAGGTCGATGCGCGCCACGCTGGGGTTCCCTTCGGGCTCCGGCTGGTCGGGCCTGCGATCGTCCCGTGCATACTCGAATTGAACCACGACCGGTCCGGGAACCGGGTCATCCGTGTCGGCTGGCGGGCCTGGTGGCGTAATTACCGCCATTACCTGGATCGGGCCCGGCATCGTAAAGCGGTAAGCAGCCCCAAGGGCAACGCTGGCAAGGACCAACACCAGGGTCCAGAAGATCGCCGGCCTGTTTTTCCTGAAGCTATTAATGGCGGTCATCCATGGGGGTGGGGTATAGGCCAAGCGACCCAGGACGGCGCCCGGAAATCTGGCAATTCTCTTCATATTTTTTTATCCACATGGTGAAAGCAGGTAATCGCGGCGTTCGCTTCGCGTTTTAGCAGCGTTACATATGACACAAGGTCAGCTTGGGAAACAAGCGTTTTGGTTTTTCGAATACGTTTTCATTGTCCGGGTTGATATTTCCTTAAAGGCGACGATAAAATGAAAATCAACCCAGAAAGGGGACCCACATGTCCATCCTGTTTTTTTTGATGGGGAGTGCCACACTGGCAGCGGTTGTGCTGGTTGTTCTATACAACCGGCTGGTTCGTCTGCGCAACATGGTTCGCGAGGGCTGGAGCGGCATCGATGTGCAGCTCAAGCGGCGAGCCAACTTGATTCCCAACCTTGTTGAAACGGTAAAAGGGTATATGGGGCATGAGCGCGACCTGCTGGAGAAAGTGACCGAACTGCGTTCACGGAGCCTGAAAACAGGCGACCTTTCGGAAAAACAGCAGGTGGAGAGCCGGCTGACCGGCGGATTGGCCCGCTTGTTTGCCGTGGCCGAAGGCTACCCGGAACTCAAGGCCAACCAGAACTTCCAGGATCTTCAACAGCAGCTGGCCGAAATTGAAGACCAGATTCAGCTGGCCCGGCGCTACTACAACGGCACCGTGCGCAACCTCAACATTGCCATCGAGTCTTTTCCCGGCAACCTGGTGGCCGGGTGGTTTGCCTTTCAGACCGCCGACTTTTTCGAAATTGAGGCGCCGGCCGACCGGGCGGTGCCGACGGTGGGGTTTTGATATCGGCGTCATTTCTTAACAAGCGCTTGAGTTGAAAAGGGGTCGAGAGGTCGAGGACCAGGAAATAGGTGCATCGGGACGACTCCCTCGCCCCGTGAGGGGAGAGGGCCGGGGTGAGGGGTGATCGAACAGGCAATGAATCCACTGCAAGAAAATGCCAGGCAGCTTCGCAAACACCAGACAGACGCAGAGCGCCGCCTGTGGCAGCTGCTGCGCAATCGATCAATCGCCGGGTGCAAGTTCCGGCGGCAACACCCTGTCGGCCCTTATATCTGTGACTTTGCCTGTATTGAACGTCAACTTGTGATTGAAGTGGACGGCGGACATCACGCGGCCCTTTCTGAAAAAGACGAGGACCGGAGCGCTTATCTTGAATCACTGGGTTTCAGGGTAATCCGCTTCTGGAACCACGAGGTGCTGACGGAAAGCGAGGCGGTGTTGCAACGGATACTTGAAAGGGTCGCGCCTTAATCCCCTCACCCTGTCCCTCTCCCCACGGGGGCGAGGGGACGTTTGCTACTGTCAAGGATGTGTGGGATGGACATTCGGGAAGTGCATTGTTTTTGAAAAACGTTGACATAGGGTCAAGAAATGAACTTACGCAAAACCCTGTTCCTGCTTACCTGCCTGATCATTTTCCTCACTCCCGCCATCCTTTTCGCCCAACAGGAGCGGATCCTCTCCTTTGACAGCCATATCGAGGTCCTGGTCAACAGCGACGTGGTGGTTTCCGAAACCATCCGTGTCCTCGCTGCCGGCCAAAAAATACGTCGGGGCATCTACCGGGACTTTCCGACCCGATACCGCAACAACCACGGCGGCGAGGTAACCGTCCGCTTCGAGGTGTTGGAGGTGCTGCGCGACAACCGGCCCGAAGCCTATCACACCGAAGCGCAGTCCAACGGCATCCGGGTGTACATGGGCAGCAAGGATGTGTATCTGCAGCCCGGCGAGTATACTTACACCCTGACCTATCGGTCCAACCGGCAGATCGGCTTTTTCGATGAATACGACGAGCTGTACTGGAACGTCACCGGCAACGGATGGGACTTTGTCATCGATAAGGCCCAAGCGGCGGTTCAACTGCCGCCGGGGGCCGAGGTGGTCCGGTATGCGGGGTACACCGGCCCGGTCGGGGCCAGCGGCCGGGATTACACGATCGACGAGACCATGGGTGATTTTGGTTTCACCACAACCCGGGCACTGGCCCCCCATGAGGGCCTCACGATCGCGGTGGCCTGGCCCAAAGGCGTCGTGACCGAGCCGGACACGGCCGAGAAGATCGGCTACCTGCTCGGCGACAACCGCGGAATAGTTGTGGCTTTATGCGGTCTGATCGTGCTTCTCGTTTATTACACCGCGGCCTGGTGGAAGGTGGGGCGGGATCCGACCGGAGGCGCCATCATCCCGCGCTACGCACCGCCCAAAGGAATATCCCCTGCCGGCATGCGATTTGTCCTTGAGATGGGGTTTGACAAGAAGACCCTGGCCGTCGCCCTGGTCAACATGGCGGTAAAAGGCTTTCTGACCATTACCGAGGACAGCGACGGTGACTACTCGCTCGAGATCACCGGCAGCCAGTCGTCTTCTCTTTCTCCGGGAGAAGCCAAAGTGGCCCGACACCTGTTCCCGCCGGGAAGTCGATCGATTGCCCTGAAAAAGACCTCGCACCAACGGGTGGGATCTGCCGTAAAAGCCCTGCGTACCAGCCTGAGCGGCGAATACGAAAAGGCCTTCTTTTTGCGCAACACCCGCTATTTCATTCCCGGCATCGCCATCTCGGTGCTGACCCTGGGCGGTATCATCCTGACCGCCTCCATGGCTCCCGTGGCCATGTTCATGATGGTCTGGCTGTCGGGCTGGAGTGCCGGTGTTTATGTCCTCGGCATCACGGTGATCGCCGCCTGGCGCAGCCGCAAGGTGGCCGGGGCGATGGCCATCACCCTGTTTGCCCTGCCTTTTATCGTCGGCGAAATCGTCGGCATCGGAGTGCTCGCCTCGGCCATCGGCTTTACGAGCCTGGTCCTTTTCCTGGGTATCGTGGCCGCCAATATCGTGTTCTACCACCTGCTCAAGGCGCCGACCCTGGCCGGCAGGCGGTTGATGGACGACATCGAGGGCCTGAAGCTGTATATGCGCGTAGCGGAAAAAGAGCGCCTGAACCTGCTCAACCCGCCGGACCGGACGCCGGAACACTTCGAAGCCCTGCTACCCTGTGCGATGGCTCTGGATGTGGAGAACGACTGGAACGAGCAGTTTGCCGATGTCCTGGCCAACGCGGCTGTCGATCCGGCGTCGGGACGCCACCGCACCCCGTCCTGGTACAGCGGCCGCACGCCCTTCACCGGCCTGGCCGCCAGCCTGGGCGGATCCTTCGCCGGGGCTGTCTCCGCGTCGTCCAGCGCGCCGGGATCGTCGTCGGGAAGCGGCGGGGGCGGATCTTCCGGCGGTGGTGGGGGTGGCGGGGGCGGCGGGGGGTGGTAGAAGCAGGTCCCCAGGGCAACACCGTTCTTTTCTGCTTTACCCCTTTACTCCTAAACTGGCAGGCGTTACGATTCCTATTAATTGTGAAATCGTTGTTATAGACCCCTTGGAAGGGACACTCGGGAGGAACGCTCATGGAAAAAAAAGTGTTGATCGCCGTGGATGATTCACGCCATTCGGAAAATGCCGTTCGTTATGCGGCCGGGGTTTACGAAACGGTGAAGGAGATGAAGATCGTCCTGTTTCATGTTGAACCCACGATCTCTCAATACCTGGTAGACGAAGCCAAAACAAAACCCGGCGCTTATGCCGAGCTGCAAAAACTGATGCGTAAAAGCCACCAGGCGGCCCAGGCGATGCTCGAAAAGGACAAAGCGCTGATGGTCTCGTCGGGAGTGGCGGAAAAGGATATTCAGGTTATGTCGCTGCCCCGAAAATTCGGCGCGGCCAAGGATATCCTGGAGTACGGCACGGCACTGCTCTACGATGCCATCATCGTCGGCCGACGGGGCCTCTCCGGCCTGGCGGAAGTCTTTATCGGCAGCGTCAGCGCCAATATCGTGGACAACTCCCAACTGGTTCCCGTCTGGCTGGTGGATGAGAAAAACCCGTCCCAGGAGGTCATGGTGGCCGTGGATGGATCCGAGAGCTCCCTGCGTGCGGTTGATCATCTCGCATTCATCCTCGGGGGCAATCCCAATATCGCTATTACGTTCTTTCATGTGGCGCCCCGGCTATCGGACGTCTGCCCGATTGATTTTTCGGAAACGGACACATCGCAGCTCGAAGCGGTCATTCAGCAGGGCGACAAAGCCTGTATCGATCGGTTTTATGCCCACGCCCTGAAAAAACTCGAGGAAGCCGGGATCGAGGAACGTCAGATCAAGGTCGATGTCAGGAAGGGGGGGCTCCGGGTCGGAAAATCCGTTTTGGAAGCTTACCGAAAGGGGAATTTCGGCACGCTGATCGTCGGCAGGCGGGGAATGAACAAACAGTTTTTTACCGGCAGTGTCAGCCGCAGCCTAGTCAATCAGTTTTCCAAAGGTGCTCTCTGGGTGGTTCCCTGACGCATTTTCAACAGGCCGAATCTACCCGACCAGACGGAAGCCTTTGGCAGCAATGGCTCACGACGAAATTGACGCACGGTACCATCCCCTGATCGTGATTCACAGGTTTTTCTTTTCAAACCAAAAGAACAACCCAATTGTTCCCACCCAAAACAAAGGAATGATGATCCACTGCGAAATATTTATCGCTTCCGGAAGTCCGATTTTTCCGAAGTCCTTCCAGGCAAGAACGGTTGACTTAAAAAAAGGATAGAGTTCTGCATAGAGTGCCGCCCCCGCCACCATGCCAAGTATGGCAAACACGGCGTGCCAGCGCCCTTCCCCCAACGCGCCAAGGGAGGTGCCGGGGCAAAAGCCCATGATCGCCCATCCGGCACCGAACAGAGCGCCTCCGATCACCACGGCACCGACATTCATCGGTTTATGGCTCAACGTTATGATTTCCATGTTCGAGAGCCAAAGGATTCCGACCATTCCCACCAGAATTGCCGAAAGCATGAATTTAAATATGGTCATGTCCGTCAACAGCATTGCGCCGACCTGCTTGTCGAAGCGGAGAACACGACCTTTCTGAAGTAGAAATCCAAACAACACACCCGTGAAAAGACCCAGCCATTGTGCGGTATTCATGATTTCCCCCTTCCATAAACGATATGAGCCACCCAGACGCCTACACCAAAAAACATTGCCAAGGCTACGAACGAACTGAGGGACAATTGCATCATTCCGCTAAGCCCGTGTCCGCTTGGACATCCATCGGCCAAACGAGCGCCCACCATCGCGATAACCCCGCCCACGAATGCCCCGGCTGCCCGTTTTCCGATGGATGGGCCAAATCGCTTCTCCCATGTTGGCGGAACACTTTCCAGCCGAAAGCTCTTATCCGTGGTGGACGAAACAAGGGCACCCAGGACGATGCCGACAACCAGCATGAACTGCCAGTCTATGCGGACCTTTGTCTTGGTGAAATATTCGTTTGACTCAACATGCTCCGCGGCGATTATCTGTTCAAAAAGCCCGGCAGCCCGAACGAAAGTCGTCGAGGCGCCGAGGTAGCTGGTCTTGCCAAGCCATTGTGTCGTTGCCAGGACTGACGCGATGGCCAGGAGACCGACCAGGGCTCCGGCGAGGTAAGGGCTCCAGCCCCCATCCTCTGTTTTCCATTTCATTGGTTTCTCCTTTCTCTTTTAAAGACAAAAATGCAATTCCCGGGAACTTGTTGAGATATTAGGATTGCGGGCGCTCGCTGTCCGGATCGGCCTGCTTGTTTTTCATCGTGTGGTCGAGTTCGTCGATCCAGGTTTTCTCGAACAGCTGAACGCCCCGGTGGTAGGCGGCGCGGCCGATCAGGTGGGCGGCCACCGGTGCGGTCAACAGCAGAAACACGATGACGGCCACGGCCCTGATGGTCGTACCCAGGTCGTCGGCCGCCACGGCTTCGGCGGCCAGGATGAACCCCGTTCCTAACGTCCCGGCTTTGGTGGCGGCGTGCATGCGAATGAGGGTGTCCGGCAGCCGCAGCATGCCCACGGCGGCCACCAGGCAAAAAAGGCTGCCGACGATCAACAGGGTGGCCGCGATGATGGCGCTCAGCATTCGTCCCCCTTTTGGTTGCGTTTGGCGCGGGCCGCCCGGCCAGAACGCAGCAGAAATCGGGCTAGGGCAACCGTGCCCAGAAAAGCGACCAGGGCGTAAGCAATGGCCACATCCAGAAAGGATGTATCCCCAGCATGCACCGCATAGGCCGCCAGAAAGGCGACGATCAGGACCGAAATCAGATCCAGCGCCACCACGCGGTCGGCTGCCTGCGGCCCCCGAACCAGCCGGAAGAATGCCAGCGCCATGCTGATGACCAGGAGCACCAGCGCCAGTCGACTGACGATCTGAAGCAGTGTCTGGCTGTCGGCGATCATCGCATCACCTCAAGCACCCGCCGCTCCACCCCATCCGTGATGCTTTTGCGGAAGCGGTCCGGGTCGTCCAGAAACATGACATGAACGTAAAGGGTGCGGCGGTCTTCGGAAAGGTCGATGCTGAGCGTGCCTGGTGTCAGGGAGATCAGGTTGGCCACCAGCAGAATCTCCATTTCGGTGTTGGCACGCAAGGGGATACCGACGATACCCGGGCGGCTGATGTGCCTGGGGGTGACCACGTCCCACAACACCCGCAGATTGGACAGCACCAACTCCATCAAGAAATAGCCTACTAAACCTGCGGTTTTGGGGGCACGTTGAAAATAGCGGGACCGGCCATACAGCGGCTGGGTGATCCATAATGCCGCATACCCCAGCGCAAACCCCGCCAAAAATCCGCTGAGGCTAAACTGCCCCTGTACACCCATATAGCCGAATGCCAGAAAGCTGTTGATAAAGAACAGATTCATCGCATCTCCCCCACAACGGTGTAAACATAAGCCATCGGGTCGAGCAATTCTTCGGCCGCCGTCCGGGCCAGTTGAACAAACGGCTCCGGCCAGAAACCGATGCACACGGTCAGCAGGACCAGGGCCACGACCGGGGCCGTCATCCAGACGGAAACGCGGTTCTGGACGATGGCGGTTTCCGTCGTGGGCATTGGCTTCCAGAAGGCTTCGTTCCAGATCTTGGTCATGGAATAGACGGTCAGTAGACCCACTGCCGCAGCAACACCCGCCAGGACGAATTGTCCGGAATCCAGGCTGGATCGGATCAGGATCATTTTGGCCCAGAATCCGGACAGAGGGGGGAATCCGGCCAGGGAAAAGGCGGGTATGAAAAACAGCAGCGCCAGAAGTCCGCGGGCGTACATGCCTCCGATGCGCTTCAACGCGAATGATCCGCCGCGCTGTCGGATCAGGCCGCTGATCAAAAACAGATTGGCCTTCACCACGATGTGGTGCAGCAGATAAAACACGGCACCGGCCAGGGCGAGGGGGGTGAACAATCCCAGACCCAGAACCATGTAACCCACCTGGCTGATGATGTGAAACGACAAAATACGTCGGATGTCGCTTTGGGCGGCCGCTCCCAGAACGCCGGTGATCATGGTCAGCGCCGCCGCTGCCAAAACCAGTTCCTGCAGACCGCTGCTGCCGAACGGAAAAATGAGGGTGAAGGTCCGGATCAGCGCATAGACGCCCACCTTGGTCAACAGACCGGAAAAGATCGCCGATACGGCCACCGGCGGGGTGTGATAGGATGCGGGCAGCCAGAAAAACAGCGGAAAGAGCCCGGATTTGATGCCGAAGGCCGTCAGGAACAGCACGGATACGGCCGCCACCTGTCCCGGATCGGCAACCGCGCGCAGCTTGAGATGCAGGTGGGCCATGTTGAGTGTTCCGGTCATGCCATAGACCATCCCCAGGCCGGTTAGAAAAAGCAGGGTGGCAAAGAGATTGATCACCACATACGTGACGCCGCCTTTAATTTGGGCGCGGGTTCTGCCAAGCACCAGCAGGGCAAACGAGGCCATCAGCATGACCTCGAACCACACGTACAGATTGAACAGGTCGCCGGTTAGAAATGCCCCGCTGATGCCGCCTACCAGAATGTGCAGCAGCGGATAATAGCCCCGCCGTATATCGTCCGCACTGATTTCAGCCCGTGAATAGACGACCACGGCCCCGTAGACGACCCCCGTAATCAGAACCATCAGGGCGCTGAGGTGGTCGGCGACCAGGGCGATGCCGAAGGGCGCCGGCCAGCCGCCCACGTGAAGGACGGCAATACCCTGGTGGTGGACTTGGTAGAGCAACCACCCGCCGGCGACCAGATGAATGGCGGCAACGGTCAGTGCCGAGACATGCTGAAAAAGCGGCCGGCGGCGTCCCAGCAACGCAAGGGCCGCAGCGGCGAACGGGACAATTATCGGCGCAACCAGCAACCCGTTCATGGTCGCGGCCTTTCTGAGGGCGCAGTGTCCTGGTTTCCCGATTCGGAATTGGTCATCGCCTCGGTGTCCACCGTACCCAACTGCTGGTAGGCGCGCAAAAAAAGGATAAAAATGAATGCCAGCAAGGCAAATCCGATGACGATGGCTGTCAGAATCAGCGCCTGGGGCAGACTGTTGGCCACGGCTGCGACCGGCTGCAGCGATCCTTGTGGAATCAACGGCGGCCGGGAGGTGTCCGGACGGCCGGCGGCAAAGATCAACAGGTTGACGGCGTTGCTGGCCAGCATCAGCCCAAAAATAAAACGGACCAGATTTTTGCCCAGCATCAGGAACACACTGCCGGCCACCATGGTTCCGGTCAACAAGGCCAGGACGGTTTCCATGTCAACTTTCCTCCAGGTGGAGTATGAGGGTCAAAATCGTCCCCAGCACGGCCAAAAAGACACCCACATCGAAGAGCAGGGGCGTGCCCACCGCCGGCGTATCGACCGTCGCATCCGCCGGCCACCACAGACCGGTCAGATAGGGTTGTCCGGTAACCACGGCCATAAGACCCGAACCGATGGCCAGCAGCAGCCCCCAGGCGACCAGGACGAGGGGGTCAATGCGCAGTGCCTGACGGACCGGCTGCGGTCCTTCGGCAATGGCAAACAATGCAAAACCCGTTGCGGCCACCAGGGCCGCGGAAAAACCGCCGCCGGGCGCGTTGTGACCGCGCAGCAGCAAATAGACGGAAAAAACCAGGATTAATCCGACAAGGATGCGATTGGCAGCACGCAGGATGAATGACGGCATGGTTGGGTTTACCTCCTCCGTCTGGCCAGCAGCGAAAAACCGGCCAGACCCGCCGTAGCCACCACGACGAGTTCGCCCAGGGTGTCCAGGCTGCGAAAATCGACGAGGATGACGTTGACGATGTTGCGTCCATGGGCTGCGATCGCGCTGTTTTGTTCGAAAAAATCGGTAAGCTGCCGATCGAGCGGTCCACCGGTGACCGCCAGGGTCAGCGCGGCGACCAGCGTGCCGACGCCCACGGCCACCAGGGCATCGAACCAGCGCCCGGGTGAATGGAGTCCGGCTGTTTTGTCAAGCGATGGCAGTCGCAGCAGGACGATGGCAACGATGATCAGGGTCAGGGTCTCCACCAGCAGTTGGGTGAGGGCCAGATCCGGAGCACCGTATACCAGAAAGATCAGTGCCGCGCCGGAACCGATCACTCCCAAGGCACAAACGGCCAGGACGCGGGAGCGGGCGACCACCACCACACCAAGGGCCGCTGCCATCAGGGTAACCAGCAGCCACTGTGCCAACGGCAGGGACGGCAGGTGCAGCAGACCGGGACGTGTTGTGGCATTCAAGGCCCAGATGCCGGCGGTGGCCAGCGTGAACACGCCGATGATCGTCAGCAGATAGCGATGCAGCGAGCCGTTTTGGATGAAGCGGGTCAGCCCGGCAGCGGTTCGGGCCGTGGCGGCCATTCCCATTTCGTAAAGCCGGTCACCAGTGACGGGCAGTCTTGCCATCCGGTCGGCCAGCCAGCCTCTTATCGACCGCCTGACCAGATAGAGCCCCAACCCCAACCCCATGGTCAGGAAACTTAAGAGCAGCGGTTCATTGAATCCGTGGAACAGCTTTAACTGAACCGGTTCCACGGTCGGATGAAACGCGGAAACGGCCGGCTGTATCAGCCATCGCCCGACCCAGTCGGGGAAAATGCCGAAGACCAAACCCAGTGCGCCGATGGTCGCCGGGCCCAGCCACATGCCAATGGGTGCTTCGTGGGGTGCTCTGGGCGTCTGTCGCGGGGGTCCCAGAAATGGCCGGATCGCAATGATACCGGCAATGGCGGCCATCAGGGCATTGGACAGCACTGCTGCGGTGGTGGCAAAAGCCGGGAACATCTCTTCGGTCAGGGCGCCTGCATACATGATTTCCTTGCCGATGAATCCTAAAAAGAGGGGAAAACCAGCCATGGACATGGCAGCGGTGGCGGCGCCGAACGTCGTCATGGGCATGCTGCGGATCAACCCGCCGATGCTCTCGATCTGGCGGGTTCCGGTCTCATGGTCGATGATGCCGACCACCAGAAAGAGGGCGGATTTGTACAGGGAGTGAACCAGCAGAAAGGTGACCGCGGCTGTCAGTGCCGGTGTGGTCTTGCCACCCAGAAACATGACCAGGATGCCCAGGGCCATGATGGTGGTATAGGCCAGCATGCGTTTGAGATCTGATTGGCCGACGGCCAGAATGGCTCCCAGCAGGGCCGTTACGCCGCCGACCCCAACCAGGGTGCCCATCCATGCCTCAGTGCCGCCCAGAACCGGATGAAACCGGGCCAGCAGGTAAATGCCCGCCTTGACCATGGTGGCCGAATGCAAAAATGCGCTGATTGGCGTCGGCGCGGCCATGGCGTTGGGAAGCCAGAAATGAAACGGAAACTGGGCGGATTTGGTGAAGGCGCCGATTAACACCATTGCCAGGATGAAAAGGTAATTCGTTTGTCGCTGCAGCAGCCGGGCCTGCTCGGCAAGGGCGGAGATCCGGTAGGTGTCGACGATTCCGCCGATCATCAAGAACCCGATCAGCAGGACAAGACCGCCGGCGCCGGTGACCAGCAGCGCCTGACGTGCATGGCTGCGGGCACTTTCGTTCTTGTTGTCGAAGCCGATGAGCAGGTACGACAATACCGTGGTCAGTTCCCAGAAGACGAACAGGGTGATCAGGTTGTCGGCCAGCACCAGTCCTATCATGGAGAGCAGAAACAGGTGCAGAAAAGCAAAAAACCGGACGTAATACCGGTGGCCGGCCATGTAGTCGGCTGAAAAAAGAACCACGAAGACACCGGTTCCGGTGATGATCAGGCCGAACAGCACACTCAATCCATCGACGGCGACGTCGAGGTTGACACCGATTCCGGGAATCCAGTCCCAAGAGAAGAAAATGGCGCCGCCGCCTACCGCCGCCGGCACCCGTGAGCACAACCCGGCAAAGATCGCCAGCGGCAGCAGTGCCGTCAACCTGGCAAAAATTATGGATTCCGTGCGCTGCATGGTTGGTTTACCTTTTCATCGAGGCGTCCGCTTTTGTGCGGTGCAAGGCTATACCCGCGCCCTGTTCTGTTTATTATCGCTTTACTGGGCCAGGAATAAGGGCCGATCGGCATTCTGGATGGTGTGCAGGGCCGT
>JAHLLR010000157.1 GCA_020444075.1 Deltaproteobacteria bacterium
TTTGGATATTGTTTTTTGGAATTTATCTGCCTTGCAATCAACTCCCGCTCGATTCGATAAATTCTACCGCTGCCCTCAGCCTTGCCAGCACCCGCTCCTTTCCCAGCACCTCGATCACTTCGAAAATGCCGGGACTCACGGTCGTGCCGGTCAGGGCCACCCGCACCGGCTGGGCGATCTTGCCGAAGCCCAGGCCCGTTGCATCCATCACCCGTTTAAAGGCGCCCTCCTGGGTCTTTTCCGCCAGGTTGTCCAGTGCATTCACCTGCTCGGCGAGCAGGGCCAGCACCTCCGCCGTCTCCGGCTTCAGGAACTTGCTGGCCGCCTTTTCGTCGTAGGGCCGCACATCGTCCCGGTAGTAAAAATGCGCGCCGTCGGCCATCTCCACCAGAGTTTTGCTGCGGGTGTGCAGGGTGCCGATAACCCCGGCCAGGTATTCGTCATCGGCGGCATCGTAACCCTTTTCCCTGAAAAATGGCAGCACCCGGGGGGCGAGCTGCCGCACCGGTGTGGCCCGGATATGGTCGGCATTCAGGGCGGTGAGCTTGTCCGTGTCGAACACGCCGGCGGATTTACCGATGTTCTTCAGGCTGAACTTTTCCACCAGCTCCTGCCGGGTAAAAAACTCCTGATCGCCGTGGGACCACCCCAGCCGGGCCAGGTAGTTGATGAAGGCGTCGGGCAGGTAGCCCATGTCCCGGTAGGCGGTCACCGACATGGCACCGTGGCGTTTGCTCAGCCGCGTCTTGTCCTTTCCCAGCACCATGGGCACATGGCCGAACACGGGCAGCGGGGATTTCAGCGCCCGGTAGAGGAGGATCTGCTTGGGCGTGTTCATCACGTGATCGTCGCCGCGGATCACCGTATTGATGCCCATGGTAATGTCGTCCACCACGACCACGAAGTTATAGGTGGGCGTTCCGTCGCTGCGACAGATCACGAAATCGTCCTGCTCGGTGTTCTGAAAAACGATATTGCCCTTGATCACATCCTCCACCACCGTGGTGCCGACCAGGGGGGACTTGAAACGGATCACGGCATTGTCCGACTTTGGCAGGCCGCGCTCCCGGCATCGGCCGTCGTATTTGGGCTTGCCGCCTTCGGCCATGGCCTTCTGGCGCATGGCTTCCACCTCCTGTGGGGTGCAGGTGCAGTAGTAGGCATCCCCCGAGTCCAGCACCTTCTGCAGGTATTCCCGGTAAATGTCGAACCGCTGGGTTTGGAAATAGGGACCTTCGTCCCAATCCAGTTCCAGCCAGTTCATGGCTTCGAAAATGGCATCCACGGAAGCCTGGGTGGAACGCACCGCATCCGTATCTTCGATGCGCAGGACAAACTTTCCGTTGTTTTGACGGGCATACAGCCAGTTGAACAGAGCCGTGCGTGCTCCGCCGACATGCAGGTAGCCCGTGGGGCTCGGTGGAAATCGGGTGATGATGGTTTCCATTCTGATATACCTTATTTTAGTCGTTGATGAACTGATGCAAATGACACATCTAGCAAAATAACAAGTTATTTACCAGTCATGAGGCATTCTGCCGTTCCCCTGCCCGCCGGCAGCGGCAAACCCTCGATCCGGTCGCCGATCGCCGCTCTGCCCGGGGTGAACCCGCAACCCGGGAAAAACGTTAACCGGTCGTAATAACAATCAATGAAATCAAAACCAGCCAGTCCTGACCGGTTGTCGGCCACCTCATTATCACATCCCCATAGACGGAACAAGGGTGCAGCGGAAAAGATTTTTTGGAAAATCCTTGACATTCGTCGGCATTTTAATTACTAGAGGCGCTATCAATTTGAAACAGGGCTGATTCTGGACTTTTTATAAATATTTCAAAATGTTAGGAGATTACTAATGGCTGTACCAAAGCACAAGACATCCAAGTCAAAACGGGATAAACGACGCACCCACAAAAAAACCGACGCCCCAGCCGTGGGGACCTGCCCGGAATGCGGGGAAGCCAAACTTCCCCACCATGCCTGCCCCGATTGCGGAGAGTATAAGGGCAAAAGCGTTATCGTCAAAGACGAAGACTGATCTACCCAAAGGATAAGCCGATTATGACCGACACTGGAGCCCATCGCCCGCAAGGAGGCTTGGACGAGGAGACCCGGCAGATGGTGGTCGACACCGTGCGCCAGCTGTCCAAACGCCTGCTGACCAAAAAAGCCGTCCTGGAATGGGACCGTGACGAAATCTTCCCCGAAGCCGCCGTCCGGGAGATGCTGAGTCCGGAGATCGGGCTCCAGCTGCTGTTCATTCCCGAAGCCTACGGCGGCATGGGCGGCGGGGCCATGGACTGCTGCGTCGTCACCCGGGAGATGAGCAAGATCTGCCTGGGCGTGGGAACGGCCTTTTTTGCCATCCAGCTGGGATCGGACCCCATCATCGTCGGCGGCACGGAGGCCCAGAAGCAGAAGTGGCTGGGCGCCGTTGCCGAGGGCCACAGCCTGGTAGCCTACGCGGTGACCGAAGCGGAGGCCGGCAGCAACCTGGCCTCACTCAAAACCAAGGCCGAGCCGGTCATGGACGCTTCGGGAACCCTCACCGGTTACCGGATCAACGGCTCCAAGCAGTTCATCTCCACCGGGGGATATGCCGATTTCGTGACCGTACTGGCGCAGACCCCCGAAGGCCCCACTTTTTTCGTGGTCGAGAAGGGCACGAAAGGCTTCGAGCAGCACAAGGGTGAAGAGAAGCACGGCATCCGGGCATCTAACACCTCTCCCCTGACCTTTACCGATGTTTTCGTCCCCGCGGAAAACCTGATCGGCGACGTCCCCGGCAGAGGCCTCAAGCAGGCCAACCAGGTGTTCGGCTACACCCGGCTGATGGTGGCGGCCATGGCCCTGGGGGCCGGAGAGGCGGCCATAGAAGGAATCGCCATTCCCTACGCCCATGAACGGGTGCAGTTCGGCGGCCCCCTTTCCGAGAAAAAAGGTTACACCAACAAGTTGATCGTTCCCCACTGGGTCAACCTGAAGGCGGCCGCCGCCCACATCGAAGCGATTGCCCGCCGACTGGACAGCGAAGACGAGGACCTTCAGGTGGAAGGCTCCATCGCCAAGCTTTTTACCTCCGAAGCCGCCAACCGGGCGGCGGACGATGCCATGCAAGCCCTGGGCGGGTATGGCTATATCAGCGAATTCGGCGTGGAAAAGATCAAAAGAGATGTGAAAATCACCTGTATTTATGAAGGCACCAGTGAAATCCAGCAGAACATCGTATCCACGTTCCGCTGGAAAAAAACCCGCAAAACCAATGGTGCCTTCTACGAAGCCATGGCCAAAGGATTAGACGGTCTTCACGGCGAGTGCGGACAGGCCCGCTGCCGGACCATGGCCGCCTGCGCCCGGACGCTGAACCGCACCATTGATTTTGCCCACGAAAACCGCCTCACCCGCCACCAGCAGGTGATGTTCGCCCTGGCCGACATGATGGCCCACGTGGAGGTAGGGGAAAGCATGGCCCGGCTGGCCGTGAAAAAGGCGGACGAAACCACCCTGGCCACGGCGCGGGTCTTTGCCAACACCTGTGCCCGACTGGTAGCTGAAAAAACACGGCTGATCGTGATGGGCAGCGATATCGTCGATGCCGAAACGGCGGATCAATTCCTGCAATCGTTGGACCTGCCCGCCCTGGAGGGCAGCTACCGGGGGTTGATCGACGACATGGACCGCATCGCCGACCGGATTTTCGAGAGGACGTCATGACTGAATCAGACAATCGGGTTGTCGTGGTAACCGGTGGATCGCGCGGCATCGGAAGAGCCATCTGCGCCGCCCTGGGCGCACCGGGAACCACCGTCTATTTCAATTACAACAGCGATCTGGTTGCGGCCCAGACCACGGCCGCAGGCATTGAAGCCGCAGGCGGAAAGCCAATCTACCACCAGGTGGACGTGGCTTCGGAAAGTGCCGTAGCCGGCTACCTGGGCGCCGTCCTGAAGGAATCCGGACGGATCGATGTGCTGGTGAACAATGCCGGCATCACCCGCGACGGCCTGCTGGTACGCATGAAGGAAGCCGACTGGAACGCGGTGATGGACGTCAACCTGAAGGGAACCTTCAACTGCATGAAGGTGGCCGCCAAGGCCATGATGAAACAGCGCTACGGACGGATCATCAACATCTCATCGGTGGTGGGCGTTTCCGGCAACCCGGGGCAGGCCAACTACGTGGCTTCAAAAGCGGGCATCATCGGCCTGACCAAGGCCGTGGCCCGGGAACTGGCCAGCCGGAACATCACGGTGAATGCCGTGGCCCCCGGCTATATCGACACCGATATGACCGGCGATCTCGACGACAAGGCCAAGGCGGCCATGATCGGCCAAATCCCCATGGGGCGCATCGGCACGCCGCAGGACATCGCCGGCGTCGTCGCTTTTCTCGCCTCTGCAGCGGCGGACTACATCACCGGCCAGACCATCCATGTCAGCGGAGGCATGTATATGTGAGTATTGGGGAATTCAGGAATGGGGAGGCGACGAATTGACCGTTCGCCATGACAAAGCGTGAATACCCGGAGACCTGAATTCCTCAAACCCTGAATTCCTCAATTCCTCAATTTTTTTTATTCGTGAAAGGAGATTATCATGTCAGTAGAAGATAAAGTCAAAAAGATCATCGCGGAGAAGCTCAGTGTAGACATTGCCGAAGTGGTTCCGGAAGCCTCTTTTGTGGACGACCTCGGGGCCGACAGCCTCGACCTGGTGGAACTGATCATGTCCATGGAAGAAGAGTTCGACGTGGACATCTCCGATGAAGACGCCGAAAAGATGGTCACCGTCAAAGACGCCTTCGACTACATCAAAAACCACTGATTGTAATTGTGAATTGAGAATTATGAATTTTTAATTAATGAATGCCGCCTGATTTTAAAACGATCAGCCGCCTCCATTCAAAATTAAGAATTCAAAATTGCTGATTGTTTATTTTACCAGAAGGGA
>JAHLLR010000158.1 GCA_020444075.1 Deltaproteobacteria bacterium
ATACGGGAAATAGCACGGGTCAAGAACCGCATCCCGCTGGAGCAGCGCATGATGGTCCGTTTCCCCCTTGCGATCGGCGGGCGCCACACTGCTGAATGCATAGGGGCAATGGACATCCCTGACTGAAGCGCAAATTAATTTTCACCGATTTGCGAAAAATAGTTTTCTGAAAAGCAAAAAATTTTTCTTTTGTGGCTTTCTTCAGGAACGGGTTCGAATTTGAGCGTTTCTTAAAATTTTATTTAACAAATTGTTGTTAAAGGAAAATTGATACCGCATGAAAGCTTTTCAAGGCGGATGAATATGAATCAGTTGTTGCGGTATGTTTATTGCGTTCAAACGATTCACCACATTTAATCGGCACGTTTTTCATTCAAAAAGAGGTTAAACCCCAACCCCAACGGAGGAACCCATGAGAGGAAAGAAGCTGATCGTGAGTATCGTGATGACCTGTTTTGCCCTGACCCTGTTTGCCGGAACGGCCATGGCCGCCAAAGTGCTGAAAGTCGGCGTACTGGGCCCCTTTACCGGACCGTCCGCCAAAAACGGAGCCGAATTCAAAGCCTCCGTCGAGATGGCCATGGAAAAGATCAACTACACGGTGGGCGACTATAAACTTGAGATGGTTTGGATCGACAGCCAGAGCGATCCGGCCAAGGCCGCCAGCGCTTACGCCGAAGCGGTGGAGCGCAAGGGCATCGACTGCGGCATGCAGAACTGGCACAGTTCCGTGGCCGTGTCCGTCATGGACGTGGTCGCCCAGTACAAGATCCCCCACTGGTTCGGTTTCGGCGCCACCGAAGTGGTCAACCAAAAATGGCGAAGCGATCCCGAAAAATACAGCTACTGGGGCGGCAAAGGCTGGCCGATTCCGGCCAAGATGGCGCTGGGCTACGTCGAGTGCCTGGAAAACGCCATCGCCGCCGGAACCTGGAAGCCCAAAAGCAAGACCGTCGCCATTTACGGCGAGGACAGCGACTGGGGCCGCAGCCTCGGCGGGGCCTTGAAAGGTTTTTTCGCCAACAAGGGATGGGAGATTGTCTCCGAAGATTACTTCCCGCTCACCCAGACCGACTTCTATCCGCTGCTGGGTAAATACAAGAAAAAGGATGTTGCTGTCCTGGCCGGCACCTCCACCGCCGCCCCGACAATGACGGCATTCGTCAAGCAGGTCGGTGAAGTGGGCTTGAAATCCGTGGTCATTGCCGATGGTTTGGGCTGGATGGGTGACTGGTATACAATGGCCGGTCCCGCCTCCAACGGGGTGTTGGACATGATTCCCCAATTGACCACCAAGGAAGCCCAGCAGTGGGCCGCGGACATCAAGGCCAAATACGGATTCAACCCCAGCCCTTCAGCCGGCGGCCTATGTTACGACGGCACCAACATGTTCATCAAGATTCTGAAGCGCACACTCGAAAAATACGGTACGCTGGACAAGGTTACCATCCACAAGATCTTTGTCGAAGAGGTCCAGAAGGGCAAACTGACTTACAGCAAGGCGGACGGCGCCCTGATCATGAACGAATACCGTTATAATGCCGAATCCGTTCCGGATCCGGTGGTAGGGAAAGACGCCTACTACTTCCCGGTCATTCAGTACACCAACGGCAAAGGCGACATCGTCTTTCCGGATGACTGGAAGGTTAAAGAATTTCAAACCAAATAAATCCATTACCCATGCCTGACGGGCGGGGCCGGGAACATTCCCGGCCCCGCTGCCAAAATGGACTCTGACTAAAAGAAAAGGCCATTATGATCGTACTGGAGACCAAGGAGTTAACCAAGCAGTTCGGCGGGCTGACGGCGGTCAACGCGGTGTCCATGCACATCAACGAAGGCGACATCGTGGGGCTGATCGGCCCCAACGGGGCGGGTAAGACCACGCTGGTCAACGCCATTTCCGGTTTGAACCCGCCCACCTCGGGCCAGGTGTTCATGTTCGGCGAGAACACCACCGGCAAGACGCCGGAAAAGATGTGCCGGCGCAAATTGTCGCGTACGTTTCAGATCCCGATTCCCTTTCCCAAGATGACCGTATTGGAAAATGTAATGACCGCGGCCATTTTCGGCAACCGGCCCGGCACGATCAGGGAACCGGCGGCCCACAGCCGCAAGATGCTCGAATTCGTCGATTTCCCCATTGCCGAAGACACCATCAGCGAGCAGCTCAACACCGTTCAGCTCAAGCGCCTGGACCTGGCCCGGGCCCTGGCCAGCGGTCCGAAGCTGCTCTTTCTGGACGAACTGGCCTCGGGACTGAGTGAGGGAGAGCTCAAGGATATCATGCAGCTGATTTTAAAGATCCGCGACCAGGGGATCACCATCCTGATGATCGAGCACATCATGCAGCTGATCATGGGGTTGTGCAACCGGCTGGTGTGCATCCAGTTCGGCATCAAGATCGCCGAAGGCACCACTGCGGAAGTGGCCAACGATCCCAAGGTGACCAAGGCCTACCTGGGCGACGCGGCGGACAGCTGCGCACCTGACGCCCGACAACCCGCTTAGCCAACGGAGATGCGATGCTACTGGAAGTGAAGAACCTCAACGCCGGCTACGGCTTTCTGCAGATCCTGCGCGACGTGTCGCTGACCGTGGACACCGGCGAGTACGTGTGCCTGGTGGGCCCCAACGGGGCAGGCAAGAGCACCACGCTCAAGACCATCGCCGGACTGGTCTCGCCCATGAGCGGCGAGATCCTGTTCAAGGGCGAGCCCATCGGCGGGCTGCCGGGCAACAAGGTGGCCCGCAAGGGCATCGCCCTGGTGTCCGAGGCGATGAACCTGTTCGTCAACATGACCGTGCAGGAGAACCTGGCCATGGGGGCCTATACCATCCGCGACAAGCGACTGCAAAAGGACCGCCTGGACTTTGTGTTCGACCTGTTTCCGCGGCTGGTGGAGCGGCGCAACCAGCTGGCCGGGACCATGAGCGGCGGCGAGCGCAAGATGCTGGCCATCGGCCGGGGACTGATGTCCAACCCCACCTTGCTTCTGGTGGACGAGCCCTCCTTCGGCCTTGCCCCGCTCCTCACCGAAAGCGTGTTTCAGAGCCTGGACACCCTGATCAAGCAGGGCATGACCATCATGGTGGTGGAGCAGAACGTGACCAAGACCCTGTCGGTGACCGACCGGGGCTACGTGCTGGAAAACGGCCGCATCGAACTGTCCGGCAAGAGCAGCGACCTGGCCTGCGACGCCCATGTGCGTAAAGTGTTTTTAGGAGTCTGATACGGAAAGGAACGGGTTCATGGTAGAACAGGTAGAAAAACGCATCTGGGAACGCATCTTCAAATGGAGCGGCTCCGCAGCGGGCATGGCGGTGATTATGACCGTGGTCGTGGCCGTGGCGGCCACCCTGGACCGCGGCGGCTACGTGCTGGTCAACACGGTGGTCACCGGCGGCATGCTGGCCCTGGTGGCCATGGGGCTGGCCCTGGTGTTCGGCGTGATGAACATCCCCATGTTCGCCCACGGGGAGTACTTCATGATCGGCTCCCTGACGGCCTACTATGTGTTCACGCCCATCAACAATTATATCACGATGCACCCCGATTCAGCCCTGACTTTTATAGGCCCGCTGATCACCATCGTGGCGGCGATGATCGTGGGCGCCCTGGTGGGGGTGGCCTCCGAGGTGCTGGTTTTCTCCCAGCTTCGCAAGCGCAGCCGGGAGAACTGGGTGATGAACTCATTCCTTCTCACCGTGGGGTTGTCGGTGGTGCTGATCAACGCCCATCAGCTCTTCTTCGGGGCGGACTTCAAAGGCATTACGCGGTACTGGGCCGGTCCGCCCATCACGGTCATGGACGTGTTCATCTCCCGCGACCGGGCCATGTCCTTTGCCCTGGCGGCCATCGTGGTGGTGGTGTTCTGGTTCTTCATGACCTACACCCGCACGGGCCGGGCCATCCGCGCCGTGTCCCAGGACGAGAACGGTGCCCTGATGGTGGGCATCGGCCTCAAGGGCATCCTGCTTTTGACCATGTCCCTGTCCTGCTCCCTGGCGGCCATTGCCGGCGCCAGCCTGCTGTTCATGTACCCCGCCTACCCGTCGGTAGGCCTGGAACCCCTGTACATGGCCTGGTTCGTGGTCATCCTGGCCGGTTTGGGCAACGTACTCGGGGCGGTGATGGGCGCCTTCATGGTCGCCCTGCTCAAGGTGCTGACCATCGAGTATATCGGCTCCGGCTGGGACTTCGTGGTGCCCTCGGCCCTGATCATCGTGGTATTGATCTTCAAACCCAGCGGCATATTCGGTTCCGAAGTGCGCGGCATCCTGGACAAATAGCGGAGGATTCATGGACCAGACCAACCCTGTCGACAAGCTGCTGGACCTGTTGTGCTTCACCCCGGCCGGACTGACCGCCCTGGCGGTGCTGTTTGTGCTGCCCCTGATCCCGCCCTTCAACCAGGAGTACCTGCTGCGCTGGCTGATCAGTGCCGCTTTTATCGCAGCCCTGGCGGTGGCCTTCGACTTTACGGCCGGGTTCATCTCTATTGTCAACTTCGGCTATGCGGCGATCATGGGTCTGGGGGGCTACACCTCGGCCATCCTGGCCGACCGCATCGGCCTGAATCCGTGGTTCGGCATGTTGGCCGGCGGGTTGCTGGCCGCCTTTCTGGGTTTTGTGATCGGCGCCATCACCTTGCGCCTGCGGGGCATCTTCGCCGCGTGTCTGGCCTGGTTCTTCGGCCTGGCGCTGATGGGCCTGGCCACCAAGATGGTCTGGCTGACCCGCGGCCCCCTGGGCATGCGCGTAGACCGGCTGTTCGAAACCCAGTCCAACGTGCCCTACTACTACCTGTGCCTGACCATGATGGTGGTGATCTACATCATCTGCAAGTGGTGCACGCGCACCAAGATGGGCCTGGCCTTCAAGGCCATCGGTCAGAACATGGAGGCGGCGCGCACCTCGGGGATCAACCCGATCTTCTACCGGCTGG
>JAHLLR010000159.1 GCA_020444075.1 Deltaproteobacteria bacterium
GGGGTATTTTGGGGACGGTGATGAAATTATGCGTTTTAAAATCAATTTATCTATGATATGTAAACCGGATGCCAAGACAAGCCCGAATCGACTCACCCGGAGCGTTGAACCATATCATCTGCCGAGGGATAGAACGGCGTAAGCTTTTCCTCAACGATGACGATCGCGATGACTTCGTAAAACGGTTGTCCCGGATTGTCAGGGACAGTGAAACGCTTTGTTACGCCTGGGCGCTGATACCCAACCATTTCCATCTTCTCTTGCGAACCGGGAATGTTCCCATCACCACGGTGATGCGGCGGTTGCTGACCGGATATGCAGTCAGTTTTAATTACCGGCATCGCCGCCATGGCCGTTTGTTTCAAAACCGGTATAAATCCATATTATGCCAGGAAGAGCCCTACCTGTTGGAACTGGTTCGCTATATCCATTTGAACCCCCTGCGTGCCCGGATTGTAGCGGATCTGAATGCGTTGGACGGGTATACATACTGCGGCCACAGCCGATTGACCGGTCGTATTTCCGACGGCTGGCAGTCAGAGGACGGTGTATTGTCACTGTTTGGCAAACAGCGAAAAGCGGCCCGCCGGTACTATCGAAGTTTTATCCAAAAGGGACTCGCTCAGGGGAAAAAACCGGAATTGACTGGCGGAGGCCTGTTGCGTAGTGCCGGCGGTTGGGGTGTCCTCAAATCCATGCGGCGCATGAAGGAGCATCTTAAGGGCGATGAACGCATACTGGGTGACAGCGAATTTGTGATGCAGGTGATAGAATCGGCCCAGGAGCGGATGGAAGAACGGTATCGATTGGCGGCACAAGGCCATACGTTTAACCGAATGATAGAGCAGGTAAGTGAATATTTCGGCCTTTCTGTTGAGGATATTCTGTCTCCGGGAAAGCATCCTTATCGGGTTAAAGCACGCAGCGTAGCCGCCTGCCTTGCCGTCCGGAAGTTGGGCATGGACGGAACAGCCGTGGGAAAGCGGTTGGGGGTAGGGCAATCCGCGATCAGTCGAGCGGTTGCACGAGGAAACAAGCTGATGGCTGAACTGGACATCTCTTTGCAGTAGAAAGGAACGCATAATTTCATCACCGTCCCCGAGTACGCCGAGTACGTCCCCGAGTATCCCCCCCTTTCAAATTGGCCTTATAAGCTGATTGAGGTTCGATCAAAGGTCCGGCATGCTGTGACACCTATCGCAACGCACCAAGTTACCTTTGACGAAGGTTATCGTATGATCTTCGACCCTGAAACTTCTTGAGGTCGGCATCTTGGCCAAAGGTGTGCCTGTCAGATCCAAGCCGTGGCAGGCCTTGCAACTGTTTTTGCCAGCTTCATAGGCATCCTCGTGGCCGTCATCATACCAGCGTGAATCATTAATATTGTGCAATCCGTGGGGGCCGTTAGTGGTCCTTGGAAGACTCCCCGATTTGTGGCAGACGGAACACTCGATGATGGTCCCAGCATAACCCTGAAGCTTCTTGGCCGCCTCGTTGTCATTGGCATTATTTGTATCATTGGGCCAAATAGCGTGGGTGCTGCCATGGCAGTTTTCACAGGCGATCTCACCATGCCCCTTGCTAAAGCGAAAGCGCATATGCACATCTTCCGCAAAACGCTTGTTGAGCGCCAGCAGCGGGGATGCCGAAGCATCTCCGGCAGCATAGGCTTGCCGAAGGCGGAAGGGCCAATCGGGATCGGCAACCAGGCTGGGTCCAGATAGGAAGTCTACGGCGTCACCGGTGTGGCAGGATTGACAGCGGGGCAGGTCCAGCCAGGGGCGGCGGGTATTGCCGTCGTTGGTTCCATCGATACTACCGCCAGGTAAAAGCGGGAAGGTACCGCCAACAGCCAGTATGTCTCCATGGCAATCATTGCAATCCATACCTCCTGTTTTCATGGCACCCCGTTGGCATTGGGTAATACTGCCCGGGTGACACTGGTAACAGGTGTCTTCCACTGGAGCATCCGAAGGAAATACAGGAAGGCCTCCATCTTGAAGTTCGCCATGAAATTGATGCATTACACTGGAAAAGACCGGTTTGCCAACCTGGTCTCCCGCAGGTCCAGTTCCAGATAGATCCAGTGCAGGTGAATAATGGCATTTAGCACATAATACCGGTTGGGATGCCTCCAGGTTTGTCGGGTTGTTGGCGTCATGGAGCTTCAAGATATTTATTTTACTTTGAATTTCTATATTGGGGTCGTTCGACCATCCCCCACCTTGGGCGGCCATCGCTCCGGTTTGGTGGCAATTCTGGCAGTCGGTTTCGGTGGCCACCGGAACCACCACGTCAAGATGCCCCAGCGTTTCTCCACTTTGTGCGTCCTTGGCCGAGATTCGCATCATCGGGTAGGGCCTGTTGACCAACGTATCGTCGTAGGGCGTGATGGGGATCCCTTCGGCGGAGAACATTTCCTTATTGAGGCTGAATTCCATGGGTTGTGATCCCCGGACCTGGGGATCATCAGCAGGCATATACAGACCGGTCAGGCCTTGACCCTCCGGCAGTATGACATCGAAGAGTGCATTGGCATAAGACCAGAAATCGGTTTTGCCGATGCTGTAGCTGTTTATTGAACCGGATGCATCGGCCACGTAATCATAAAACAGGTCCGCTTCACTGTCATCCGCGACATACGGGTGACCATTTCTGTCGCGTTTGACGACCTGGGCATTGACAACGTTGAAGGGTGGCAGGATCGAAAAAACGGAAAATTCCCGGTCCATGCAATGCATACCCAGATCGTTCGCAGCCAGCACGGTGGCAGTTTCGGGAGCAGGTGGTTGGGTATTGTTGGCACTGTCGCCACCACCACCGCCGCCACAGGCCGCAAGGACAAAAAGTATCAGCAGGATTGCTCCTTGGAGATGCATTCATGCCTCCTTAGATTTTGTAATAATTCTGAAATTTTAACCATTACTAATGATTCAGATTGAAATTAAAAACATTTTATCGGACCAATCCAAATCGAAACATCGTCTACCACAATGTGTTATGTATCGGAGGGAGTTGGGTTGTCAATGGGATATTGTCTGATCTGTTGATATATTGAGATTGAATCGGACATGGGCACAAGCCAAAGAGCATGGGGGGATCCAAGCTGCATCGTAACCCATTAAAAAGTAACGGCAGTTCCTGTGGGACGGCCAGTGGTCTCGGATGCGTATAAGTGGGGCCTGACTTCAACGTATCCCATCCGGATCGTTTCGGCTCCAGCTGTCTGATCACCGCGCTGGGTTATTTGATCTCAGAATAGATGGCCCATTTTCTGATTACTTTGGTTTTTGTGGAGCCCTTCGGAAAATGATTGGTAGGAATCGAAGCCGTCCTCCTTGAACGATACCATGGCATTCTTGAAATCTACAAAGGTTTTGAAAGAAAGGTCAAAATCTGGAAAATATCTTTCAATCGCTACATCTGCATTCGTTCAACACAACACCCCTTTTATCGCTTGTCCCAACGCTTTAATAACAACGGGTTTTTTAATATATCTGGCGGCGCCTGCTCCGAGAGCCTTTTTGACCTCGTCGGTTTCGGCGAAGCCGCTTAAAATGATCGCTTTTTGATCAGGATACATTTCTTTTATTCGATCATAGGTTTCCCGGCCGTTTATTCCAGGATCCATGATCATATCGAGAAGCAACAGATCAACGCCGCCATGTTTCCTGACATATTCAATTGCCGCTTCTCCGGACGATACGGAATCAGGTGCATAACCCATCTTCTCCAAAATTTGACAGGCGATTTCCCGCTGGCTTTTGACATCGTCCACAACAAGGACCCGTTCGCCTTGCCCATAAAGGCTGTTGATCTGCAGTGAGCGTGCCTCGCCTGCCGGCATCTCACGGGTGATATGGCAATAGATCTCAAAGCAGGTACCCTGGTCATTGCTGATAATATCGATATAGGCGCCGTGGTCCTGGATCACATTCCATACCAATGTCAGGCCAAGGCCGGTGCCGCTTCGACCCATGACTTTTTTTGTATAAAACGGTTCGAAAATCCGATCGAGCGTTTCCTGGCCCATTCCCGGGCCATTGTCTACCACGGTCAAGACAGCATATTCTCCCTCGGGGATGGTGCCGTAGCCTTTCACGGGGCGGTCCAAATAACGGTTGGTTGTCGAGACGACAACCCGTCCACGGCCTTCGATCGCCTCTGCCGCGTTGGATACCAGATTCATGACGGCTTTGCCAAAATGCATGGGAGATCCTTTGATATTTAGCAGTTGGGTTTCCAGGTCCGTTTCTACCCTGACCTTCGGATGGAACATCAACAGCTTCTTGTGCTCCGGGGATCTCACATAGGCCTCGACGATCCGGTTGAGATTCATCACTTCTTTTTCAATAGCCGCGCCCCTTGCGACGGTAAGCAATTCACTGACAATGGCCGCCGCCCGCTGGCCGGATTCCTGAATCGTCAGGATCGGTTGTCTAAGCTTGCTGTCTTCAGGCAAGTCCATGAGAATCAGCTCTGGATAATTGACGATCCCCGAAAGCACATTGTTCAGATCATGAGCGACCCCGCCGGCAAGCAATCCAAGAGATTCCATTTTTTTCAGGCGGGCGACTTTTTCCTCATTTTTCTTGCGTGCGTTCTCCTCGCGAATACGTTCCGAGATGTCCCTCAAGACTGCCAGAAAAGCGGTGCCGGCCTTATAGTGAATCGTGTTAGCGTTGATTTCGATTACAGATTCCTTCTTATCGTTCTTTTCGATTCGCACGGTGGTCGACTTTTCAGGATCTCCGGAATTCATTAACGAATCGTAAAACCGTAAAAACGTCTCTTTATCGTTTCGGGCGATCTTGGATGAAAAGTCTTCAATCGTACAACCAATCACCGATTGGCCGATCAGAGACTGACAGGCCGGATTTTCAAAGACTGCTATCCCGTTTTGAACCACGAG
>JAHLLR010000030.1 GCA_020444075.1 Deltaproteobacteria bacterium
ATGGCACAATCCGAATGACGACCGATGGTAAATCGTTTCGTGAATATGAAGGCTGTCCCATCCGATAAGGGAATTGCGCAATGCGGCGGGGAAGGCAAGATCATGTTGTAACTTGTTTCGCTATGCGTCGCGGTTGGAAACTATGGGGATACAATAACTTTAGTCTGGCTGGGTGCCACCTGGGCACCCGCCGGCATATTGGCATTCATGCCGTTGTGACCGGACATGGATGTCAGATGTACGCAAGGTTGGCCCTGGATTTTGATTTTGGCACTTCCCTTTTTGAAAATCACTTTGCCCATGTTCATCCCTGACATGACTCCCTTGTTCACGCCGGCCTCATCGCCCATGGAACGGGATATTTCCGATTTTGTGGTCACCACCGGTTTGCCCGCAAATTTTACCTTGGTCGCCGTTTTCTTGGCCTGGTTGACCATTCCCGTGTTGGGGTAAGGTATGGGTACCGGACTCGGTGACGGTGGCGCCGGAGTCAGGCAGGGGTCGGGTATGGCAAAGGTGTTGCCGCCCTGGGTGGTCGAAGCGGGAAATATGGCAGGCATGGCTGGTCTCCTGAATTTACGCAGAAAAAACTAACAAAGGATAACTAAAAGATCCTGAATTATCCAAGATGTATCTTTTCCGCTTTTATCTTGAAATCCTGATCCGATTTCATGATCGTTTTCTGGGCTTTCATGTGACTGGTTTTTTCGATCAGCGTCCGTTGACGTCCTGCCTTCAACTGGCTTAATTCCGATACCGTCCGGTAAACATTTTTAGCTTTGGTCATCACGGTATCAGCGACCGATTCAATTTTTCGGGAAATGGATTGAATGTTGCCGATTCTCCCTATCAGCTTCTTGCCGGCGATCTGGGTCTCCTGCAGAAAAAGCTGGGCGCGCTGCGCGGTCAGTTCCATTACCGGTGAAACCAGCTGCATTTTTCTGGCCTTCATGGACATGACCGGCCCGGAGCCGCCATGGGGATCCCGAACGCCCATACGGATATCATTTCTGGCGTTTACAGCCACACAATCACCATCCATGTGGATATCTTTGGCAGAATGAAAGGCAATGCTGCCATTGGTCGTGGTGAAATCCAGGTTGCCCGATGCAACGTTGACTTTTACGGTGCCCGTCCCGCAATGATAGTCTATCAGCAGTTCATTTTCCTTTGAATAGAGCTTCAAGGATTCATCGGCCAAAGAGCGGTCGATCCGGGCATAGGCCCCATTGGCCAGTCGAAGCTGTCCTGATCGGCTCTTTTTTTCGGTATTACAGGACAACACACCGACAACATACGCGCGACCGCTGCCGTCGGTCATGGTCAGGACTTCATCACCGGGTTCAAGCTCCGGACGCGGATAAACCGCCAGGCGGGCATCCCTGTCTATCGATCCGCCTGGCCGGCATACGCGGATATTGTCATCCGAATCGCAATTTCCCATCACAATGGCGGGCTCGATGGTTGAGGCCATGGCGGGTAGTGGAACGATCGTCGCGGTATGTTGTGGCATTCGGTTTCTCCTTAAAATCTCATATCCCACCAGTGCAGCGGGTTGGCTGGACGGAATTAGTCATTATGTCGGCGGCACCGGCGGTGTCCACAATTCAGCTTCAGCCCGGTCCTTGTCGGTATTTTCCACCAACTTTCGGTTGGCTCCCCGCCAACGGGCACCCTGATCATTGATCATGTGAAGCGTTGCCTGGAGCAAATTGGCGTGGGACAAGTCGGCATCCTTCAAAATCGCATATGAAAAATCGCCGTAGGGTGCAGATGCATGCATAAAACTGGCACGAACGAGATTCGACCGGGTGAACTCGACCCTGTCCATTCGTGCAGCATCGAAAACCGCATCGGCGGCTGTCGCATCGGCGAAACAGGCGCATCTCAGGTCGGCCGCCTGGAATGCGGTAGCTGACAAAATGGCTTCCGTAAAATTCGCCGTGTGGCAATTGGCTTGTTTCAGGCTCCCACCGGACAGATCCGCCTTGGTGAAGTTGACCTGTTTACAGTTGGCCTTGTCCAGAATTGTATTTTTCAGGTTGCTACCCTCAAAGTCACAGTCGGTAAAATCGCATCCGGTAAGATTCATATCTTCAAACCGGCATTTTTTCATCTCGCAGGTATTCATGATCGTGGCAGACAGGGTCACTCGGGTGAAGTCCACACCTTCGAAATCAGCGCCTCGCATTTTGGTATCGGTCAATTTCATTCCTTCAAAATCACACTGCCCCATGTCGCATCCATCGAGAACGGCACCAGTAAAATTGGCATTTTTAAGGCGAGCTTTTGTAAACAATGCATCTGCAATAAGAGATCTCGAAAAATTGGCGCCAGAAAGATCCGCTCCGGAAAAATCGGCGTCATTTAGCTGGCAGCCGACAAATTTGGCATTTTGCAGGTTAGCCCCGGAAAAATCAGCTGCTGACAGATCCATTCCGCTGAAATCAATGCCCATTAACCGACAGTTCTTGATGGTGATATTTTCCAGATTGGATTTTGAGAAACTGACATTTGTCAAATCAGAATCGACAAAAACGGCATCACATAGATTCCTGTAAGACAAGTCGATGCCGGAAAGATCCGAAACGATGAACCGGCACGCCTGCATGTTGGCCGGCAGCTGTTTTACCCGGCTAAGGTCTAATTTTTTAAACGTAACGCCCATAAAATTCGAGCTGGAGAAATCGCTGTTATTCAGTTCACATTCTTCAAACTGGGTTTCATCCATATGTGCAGTAATGAAACTGGCATCCGTCAGGTTTGTCCGAAAAAAAACAGCTCTGGCCAATTTTGCCCGTAAAAAATCAGCTCCGGTGAGATCGCACTGCTTGAAGTGTGCATCTTCAAGCTTCGCTTCGATGAGCGTCGAATTTTTTAATATGGTTTCCTCAAATTCACTTTTAACGGCCGATGCGCCTGTAAAATCCGCACCGCTAAAATTGCTGATACCAACTTTGAAGCCAAAAACACCAAGTTCTTTAAGCTCTTCGACGGCAAAACCGGGCAGGTTAAGGTGCTCAAACGAAACGATGACCTGAGATGAATCGTTAACAGGGATTTTATCCGAAAATACCATCAGGCCGTTAAGGTTGGAATCCTTCAGTGATATTCTTAATGCGCTGGTATTGATTGCAATCGCACCAATAAGCTCCGCGCCGGTAAAATCCGCCCCGTCAAGCACACAGTTATTGAACAGAACATCGCTGAGGTCCGCATCTTTCAAAACAGTTTTTGACAGATCACAAGTGTCGAGCTTTACCTTTGAGAGACAGGCATTGGCTAATGTCAAACCGTTCAGCGATTCATTGGAAAGCAATGCGCCTTCAATCGCCTGCCCGGATTTTAGCTGCTCAAGCAAATTGTTAAATTCTGGGATCCTGTCCATATTAGATATGCCTAACGCTTTGCCAGTTTTGTCATTTTCAGATTGGCACCTTCAAAAAGGGTGCTTTCAACCATCGCATTCAAAAACTCCGAGCCGTACATGTTCGTCCGTCTGCAATCGCATGTGGAAAGGTCAGTCCTTTCGAAGCTGCTTTCCAGAAAATTACCCAGGGCCATGTCAGCATCCTTGAGAATGGCTTTATCGAACCGGGCATTTTTCATGTCAACCGCTCTCAATCGGGCATTGATCAAAGTCGCTTTGGTAAAATTTGCGCCTTCCATGTTGGAAAATGAGAAATCGGTACCACTTAATTCCGCCTCTTCCCAGATGGACTCTTTTGCCGATACCTGCTTAAAGGAGCCTCCGATGAAAGCACTTTTTCCAGATGCCCTCAGTTCAATGAGGTTTGCGCCGTCCATGACAACGCCGGGTCCTTGAGCGCCTTCCACGGAGGCTTCGGCTAAATTGGCACGGGTAAAATCAACTTTGGACAGATTACAGGCAGAAAAATCGGCGCCGATTAGGACGGATTTGGAAAAACTCGCATGAGACAGGTCGGCTTCAATGAAACTGGCACCCTTGGCCTCGGCATCATTTATAATGGCACCAGTCATCTTGGCATGATCAAATATGGCGTCTATCATCCGTGCCTTGCACAAATTGGCACCGGAAAGATCTGCCGCGGTCAAGTCCGCGTTGTCAAGGATCGCTTGTTGAAGGTTTACGCTGGCCAGGTTGGCCTCTTCAAAAACAGTTTCAGTCAGGTCCGCATTGAAGAATATAGCCCCAGAAAGATTGGTGTGCGACAGCACTGCCCTGTTCAGCTTGACTCCAGAGAAATCAATGCCGGAAAGATCCAGGGTCTGAAGGTTAAGCCCGGACAAGTCTTTTGTGGCTTCATACTGGGCGATAACCTTCTCCCGGGTCATTTCAGGTGCTATTGCCCCCCACTGATCAACGCCGAGATCGTCGAGAATGCGTTTTTCTTTTTCCTTGTCCTCGGCACTGGGTGGCGGCGGATTATCCGGATCCATGCCTGCGTCGAGCATCGACTTCCGATAGGAGGCCTCGGCCTCGGCGATCAACTTTTCGGTGTCGTCATCGACTTCCGGGGCAGGCGTTTCGGGAGGTTCGCTCTCCTCCCATTTCTTTCCCTCTTCTTCAATACGCTTTCGCAATAACTCATGATAATAGCTGCTGGATTCCGGTCGTTGGCCGACGTCTTCTGAAACGATATAGACCTGTTGCAAATCCTCAACGTCTTCATTCAACACCGGGCACCAACCCCGCCATACCAGAACCACTTTCTCATTATCCGTATCAGCCCACAGCGTGTCCAGGTTCATGGTTATTTCTGAAAACGGGTCGGCAATCGTGCTGTTTGAATGGTTCCTGTTTACGAAACATCTTATTTTAAATCCGGGTAGTTTGGAGCGAAAATCCAAGTGTTGTGCATGGAGATTCTCAAAATAAAGCGTTTCATCTCCCCGTAAAAAGTCGGTCTGAAACATATCGGGCGCGGTGTTAAAGTAACGCCAATCCATATCTTCCGCAAACCAGGGCCATCGGGTGTTAAGATACTTTCCCTTATAAGACCCCAGTTTGGATTTGCGCGGTTCCCACTCTCTGTGAATCGGTCCGAATCCAACAGGTTCCAACCTGGAAAGCGGCGTGGTCATCTGTTCGCCGGGTCTGGTAATATTGGGCAGGTAGCGTTTGGAACTTCCACCAACATCGGAACTCTTGGCATATCCCCGGCCCACGGGATTTTTCTTAAAACCGCTGCCGCCGTAGCTATATTCGTAGCGCAGCGGAATGCTTGAAAAAGGTTCGGGATCAGTTGTAACCGGCCCCATCCAATAGCGGTCACCAGATACCATCAGCGAACCGACGGTATCACCTACGCCAAAAGAAACCCGGCATGCAGCCGCCACCATCCCTTTTGGAGCATGGCAGTGGCCCACCAAAAGCAGGTCGGCCCGAGGCTTGAGATAAGCAAAATCGGAGGTATAGCGTGGGCCGCCCTGCATCTCTTCATCGTCCTCATAGAATTCATCTCCAGTGGGATGGAGTTGATCATCCGCGGCGGTAACCACCTCATCAGGGACAATGTCGAATGTGGCCTTTACGATCAACGTCAGGGAATGTCCGGGAAATGGGATTCTACCGGATATACATCCAAAGCTGAAGGGTGTGTCGTTGATAATTTCCACGATATTGCCTTGCCCGTTAATCCTTAACGTTCATAGTCGCAGGTTGTTCCAAAATGATCGTATCCTGAAGAAGCTGTGCGATTTTCACAAGGTCGGATGTCATCGGTTCCAACACCGATGCAGGGATATAGTGACCGTTGCCATACTTCATACGGCATTCAACGTATACAGGCTCTATATCAACGTTGCTGATCTTTCTTTTCCATTTTTCTATAAAATCGGCCAGAAATCGGATTAAGCGCTTATTGGCGACCAATTTTTCATAGGTATCCGAAGGCGCTTGCCGGGCAGTGAAGAATCTATCCAGTGTCCGGTTTCCCGTATCAAAAGATACATCCTTTTGGAAAGTATTCAAAAACAGGCCAGGGATACGCTTCATCGTCACTTTAATGCTTGATATCTCAGGAGTGACTTCAACCTCGAAGCCGCCATAGGTACCAATATAATTAGAAAAACTTTTATTTTTAGTAGGCGAGATGGCTCTCAGCCCCATCTTCTCCGCAGTTTCCGGGAACTTTTTTTTCGCAACAAATCGCCCAATGCCAAAGACATCCAGAAAGAGTAGTTCACTCATCATCCAGACCGCAATCAATAGAGTTAGTGTGGAAAAAACCGTCTTCATCATGAATCCAGCTTTCAGAGTATAAATAAAAATCCGCCAATTATTTTTTTGCCTTGATACTGGGGTGCTCAAGTTCTCCAAAAATACGAACATCCCCTCCCAATGTGATATTGCCGCCTTCGATAATCACATCTCCTCCGGCATCGATTCGAATATTTGCATCTGATTTTAATGATAGGTCACCACCCTTTTTCAGCTTAACAACCGTGCTTCCAGCCGTGATATCAGCACTGTCACCATCCAAATTAACCATGCTGCCGGGTGCCATTAAACGGATATAATCATCCGATCCATAAAAAAGATGTCCGCTGGAAATCCGGTCCCGGCTGAGCGCGTTTTTGTTAATCTCTTTTGAGGCGTTTAAACTCACCTTAACCCCGGCTAATGATTCATGTTTTGCACCAAGAAAAGTGTCGGAAACGGCGCCTCCATGAATTTTTGCATTGATGCCGTCCCACTTTAATTGAACAGGGCCGATTACATGCTCTTCTTTCATCCCATGGATAGCTGAAATTTCATTGCCTGTGGCATTTTTCCTGATATCACTCATGGTTCCCATCCATATGCTTTTCCCCAGTTCCACAACCGACTCATGCGAAGGCGACCTCAATTTCATGGTACCGGCAGCAGCATCCAAAACCACTTCATTGCCGTATTCGTCCCGAATTTGAATCCCTTCTCCGGCATGCATCAGAATTTCATTGCCGCAATCTTGAGTGATGTCAATTTTCGGACCGTCTGCGGTCATTACGATCTTATTTCCGTTTTCCTGGAAGATTTCTATGTTGGGGCTCGTTTCGTGCAGAATGATCTCGTTGCCATTGGCCTGTTTGATCTGGATGAATTTATCCCCGTCTTTGTCTTCAATGACGATATCATTGTCATTCCAGCTTCGGATGACGCTTTTGGTCTTTTCATCAGGCAGGGTGTCTGCCGGTTGGTTATTCCCATTGTAAACCCGGCCGACAATGATCGGTTTGTCCGGGTCGCCCTCCTCAAAGTCGACGATTACCTCGTGTCCGATATGCGGAATGAACATGGCCCCCCAGCCGGCACCGGCCCATTGCTGGCTGACCCGGATCCAGCAGGAGCTGTTTTCGTCATTTTTTCCTTCGCGATCCCATATAAACTGAACTTTGACTCTGCCAAACTCGTCCGTATAGATTTCTTCACCAGACGGTCCCACGACAATCGCGGGCTGAGTCCCTTCAACGACCGGTTTCGGGGTTACCCGTACAGGCCGAAATGGCACATTCAGCGGCAGGCAGGTAAAGCGGTTGCTGTAAGCTGCCACGGATTCGCTGCCGGCAGCACCCACCGGTTCTGAGGCATTATGGACGACGGATATCAACACATACGATTTATCGTTCATATCAGTTCGGTAATACCCCTTCAGATCGAATTTAAATCCGCTGGAAAAGTCCCTGCAGCGACTCTTTCCCGTGATCGTCGTGACCTGGGCCTCTTCCTCCTGAATCCGGAAGTTGGCCAGACGGTCCCCTTCATCCAGTTTGGTATATTTGGCAGGGTAATCGTAGACCTCCCGTTCACCGGGTCCAAGCGGCTGCTGGGTGGAAACCTCGGCTTTTAAATCCGAATTGGGAACCTTGAAATTGTAGTCATTGACCGTATACTTGGCCACCCGGATTTCCTGTACCATCTCAAGTTCGGAAATCTTGTCTTCACTGTCGAAGCTGGTGGTTTCGAGCTGGTATTTCGCCTCCTTCTGGTTTGGGCAGGGTTTGTTCTCATCGGCGGAGTCGGCAACAATCAGGGTATGTTTCTTGTCTTCATGGTTGAAAAAATAAAAAATACCCTCCTGTTCCATCAGCCTGGAAACAAAATTGAAGTCTGTCTCATGATATTGGACACAGTATTCCTTGGCATCATAAGAACCGGAAAGCTTGAGCTCATAGTCGGTAAAATTCTGGTCTTTGAATATATTTTCGATAATATCAGGGATGGATTTATTCTGGAAAATTCTCGAGTCGGCGGTCCTGGTCAGCATCCAGAGCAACGGCACCATGGTCGCCGAATAGCAGGAAAATTTTGGTTTTTCCGATCCTTTTTCGGGTTCGCCGCTTTTTTGGGAAAATCTTGAGATAATGCCATGAAAAAAACGCTCCTTGTCGTCATAGAGCTTGATTCTTACGGTAACGCCCTTTCCGATAATTTGTTTAAAATCGATCGCATGATTTTCGGAAAGCATCTCCAACTCGAATTCAAAAAGGCGAGACATCCCCTCGATACCTGAAAAGCGGGCAAGCAGCAGTTCGTCCTTTCCCAATGGTGTATCGATGGCAATCAGTTTATGCTCTTGGGTATAGGCCATGGTGTTTCTCCTTGAATTGTTTTCCGGAACTGCTGATGGAACGAAGGAACGTCGATGGAGTTAAAGCAGTCGTTTCTGATGCCGGCAACGGAAATAAGGCTTCCGATTGCATTCCGCGACGGCTGCTGATTTCTACCAACGATTCTTTAAATTGTCAATTTTATTATTGTTTTATGCGGGTCAACGACCACTGCCGGCTTGTGATAACGACCCATACCATCGACCAGAAAGGGGGGTCAAAGGATCGGCAACGGATTGAAAACGAGCCAGTTGAATCCGGTCCTGTTCTTTGAAAGAAACCAGCGGCATGAGTCCGCATCCGATGATCTTTTCAAGCGACCTGTCACTTAAAAAAGCCTCTGCACAGGGTTTGATGGCCCGTTCGCCGTGATTCACGATCACATGCAGGGGCAACCCGCTCACACCGCTGGCCAGTCCTTGCGACCATTCCCAGCCAAACTGGGTAAATGTGCGGCCAAGGACCAAAATCAACGCAAAAATGGGATTGGCCCACAGATAGTGTTCATGGTCCGCGGAATCCCCGATCTCCTCAAATGCAAATGCGTTTACCGGGTCAGTTCCTTCCCCATATGGCATCCGGATGAGAAAACGGGGCAGCGCCAGTCCGATCCATCTGGCTTCCGGAAGCGTCCGGACCACCTGCCAGGCCTTCTTGCCTGAAGGTTCAGGTTCAACGGTCCAGTCCGATGGGTCCGGGGTCGTGGACAATGACGGGCAGCCCATAAAACCGGTATCGCCTCGGCTGATGAAAGGGGCACCCAGCATTTGTCCCGCAGCGCCCAACCGGGCGAGGACAACGGCATCCATTTTTTTAGGGGAGAAGGTGTACATCCCTGCCAGAAGGGACCAGGGTGCCTGTCCACTGTGATTCTGGGATGTTGACGCCAGTTTCTTATACAAAGCCGTATCTCTCAGATCTTCGTGCGCCGTCAAATCCGAGGTCAGTTCAGCCTTGGAGACGTCTATAAGATAGACCGTTAAATTTTCATCGGTTTCCAGTCGTCGAAGGCAGAACTGGAGCGCGCGCCAAGCCGACTCAATCGCCTGAAAATCCGGATGATGAATAAGGCTGCGCATGAGATCGGAAATCGTTCGATCAACAGCCTCCACCATGGCATCCTGTTCTTTTTCAACGTCCGGAACCAGGTGCGGTCCGACAATATCACCCAGAAAGCGATCCCAGTCCGTTTGCGGTTTGGCCCTGTCGCCACCGACTGCGGCAGGCGAACTGGCATCGAGCACGTGGTCCAGCAGGCTGCCTGGCGTATCACCGGCAAAGTCAGGTTCCCGTGGAGGTGATTTATCCATTTTTTTTTCGTGGTGTGGATGCGATGACTTTCCGGCTAGCCGGGACGCCGTTTCGGAGAACGTATCCGGATTGATCAATTGATTTCGAACGTCTTTCATTTTTTTAAAAATATCCGTTCGAAAATAGATCTGGTCCGGATGAAAATCATCCAATTCACTGAATGTCATTTCGACGGCTGGAGCACGACTCCCTGCAGCGCGAAGGCGAAGCGACACGGCCATTTTTCCCATCACCTTTTCATCACTATCCCGATCCACTTTAAAAAGCATGCGCTGCGCAATATCGGACCCGTCAGTTTCAACACCCCGGTTGGCGCGACCGCTGAAATCACCCAGGATAAGTATCCTGAACGGTGTTTCAGGTCGTTCCTTCTCGAAGGTTTCCTGGAAATTGGTGGACAAAGAGACATCCATGCTGTCAATAGAAATGGGATCGTCCATAACTACCTCTTTTTTTATTTGCCTTATTTAAAATCTCACCGTCAACCAACCAGGATGAAAAACAGGGAGGCTTTAGCCGTCAAATAACTGCATTATCCATTGACGACGATCCACTCATCAAAAATACCATACCCCCCGCCGGGAGGGTAGTATCGGGAGCTTCCAACATTCGTTGTCCGGATTAGACCCATATCATCGGCTCCGGGATCCAGAATGCAGTATTTTCCTTTGTAAGAATTATGGACCACGATAAAATGTCCCCCGCCTGTGGGCCAGCTTACGCCTGCAATAAGCATTTTCCCAGCGGCCACCGCCTGGCGAATTTTACCCGGTGCCTCGTCTCTGTCGTAGCGGTAGCTGGTATCCAGCCCATAGGAATGCTTCAGCAGTTTAGCGACATTGCTGCCACCGGTTCCCGCTTCAGATTGTTTATTTCTCATAAATATCGCTGCCATTGCAGCATAACGGGGATCATTGACGGGAGCACGCGCATCCTCGGTGCTAGGTTTGTAATATAATCCGCCAAGCATTTGGGATTGCTGGCGCAAAGTTGATAGTGCAGTATACTTGCCTTTTTTCATTGCGATTATCATACCGCAACAAGCCATACCGCATTCATCCGTTTTTCGTTGTTTGCACCAGACATGCGTGTGTCCGCATTCCAGTTTGTAACTCCTGTAACCTTCCGGCATCGATTAACCTCCTCTGTTTGAAAATTGGTGTCCAATAATCATATTAACGGGTTCCTTGATGAAAGTCATTCCACCGCCAGACGGTATTCACGAGCCCCCGATGGTCGCAATCACCAGATGCCCCTTCACCGGTTGTCCCCCTTCACTGCGCAATTCCAGGGAATTTATCTGTTTAATTATTAATCCCTGCGATCCCACCGCCTTTTCAGCATACACGGCAGCATGCGCATACCTGCCGTATTCATTCAATTGCCAGTCTGCTATTTTTTCACCGGTATCTTCCAAGGTAAAAGCCAGAATGCCTCCAGGTTTTAAAGAACAGACGGCACCTTTTAGAACCGGTTCGAGGTCTCCGAAATAACACAGCGTGTCGGCCGATACGATCAGGTCGAAGGCATCTGACTGGCTGTTAAGGAATTCGGTCAATTCCGACCGAACCAGTTCATGGTAGGTCCCCACCCCCTTAGCCCGTGTCAACATGCCGGCGGACAGGTCCACACCGACCAAGTATCGGGCATAGGGTTTTAGCAACGGCCCACAAAGGCCGGTGCCACAGCCAGCATCTAAAATATCCAGCGATCCATCCGGTGGGGGCAGCATGGCGTTCAGGGCTTCAATCAGCAGTTGGGGAGCCCGGTAATCGAGATTCCCCTGCAAATGTTCGTCAAAGCTGTCGGCAAGATCATCGAAGGTCTTTCGCACGTAGGCATCCGGTGCGCGACCGGGAGCGCCCTTTCCCATACACGATGCCTGCAGGTAAAGGGCAATGGAATTTTCCGGGTCTTTTTCAAGCCAGACATCGAATACCTGTCTGGCCTCCTCTTTGCGGTCAGCCTTGATCAACGTACGGCTGAGCCCCTGCCACGCGCCAACGTGGGTGGCGTCAAGTTCCACCGCGCTATGGTAGGCAGCCACCGCATCATCGATGCGCTCGCACTTTCGCAGAGCATTGGCCAGGTTGTACCGATAATCTGCTGTTTCGGGCGAAAAATCGATGGCTTGACCATACATGTCCAGTGCTTCGTCAACGGCCTGGCGAGCCATGAGCACCACCCCCAGGTTGTTGAAGGCCGGAGCATGACCGGGATTCAGGGCGATGGCATTGCGATAGCAGATCTCGGCATCCTGCACCCTGCCCATACCTTCCAGCACATTGCCCAGGTTGTTGTGGGCATCGGCATTCTTGGGATCGATCTCGATGATGCGACCGATGAGTTGGGCGGCTTCCTGTTTCCGCTGCTGTTGATGGCAGAGCACGCCATAGAAATGCAGGGCATCGAGGTGGTCCGGCACGGATTCTACGATACGACCGTAGAGCATCTCGGCCTCGTCCACGTTGCCCCCCTGGTGGAGCTTAAACGCCAGAGAAAAGGCATTTTCGATGGTCAGGGTAATCTTTTTCGATGAAGAACTCTGCTTCTTTTTTTTCTTCAGCTTCATGATATTCTCATGTCGACAGCAAATCAGATGCCGATTATGCCGGAGCAAGCGTCACGACCAATCCATTGACCGGCCGACCCATTTCCTGACGAAGTACCGCATTTGAGACAACCCTTGGCTCAAAACCAGTCAGCCAGGCAACTTGCCGCAGATAGGTCTCTGAGTGGGCATAGCGCCCCTGAGGGTTTATCAGGTAGCCGCCGGCTTTCCCCTCCTCTGCTTCGTCGTTCCGTTCCACGGTGAATATGAAGGTTCCACCGGGCTTCAAGGCACCGGCCACACCCGTGAACACATCTTGCAGATCCCCGAAATAACACAGGGTGTCTGCACATGCGATTACATCGTAAACGTCTTTCCGGTCGTTGATGAAAGCCGTCAATTCAGCCTCTTCCAGTCTGTCATAGCACCCGTTTTCAGCGGCCCGTTTCAACATCCCGGCAGACAGATCCACTCCGTCCAGCCGACGGGCATAGGGTTTCAACAGGGGCCCGCACAGTCCGGTGCCGCAACCGGCATCTAGAATATCCAGGTCACCGGCAGGACGGACACATATTTTTGCCAAGGCATCGACCACGAGTTCCGGTGCCTGGTAGGCCAATTGATGAAGACTCTCTTCGAAGCTGTCCGCGAACCTGTCGAACAGGCATTTCACGTATTCGTCCGATGCCCGACCCGGAACCGCTTCACCCGAACAGGCCGCGAGCAAATGCGATGCCTCGGGATTGCCCGGATCTTCCTTCAGCCATTGGCGAAAATGAATCACGGCCTCCTCCTGTCGACCCACGGTCATCAAGGCGATGCCCAGCATCACCTTTGAACCTGCCTGGTCCGGGTCCAGCACCATTGCCTGGAAAAACTGGTCTACGGCCTCGGCGCCCCGGCCCTGTTGATAAAGCAGATTGCCCAGGTTGTAGTGCAGGGGGAAGAAATCCGAACTGATCGCTAAGGCGTGGCGAAATACAGGTTCAGCCTCGTCGAGGCGTCCCAACGCCCGAAGCACCGTTCCCAGGTTGTTGCATGCGCCCAGGTGACCGGGCGCCAGCGCTAAGGTCCGGCGGTAGCAGGCTTCGGCTTCTTCCAGGCGCCCTTGTTCCATGTAAATGTTGCCCAGGTTGTTGTGGGCATCCACATAATCTGGCGAGGCGTCGAGAGCCCTGATGATCGTCTGGATGGCTTCAACGGTGCGGCCTCGCTGGTAGTGCAGAATGCCTAAAAAGTGCAGGGCATCCGGATGCTCCGGAACCACCGCCAGAACCTTCCCGTAAATACCTTCGGCCTGATCCAGTTTGGACTGTTTCTGGAGTTCCATGGCCAGGCGGATGGCTTGATCGATGGAAATCCGATCATCGTTTCCAGCATCGTTTTCATTTCTACTGCTGTTGGTATCGCTCATGGCAATATCAGGCCTTTGCCGTTGAACCGTCAGCATTTTTTTCCAGCGGTACATGAAATGGTTAACGGGTAGTTCCGGATTCGATGGTACTGCACGAAAGCGGCCCGCGTGATCCGGTTGTCCTTGCGGACCACTACATACAAACGGCTCGTTTCATGATCCCGGATCATTCGTTCGGCCTGCTTCAGCCCCTGACACCGATAGGCGTTGCAGATGTCGGCCCGCATCCATCTGGGCAGGGTACACCCCTGATCGGTCTGATACACGCAGGCATCTTTCACGGAAATTTGGGGTAGATACGCCGTGTAGGCATGAACGATATCCAGCGGATCTGCAATGCCGCTGCGGGTTACGAAGCGACCAATGGCCGCCGCATCCAAAAAAGCGCGCGCTTTGCCCAGATGACAGCAGGTGCCCTGGCAGACGCCACACACGCGTGAAGCGACCACGGCAGGCGGGCCTGTTTCAGGAAAATTCATATCGAGGGGATCCTCTCCGCCATCGATGCCTGCCGATAAGGTTTTCACACACAGGTCATAAAGAAATGCCGCATGAACCTGTTTGCGCGAATCGGGCAATCGATCGACATCGGCCGGATCGTCGGGAACCACAACCATGGGATAGGATTCGGGACGTCGCACCCCCAGCATCGCAGCCGCCTTTTTCCGGTGAGCAGCCATCTCCTTGTCCAACGCAGCCGATTTGCACCGCCAGTCAGCGCAGATCTGCCCAGAAACCTGCTGGTGAAACGAAAGTGATCGTCCGCAGATTCGGCAGCCGGCCGGTTTGCCCATGGGTCCAAAACGAAGGGACATCAGCATGCGGCCGGTTTAAGAAATTTCGTAGGCAAACCCTTCCCCATCCATCGACACCTTGACCTGCCTGATCTGCTCACCCCGGGCCTGCCGGCTCAGCAGTTCGCGTGACATGTCGGGCAGAAGGGTATTGGTCATGATGTTGTCCGCATTGCGGGCGCCTGAATCCACGTCGGTGCAGCGGCCGGCAATGGCATCCACAATCGCCTCATCGTAGATGAAGTCCACATCCCGGTTTTCCTTCATGCGTTTTACGATGCGGTTGAGTTTCAAACGGACAATCAGTTTCATGTTCTCGTCGGTGATGGGATAATAGGGTACGATTTTCATACGCCCCAGAAATGCAGGCTTGAAATGTTTGAGCAGTTCCGGCTTGACCATCTCGGCCATACCCGCCGGATCGGGCATGGTCTCCTCGTCGGCGCTCATGTTCATTATCAGATCCGTGCCCAAGTTCGAGGTGAGAATGATCAGGCAGTTTTTAAAATCAATCCGCCTCCCCTCTCCGTCTTCCATCATGCCCTTGTCGAATACCTGAAAGAAGAGTTCCATGACGTCGGTGTGGGCTTTTTCCACCTCATCAAGTAACACCACGCTATATGGCTTGCGGCGCACTGCCTCGGTGAGCACGCCCCCCTCGCCGTAGCCCACATATCCCGGAGGAGACCCCTTGAGGCTGGAAACGGTATGGGCCTCCTGGTACTCGCTCATGTTGATGCTGATCATGTTCTGTTCGCCGCCATAGAGCAGTTCGGATAGCGCCAGGGCAGTCTCGGTCTTGCCCACACCGCTGGGCCCCACCAGCATGAACACGCCGGTGGGCTTGGAGGGGTCCTCAATGCCGGCATGGGCCGTCTGAATCACCTGTTCGATGGCCTCCAGGCCGTGGTCCTGCCCGATGATGCGCTCCTTGAGCCGGTCACTGAGATGGAGTACGGTATCGATCTCGTCGGTGAGCATGCGTCCCGTTGGAATGCCGGTCCATCCGGACACCACCGCCGACACGGTCTCGGAATCCACGGCAATCTGGACCAGCGGTTCTCCGGCCTGGCGTTTCTCCAGCTCGGTTTCCAGTTCCCTGAGTTCCGCCTGTCTGGCAGCAAGGTCATCCGCAGCGTCATCGCCTTTTTCCGTGAGGGCTTGGATTTCCTGGTACATATCCCGAACCTGGCCGGCCACTTCCATTTCACTCTGCCATTTTTTCGTAAGGGTGGCCATCTCGACCTGCGTCGATTCCCGCTCCGTAGTGAGTTCAGCCAGGCGGGCTTGATGGTCCCTGCCGATTGCCGTTTCCCGCATGAGGCTCTTGATTTCTCTGTCGATATCGCCGATACGGCGCTGGGCCTGCTCCACGGCCGGGGGGCTGGTGGTGAGCCCGATGGCCACACGAGCGCAGGCCGTGTCGAGCACGCTCACCGCCTTGTCAGGCAGCTGGCGGCCGGAAATGTAGCGACTGGACAGATGCACTGTATCTGCCAGCGCCTCGTCGGTAATCATCACATTGTGATGTTTTTCCAGAAATGGCCCAATGGCCCGCATCATCACCATGGCTTTTTCTTCATCCGGCTCCTCGATCTTGACCACCTGAAAGCGCCGGGCCATGGCTGCGTCCTTTTCGAAATATTTTTTATATTCCGCCCAGGTGGTCGCCGCGATGGTGCGAAGCTCGCCCCTTGCCAGGGCGGGCTTAAGCAGATTGGCCGCATCGCCGGATCCGGCCTGACCGCCGGCGCCGATGAGTGTATGGGCTTCGTCGATGAACAGGATGATGGGGATCGGCGAGGCCTTGACTTCATTGATCACCCCTTTGAGGCGGTTTTCGAATTCACCTTTGATACCGGCCCCGGCTTGCAGCAGCCCTAAATCAAGGGTGTGGAGGGCGACGTTCTGCAGGATCGGCGGCACATCCCCTTCGGCGATGCGCAGCGCAAAACCCTCCACCACGGCCGTTTTCCCGACACCGGCCTCACCGGTGAGAATAGGGTTGTTCTGGCGACGGCGGATGAGAATGTCCACCATCTGGCGTATTTCGTAATCCCGTCCCAGCACCGGGTCTATTTCTCCTTTTTTTGCGCGTTCGGTGAGATTTATCGTATATTGGTCGAGAGCTTTGGCGCCACCCCGACGGGCAGCGGTGCCGCCAACCGGTGCGTCCGCACCGGCACCCGCTGCTGTTCCGACATCCTCTCCACTTCCCGAAGTGAGGTCCATGAGGTTCTCTTTGAGGGTTTCCACGGAAATTTTCTTCAACGTGTCAGAACTTGAGATCAGCATTCTTGACAAATCTTCGCTGTCCAGCAGGGACAGCAGAACGTGGCCGGAACGAACCTGCGGCGTCTGGTATTCAACCGATGCGAGAACCCACGCCTCCTTGATCATTCGCGGGATGCGCGGCGACAGTGCCGGTGTCCTGGCATTTCCTGTCTTGAATTTTTCGATGGACCGGGTCAGATCGGCAACCAGGTGCGCTTCGTTGATCTCAAAATGTTTGAGGATTTTCAAAATGTCCGTATCGGACATTTCCAGCAGTTTGATTAAAAAATGCTCGATGTCCACTTCGTAATGGGTTTGGGACAGGCAAAGCCCCGCGGCGGACTCCAGTGCACTGCGGCAGGTTTCATTGAGTTTTCCGATGAGAGACTTGAGATTGGATACGGCCATGGTTCACTCCTTTGGTTTAGCGGGTGAGCCGGCAAGCGTGCGAGTAATATAGCTTTCAACCTTAAGAGCGGTTCGCCTTATCCGTTCAGCGGCTTGCAGGTTCAACTGCTTTTAGACTTTACCAGTTTCAGATCATATTCCTGAAATGTAAAAAAGATATCCTTTTCATACCGATAGCCCGGGGAGGAAACCCAGGTCGTCCAGCCGAGCAAGGGCGCATCGGCGCCGGTACTTCCCAGTTGGCAAAGGGGAACATCCTCTTTTCTCAGGTAAATGCGGATTTCAAACTCATATTCGATGCCCACCATGTATCTGATAAGGGAAAAAATAGGCACCAGCAGATCACCGGTGGGCATCATCCTGGCGAACTTCGCTTTTCCCACCGGGCCGAGATGGACGCGGAATTTGGTCTGGCATTCCCACACCTGACTGCCGCAAATGGCGTCATCGCCCAGGGTGGCGTTTGCCGCCCCCAACTGTGTCTGGTCGGATGGCTCCAGGTCCACAATGCGTTCGATGAACTGTTCCACCCTGACCCGGGTATCGGCAAAATAGGCCACGGCTGACTCGATGGCGACTGCGGAGGCGATTGGCCGGGAAAGCAGTCCACTGTAAAATGTCAGCGCCTCTTCCGGCAGGCCGATCATTTCGGTCAGACCCGGAGTGCCTAAACCGGACAGGCTCAACAGGTATCGCGAAAGCCGGTCTCGGGCGCCGACCTGGTAGTTCTCCGGGAACCTGTGTTTTTTCCAGGCCAGGTAAAAAAGCGTAATCAGGCGGTGATGGAACAAGTCCAGAAAGTCGGCCAGGGTTGAGTCCTTTAGCCGTTCGCGGGCAAGAATCAGTTGGGTGTACCACTGGGGCAGGACGCCGGATGGCCCGGTTAGCCCCATAAAGGCGACTTCCAGGGTCGGCGGATCATCCCGGTCGGGATTCTTCAAACCCGAAATGTCGCTGGGAGGAAATGAGAACCCTTTTTTAACGCTGAACCGAACCGGCTCTTCGGAAGGCACCAAAGCAACCCCGAGTTCTTTCCGGTTTTCGGTAAACCGTTCCAGCAGGTAAACGGCCCGATAGAACGAAAATTCGTAAAAGCGGTCAAATAGCTGCTGTTTTAAAGCAGGATCTGATTTCCGCTTCTTGGCGGCCATATCTTTACCGCTTCCTCCCGTTGAAGGGTCTTCATAACGAGTTGGAAAAAAGAGTTGACGGACACATACTGGGACAGGAACCGCTCAAGCACGCTGGCAAATAGAAATATGCCCGTCCCCACGTATTTATCTTCATCAAGAGTGATCGTCACCTGCACGCCCCGGCAAAACGACCGGTTGATGCGTTTGGTGATATGCCGGCTATCCACGGATACAATGCCGTTGATCATCTGTTGGGTGGACAGGGAGTTGTTGAAATCGTATAATCTGAGAATTTCTTTGAGGGCGTGCTCCCCTCCTTCGACCAGAGACATGTAGTTCAATGAGAAATGAGAGACTAACCGCCACTGCAGGGCACTTCCAAGGAACGGACGCCGTGTTGGTGTGGGTTTGAGAACACAATTTATGGTTGATACCGGTGCAGCCGTTTCCATGTTGAAATCACCGGTGGCGTCGCCGAATGCAAGCCGGGAGGGCAGGTCCCGGTTGGTACAGGTGACCCGGACGGTGAGAATATCCTCCGCAGGATCTGAAGGTTTCAGGTTCAAATCGGAAAAGGAAAGAAAAACATCCGTCCCCCGGTCACCCTTCTTCCCGGAGGGTCGCCGCTGAATATGCCAGAAAGTTTGAGCTTCGGCGGCCCGTTCTTCACCCAAATGATGGCGCATGGAATAAAAAGGCCGGTATTCTTTCTGTCCGCCGGCAGATCCGGAAAGCGTGGCAGTCACCCGGTCTACGCTGTAGACTTCGGTCGCATTCTGGCGGCGGATGTCCGGCACCACCGGGTATTCGGTTTTGCGGTGCTCCACACGGATGGGTTCGGCAATGCGTTGAAACAGGTTGGCAACGGGTGTGGCATTCAACTGGAAGGTATCCGCATTGACCACCAGATCCGATTTTCCCATGCGGTTGATGAAAAGGCGAAGTGTCAGCCGGTCTCCTGCTTCCTTGCTTTTGAGCCGGTTTAACCCGTTGAGGTCAAAAAACAGGAATTTCTCCGGAAAACAGAAATATTCGAAAAGAAGCAGATAACCTGGAAAAGAACGCTTGGAATAGGGAAGCATGCCTTCTTCTTCACCAAACCCCACGGGACGGATACAATTGGGATCGAAGACAGTAAGGTCTGTTTCACCGGCCGGATTCTGCACCTCGCATTCGATGTGGCAAACATGATTGAAGAGCAGTTCATATAGGTGAAACACATGCTGGTGGGGCCCGTTTAAAAAGAACCGCAGCGACTGCCAGTTGATTTTCGACAGGCTGAGTTTGTTGTAGCTTTGCATGTCGATTTCGATGACCTGGACTGCACCTTTAACAAATTTTTTCGGTTCGCGGATTTGAGCGGCAACCACCGTGATCGGCCAAATCTTCACCGCCTGTGTGGTGCAAAAACGGCAGGGGGTCCCATTTACCGGTTTAGAAAACAAGGCCGTTCCCCTGTCGATCCGATATCCGCTTTCCTGGATATTCTGCTGAACTGGATCGAACCTGACTACGGACATGGAGGGAACCGGATTGATGTAGTGGGGATAGATGATGTTAAGCAGCGACTCGGTAATTTCAGGGAAGTCGTCATCAATTTTCTTGTGAATTCTGCCGCTGATGAGGGCAAATGCCTCGATCAGCCGTTCCGTGTGCGGGTCTTCACACTTGTCCCCTTCGAGCAGAAGGCGACCGGCAATTTTGGGATACTTCCGGGCAAATTCCGCGCCCATCTCACGGATGAAGGTCAATTCCCGTTCGTAATAGTCAAGCAGCCTGTCTTCCATAGAGGTATTTTAATCCCTGGCTTCAGTCAGACACCACATACTCTTTGCGGATCGAGTCAAAGAAGGTATCAAATGTCACGGGTTCGCGTATGGGATCGACGACCAGCATTGCGGATATCCGAAAGCTGAGATTGCGTTCCTTTTTATCGCCGGTTTCGAGATCCACCTTCACATTTTTCAGCCGGGGTTCGAACCGGGCAATGGTCCGTTCCACATCCTTCCGGATGGTTTGTCTCACCTTCTGGCTGTCTGTATTTTCGCCTGTAAAATCCTTCAGTCCGTAAGTGACCACGGAATTTTCCAGTTCGCGAAACTCTGCCGGCAGTACCGTGATATCCCGGCGGCTGTTCAGCAGATTTTCCAGGTCCCTGACCACGGAAGCCTTGACCTGCCTCACATTCAGAAGACGATACTGGACAGACTCACGAGAATTTCCGGGATCTTCATCGATGAGCCTGTCCAGCAGGGATGCCTGGGCGTTGTCCATTTGAACTTAACCCTTAAACTCGTTCGCCCCGATATCATATTTAAAGGGCATCGGACTCCCTCCGGTGCCGTCGGGCTTCTGTTCCAGATACGTATATTCAACTTCCCTGAAATTCAGGGAGATGTTTTCCGTTAGCCGATCTTCCCCGCCGGATCCGCCGGTGGAGACCGATGTCACTAGCACGTCTTTCATTTTGATGACGATGTATTCCAACGGTTTTTTGCCCGCTTTTCTCACAAATAAATCAGCGGTATCGAGTTTTTCGCCGGTCGAACATGCCCGCAGAAGACCATTGGACGCATTGTCCACATATTTCGTCACGCTGATATCCTGAAAGCTGGCTTTCCCGGAACCACCACCGCCGCCCATGTGAAAGGTCCCCGAATTGCTCACGCCCCAACTCCACGCAAGCACGTCGATCTCATCCTTGTGCTTGTGGTCTTTGCTTTCCCCTTTGATATTGTTGGAAAGTTTGAGGAACATATCAACAGCCATGACCAACCTCCTTTTTTGGTTTGCACTGCACTGCGGTTAATATTGCATTCACTTTAAACGCTGTTTTGATCCAAGTCCGTTGGTCTGCGTTTCCCGGCCAGCACCTCCTTTCTGAAACGGAATTTTCAGCAATCCGGAAGGTTTATCCGCCGGCAGGTGGCGGCAAGTCGGCGACCAGCCTCAGAGAGACGCTGAGTTCGTCCAATTGATAATGAGGCTTCAAAAAGGCAACTGCCCGGTAGGCACCTGTTTTTCCAGGTATTTCAGTAACGTCAATGCGTGCTTCGCTCAACGGGTACTTGGCCTTCATCTCCTGTCCCGCGTTGGGATCGCCAAGGGTGTAATTGCTGATCCATCGATTGAGAAAATCCTGGGCATCGCCGCGGGTCATGAAACTACCGAGCTTATCCCGCATCATGGATTTGAGATAATGGGCGAACCGCGAGGTGGCCATGATGTACTGGATCTGGGAAGAGAGCCGCGCATTGGCGTTGGCATCGTCCGAATCATATACCTTGGGCTTGTTGGCCGATTGGGTGCTGAAAAACGCAGCGAAGTCGGTACCCTTGCAGTGAACCAGCGGGACGAAACCGAGATCGGCGAGTTCTTTCTCGCGTCTATCGGTGATCGCAATCTCCGTGGGGCATTTGAGGGCCACATCGCCTTCATCGGTTTTGAAGGTATGCACCGGAAGGCCCTCCACCAGTCCGCCGCCTTCCACGCCGCGAATGGCGGCGCACCAGCCGTATTTGGCAAATGCATCTGTCAATCGCGTACCTAATGCATAGGCGGCATTGCCCCACAGGTATTTGCTGTGATCGGAACCGTCCACCTTTTCTTCGAAGTTAAAGGCTTCAACGGGGATGTTGGCTTGACCGTATGGTTGTCGCATCAGAATGTGCGGCACACACAGGGCGACGTATCTGGCATCTTCGGTGTCCCTAAATGACCGCCATTTGGCATATTCCGCACTCTGGAAAATCTTGGACAGGTCGCGGGGGTTGCCCAATTCGGTGAAGCTGTCCAGGTTGAACAGGCTCGATCCCGCTGCAGAAATAAAGGGGGCGTGTGCAGCCGCAGCCACCTGTGACATTTTCTCCAAAAGAGACAGATCCTGGGGATGGTTGCCGAATTCATAATCGCCGATAAGCGCACCGTAGGATGCCCCGCCAAACATGCCAAACTCTTCTTCGTAAATCTTCTTGAACATGGCGGACTGGTCGAATTCACTGGCTTTCTCCATGTCCTTGAGCAGGTCTTTTTTGTTGACGTTCATCACCCGGATTTTCATTCGCTCCCCGGTTTCGCTTTTGCTCACCAGATAGTGCAGCCCTCGCCAGGACCCCTCCAGTTTCTGAAAGTCCTCGTGGTGCATCACTTCGTTGAGCTGATCGGAAATCAGCTTATCGATCTGGGCGATCCGGGCATTTATCATGGCCTCGGTATCTTTGGAAATGGTCATGGTTCCTTCCATGACCTGTCCCACAAATTCGCCGATCAAATCCTTGGCGTAGGCCTTCTGGTTTTCCTCACGCGCCAAACGCCCCTGGCTTATGATCTGATCCAGCAGGCCTTGTTCCTCCTGTACCTCCTCGGTCGACGCTTGCTGGGGCAGTTTTTCTTTGTCTGTCATGTCATCCTCCTGGGTACCCATTCAAGATTACCGGATATCAAAAGCACGATTGATTCATGCGATGATTACACCGCCGATCGATCAGGACCCTATTCTTTCTTCTCATCAACACCGGCCTCTTTGCCAAGCTTTTGGATGGAATCCGTGCTGGCCAGTACATCCTGGAGCAGTTCGTCCAGTTTGTCGTTGCCGTCCAGTTTCGCCAACAGGTCGGATAGCCGCTTTCTGGCTTCCACCAGTTTGCGAACCGGTGTCACTTGTTCCGCCACCCGCTCCGGATGGAAATCGTCCAGGGATTTAAATCGCAGTTCGACGGCAATTTTCGAATCGTCATCGGTCAGCTTGTTGTCTACCCGGTAAGCCAGCCGAGGTTTCATCCCGGACAACACCTGGTTAAAGTTATCCCGGTCGATCTCCACAAATTTCCGATCTTTTACTTTTGGGAGGGGCTCGTCCGGTTTTCCCGAAAGATCCGCCAATACGCCGACGACAAAGGGGATTTCTTTCATTTCAATGGCATCACCGACTTCTACGTCGTAGGTGATCTGGACGCGCGGTGATCGGACCCTGTCCAAGGTGTGCTGCAAGCTTTCGGCCATGGTTTTCCTCCTTTTGACTATTGGGGCAATGCTTCGTTTTTAGGGATTGCCTGCGTATGGTTTGCTTCAATGGAATTGTGCCACGCCTTCATTATCGACGGTGCTGAAGCGCCTTGGTCAAATCGATGGTACACATTTTTTTAAAAATCTCTTCGGCCCGGTAATAGTCATCGCTCCCCTCCTCTTCATGGATGAGACACCGGTAAAGGGCACCCAGAACATCGGCAACCCAGACGGGAGATTCCCAGCGTTCGAGTCCCAGTTCTTCGAGCATGGTGTTCAACTGCTCGGCAATGGGCCGGGCCAGATCGGTCCGGTTGGCCTGGAGGCAGAGTTTGGCCATAAGCAGGCGGTACCGGTTTTTTGACCGGACACTGGAGACACTGCATGACGCTGAAAACAAGATTTCCAGCGCTTTCTTAATCCCATCTTTATTCAGTGCTGTCAGCGCAGTATTCCACAGCGCACCTTCGTGGGACTCGGTATCCGAAATCATGCCCACGACGATCTGCCCCTGCACCAATGCCGCAGGAGCAGCGACCGCCGATGGTGTCGAAGCGGAACCACCGGTATGATGGGGCATCCTTTCGCTCGTGGACGATTCCTCGTCATCTGCCGGCTCGGGATCGGGATCGAGTTCTTTTTTCTGATTCAGCGTCTTGGAGACGAAACGCTGACAATCCTCGAGAGCCTGTTTGAATTCGGCCGTGCGCGGCGCCTCGCTGCCGAATTTCTTGTCAAGCAGGTTGTCAAAACGGCTGAAAGACGCGATACACTTTTCGATCTGGCTGTTGAGATCTTCATAGAAGGCTTTCGAGGAACGATTCACCGCCGATTCGAAATCTTCGAGACCAAGCTTTCCCTCGGCAATGGCCGCCTCATCTGATCCGACCTCGGTGGCCTCCTTCCACTTGACCCATGAATAACCGCCGCCGACTGAAGGGTCGGTAAGCGGAATCTGCTTCACGGCAAGCCAGAGCTTGTCGTTCATGAATTCCAGGGGGCCGATGCGAAAATCCAGATCATCATCCTCGATCTCCGGATACACGTTTTCCCAGAACGTTTCCATCAATCCGGAAAGTGCTTGGAGCCCTTTATCCAAGCCGGTATAGCCTTCTGTTTTGATGAGAGCTTCAATCAGCCAGACGGCAATCTGGATGTCTTTGGTTTTTTCAGTCAACGCCTCAACGGCGATCCGCTTTACCTCCACCCAGTCCGCCGTTTTGACCTCCCGGTCCCAATCACCGCGATCGAGGGCGTCTTCCTCTCGCCGTGCTTCCTGTATTGAATCGTAAACAGGCGTGTAGCGCAAATTCTCACCTGCCGGGTTTTCGCCATCGATAGGCTTCAGTATGACGTCAAGATCGATCAATGCGTATCCCCTTTCTCTTCTGGATCAGCCAGTGTAAAAACCGCCTCTTCAATTTCAAAAATGGAACGGTCCGAACCTCCGACATCGTATACGTGCTGTCCAAGGGCTTTGGCATAGGGTCCGCCCAGCGGCTTCCAGTCAGTCAACCGGCCAAGCCGGATGCGGTCGTCATCACTGGCAAAAGAATTGGGATACAGGACCGGCAGAAAGCATCCCAAGGTTAACCCCTCCCATGTAGTAATCCGTCCTTTCGCCCAGATGAGATCGAACAGGGTCTGGGGCGGAGAAACCGCCAGTTCGCGGATATTGGCGATGGGCACCCACAGATAGCGCTCGTATTCGATGGCTTCGATGAAGTAGGTCAGGGTGGTGTCGGTTTCTTTGAATCCTTTGAAGGGCCGTCCATTGATGGTTCCCTGAACATCGGGCAGTCCGGCATCGATGCGGCCAAACAGGTTTGCGGCATCATCGATCTTTCCCTTTTCCAGCAGGTCTATTGCTTGAAAAAAGTCCTCACTGTATTCGGGGATGTCGGGGAAAAAAGTGGGGCGTTGTTGCCTCTTCGACACGGCCACTCTCTCTTTTTCCGCCTGTATCAGGTTCTGATAAACGGGCACGTTCATCTCAGGCGATGCCATCTGGCCGGAAGCGATATCCAGTTGCCGCTGGGCCTTGTCCCATTCCCCGCAAAGAAGCATAACCTGGAACAAAAGGGATCTGGCCCGAATATCGGCAGGGGTTTTCTTCACTTGGTCGACCAGCAAGGTTCTGGCAGCGTTGATCTGGCCGTCCAGAATGAGGGCTTTGGCATTCATGTGCTCGGTTTCCTTAATGTTATCGCAGAATGCTGAATTTATCATTTTACAAGCGGTCCGTATAGCCTTTTTAATTATTAAATCAGGTTATAGGGACCATAATTCGACAAAATCGTCGGCCACCAATGGTCGACTGTAAAGCACCAAAAAAGATTTTTCCGGGCTGCCACCCATGAAAACGGTATTCGGTGTGCCTGAATAATGAGACTTTAATGCCTGATGCCAAGCGCCGGCCATCTGAAACGGTTCTCCCTGGTTCCCGGCGTCCAGCGATACGATCAGCTTCTGCTCAGTCTGAAGGGTTTGGGCCTTTTCCCGGATTTCAGACATGATAATTTTCTTTATCGGTTCTGTCTCCCGGCCACTCAGGTCGCACGAAACCATCCTCAGCGAGGTTTTCCAGCCGGGTGCCGGTGTTTCCATGCGCTGAAGATCCGTCTCCAGGTTGCCGATGTCCTCGATTCGCCTGGCGGCGGTGTATTCCATCTTATTCCATGTCGAGGCCAGCACGAAAGGCAGAAGATTCCAGTGGGGCTCCCATCGGTCCAGATATCCCTCACCCAGCAACATCATTGGATACGGCCTGCCGACGCCGTCTCCACTGCTTTTGCCTAGACCGCAAACCATTAAGTTCTTTTTGAGGCCGCGCGACCAGAATCGCCATGAGTAAACCCCCTTCCTTTGAGTCGTTTCCGGAATCCGGGTAAATCCATCTTCCACCCATTGGGCAAAAGCCTGGGCGAGTGGCCGCTGGAGGTTGATTTGAAAATAGTCCCTTGCCGCCGGATGTTTTCCGAATGCCGCCCATGACCAGCGGCCCCACCCCATTAGTTTCCCCAGCATGTTGTGATTTCCTGGGGCACGCTACCGGGTGATGCCTGAAGCAGTTGAACTACTTTCTCATGGCCGCTGAACTGATACCGCGGAGTAATGTATGTGATCCCCATCCGTTTTAAGGCAGGCTCCGAATCGGGAAAGTCAGAAGGTCTGAAGGTCCGCTGGCCAGTCTGGAAATCTTTTAAAAATTTTGCAAAGCCTTGATAACCGTCGTAAACGCGGGTCAGGATCAGATTTCCGATTTCAATTTTAAAAACCACATCTCCGCAGTTTTGGGGTGACCATCGAAAGGTCTTTTTCACCGGGTAATGGAGGTTGAGCAGCCTGTTTTTCTCATCACCGCATTGCAATTCCAATGAAGTGGCGTGGGGCTTTATGGCCGCATCTGCGTTGGCGTCGGTAGGGTAGGCCTTGATGGTCACGCTGTATTCCGACGCCACCGGCTTGGTCACGCTGGCGCCACGGGTTAAAAAAGTCAGAAAATTGACGTCGATGTCCAGCGCCTTTCCGTCCACTTTTTTGGCGTAGAAACCTTTTCCGCGGCTCCTGGCGATAAACGGTTCCGCCGGGCCCTTGAGAAATTTAACCGCATACCCTTCTGATCCCATGAGCAGTTGGTTCAGGTTGGTTCCCCGGGGCACATCCTGCACTTCCAGGTAGACGTCTTTTTCCCACAGGCTTTGAAGATGACACTGGGTTTCACGAGCGGCATACTCGTGATAGAATTGGATGGGACCATTGACAAGGTCCCAGAATACCGCTGTATCCTTCTTTTCCCGGCCAAGGGTCGCCTGGAGCTGGTTCTCACCACGGCGGGCCTTGAAAAAAGGAGATCCACCTTCTGCAGGATCTTCGTTGTATAGCTCGGAAGCCATCTTGAAAGCAATTTTACGCGATTCGGTCATGGGCGCCAGCTCCTTCAGGGCTTCCTGATACTGGTTGAAGGCTTTGCCCGCCTCAATTCGATCCTCGAAGCTGAAGGCATCAGCGGCTTTTACCCCGATTGTGCTTTCGACCCGGCCGATTTTTGATGTGACCGTTTGCGTGGCTTTTTTCAGGATAGTGGCGGCCGCCTGGCCTGCTTTTCCGTCGGCCTTGGCCTGAAGTCGAACCTGCTTGAATCGGTATACCATGTCCACCCAGGCCGGTCGGCCTTCATACTGCGCCACGACGTCGAGTTCGGCAGCCATTGTATCCAACAATGCCAGATAAGGTCCGTTTTCCGCCGCCAGGATGGCCCCGACCTGCCGCCACTGGTCCTTCGTTTTAAGGCGCTGGGGAGCAGAGGGGAAATTGGCGGCGAAGGCGCTCCAGGCATTGATATAGGCGCGGGCATACCAGTTTTTGAAATCCAGCTTCTGAGAACCGATGGCCAACGGTTCAAACAAGGCCCCCTCAATTTCACCGATATATCCGTCTATCGCCGATTGGCCCTTTACGGTAAAGGCCGGTGCCACGGCAATGTCATCGGAGTCAGGGTCCAAGCCCCCCCAGTAGTCCGCCATGGTGACGCCGGCCACCTCGCCATTGGTATTCACCCAATCCACCAGCCAGTTAAGCTGTGCCCCATCGAAAGTAAGAATGTGTTTCAACCAGGTCTGAAGATCTTTCACCTCGTCATTGAGAGAAGTGTCCGACGCCCGCCATGTCATGTAATACAGATAGAGTTCAGAAAGCTTGTCCGAAATTTCATCAATGGTCTGAACTTCCAGCAAAGACGACGGATAGGGAGTCGCGGGCTTCGCCATCAGCGTTTCTAAATCCGCCCCTTCCATCCGCTGGCGCAGCAGGTTGATCCGGCGCGCCAGGTGCATGGCGTGATGGCCGATCACATCGGAGGGGGTGGCGGCGCTGAACCGGGTCATGCGCGCGGCCATTCGCTTATCGAAATCGTCCAGAAAGCCGGCTTTGAAAATATCGCAGTATCGCTGTTTCAATCCTGCCTCCACCCGGTTGCTTTCCGTAAGTCCCAGACGGGGGATCCACCAGTTGGCGTTTTGAACTTCCACCTTGCTAACGGCCTGGCGAAAACGATCCAGCGTCAAGACGTCTGTGGTGAGTTCCCCCTGAAGCACCGGCGGTTTCGAAAACTGACCGGATACGTCCCGCAGGGACTTCAGATTCTTCACGAAGGAAAAACTCAGCAGCCCGCAGATGGCAATAATGACAGCCACCCAGGCGGTCAGCCCGATGCTCTTGGTTAACCGGCTCCACTCCAGCGTCTTTTGGGTAGGAGCGAACAATCCTCTGTCCGCCGGCAGAATGCGTGAAAAAAAATCATGAAGAAAAAGCCCCCGGTTGGTTCCCGGCAGAACTTCCTTTTCCCCGATCAGCCCCATGGCATTGAGAAAATGGGAGTATGGCGTCCCTTCCTGCCGCCCGCTGGAAAAGTAAACTCCCCGCAGGATGGGTGTCTCCTGATAGGGATTTTCCTGGAATGCCCCCCGCATGAATGCATTGAGGCCGGGTTCAATCTTTTCAAATTCTTCCGGTAACATCAGCAGGGAGGGATCTGCTTTTTTGCCCTTGGTGCCGCTCAGGTTCAAAATCAGCAGTCGCAGTTCCTTGAGCCGTTCGGCCATGGACCGGACCGTCCGGCCGGAAAAGCCGTTCATGTCGGCGGACAGGGGGTGATTCAATCGGCCCATGGCCTGCTGCAGGACTGAATCGTCCAGGTGGTCGCAGAACTTTACAGCCCCTTGAATCAGGTCACACTTGGTCACCATGATATAAACGGGAAACTTGGCTCCAAGCACCCGCATCAGTTCGTCCACACGCTGACGTATACTTTTTCCTGCGCTTTCTATCTTTCCGGCATCGCTTTCCAGGAGTTGGTCCGCGGCCACCGCTACCACAAGGCCGTTGAGGGGTTCCCGCTTTCTGAACTTAGCCAGCAGAGAGAGAAATTTTTGCCATTCGTCGCGGTCGCGCCCCTGATCAACGGGAATGGCGTAGCGGCCGGCGGTATCGATGAGGATGGCCTGTTCAAAAAACCACCAGTCACAGTTCTTCGTGCCGGAAATTCCGGATGCACGGGTGATCTCGGCAAAGGGAGAAGAGAGATCCGCACCTTTGATGGCTGTCGTTTTACCGCAGCCGCTTTCTCCGATAATCATGTACCAGGGCAATACGTACAGCGGGTTGCCGTATTTTTTCAAATGAGACTTGCGCAGGGCGTCGATGGCTTCTTTCCAGCTCCCCTGCAGCTCCCGGGAACCGGCCTGTTCTCCTGATGAGAGCCCTTTGATCCGTGATTCATCCTGGGCAATGATTTGCTGAACGAATTTCTGTTCGCTCTTGCGGGCCATCAGTTTTTTTATGAAAATCAGGCCGAGTAGGATGCCCAGCAGACCGATGACAAAAAAGATACCCACCCACAAGGGCCATCCAATCATCAGCACCAATCCGAAAATCAGCAGTAGCACCAGTGCGGTCAGCAGCAGAAACAGAAAGACTTTGAGTATTTTAATAATCAACGATTTCATTTAGGGCCCCATATTAATAAGGGATTGTCCGATATTGCCAAGAATAAACCGGTACACCAGAAACAGTACCCCATAAAGCAGCACCGGAGCACCGGCACAGATCAGGGTAAAGGCGGAAAAGCGCTTCATTTTCGGGCCGGCAGCCGGGAGTTGAGCGCTGTCGGGCGCATAGGCGTCTGGAAAAAGAATAGCGCGTTTCAGGTCCGGCAGACCCATTGAACTGCCGGTGAGCAGCTTCAGGTTCGATATTTTAAGCTGTTCCAGCATAAAATCATCACCTTCGTTGCAGTACTGGCCGGTAAATCCCATGGCCAGACAGAGGTAATAGATTTCACGCACATCCAATTGATGGGGGCCGATGGTGTTCAGCCGTTCGAAAAACAGCTTGCCGGCATCGGCGGTATTATAGTAGCGCCGTTGCAGCTGTTCACCCAGCCATCGGTTTTTCCCCTCCCAATGAGAAGAGAGAATGGTTTCGTCGATCCAGGCAAAAACGGCAAAGCGCGCCATGTCATAGTCCGCAGACGAAAATCCGCCCTTTTGACAAATGGCTTCACTTTGGGCAATGAGGCGTCGGATATCCGCCTCCACCTGTTCAAAAGCGGCCTGCCTGCCGGTATCCGGCCGGATGACCATGGCGGTGTAGGCAATCAGTTCAATGAAACAATCGCTCAGACGCATGATTAGCTTCTCCCCACGGCCATCAGCTCCGCTTTCAGGTCCTCAGGAGCGGCATCCCAGTAGAGTGCCAGGTTTTTGCCCTGCTGCACCTGGGCCCAGGGTTCCCCATGATGGTCGATCTGGAAATAAAGGGTATTGGCGCGCCGCGGCAACTCCTGTGGAGGCGTCTGCAGATAGGTCAGCTTGATCCCCGGCAGGGAACGGGCAATCAGAATCGGCAGATATTCCCGGGAACTGAATTTGGCAATCTGCTCCACAGAGGAGAGAACAGCCTGAGGATCCGATTCCGTCTCCAGGGCCAGATAGAAGCGATTGCGGCCTTCAAAAATAGCCGGCGGCAGATCCGCAGCGTAGTAGGTGCCGTCGAACAGCAAGGGCATCATATATTCGGGACCGGCGGTGATCTCGTCCAGCAGCTGCGTGATCAGGTTCTGGACCGAAGAAAAGCAGCGCCAGAGGTCCTGATGCCGATACGCGGGTACGAGTTCCGTGCCGTCATCCATCACACCGGTGACGGAAATGCGTTCGGAAAAAGTGGTCATTTCACCGATCAGCTGACGCAATACGCCATAGGTTGTCCAGGGGTGGACCGGGCCGGCTTCGGTCAGATGCACCAGCATGGATACGTAACGGTTCAAGCTCCGAAGGGCCAGCAGAAAAACCATGTCCCGGCTGCCGAATTCAGCCGTGTGAATGCCGCGATCCCGTTTATAGGACTCCAATTGCCGGCCGCGTGCGGAAACCTGATCCCGTACTTCCTTGACCAGGCGCACCAACGCGGGAACCGCCGCAAGGTTCATACACGGGGGAATATACTGGTCGCTCAGGGCGATCGCATCGCCCTGCCGCTCCAGTTTGGCCAAGGGAATCAGTTCGTAGTCTCCCAACTGGTCCTTTTCGGTTTCCCAGAAAAAATGCAGAACCAGATGCAGATGCCGGACCTGGGCACTGGGGCCGTTTCCATGAAGGTCCTTAAACTCTTCGGCATCCTCGGTCGCGACAAACCGGGTGGTTACCTCTCCAATGCGTTTCAAATCCTGAACCACCGTGACATTTTCCCCTGAGGGACTGAATTTTTTCACCCCCAGGTAGACCATGAAGGGGTTCCCGCCGTCTTCCCATGCGTTTTCAAAGGATCGGGACTGAATCACGGCATTGTCCGGGACCACGGCATAGGTCATGTCCGGGAAAAGAAATTCTCCGCTGGTCAGACCGATAGATCGGTTTCCCAAAGCGGCCGACTTCACCGCCATACTCCCAACGCCCCAGAAATGGGGCATCAGCTTCTGGTGCAGGGGCTCAATCAATGACCGGGTATAGCGATCCTGGAGTTGGAAGTGCTGGGGCTGCAAAAACAGCCCCTGATGCCAGTAAAGAGGTCTTTCCATCGGACTACATTCCTTCCGGCGTTGAAGTGGATATCGTGGCGATCTGCTGGGGTCCGAGGATCAGATCAATCTTCAGGGGTGCCGGCTTGCGGGTCTTGGCTTTCTTGATGAACCCTTTTTCCTCGACATATTCAGGGATATTCACCATTTTTACCATACGGTCCTTTTCCAGAATATAATAACCGGCCACAATGGCCACATAGCGGGCGCCTTCGGCACGATCCAGGGTCATGTCGATATCCTGGCCGGGCTGGAGGATCATCCGTTTGGAGGCGGCGGCACCGTCACCAAACAGACCGCACTCCAGCAGCTTGTATAACCCGTCTTGATCATTGGACAACTGGTTGAACGTGTTGGGGTCGGACAACTGGTAGGCACACAGCAACAGCGTGTGTGCTTCGCCCTCGTCCAGGTTGAGCTTGCTGTCCGCCTTGATGTGCATACGGATGGCTTCCTTTTCGTAAGTCCACTGGGGGGGCGGCAATTGTTTGGCTGCACATGCGGTCAGCATCAACAACGACCCGGCGATCAATACTGAAAGAAATCGTTTCAAATCAGCCTCCTTATTTTCCGAATTTGATCTGACAGTTCTTTTCAAATTCCCGTAAAAAATCTTCCATAAAACGCCCGGAACTGAACCATTTCTGAATTTTTCCAAAGCGTTCTTCGTATATGTCAAACATTTCAGCCTTTTTCATCGGACCGAATTTCAACCCTTTTCCTACTTCCGCGGCCACTTGTTCCGGGTCCAGAACGCTGAGCACCTGCTTGACTTTGGCGTAGGCCGCTTCTTTAAATGACTGCTGAGCGGTTAAAAACGCATTGCTGATCTGATCCAGATACGTTTCCAGCGAACTCCCCTGCCCTTCCCCTTCCAAGCGATACCCGATCACCTGGCGGATGGTCTGCTCCGGAGACCCTTCGCCGGTAAACGTCATATTGATGACACTGATCAGCTGATTCAGGGTGTTGAAAATGGTGTTCAGGGATTCCGCCAGTTTTTCCAGCAGTTCACTGGAAGAGAGGTCGTCCATGGAGACCTTGCGTCCCAGCAGCAGGGAACAAACCCGCGTCAGCACCTCCTCATCGGTTTCGCCGGTCATCGATGGACCGCAGGTATTTGCCAATCGGTTAACTACAGTTTGCAGGGCAGTGATCCTGGAATGCCTATCCAGACCGGCCATCTGTTCCTTAAGGTAGGCCTCCACCAAATCGGCCGAGACATCGCCATCTGCTTCAAATTGGGCAGCGAGGCCGGATGAAATGCGGTTGATCATTGTCTCATCGGCCATATCCCGGTTACTCCTTTTTCACGTCGGATCGGATGATGATCGTCTGTTCCATAATGTCATCATCATCATTTGCAGGGACTGGTGCCACCCGCCCGGAACCATCCTGTGATCCTGATTGCGGAGTGTCGCGAGAAGGCTGAGGTGGAACCGGTGGCGTGGGCGGTGTAATTGTCGTTTTTAGCTGTTCGGCACCGGCACGATTGGAGCTGTGCGGCGTTTCGATCATCGTTGCCGCCAATTCGTCATCCGCCTGCCCTGGTGGAATTTCCGGTAAATGATTCAATGGCGGATGCCCGCTTGCCGGATTGATAATCATCGTGGCGTCCGGATCGTCTCCATAGGCTGATCGGTTAGGCGTAGACGGGCGAGGAATACCGGCCTCTTGAATCATGGTGGCTGCCAGATCGTCATCAGGCAACGGTGTCCCCCTGTTGGGAGTCGGCGGCCTTCCGATGTTGAGAATCACCGTTTCCTCCAGATCCTCATCCGGCCCCATTGCCGATAACGGCGGGGCACCGGAGCCATGTTGAATCATCGTCGCCGCCAGGTCATCCTCCCTGCCCGGCAACGGCCGATCGGGAGGCGGTGATGGCGCCGAAATGACAGCCGTCTGATCGATGTCATCCACAGGGGACGAGGTTTCCGGCGTGGCGGCGTCGGTTCGCATCACCACCGTCTCCTCAAAATCGTCATGCCACTGCGCTGCTTGCAAGGGTGGCCCAGGGGCACTGGGTTGCCTTGCCTCGGACGGTGGCTTAGCCTGCGCAGAAGAAAGAACCACCGTCTCTTCACCGTCCTGTTCCCATCCGTTATCCTCCAGAGGCTGGGGTGGCATGTCGGGAATGCCTGTTGAAGGAAGAGCGGCAGCCGTTGGCAGTCCGTCGGCGGGGTTTTTTTGCGGTTGGTCGGTAGACGGTGAGAACACAATGGTTTCTTTCACGTCCGAATTTACCGGTGAACCATCAGGGATCGCCTGGCTGCCAGCGGCATCCGCCTCCGCCTGCCACTTTTTCAGGATGCCGCGAAGCACCACGACAATCTTGTCCGCTTGCGCAGGTTTGTCCTGATCAGCAGCAGCAACCATCGGCCCTGAAAACATCTCGGATTTGACTTGTTCTCGCAAGTCCTCAAGCGCTGCCAGAAATTGACTGCCGTTCCATGCCACACCTGTTTTCAAGCCCGCTTGAACCAGTTGAAGTCCAAGGCGCAGTGCTTTTTTCCAAAAAACCTGCCAATTTTCAGGAAGGTTGCGCTGATCCGGCGACCAGAAAATCTGGTTCCCGGCAAATGCCCCCGCAGGATCGGATGTCTCTATTTCAATTGTCTCGGTCCCTTTTTCAATATCCATTTGTTCGAGCAGCCGTCCCACTTCAGTGAATACGGAATCTGCTTTCTGATGGGAATTGGCCAGCAAGGTTCGAAACCAGACGGCACCCAGGAAATGAAACCGCGGCGCTTCAGGCATGATAGGGGCAAAGGGACTAACCTGAAAGGTGCCAACGGCATCCAGGATACGGATGTTGAAATTCCAAAAAGCAGGCAATCCTGCTCCAGCCGGGTTCAGATCGACGCCAATGCCTTCAAGGGACAGGTCAAACTCAGGAACAACCGTTGTGTTATCAGCCGGCATGAGTTGACGGAAAAGCTGCTCCAAAAAAGTGAGTTTCAAATAGAGGATTTCAAGAAACTGTCGATCCTGGTCTTGAAAAAGGAATCGGTTTTGCCCGGATGGTGAGGCGGCAATATCCGGGGGCCATGGCGCAGAAGCCGTGTCGCCTGAAATAAGGGGAAGGAATTCAGCCGCATGGCATGAGGGTGCCCGAAACATCATCATGTAGAACGGAAAGAAGGAAAACGGCACGATACGCTGGGATACCAGCGATGCAGGGCCGTAACAGGCATCCCTGTCAGGGCACCCCCTGCAGGGCAGATCCGTATCGTCCGGAAATTTATCAAGCAGCTGTTTCCATTGGACCGCGAGGGCGCTTGCACCATGGACAATATCCGGCATCCCGGCCGCTTTTTCAAGACAGTAAAAAGGGGATAAATCGGACAGTGTCGCACAGGAGCCGCAATACAAAAAACGCTCCAGGGATTCGGAATAGGACGGCAAGCCTCTTTTTTCCAGAAGCGCGTCATCCCGGCAAAGTGTCAGCGCCAATCCGCATTGCGGGCAGACCGGATGAAACCACCGTCGGGTCTGATGGCAGGCGAACAAGGGTTGCAGGGGCTCGAATTCACCTTTTAGATTAACCTGGTGCTTGAAAAGGAGTGGGACTTTTGCAGGCTCGCTGTTTTGATAGAAGGAAAAGGCATTTTGCCAGGCGGTTTCCACGCCGTTGTTGTTGACCGGTAACAGTGAACGGGGCGTATCGTAATGATCCCTTTGCAGGACCAGAATGACATGTTGAATGACACCATCCCCATCGGTCTTAATGCGCCCGGAAATGGTTTTGGAAAAAGGACCGATGAAAAAGGTCGATCCGATACTACCGCCTTGTTCACCTGAAGGGAATTCCAGATCAAGGAAAAATCCATTTAGATCGTTTTCCAGGCAATTGACCAGCGAGGGATAATTCTCGGTAACGTCCACAGGCGTATCCCATACTTGTTTTTTATCCCCTTCAAGTACCGAAAAAGTTCGTGCTGAAGGGGAAATAATCGCATTTTTATAAGAACGACGCAGGCCAAACGTCAGCCTGCGTTGGTAATGTGAAGACAATTTCCCTTTAGGAGCGTGGGCTTTCGATCGGCACTTAAAATTTTCGATATAGATGTTTTGCCTTTAAATTTTAAGCTATTACAAACTATTCAATAAATGAAGAATTGTCAAGGCGGATTTGATGACAGAGAAATGTAGACGGTATAGCAACCCTTTCAGAGTGAAATAATCGTCTATCCACCCTTTTCGACTACAAATGAATCTGCCCGCCGCGAGCGGACGGGGTATCACTATAAAGTTAAACAATCTTATCGTCTCAAGTGACGGGGTATTAGACCCGAAACTTCGCAATTTAGGACGCGCGCAACGTGTAGCCCTGTATCCCATCTCATCTTATCTTATCTTCATAGAGAACGGTAGAGCATTTTTTTGGTATACTATTAAATTTATTCATGATATTATAGATTCGATCATTGTCTACAAAAGGAACAAATTCAATTTGACATAATGTTATTCCTTTGTAACTAACCAACATATTTATCTTTATTAAACTTGCGAGATGTGTATACAACAATTTAACCGGAAATTTCGAAGTTCCGATGTAATCGAGCGAACTATCGAGAACACTCACAAGCGGCAAATTGAGATGATATCGGCAACAATCACCACAGATTGTCATATGGGAACAAATATCCATGCCTACGCAGTCCTTTAATCCGTTACTCAGCATCGTTATTCCGGCATACAATCCGAGAGAGCATGTGCGCATCATTATTGAAACACTTGCAGCGCAGTATGCTCAAAATTCCATTGAAGCAATAATCGTTGATGATGGCTCAGAGCCTGCTATCAATTTTGATTTCAAACAACTACCATCAACTATCCACTTTGATATTCTTAGACTACCTCAGAACACTGGTCGAGCAGGGGCACTCAACGCTGGCATCAATAAAAGCAGTGGACAGTTCATTACATTTTTAGATGTGGATTGCATCCCTGAACCCCATTTTCTAATAAATGTAATCAAGCACATCAAAAAAGAGATTCCCTTATTCTTTGGGCATATCAGGTTTTGTTCAACGGACAGCTATTTTGACGACTATTGCAATAATATTCAACGACATCGATATCTTGATATAAACAACTGGGAAATGCGGCTCACCTCTGCCAATGTCACTGTTCGGCGGGATCTCATTGAATCGATAAATGGATTTAATAGACATTACCAGCACTATGGTTTTGAAGATAGGGATTTATTTATTCGCCTTAAGGAGGCATTTCCAAACCTGCATCCCGAATATCTCATGAGTTGCTGTGTCAAGCATGTTGATACGCTGTGTATAGAAGACATAGTAAAAAAATTTTGGCTTTCAGGACGTTATACAGCGGACATTTTTCGTAAAGATCACCCACAGGAATATAGACAAATGCCTCAACATTATTTCGATGCCCAGTACCATCTCTTTTATCGTTTCTTTCCGCCATTTATATTGCACGGTTTTGCTTCATCCGGTCATTTCATATTCAACCGACTATTCTTTATCGGTCGCCGACTGGGATGGCGATGGCTATCTGATATTACACTAAAATTTTTAAGCGGCTTGGCTTTCTTGCGAGGAACGCTAAACCAATCGAATTGTGCGTAGTCATGGCTGATACCCCGACGATCAGCGTTGTAATGTCGATTTACAACGAAGAGAAATATGTGGCATCAGCTATCCAGAGCATTCTGGATCAAACATTTCGTGATTTTGAGTTTATCATAATTGATGACTGCTCTTCAGACGCGACGCCATTCATTTTGGCTGCTTTCGCTCAATCGGACGCACGCATCCGAATCATTCATAATGACTACAATTTAGGCCTTACCAGAAGCCTGAACATTGGGCTTGACTGCGCACAAGGCGAGTTCATCGCCCGGATGGATGCCGACGATATCTCGCTACCCATGCGGTTAGAAAAACAGCTGAGCGTATTTTCCGAACAGCCGAACATCGTGTTATGTGGAACCGCCACAGTCCATATTGACGAAGCCGGTCGCCGCAAATCCCTCGGTAAATGGCCTGATGATCTCCGCATAATTAAATGGTATTCAGTTTTCAGGCCTGCTCTTGCTCATCCATCCGCAATGTTTCGACGTGAGGTGCTGAACCAAGGCCTTCGATATGACGAAACATTGAAGACTGCGCAGGATTATGATCTTTTTTCTAGAATGCAGCTATACGGTGATGTAACAGTGCTCAATTCACCACTATTGCTTTACCGCAGCCATGCGAATAATATCTCAAACAAAAAAAGTTCGGAACAAGGGAAAAGTGCTGCGAGAATCTGCCATGATAATCTGCGAAGGACATTCCCTGCTTTTTTTTCAAAGCATGGCTCGCAGGCTTCTGTAATTATTGCCGATTTCATCCACAGAGAAACGCCTCTGTCGAGTACAGAAATCGCGACCGCTGTTGAAACGATTTGCGGTTTAGAAACTGATTATTTGCAAACCCTCACACCACACGATAAACTGACAATGCAAGCCATTCAACGCCTCACGGTCAGGTGGATGGTGCAGGCCGTTTTTCAAAAAAGAGAAGTATCACTATCTATTCGGCTCCGACTTCTGTATGAATTGCGTCATCGTCTGCTTCGTCTTATGGAAGAAAGCCTAAGGTACATGAGCAGCAAAGTTAAGGATAGGGTTTGATATGAATCTCAGGAATTAGCATTCTCGCTGGTCAGACCAGCATGACCAAAGCATCCTTGATTCGACGAACGAGGGTAACTGTTTTTTCTACCTATTGGATTTCTCCCGACATGGTGTTAATTATAGATAGTAGTTTGCCCCTGCAAACCTAATGATACGTTTCATAATCGGAAACATATAAAAGTCCTAAACATGCAACAATCAGGTGTTCGTTCAATCCTTGTCAATACGCTTTTCTTGTCAGGGGCGCGTTTCACAACTATCTTGGCTCGTCTTATCTATGCCATTGTCATTGCCAAACTGCTAGGTCCTGAATTATATGGACTCTTTAACTACGGCCTCTCCTGGTATCTCATCTTTATGCCATTGAGTGTTATTGGAACCGATTTTGTTCTGCTGCGGGAGCTTGGCCGATATGACAACAATGACGAGCTTCTTAATACCAGTTTGGCCCTCCGAGGAATCAGTTGTGTTATGGCGGCCTGTTTGTGTCTTGGGATTGGTTGGACGTTGGAAAGCGAAGATCAGATGAGGTCATTGCTATTCGTTTTTTCCATCGCCTTGGTGGGCCGGGGCCTGTCTGCCTGGACCAACTCTGTCTTCAAGGGATACGAATCCTCTCACTATGTCCTCAAACAAGAACTCCTCTTCCGGTTGTTGGAAGTGATACTGGGTATAGTTCTACTCACAAGTGGTTATAACCTGCTGGCTTTGGCCATGGTACACGCGACCAGTTGGTTGTTGCAGGGCATCATCGGTGTCGCGATCATCCGAAAGTTTTTACATCCCACAATACATCCCCGGTGGGATGTTGGAATAATGATAGACTTGGTCAAACGTGGGTCACCGTTTCTCGGCGCTGCCTTTTTATTAGGTTGGCTGCTCCAGGGGCCATTGGTTCTGTTTCGACATCTAAGTAAAAACGACATTGCATTGGGCCAACTTGCGTTATCACTACAAGTGTTTGTGTTGATTGGGTCAATTGTCGCTGAATTGTCAACTGCTGCCCTCCCGGTCCTTAGTCGGTCCGTAAAACGTCAAGATGGAAAAACTAGTCAATTTGTCATCGCGATATTTCACGGTGGTTGGCTGCTTTCCGGCATACTAATTATTGCCGCGTTAACAATTGGGGGATGGGCAGTTGAACTTCTCTTCGGTACTGGGTTCAAACCTGTCGAAACCCTCTTGCCTTGGGCAACGGCCATGGTCGGTCCTTTTTTTTGGTGCAATAACCTGCGTAGCGTACTTGCTGCACAAGGACAATATGGCGCGGTTTTTTGGTCGAATCTAACAGGTGCGGTAATATTCACTATGGCTTTTTTTCCGTCTTGCGCTTACTTTGGTACCTTTGGAGTATTTATCGCACTGGGGTTAGGATTTGTGATTCTTGTTTCGATTCAATTTTGGGGCATCAGACACACAGATCCCTTGGGCTGGATCAAGTCTGTTGTGCGCCCCCTAATTGTAATATCAATCGCAGTCCTCGGTTGCCAGGTATTGATGCCAATGCACCCTTGGTATGGCTTGATATTTGGGCTGAGTACACTGTGTGTCGCTTCTTTAGCGACTGGACTCTTTTCTTTACGGGAAATACGAACGGTGTTCAAATCACTGATGTAGTCCAATGCCGCAGTCATATGTTTGATCGACGATGAAAAAGGATAGTTTGAAGCGATCACATAATCCAAGACACGCGGACCTTGGTACCTTTTCTAGCATAGCGTCCGTTCATAAATAGCGGATTAGAGAGGACGCTATCCGTTCCTTGGAGTGTGGAAATGGCCAGTCTGAATCTTGGCAATAACATCCGCTGGAAGCGGCGAATTTTATTGGTCATGACCCTGTAAAAAAACCAGGCGGGGAAAAAACCCCACCCATTTACTTGAGAGGAATAAAGATCCACCCTCAGAAAGCGTGCTTTGAACTCTGACCATGCCCAGAGGGCATGGATTTCTAAAACTCATTAAAACAACAGATCGATTTATTGCCTCATGGCAAAAAACTGTCGGCTGGAACCAGTCAGCTATTTTACTCTATCCGCCATAGGATCGTGCCTGGAGTTCAATGAGATGGTCAGTGAAGTTCACTGTGAAACCAGCCGAATAAAACCTGCTTTAAGGTGCCAGGTGGTCTGGCTGTGCCCTGATCTGCCCTGGGCTTTGGATGGTCTCGAATACGGCTTTTATTGCCTTCAGGATGTTTTTCACACAATACGTTCGGCTCCTGACCACCGCCAACAGCCTTGCGGAGAGGAGGTTGTCGGTCACCTATCCCGCCATTTAACTCAGTTTGTCAGACCGATGTTCGTCAAACGAGACAACGGTGGGGACCTCAACTACTCGGCAGTCAACAACCTGTTGGAAGACAACATGATCATCCTAACCAATAGCCCTTGCCATACCGATAGTTCCAACGAGGCCATCGAGCACAGCCAGGACGAATTGAAAACACAGTTGCGGAAATCGGGGAATCCGACCACATTCGAAAGGGAACTGACGCTCATGCTTTGAATTGCCGGCCAAGACACATCTTGTCTGGAAAATACCGCCTGCCATTGCTATTTTTCTTCATCGCGTTTAGGATATAATAAACATAAATGAAAGGAGGTTTATGAATAGATCATGAACTTGACCGTTGACATATCGACCAACTCAAGCAGGAATGTAATCGATCCCACCTTCTGGCGAGTCTCATCCGGGAAGTGGATGGAAAAACATCGGCTGATTATAATCCATAGGCCGGCACAAGTTTTACCCAAATTTTTCTTGAAAAAATGTTACAATTAGTGATGCAGAACATAAAAGCGAATCATTTCTTTATTAAACACACTTAAAATTTTTAAATTAACGATCCTTATCGTAGAATTGCGTTATTATAATGAAAAAAATTTGCATTGTGTACCCCAAGAGTATGACTCTCCCAAGTTATTTTTCTTCCGCAACAAATATTAGTACTGATGCAGAAGAAACGTTACCACCATTGGGAATTTTATATATAATTAGCAATTCAAAATATAATATCGATTTTATAGACAATAGAATAAAACAGTATAAATTTGACCAATTGTTGGATATTTTGACAGTTTATGATGTTGTTGGCTTTGGAGGAACAATCTTCGAAATAAAAGAAGCTCGAAAGCTTTCATACGAACTTATGAAAAAAGGTATTGTAACAATTTATGGAGGCCCAAATGCAACTGCAAATTGGAACCTTTACGTAAATTGTTTTAACATAATATTTAGAGGAGAAGGAGAGGTCGCTTTTGATCAAATAATCGAAAATATCAATTCATTAGAAAAAATTGGACTCCATCAAATTGAAAGAACCTATTTTAATGAAGAAATTTATAGGAACAAAAATCTTAATTCGTTAGCTTTTCCGGATCGGAGTAAAATAAATCTTGACGACTATAAAAGAACGGAAAAAAGCTATTTAAAAGAAGTTTTTCCTGTTGATACTGTTGTATCCAGTCGAGGATGCCCTTTCAATTGCTATTTTTGTTCATCGAATTTGATTTGGAGCAAAAAATATAGTTATCGATCAGTGGATAGTGTAATTTCAGAGATTAAGTTTATGATCAAGAATTACGCAACACGAGGTGTATATTTTAGAGAAGATAATTTCACAATTAATAGAAATAGGGTTGTTGAGTTTTGCAAAAAAGTTCAAAAATTAAATATTAAGTGGCTTTGCGAATCTCGGGTCGATACAATAGATGAAGACCTGATAAAAATAATGTCAAAATCGGGCTGCAAAGGAATATGGTTCGGTATTGAATCGACTGATAATAAAGTTCTAAAAAAAATAGGCAAAGGTATCACCAATGAACAAATTAAAAGTACAATTGATTTATGTGAAGATAATAATATCAGGACAGGTGGTGGCTTTATGCTTGGGTTCCCATTTGATGACAAAGAATCAATTTTAAGGAACTATCGAGAATCGAAAAAACTAAACTTATCAGTCAGATTCTACAACCGAGTATGGGCAATTCCAATTTCAAAGATGTATTATGATATTATAGATAAGAATCTTGATTATTATTGTTTTGAAAATATTATTCTTCCTTCAACAGAGTATATGACAGCAGATGAAGTCAATAGATTATACTTTAAACTCATATCTAAAAAATTTATTTTAGACAAAAAGATAGCATTAATTTTAGGGAAAAGAAGAATTGAATTTATTCGCAATAAGTTCCCCAAAACCGTTAATATTTATAGAAAATTATTGTCATAGTAAAGATCTTTATTAAAACAAATTACAAAATAGGCCCATCAGTTTTTCCGGCCGGGTGGCCCCGGGTTGTTACCAACCCAGCGCTCCCACAGATCCGGACTTGCGCAACTCACGCATCCGGCGCCTCAAGTCATGGTTTCGCAACGCGACGTCAGCACTGGTGGACTACTCGCGGCTTCGGCAGTGGAAATTTTTGAAGCAGTTTGTTGAACCACTCCCAGTTCCGGTGAGCTTTATTTGATCGGCGTCCCAGCCATTTCCTCCAAAGCCTGTGGGCGAGCAACAAAACCCTGCTCAATGATCCGCTGTTACCCGTTATCCCGTAGTATTGGAAATGGCCATGCAACTTCGCGCTCAGCGTCTTGTGCTGCGCTCGGATCGGCTCGTGCCGTACTCCGCGGAGCCACTGCGACAGCGTTTTCACAAATCGACTAAACCGCTCCTTGGCTGTTTTGCGTTTGATCACCCAGTACCCCTTACGCGATCTGGTCCAAAGGTGTGTAAACCCTAAGAACATGAATGTTTCTGGAGCTTTTGTTCCTTCGCACCCACTGGTCGGTTATTTGAAGCACAGCAGTTTGGTCTTTTCCGGGTGGAGCTTCAGCCCATACTTTGCAAACCGCTTGGGAAGCACCGCCATGACCCTTTCGGCATCGTCTTTTCGTTCGAATGCCAATACCGCGTCATCGGCATCGGCGAACCGCACCATGCAGGATTTCCCCCTTAGACGAGGCTGCCCCGTGTGCTTAAACCAAAAATCCAGCACCTCATGAAGCTAAATGTTGCTGCGCATCGGCGAAATCACACCCCCTTGGGGAACCCCGGTCTCCGGATGAATGGTCACGCGTTTCTCCATTACACCCGCATTCAGCCATTTACCAACCAACCGTCTTATTACACCGCCGCGCACCCGCCGGCGAAAGATCTCTTGTATTTGACTATGATTGATCGTGTCAAAATACTTGCGGATATCAAGGTCAATGACATACCCACCCCCCATGTTCCATAGGCCTTCTCGCAGCTTCCTTATTGCTTGGTGGGCTGATCGCCTCGGTCGAAAACCTTAGCAATCCATAAAGCCCTGCTCGAATACCGGCTCCAGGGCCATTACAACCGCCCGTTGGATCAACTTGTCTTCGAAGGTTGGAATGCCGATCGGCCTCGTCTCTCCCGGGCTGCCTGCCTTTGGAATCTGCTTGCGTCTCACTGCCGGGGTGCGGTAGTGGCCGGACTTTGCACGGTTGATAAGCTCGCACAAATTCTCTTCCAACCGGTCCCCATAATCCCGGCCATTTTGACCATCTATTCCGACGGCTCCATCTTTCCGGGTTTGCCGGTAGGCCTCCTTGAACCAATTTAGGTCCATGAAGTGAGATAGGTTCATTGCCATGTCCGGAGCTTGTTCCGCCAGTTGTGCTATCCGTCTTCGTTTCGTTAAGACATCTGAAGATTTCGATATGTCTGTAGTCTTTCCCTTGGACGATTCCATGACCCGACATCCTCCTTTCCTCCACCGGGTCCCTTCGGGCTGGTTCCCCGGCTTCTATGGTACTATTAGGATGTTCCGACTTCCTGTTGTTCATCCCGGATCGCTTCGTTCTCCTTAAGCTCTCCAGTACCCGTTCGACGCGGACTGTGTTCGCTCCCGCACGCTCGCTCCGCGTTGCTTGCATGGGGCCGAGGGTTTTGGGTTCCGGGTCCCTCTCCGGATCATTCGACGGGAAACAACAGGATCTCCCAGGTTCCTGGAAAACCCTTGCACGCTCGCCCTGCTCTTCGACCCCGGTAGGTATAGAGCCTCCTCGCCAGTAACGAGACACTCGATGCTGCCATCCGGTATACATAACACCGTTGGCCCTACAACCTCGTGTTTTCGGGTCTCAATCACACGGCTCGCGTGCTCGCTGTCTACGCTTAACGGTTGGGTCGCCCTTCCCCGCTCAAGACTCGCTTGCGGCCTGCCGGCTATGCTTTGACCGCTTGGGACTTGCACCCACTGGGTTTCATTTTCGAATTTCAAGGTGGCATTGACTGCCTCCTTTCCCAACGAACCAGGCTTCTCCTGGCGCAATACGTGTTCACAGGGTAGCTGCCGGATGAATCAAATCCAAGAAAGACCCGGCTTCGTATTTAGAAAATAATACTTGACGCAATCTGCAAGCACTGGAAAAGAAGATGTTGGTTTTAATCGGCAGTTTTCCTTACACGACAAAATACGTTCAACCCACCAGGTTTTATTTAGCTTTGGGGTTCCCAGACTGCGTTTTCGCCACAATACCCCAAAGCGAAAAGCTTGTTCAGCGCGGTTATTTTTAGGATCGACACTTTGGTGGGCGAGAAACACACAGAGGTTGTCAATTTTTAGAACGATCTGCCGTGCGAGTTAACCCGCATCGGTCTTGTCGTTCTCCCAAATAGCCAAGGTGAACAGCGTTAATTTTGGGGTGTTTTTTGACGCATATGGATTCTTTCCGACCGGGCTGGCAAATCTGTCTTAAGCGCTGTCCGAATAGTGGCCAAGCAAATCCAGCGGCAAATTCATTAATATCATGCATGCGGTTAGAAGATGCACGATTAAGCTGATTAATAACGGCTCTTGAAAAAGCATAGTTATCGCCGGCTAAAACCAGTTTCCCGGATATATTGTCGGCTACAGCATCGGTGACGCCGCCGACGGCGAAGGCTACAGTCGGCAGACCATGTGCGGCGGCCTCGATGGCTACCATGCCAAAGCCTTCGTTGTCATTCATACGATTCTGGACAGGGAAGACAAGAACATCGGAAGCGAAATAGGCGGCGGTTAGTTCAGGATCATCCTGGGAAAGTTCACCAAGGAATCGAACGCTTTGCTTCAACCCGTTTATCATCAATATCTCTTCAATTCGAGCACGCTCCCCTTTGGTCTGAAGCAGAGCGCTTGTCGGTTCATCGCCAATAACGACCAATTTTGCATTGGGTTGCTGTTTGACGATGCGAGGCAGGATGTCGTCCGCAAAAACCGCTAATCCCTTGCGGGCAGTTATGCGCCCTACGTACAGCATGACGGGCGAGTCATCCAGATAATGACGATTGCGAAAATCGATTCGCTTCCGGATGGCGTCGCGCATGTCGGGCAGTTGAACACCAGGATGTAAGATGGTGGTGTGTTCGGGGGGTATACCTGCCCCGGATGCCAACTGTTGTGTAAAACGGCTATTGACCATTATGCGGTCGAAGTGGCGGAAAAACGGACGCCAGAGAAGCCTGTATAGCGGGTGGCGAGCTTCAATATCGAGGCCATGCAAATAGACAAAGCAGTTTGCTCCGCTGAGCCGGGCGACTATCCAAGCGAAGGGAGCGGTAAGGCCACTTCCGGCAAATACAATATGCAGGCGCCGGTGAAGAGCCTCCCGCAAGGCCGCAATTATGGCGCGAAACAGATACAAAGAAATTGGTTTAAGCGGCACTTCGGTGACGGTTACGCCTTGAGGCAATTGGGCGCCACAGCCATTGGGTCCAATAACGTGTATACGGTAGCCCTCCCGAAGTTCGTCAACGATGTGCCAAACAAGGCGTTCCATCCCTCCAACGAGCGGAGGAAGGTTGCGGGTAATGATTAAGGCATCGGGAAGTTCATCAGTACGAATCGGTTCTCTTGTAGCGAATTCGGTTGGCATGGCCGGCCGTGTCAGGTTAAGGATGCTTAAATTTTACCGGATTTATTTGGTTAATTTACGTTCACTGGAACTGAAAAGTGAATGCACAGGCCTTTCTCCAATACGCCTTTCAAAACGCATCTGACAAATTTGCTCAGAAACCAAACCCATCATAAAAATAATTACCGAAGAGATGAATAAGAGGGCGCTCATATTAGTAAATCTCCCCTCAGTGATAAAAGAATACAGATAACGGATTGATCCTAAAGCAAACATGCTAAAACCAACGGGAAGAAACACGCGCAAAGGGGAGTATAAGGTGCAAATTCTAATAATGATCATTAAAAATCGCACGCCGTCATTAAATACACGGATTCTGCTCTTCCCAGACGCCCTTTTCAAGGCTTTTATTGGCAGGTATTTAACACTGCGACCGTCACGCAATACTCCTAGCGTTATTGTTGTGGGATAGGAGTAGGTATTGGGCAACAGATAGATATAGCTTTTCGCAATATCTGATTTTATTGCCCGGAATCCAGAGGTCAGATCTTTCACCGCAAATTTGGTTACATACGTCGCAAGCCAGTTGTAAACTTTGTTCCCAATTGCCCGATCAAAAGACGCCTGCCCTCCCTTTTCTCTCGCTCCAACAACCATATCGTACGCCGGAAACAACGCCAACATTCTGCCGATATCTTCAGGTCGGTGCTGGCCATCCCCATCCATAAAAACCAATATCTTGCCTTGCGCAACCCGTATGCCCGTTTTAACGGCGGCACCGTTTCCTATATTGTAAGGATGCTTGTAAACGGTCGCTCCCGCTTCATGTGCCAATCGGGCGGTATCATCCGTGGAGCCATCATCTACGACAATAATTTCGAATTCAGGGTGCAGTCGCTTTATTTCTGAAACAACCTCACCAATGCTATGCATTTCATTATTCGCCGGGATGATGATAGAAACGTCTGTACTCATCATTACCTTCTAAATTTATATAAATTTCCTCATTCAAGAACCAAACGATACAAATAAAACAGCCTTTAGAACTTGGATTACATCAGTTCAAAAAGTCCGTACCCCCCATATGATTTTAATTGCTTAGCACGATTAGACAAAAAAGTATTGAGCAATATTTGATTTTCGGGGGCGAGGTTGTATTCCGTCCAGTTATTAAACAGGTCATAACGCATTAATATATGGGTAATTCCCACACTTACCAGTTTTTTCCTAATTTGTCCGCTCGAATTGGATGACAGCACGGCACGTTTTAAAAGGTCAACGTCCAACAGAACCTTTTTTTCAAAGTAGTACCTTCGGTTACCGATGAACAATCCGAGGATCAATGCGTTTTCAGGAAGATGTTGATTGGCGTATCGGATGACCTCATATTCAGGTCTGAACTTCTTGATATAGTTATCACGATCTATTTGACCCGAAATATATGGGACAGGATCGACCTTGAGGTAAAGTGCGTGTATATATCTTGCATTTAAGAGAAGCATTCCGGAAACAATGATAGTTGCTGTACTGTTAAAAAGAATTTTTTTTCTCTCTGATCCAGCCCCAAAGCGCTGGATACGCTCCAGTCCAAACATGGAAAGAATGACCATCGGCGGGATGATGGGACCAACCCACCTAATCCGCATATCAACTTGAAAAAAAACGAAAAATAAGTACAAAATTGAAAACATGAATAGAATTTTATTTTCAGTAACATACATTTTTTTCGGGTTAGTTTGACCTGGAAAAAAGGCAAAAAGGGCTAACAGCAAGAGAAACGGATTTAATTGACCGTCAAAATGCTTGGGGTCATCATCCATCCCTTCAAAAAATATTCTCACCGGAATCGAGGCAATCTGCCATAATGTTTCCCTATAAACTATTTTCCTTACGGCAAAATGGCTCCATTCGTCCTTTTTATCGGTTTTTTCAAATACATTTAATTCTCTATTGTCATTTGTTAAAATTCCTTTTGGATTAAACCAGCTATTGTATAGAGGATAGACAGGGTTTTGGGTCAGTATATAGTTTTTTATCATCCATGGAGAGAAAACCAGAAGAGAGATAAATACAAATATCAGACCGCATCCGATAGCTTTAAACTGGTTTCCTAATTTTATTTTAAACAACTCATCATTACTTCGCCTCAGATAGGCAAACGGCACAATGCACGATAAAATAAAAAATACAATCAATCCATTATACTTGGTCCCCAATGCCAATCCGCAGCATATTGCTGAAAAAATCAGGTGCTTGGGAATAAATTCGCTTTCGACCCATTTGAAAAGGCAAAGCAATGCAGTTGTTGAAAAAAAAATAAGGCCAAGATCAACATAAACGTTAATGGACAATTTGACTATTACTGGAATAGATAAAAAAAATAAAGCACCTAATAAACCAAAATTTGAGTCAATACGTTTTTTTAAATAAAAAAATATCAAAAATGCTGTAAAAAGAGCAAATGAAAAATGGATATATTTTGGAATAATATCATTACCAAAATATAACGGAATCATATAAATAAGATCAAGATTCATAGGATAGTATGAAAATACTATCTCAGGGATATTGTATATACCTCCATGGTTGATGAAAAGCTTAGGAATAATTAGGTGGTGCGTTAGTGCGTCTCGACTTATTGGTGGAACAGAAGCAAGGATAAAAACAACTACGCATTGGAGAGCAATTAAAATTTTGAGGACGTCTTTCAGTTTGAGTTTTCGTAAAATTTTACCTATCACCTTGGTTATCTCACTCCGCTCCAGCACTGATCAAAATTTCTTTTGGGATACTGCCTGAATAGACGTTGCCGTTAATAACGAATGAGGGTGTTGATGTTATTCTAAGTTTCATGCCCCTGCGGATATCGCTATCAATGATTTTCCTAAAATATGGTTGTTTTAGTGCCCAAACCAACTCTCCGGAACTAAACCCTGTTTTTTCGGCGATCCATTCTGTGTTAAAGGAAACCTTACCTCTTCCGATCTCAAAAAGAGCATCATTCATTTCCCAAAATTTTCCTTTTGTCATCGCATAAACTGCGAGTTGAGCCATTTTCCCAGAGCCAACGTGATATGGGTCGCTTACTATTATTGGATTATATGAATGGTCTAACGGATAATGGTGAATTATTAGTTTGAATTTATTTGGATCATTGGAAATCATGGAGCGTAATATATAGTGCATTTTTGAACATTGAAAACACATATAGTCAGAGTAAACGTGTATAGTTGTTTTAGCTTTTTCTGAACCAATCCATGGATTACCTTCTCTGGTTATACCTTTCTGTAAATCAATTGAGTTTTCTATATCAAATGATTCGTATTCCCAGTATCGAGGAATAAAAATCCAGATGTTAGTAAATAATAATAACATTATTGTGATAGATAACAAGTTGATTTTTTTTTCAGATATGATCTTAAATGAAAGAATTAAATCTAAAAAGAGTGAATTTTTATGAAATCTGCTGTAAGTAATCCAGCAATAAATGAATAAGGCGAAACTACAAAAATAACTCAAGATACACAAAATACAATAGGAATGAATTCTTGAAAAGGAAATATAGCCCAAGTATATTGAACTTATTGCAAATATTAAAGAAAGCAGTAAAAGAAAAGCCCATATGGAAATTAAATGAGCCTTGAATTTCGGCACTTTCAAAAGGACAAATAAAAACAAAGCATAGCCGAAAATTCCCCAATAAGCGATTGGTAGACCAGCAAAGATAGACCATGGGCTTTGTGCAACGGTATCGCAATTGATAGCCCGTGAAATAGCACAAAAACTACTGTATGTTAAATCCGTGTAATTTTTATAGTGACTGATTGCAAGATAGATTGAATTGATAATTCCTAAGATGGTGAGAATTAGAGTTGGTATAAAATAATATTTGTATGGAAGAGGGATCGTCTTCGGCTTGTGGTTATCATCTATAGAATTCATAATTTTCAATTCTGTTTATATGGATAACCTTTAAGTAATTATGATTCAAAAAAAATGGAATAAATTAGTTATGTTAAGTTTTAATAAATCGTTGATAGATAAAAGCTAATTGGCTATTTTATGTATAGCATTACTAATAATTGGGGTAATTAATTGGTAATCTATTGGAGCTGAACGATAGCGTTCAATACCAGGATCTATTAAAGACTTTTCAACAGCATCTATGGGAAAAACCCGGAGAAGATTTCGGGCATATCTTTGTGCTTTTCCTTCTTGGTTCCAACGAGCAGCGTTTTCAATGAGGCTCAACATGATGGATGTATCACTGGGAGTATCTTTAAGTGCTGATTTTAAAAACCATTCCGATTGTTTTGGGTAACCTGCCAGACTGAGCGAAACACCTAAATTATAAAAATACTTGGTTTTGTCAGTTGTATTGGTAACTGCTTTTTGGGAAGCTTCTACTGCTTTTTGGTATTCACCCTGCCACAAATAAACTAGACTACGCAAGTTATAAGCTCTGCTGACATTCTTTGTTTCCGGATTTTTGATGATCTGTTCAAGCTGGTCTTGGGCAGCTTGAAATTCTTGTTGCACTACAAGAACCTTTGCCAGTCCAAAACGAAGTGCCGAAAATTGGCCACCTGCGTCAACAGATTCCTGATAGTACTTTCTTGCTTGATCATACAGTTGATAATTAAAATATATTCCGCCAATATTGCCGACAATTGCTTCATTGAACGATTGTAAAGGCCCAGTCTTTCCTAATGCGGCCTTATAATAGTTGACTGCTTTTTTTAGGTTTTCCTGTGATTTTGGTTTTTCCCATCCATATATTTGCCCCAAATAGGAATAAGGGCGAGCGTTAAGCGGAGCTTTTTTTGCTGCGTCAGTCCACAAAATCTCTGGGGATGACCATTGCGTGTTGCGCAAAAAGGTGCTCCAACAAAAAAGTGTTATGATTGCTGGTACAAAAATAACAGCTGTATATAGAATAGCTTTGTTTCTATTTCGATACGTTAAAATAATTTTATGTAATAAAACAGAAAATGGAACGAATAGGAAGAAGGAAGGTAAATAATTGCGATGTTCGAAAATAAGCTCTAAGGGAATAATCGATGATTCTATTATATGATTTAATAAATAGAAAAGAACTGGGAAGCTGATAAGTGGAGCCTTTTTTAAATATTTGAGAGCCACAATGACTATTGTTATAAGTAGCAAGATAGTGGGTAGTGTGGACCATGGAGTTAGCAATGAGGTGGATAACTCGATGGAATGGTCGATTGAAAATCGTTCAGGGAGTGGGTATAAAATTAATGAGATATAAAAAAGTATAATACGTGGCTCTGTCAGGACACGTTCATATAGCGAAAATGGCCTATTTCCGTGAGGCAGAAAAGAAAAATAACTCTCAAATAAATTATGTGAGTAGATGTAATAAATAGAAATTATAAAAATAAATATTGATAAAGTGATGAGTGCGTTAATAATTATTTTGGTATATTTTCGGCGATCTTCATCGAAGAATGCAAAATGTATCAATACAAATGATATTGGCAGTAATGCGGGGTTTTCCTTCGAACTAATCGCACAGATAAAACACAGAAAACAGTATATCAGATATGTTGATCGTTTGGATGAGCGGGGTGCTGAATATTGTTTAATGAACCAGTAAATAGAAAAAATACTGAATAGACCTGACATTGAGGTCATTCTTTGCACGATATAGGTGACAGCTTGTATTTGGATAGGGTGGAGAGCCCACAACAGGCTAGAAAAAAGTGCTATGAATTGAGATGATTTTTCTGAATACTGTTGTTTAAGTGTGGTAGAGCAATTAAATAAAAGATCGATTGAAAAATATAGCAATAGTGAGGTTAAAACGTGGAATATTATGTTAACAATATGATATCCTGTAGTATGGCTTCCACCGAAATACCAATTCAGCGCAAAAGTGAAATACGACAAAGGTCTGGAAAAATGACCTGTGAATGGTGACGCCGAAAATATAGATTGGATCACTGACTCAGGAGCGAGGTTCCTTATTTGAATAGCGCGGTTTTGAAGAATGTTAGGAACGTCGTCTAATTGCCATGGGAAAGTCAGTGTGTTGGAATAACTGATAAAAACAAGTGCTGATATGAGCAAACTGGAAAATAAATATGACAGTGCTCTCTTTGATTGCATGTATTTTAAATCCAATAAACATCGCGGAAGAATAAAATTGGTATGAGATAGACCAAAGGACAATCAAGATGAGTGAACTTATTTTTCCGCGACATCAATAGATAAAAACCGTCCAGAACCATACTGGTTCTGGACGGTGAGTTAAAGTAATAAATAAAAAGCGGTGGTCTGTTACAGTTGCATCAGTTTGGTGTAAACTCCGCCGGACCAGTATCCAGTCGGACTGGCAGTTTTGTTCATTGCATTTTGGTATTCAGTCGGACAGCGTCCACTAAGATCTGTTACCGTGATGGTGATGTTAACACTCGGATCAGTAGTTGCAATGGTTCTCGTGTTTCCACCGCTGACGCCTATGTTTTCTCCGATGTCGTCGGTCGTAATAAGGGTGTGCGATGGAATTGAAAAGTAATCTGCAATGTCGGCTGCAACTGCATTCGCATCAGATTCCGCCGCTGAACAGAATGCCTTGTTACGATAAGCGATGAAGTTGGGGATGGCGATGGCCGCCAGGATGCCGATGATGGCGATGACGATCATCAATTCGATCAGTGTAAAACCTTTGTTGTTCGTCTTTCTCATTTTGTTGAGCATGTTGAACCCTCCTGAAAGTTAATTAATGTTGGTTAAAAAAGTCTGACAAAAAAACAGTGAAACGTGATTGGCCTCCTTTTAAACTTTGTTGCAATGAAACTATGCAGCGAGTATGCCATTCCTGGAATCTTCATAAATTTATAACTATCTGATTGTTTTTTTAGTGTTTTTATCCATATCTAATTCAAATGCATCCGATAATAATTTGAAAAACGTATATTTGGGATCAAAATTTGTTAAACGCTGCCAAAAATTGTCACTGGGCATGGCAGCCTTTTCAATGTTCACCCAGGAGGATCTTATCACTGTTATCGCACTATGGGCGGAAACGTTTAGTTTTTTTTACAATTTCCACATTTCGGAACAGCTTGGAAGGTGGCGGCAGATCATTATCCTTATTGAAAGGAAGTTGCCGGACCAGGGCGGTGAACATTGCAATTGCGGGAGAACCCCACACCCGTTGAATGGGAACACTAGTTTGGATTGAGTTTGTCGACCCGGTATCGGAAAGACCGTAGACTCAGGCCGAGCAGGTCAGCGGCCTTGTTTTTGTTTCCGTCGGCACACTCCATGGCTTTTTCGATATAGGCCCGTTCAATTTCTTCGAGGATGGCGTCCAGTGACACGCCGTGGGCCACCTCATCGACGTCGAAGCGCCGGTTTCGAATCCCCTCGATCCATCTTTTTTTATGGATCGACATGGCCAGACTGTCCGGCAGCAGGATATTGGTATTGGACAGGGCCACACTTCTCTCAATCAGGTTTTCCAATTCACGGATGTTGCCGGGAAAATCATACTTCTTCAGCAGATCGATGGCATAGGACGAAAATTTGGTGACCTGCTTGCCCAGTTCCTTGGAATACTTTTCCAGAAAATGCTGGGCCAGGGGCAGCAAGTCGCCCTTGCGTTCTCTTAACGGCGGGAGTTTGATTTCAATAACGTTCATCCGATAGAAAAGGTCTTCGCGGAAATTGCCGGCAATCACCTCATCCTCCAATTTCTTATTGGTGGCCGAGATGATCCGGATGTCCACTGAAATATCCCTGGTGCCGCCCACCGGCCTGAATATGTGCTCCTGAACGGCTCTTAGCAGTTTCACCTGCATGGGAAGGCTCAATTCGGCAAGCTCATCCAGAAAGAGGGTTCCTTTATGGGCGATTTCCATCAACCCCTGCTTATCTGAACTGGCTCCGGTAAAGGAGCCTTTGCGGTGTCCGAAAAATTCACTTTCAAGCAGGGTTTCAGGGATGCCGCCGCAGTTGATGGTCACAAAGGGTTCATCGGCCCGGTCGCTCTGTTCGTGAATGGCCTTGGCGATCAGTTCTTTTCCGGTGCCGCTCTCCCCGGTGATTAAAACGCTGGTCCGCGTCCGGGCAACTTGCCGGATCATTTCGTAAATATGCTGCATTCGCGGGCTGTTGCCGACGATCTTGCCGAAATGGACACTCTGTTTTAATTCGTCGTCAATGGCGCGTTTATCTTTCTCCAGGGTCTTTCGTTCCAATGCATTGGCAATGGTCTGAAGCAGTTCCTTGTTTTCAAACGGTTTGGGGACATAATCAAAAGCGCCCTGGTTCATTGCCTCCACAGCGGTTTCCGTGGATGCAAAAGCGGAAATCATAATCACCGTGACATGGGGATTTTTCTTTTTGGATGCCTTCAGTACCTCCAGGCCCGTCATGTCGCCCAGACGGATATCACACAACAGAAGGTCGTAGTGATCCTTTTCAATCCTGGCCAGCGCCTCCTTCCCATTGGCCGCACATATAACCCCGTATCCCCTCTTTTCCAACATATATTCAAGGAGCTCACGCATGCTTAGCTCATCATCAACAACGAGGATGCGATATGGGTTGTCCACCATTAAATACCCCCAGGCATTTATATAAAAGGTGAATCGGAGGAAGGTTGAAGCCCTTGAGGGAAGGCTAAATGCCACCCCTATCCCGTCAGCGCCAAGCTGAGAGGTGCTTCGAACCTAAAAACACAAAGAATACAAAAAACTTAACAAACCAGGTATTACCCTATTCAAGCAGATGGCCTAACCGGCCCCATCGGACATCAAAATCTTCCTTGTCCCACGACCAGTAAATGATAAACGCCTTCCCTTTTACCGCTATGAGGTCGACAAATCCCCAGAAACGGCTATCGTAGGAAAAATCACGGTTGTCACCCATTACAAAAAGCTTGTGTTCCGGCACGGTAATGGGGCCCAGGTTATCCCTGGGTTGGGTTCCGGCGGCATATATTTTCGGATCACTGTAGATGCCGTGGCTATTTTTGACAAGGACACCGTTAACGAACAGTTTTTTATTGCGGATTTCGATTACATCTCCAGGAATGCCGATGACCCGCTTGATGAAATCTTTGCTGGGGTCTTCGGGAAATTCGAAGACGATGATATCATCGCGCTGCGGGTCATGGATGGGAATGATCGTTTTATTTATGAACGGCGCTTTGACCCCGTAAATAAACTTGTTGACCAGAATATGATCACCAATCAGCAGCGTATCCTTCATCGACCCGGATGGAATCTTAAATGCCTGAACCACAAATGTGCGGATAAACAGCGCCAAGATGACAGCGACAACGATAGCTTCAATATTTTCACGCAATGCGCCTTTTTTTTTGGGCGCGGCGTCGGTTTCTTCACGCTTTTTCAAAATTATAGAAAACCTTTCTTGTTTTAGTTGAAAAGAAAAAGTCCTGCCCTCATCAACACATTGGCAAATAGCCCCGCGATAAGGTCATCCAAAATAATTCCCCATCCACCCGGCACCTTTTTATCAACCCACCGGATCGGAAAAGGCTTTAATATATCAAACACCCGGAACAATGCAAATGCCCCGATGATAAAAACAGGGACGAACGGCAAAGCGAACAAGGCTACTGCCATGCCGCAGATCTCGTCCACAACCACCTGTTTCGGGTCCTTTTGTGCCTCGATTTTCTCGGCGGCATTGGCAATCCAGGTGGAAAAAATGATCAGCGCCACCACAACTATCAAAGCGGAGCCATGGTGCAAGGTAGAGATCAACAGGCACAATGGCAAGGCCGCAAGCGATCCGAAAGTTCCCGGCGCCACCGGTGAAAAACCGATCAGACCTCCCGTAGCAATGAATATTATCGATTTTTGCTTAAACGTATTCACAGGGCGTTTTAATCATTC
>JAHLLR010000031.1 GCA_020444075.1 Deltaproteobacteria bacterium
GGGCTCAGTGCTCCTATTCATAAATACGATGGCATTCAATTGCCGATGCATCTCGACTCGCCGTGTTGCACGGCGCGCCAATAGCGCTGCTATTGTCACTTCTCTCGCCTTGCGATCCGGGCGCCTCGGCAACCTCGGTGCGTCACCGTAATTACGAACAGGGTCTAAGCCAATTGGGCTGCCGCGGCTTTGTCCGCCAGCCAGACCAGCTCGCCGGTCCGGGGTCGGACAAGCTGGGCGGGCAGCTGCAAAGGATCCGTCGGTTCGTTGAGCACCGCTTTTAATACAGCCGCTTTGGCGTCACCGGAGACCAGAAAGACCACCAGCCGTGCCCGGTTGATCACCGCAGGCATCAAGGTCACCCGATGCATCTTCTGGGCTTTTACATAAACCGAAGCCGTCCAGGCGGTTTGATCGTTCAGGATTTCTGCCTGCGGAAAAAGGGACGCGGTATGTCCGTCTTCGCCCAGGCCCAGCAGGATCAGATCAAAGGCCGGAGGGCCGCCGCCAAAGAAATCGTGCAGCATGTCACTGTACTGCCGTGCGGACTGGGCAGGGTTCTCATCGCATGAGATGGGGTGAATCTGATCCGGCGGCACGGGAATTTGATCAAGAAGCGCTTCCCGGGCCATGCGCGCATTGCTGCGCCGGTCATCCGACGGCACGCAGCGTTCATCCCCCCAGAAAACGTGGGTCTTGTCCCAGGCGACCGAATCACGCAAGGGCGGGACGGCCAATATCTCATACAGCCGCCGGGGGGTCTGCCCGCCGGAAAGCGCCACGGCGAAGCGCCGTCTCCGGGTTACGGACAGCCGCGCCTGCCGTACGAAAAGCTCGGCCGCAGCCCGGCATAACGCTTCCGGGTCGGGCAGGGTGCGGATCATAACCGCGGCTCCGTGGTGATGCTGCACACCGCCGTGTCACCCTGGCACTGCAGGGGCGTGGGGGCTATCCAGCTGATACCGTCCTGGGCGATCAGGGTGTCGGCCCCTTCCGGTCCCCAGGTGCCGGCCTGGTAATTGGGGAAATCGGCTGATTTCACTGCATTCCAGACATCCAGGATGGGCGCAATAACCGACCAGGCTGCTTCCGTCTGGTCCCTGCGCAAAAAAAGTGTGGCGTCGCCTTTGGTGATATCGAGCAGCAGCGTTTCATAGGCCTCCGGCGGCGCCACGTTAAAGGCTTCGCGATAGTAAAACTGCATCATCACCGGGGAGAGGTGCATCACGGGGCCTGGCTTTTTGACCTGAAAGCGCAGCAGGATTCCCTCTTCGGGCTGGATGGCGATCAGCAGCCGGTTGGGGCGCAGATCCAGGGTTGCGGATGCGGGAAATGTCTGATGGGGAACGGGTTTGAACTGAATCAGAATCTCTGAAATCTTCGCCGGCAGCCGTTTGCCGGTTCTCAGGAAAAAAGGGACTCCCTGCCATCGCCAGTTGTCCACATAAAATTTGGTGGCTACGAAGGTTTCCGTGAAGGAATTGTCGGCAACGTCTTCCTCGTCATGATACCCCTTGACGATTTTTCCGTTGATTTTCCCCGCGCCATACTGGCCGCGTACGGCGAACTGCTGCACCTGTTCAGGCGGGATGGGCCGTATGGCATGCAGCACGTCCACTTTCTTGTTGCGGATTTCGTTATCGTCAAACGAAACCGGTGCTTCCATGGCGATCAGGCAGAGGACCTGCAGCAGGTGATTCTGAATCATGTCCCTGAGCGCACCGGCTTTGTCATAGTATGCCCCGCGATGGCCGATGCCCACCTCCTCGGCCACGGTGATCTGAACGTGATCGATAAACTGGCGGTTCCAGACGGGCTCGAAAAGCGCATTGCCGAAGCGAAAGGCAAGAATGTTCTGAACGGTTTCCTTGCCCAGGTAATGATCGATGCGGAAGATCTGACGTTCTTCGAAAATATCGATCAGAATACGGTTTAAATCACGCGCAGACGTAAGATCGTGCCCGAACGGCTTTTCGACGACAATGCGGGCCCGTTGCCGTTTTTCATTCAACCTGGCGATTCCCAGATTTCGGGCCACTGGTTCAACCATGCTGGGGGGCAGGGCGAGATAGAAAATGCGGTTGGCTTCCGCCCCCCATTTTTTTTCACGGGCAGCGAGCGTCTTGGCCAGATCCTTATATATTTTGGCGTCACCCAGGTCCGCCTTGGAATAGTGGAGGCATTCGGCAAATTTTCTCCAGTCATCGTCCTTGACCTTGCCGCGGCGGGAGAATTGATTCACGCCGTCGCGCAGATGATCCCGGAACGCCTCATCCTTCATCTCATCGAAACTCAAGCCGATGATATCGAATTTTTCGGGCAGCCATTCGCTCAGGAACAGGTTGTAGAGCGCGGGCACCAGTTTGCGCCATGTCAGGTCGCCCGAGGCACCGAAGATAATGAAAACCGTCGGGGCGCTGCTTTTTTCCTTTTCCATGCGGGCTCCTTATTTTCCCCATTGCGTGTGAAAAATACCGGCTTCATCCACTCGTTCGTAGGTGTGGGCACCGAAATAGTCGCGCTGGGCCATGATCAGATTGTCTGGCAGCCGGCTGCTGCGCAAGGCGTCAAAATAGGCCAGGGCCGTCATCAGACCCGGCATCGGCAGTCCCAGGGCCGCGCCGGTGCGAACCACACCTCTCAGGTCGGCCTGCCGGGTTGCCACGGCCTGGCCCAGATGCCCGTCAAAAAGAAGATTGTCCAGATCGGGATTGGATTTATAGGCGGATCGGATCGCTTCCAGCAGGGCCGCCCGGATGATGCATCCGCCTCGCCAGATGCGTGCCACGGTTTCCACGTTCAAGTTATAGTGATAGGTGTCGGATGCCTTTGCAAGCAATGCCAGGCCCTGGGCATAGGTGACAATCATGGCCGCATAGAGCGCATTTTTGATCTGCTGGAGGATCTCGTCTTTCCCCCCTTCGAAGCGCGGGTTTGGCCCCTTGAACATCCGACCGGCTTTTTCGCGTTGTTTTTTGTAGGTGGACATGTCGCGCATCATGACCGCGGCGTCGATAGTAACGGTCGGTACCTGAAGGCCCAGGGCCTCGCGGACGGTCCATTCCCCGGTGCCTTTCTGTTTGGCTTCATCCAGAATCAAGTCAACGAGGGAGCCTCCGGTTTTGTCGTCTTTCTGAAGAAATATATCCGCTGTAATTTCAAGTAAATAGCTGTTCAGTTCGTCCTGGTTCCAGCGCGCGTAAACCGCATGCAATTCATCGGGCGCCAACCCCAGACCCCGTTTCATCAGGTCATAGGTCTCGGAAATGAGCTGCATCAAGCCGTACTCGATGCCGTTGTGCACCATTTTAACATAGTGGCCGGCGGAACCGGACCCCAGATAGGCCACACAGGGGGCCGCTTCCACATGGGCCGCCGCTGCCTCCAGGATGGGCCTGACCCGCTCGTAGCCTTGTTCAGGTCCGCCGGGCATGAGGCTGGGGCCGTGGCGGGCACCGCTTTCGCCGCCGGATATGCCCATGCCCATGAAGAGCAGGCCTTTTTCGGCGAGCGATTGGGTGCGGCGATCCGTATCCGTAAAATGGGAGTTGCCGCTGTCGATGATCAGGTCGCCGGCCTGCAAATGGGGCACGAGGCTTTCGATCACGGCGTCAACCGGAGGCCCTGCCGGCACAAGCAATACAATAGCCCTGGGCGTTCGCACCATTTGACACAACGACCCAATGTCCCTGGTCGTTTCGATCTTATGGTGCTCGCGCTTCATTTCGGACAACTGCCTGATTTTTTCTTCTTTGCGGTTGTAGCCCGCCACCGAAAAGCCATGATCGGCGATGTTAAGGGCAAAATTGCTTCCCATGACCCCCAAGCCGATCAACCCGATATCGCATAGCTTTTTTTTGTCATGACCCGTCATGTGTATTTCTTCCCGATTGGATGAATTTTTATATATCGCGTTATAGAGGCTGTCTCCCCGGTTCCTAAAATTCGCTCCGCGCTTTATTGAAGGTGTTATTAAGGTCCCGGTAGCTCTTTAAAAAGCCTTTTTTGACATCTTCCCAGGCATTGCCGGAGCTATGCTTCAATCCGCCGTACCACTCGGCGGCCTCGTTGCGCTGTTTCCTGAGGGCTGTCAGGGTATCCACCATTTTCTGGCGGGCCGTTTGATCCATCTGGCCCCATTTTTCATTAAGCCGGGATTCCATGGGCTCGATGCGGGCGTCCAGGTCGTCGAGGAGCGCTTGTGCCTTCTTGAGGGCTTCATTGCGCTGCTCGACGGAAAAATTCTTGATTGCCTCGGCGGCTTCCGACACCTTTTCCTTGACCGCTTCCGACGACGGTTGTGCCGCGGATGAAACTGACGCCACGCTGAAAAAAAGAGCTGTGATAATCATGGCTGCCATTTTTTGTGTTTTCATTTCTTTTTAACTCCTTTTTGTCTATTTGGCGTTGCCCATCATCTTCCTGAGTTCCGATCCCGTGACCATTTCCTTTTGGGAGAGCAGGGCGGCCAATTCATCCAAAACCGTGCGGTGGTCGCTCAGGATTTGCTGCACCCGCTGGTGCGCTTCCTCGACGAACCGGGCGACCTCTTCGTCGATCTGGCCGGCTTTCTCTTCGCTGTAATCTTTTCCGGGAGCAAAGACGGCCGGCAGGAGCGCCGACTGACGCGCGCGTTGGTAGGTCACCAGACCCAACCGATCGCTCATGCCATACTCGGTGACCATGGACCGGGCGATGTCCGTGGCCCGCTGCAGGTCGTTCTGGGCGCCGGTGGAAATTTCTCCGAAAACCAGTTCTTCTGCTACCCGGCCTCCCAAAAGCACGGCCAGTCGGTCCAGCAGTTCCGAGCGCGTCATCAGGTAGCGGTCCTCGGTGGGTTGCTGCTGGGTGTAGCCGAGGGCCGCGGTGCCCCGGGGAATCACGGAAATTTTGTGCACCGGGTCGGCGTGTTCAACCGATTCCGCCACGATCGCATGTCCGGACTCGTGAAAGGCGACAATTTCTTTTTCCAGCGGGTTCATCATCCGGCCCTTTTTCTGCAGGCCCCCGACCACCCGGTCGATGGCCTCGTCAAAATCCACCGCGGCTACCGTCTCCTTGTCTTTGCGGGCGGCCAGCAGCGCGGCTTCGTTGATGATGTTGGCCAGGTCGGCGCCCACGAATCCAGGGGTCCGGCCGGCGATTTCGCGGAGGTCGACATCGGGAGCCAACAACACATTCCTGGAATGGATTTTCAGGATGGCTTCGCGTCCGTTGATATCCGGCCGGTCCACCACGACCTGCCGATCGAACCGGCCCGGCCGCAGCAAGGCGGGATCCAATACTTCCGGCCGGTTGGTGGCCGCCATGATGATGACGCCTTTATTGGTTTCGAATCCATCCATTTCAACCAGAAGCTGATTGAGCGTCTGCTCCTGTTCGTCATGCCCGCCCATGACATTGGCTCCCCGGGCTTTGCCCAACGCGTCCAGTTCATCGATGAAGATGATGCAAGGGGCCTGAATGGTGGCCTGAGCAAAAAGATCGCGAACGCGCGCGGCGCCCACACCGACGAACATCTCTACAAACTCGGACCCGCTGATGCTGAAAAAAGGTACTTTGGCTTCTCCGGCCACGGCCCGGGAGAGGAGGGTCTTGCCGGTTCCCGGCGGTCCGACCAGCAGTACCCCTTTGGGAATCCTTCCCCCCAGCCGCTGGAATTTTCCCGGAGTGCTTAAAAATTCAACGACTTCCTGCAGCTCTTCTTTGGCCTCGTCGATGCCGGCCACATCGGCGAAGGAGACCTTGGTTTCACTTTCGGCAAAAACCTTGGCTTTGCTTTTGCCAAACGACATGACTCCCATCCCCGGTCCCATTTTCTTCATGGCGAAGCGCCAGATCAGGAAAAAAATACCCATGGGGATGACCCAGGAAAGCACACTGCTCAGGAATTTACTCTCGTAGTGTCCGGAATAACCGACCTTGTGGGCATCCAGATCCGTCACCAGGCCGGGGTCATCCACCCGAACCGTGATAAACTCCTCATCCGGTTTTTTATCTTTTCCCCTGAGGGTCCCGGTGATTGTATCCGGACTGATGGTCAAGTCACTCAGGCTGCCCTCGGCGACGTATTGTTTGAATTGGCTGTAGGAAATCGTCTCCACCTTCCTGGAAAGATAGTATTGTTGCATGTAGGAAAATAAAAACAGCACCATCAGGAAATACCAGATGCTGAAATGCGCTCTGGGAGGCAGGCCGCTTCCCCCTTTTTGGGGGGGCTGGGCGCCAAAGAATGCACGTAACTTTTCTTTTAAATTTTCCTGCGGCTCTTTTTTTCCATCGGACGGCATAACTTATCTCCTTAGCTTTTTGGCAACACCCGCCAAATCTTCACTCGTTCGAGAAGAAAATATCCCCATACCAGGCATTGGCTTCCTGCCGGCTGTTATCCGTGTCGGTCATGATGGCAACGGCGTCGATGAAGCTGATGTCATCGTTGAAGCATTTTCTGAAATCGGCGCGCACGTCCCGGTGTTCGGTTGCCCAGCCGCTTCCTTTGCCGGACTGCAGCGCCATGACGCGGGCATTGGCGGTAAAGGCGTTTTCCCAGATGCTGCCGGCCGGCTGCCGGCTGGACCAGACATAAATCAAGGTTCTCGTGCGCCAGAACGCGATTCCGCCGGAGACGATGACATAGACCCGGGCCGGATAATCGTCACCGGCTTTGGTCCGCTCGTCGATTCCGCTCAGGACATCCTCGACCCGCCAGGACCAGTTCAGGAAAGGCAGCTTTTCCAGATCGACCCGAATTTCGCGCACGAGTCCCGAAGCGGTGCCCTTACTGTCGGCTTCCAGCACCTGGCGGCCGTCCTGGGTAACCAACCGGTAATCGGTCAACCCTTGAAATGATTTTGTTTTCCAGTCACCAATGTCGCCGGCGCTGAAGTGGCCGACCGTCAGGGTCATTGCAGCCGCAAGAATGGCAGCGGGCCAGGATGCGAAAAACAGCAATATCAGCAGAGCTCTTCTCATGGTGTTCTCTCTTCTGCATGACAATATTTCAGGATTTGAGAATTGCAGGATATTTGTTCTCCTGCTCATTTTTTTAATTTCTGGGGTGAGTCCCACCTCCAGTTGCGGATTTCGGGCATGTCCCGGCCGTGTGTGTTGATGTATTGCCGGTGCGCGATCAGCTTTTCCTCAAGCTGCCGCTGCAAGGCGATGCCCCTGTCACCGGTCCGCGGCAGGCGGTCGATGGCGTCCATCACCAGGTGGAAGCGGTCCAGATCGTTGAGGACGGTCATGTCGAAGGGCGTGGTGATCGTGCCCTCCTCCTTGTAGCCGCGCACGTGGATGTGGTCGTGGTTGGCGCGGCGGTAGGTCAGTCGGTGGATCAGCCACGGGTAGGCGTGGAAGGCGAAAATCACCGGTGTGTCACCGGGAAACAGCGCATCGTAATCCGCATCGTTCAATCCGTGGGGGTGCTCGCTTTGTGGCTGCAGCTTCATCAGGTCGACGACGTTGACCACCCGGATCTTCAGTTCGGGCAGATGTTCGCGCAGGATGGCGACGGCGGCCAGCGTTTCCAGTGTGGGTACGTCGCCGCAGCAGGCCATGACCACGTCAGGCTCAGCGCCCTCGTCGCAGCCGGCCCACGGCCAGATGCCGATGCCCGCAGCGCAGTGCCTGACCGCGGCGTCCATGGTCAGCCACTGGGGCGCCGGGTGTTTGCCGGCGACCACCACGTTGACGTAATGGCGACTGCGCAGGCAGTGGTCCATTACCGACAGCAGGCAGTTGGCATCCGGCGGCAGGTAAACCCGCACGACGGAGGCCTTCTTGTTGACGACGTGGTCGATGAAACCGGGGTCCTGGTGGGTGAAGCCATTGTGATCCTGGCGCCAGACGTGCGAGGCCAGCAGGATGTTCAGCGAGGCGATTCTGCGCCGCCATGGCAGGCGCGCGGTGACCTTGAGCCACTTGGCGTGCTGGTTGAACATGGAATCGACGATATGGATGAAGGCTTCGTAGCAGTTGAAGAGGCCATGCCGTCCGGTAAGCAGGTAGCCCTCCAGCCAGCCCTCGCACTGGTGCTCACTGAGCATTTCCATTACTCTCCCGGCGGGTGCGAGGAACTCGTCGGTGGGCACCGTGGCGCCTTCCCACTGGCGCTGGGTGAAGTCGAACAGGGCATCCAGGCCGTTGGATATCGTCTCGTCAGGCCCGAAGACCCGGAAGTTGCGTTGCTGATGGTTAAGTTTGGCCACATCACGCAGGAACGGTCCGAGCACGTGCGTGTCGCCGATGCCGTGTATCCCCGGCGAGGGTACGTCGACGGCATAGTCCCGGAAATCGGGCATGTGCAGGTCGCGCAGCAGCAAGCCGCCGTTGGCATGTGGGTTGGCGCCCATGCGTCGTTCTCCCTTGGGGGCCAGTTCGGCCAGTTCCGGTTTGAGGTGGCCTTTTTCGTCGAAGAGTTCCTCCGGCCGGTAGCTGCGCAGCCAGTCCTCCAGCAGCTTGAGGTGTTCGGGGTGGTCGGCCGGGTCGGAAAGCGGCACCTGGTGAGCATGGAAGGTGCCTTCGATCGGCACGCCGTCGATGATTTTCGGCCCGGTCCAGCCCTTGGGAGAATTGAGCACAATCATCGGCCAGCGCGGCCGCGTGAAGTTGCCGCGGGCGCGGGCGTCTTCCTGGATGCTTTTGATTTCCTCCACCACCGTGTCGAGCGTCGCGGCCATGGCCGCGTGCATTTTTAGGGGCTCGTGGCCCTCGACGAAGTAGGGCGTATACCCGTATCCGTGCAGCAGTTGCTCCAATTCCTCGCGGGTGATGCGCGCCAGGACGGTCGGGTTGGCAATCTTGTAGCCGTTGAGGTGCAGGATCGGCAGCACCGCGCCGTCGGTGACCGGGTTGAGAAACTTGTTGGAATGCCAGGCGGTGGCCAGCGGCCCGGTTTCGGCCTCGCCGTCGCCGACGACGCAGGCGACGATGAGGCCGGGGTTGTCGAATACCGCCCCGAAGGCGTGGCTGAGCGAATAGCCCAACTCACCGCCCTCGTGGATCGACCCGGGCGTTTCCGGCGATGCGTGGCTGGGAATGCCCCCGGGAAAGGAAAACTGGATGAAGAGCCTGCGCAGCCCGGCTTCGTCACGGCCGATGTCGGGATAGATCTCGCTGTAGGTGCCTTCGAGGTAGGTGTTGGCCACGACAGCCGGACCGCCGTGCCCGGGGCCGGAGACGTAGATCATGTCGAGGTCGTATTTTTTGATGACCCGGTTCAGGTGTACGTAAATGAAATTCTGCCCGGGGGTCGTGCCCCAGTGCCCCAGCAGCATGTGCTTGACATCCGGGAGGGTCAGCGGCCGCTTCAGCAGCGGATTGTCGTAGAGATAGATCTGGCCGACCGACAAGTAGTTGGCGGCCCGCCAGTAGGCGTCCATCCGCTGGAGCAATTCAGGGGAAAGTGTGTTGGCCTGCATGGGTCGATTCTCCTTTTTCAGTCAAGACCACCAATGCGCCGATCATCTTTTGTGCCGACGGGCCTGTCATCGCTGCCAAAGGATCTGTGCGTTTTCCAAAGGAACCGCAGCGCCGTCAAAATGCGGTATCGCGCGCGCCGTATAGTCCGCCGCCGGGCGGCCCGCCGATACCACCGCGCGGTAAATGGTACCGCCCGGATCGTCGGGAGACAGGCCAATATGTTTCATCTCCTGCCGCATGGGCTCGCTGCCGTCCAACCCATCGGCATAAAGGTCCACTCGTATGGTTTTCGCATCGATGCCGTTGAGAAAGAGCTGAACTTCAACGCTGTGGTGCTTGTCTTCGGTCGTTATCTTCACTTCACCGAAGCGCAACCCGGCCCATTGCTTTTCCGTTGCCCGGCGCCAAGCTACCACCTGTCTGCCCAGCGTGCCTTTATCGGCAGCGCGTGCAGCGTAAGCGGACGCCGCCGGGAGGTAGTGCTGCTCGGTATATTCGCGCACCGCGCGGTTGGCCGAAAAAAGCGGCGTCAACTGCGCCATGCTTTCGCGCATCCGCGTCATCCAGGCCGTAGGGACGCCCTGTTCGTCGCGGGTATAAAATTCCGGGACAACCTCCTTCTCGAGCAGATCATAGAGTGCAGTGGCTTCGGCCGCATCCCAAGCGGGGTCGTCACCATGTTCCCGGCCGTCCCCCAGCGCCCATCCGACATCAGGGGTATAGGCTTCGGCCCACCAGCCGTCCAGTTCCGAGAGATTGATGCCGCCGTTGACGAGCACCTTCATGCCGCTGGTGCCGCATGCCTCCCAGGGTCGCCGCGGTGTGTTGATCCAGACATCCACCCCCTGCACCAGGTGCTCGGTGAGCAGCATGTCGTAATCGCTCAAAAAGACGATGTGGGGTCGGACTTCCGGCCGGCGGATGAATGTAATCCACTCACGAATCAGGTCCTGCCCGGCGCGGTCATCCGGATGGGCCTTGCCGGCAATGACGAGTTGCACCGGGCGCTCCGGATCAGATAGCAGGCGCAACAGCCGTTGCGGGTCATGCAGCAGCAGGTTGGGCCGCTTGTAGGTCGCGAAGCGGCGCGCAAATCCCAGGGTAAGCGCGTGGGGATCAAAGATCTGCTGCGCTTCGGCCACTGCCTCGGGCGCCGCGCCGCAGGCAGCCAGTTGCCGGGACAGGCGCTCACGGGTGTACCCAACCAGAGACTGGCTGGCGGCGAGGCGGAATTGCCACAGGTCGGCGTCGGAAACAGTGCGAATGTGCTGCTCAAGGGTCTCCGGCGATGCGATCCAGCGGTCTTTGCCGCAGGCCTGCGTCCAGAGATCATCGGCCGGGGCCGAGTCCCAGGTTGGCACGTGGACGCCGTTGGTCACGTACCCGACGGGCACTTCATCCGCCGGCCACCTCGGAAAAAGAGGCGCGAAGAGCTGTCGGCTGACTTTTCCGTGCAGGCGGCTGACGCCATTGACCGCCCCGCTGCCGCGGATGGCCAGATAGGCCATGTTGAAGCTTTCCGATGCGTCGTTCGGGTCCCTTCGTCCCAAGGCCAGCAAATCGTATAGGGTGATGCCGAGTTTCTGTTCGGCATAGCCGCCGAGGTATTGTTCAATGAGCGCCGGAGGAAAACGGTCGAATCCGGCGGCCACAGCCGTGTGGGTGGTGAACAGGTTCCCGGCCCGGGTGACGGCAAGGGCAACGTCGAAGGGCTGCGCGCTGGCCTGCATAAAGCTGCGGGCCCGTTCCAGCACGGCAAAGGCTGCATGCCCTTCATTCAGATGGCAGACTTCCGGTTGGATGCCCAGTTCCCCCAGCAGGCGCCACCCGCCGATCCCGAGGAGCAATTCCTGCTTGAGGCGCAGCTCCAGTCCGCCGCCGTAAAGCTCGCTGGTAATCCCGCGATGCGCGGGGACGTTGGCCGCGTCATTGCTGTCCAGCAGGTAAAGCGTCGTTCGTCCGACCTGGACCTGCCAGGCGCGCAGCCAGACGGAATACCCCGGCAGGGTGATCTCCAGGCGCAACCATTCGCCGTCGGCCCGGCGCAACGGCGTGATCGGCAACTGGCCGGGGTCATTGTAGGGGAAGAGGGCTTGTTGCGCGCCGTCCTTGTCGATCACCTGGCGAAAATAGCCCTGCTGGTAGAGCAGTCCCACGCCGACCACGGGCACACCCAGATCGCTGGCGGCTTTGAGCTGATCGCCGGCCACATTGCCGAGCCCGCCCGAGTAGATGGGCAGAGCCTCGCTCAACATGAATTCCAGGCTGAAATAAGCGGCGCAGTTCAGGGGACCCGGAGAGTGATGCTGCTGAAACCACGCAGGTGCGGCTACCGCCTGCCGCCGGTCCTGCACCAGGTCATCGACGCTTTTACGAAAAGCAGGATCGGCTAACACGTGTTCGATCCGGTCGCGCGCAACCGTTTGCAGGACTACCCAGGGGTTATGTGTGATGTCCCACAATTCGGGATCGAGCCTCCGCCAGACATTGTCGGCGTAGTGATTCCACGACGAATGCATGTCCAGGGCAAGCTCCGCCAGGGAGTCGAACCCCTCGACGTCCGTGGGCAGCAGACTGTAGATGGGGTGGCTGGTGCGTGTGGGTGGGCGCATGGTTTCTCCTCCGGGAAGTGGATACTTTTCGCCAATCCTGCAACCTTGGCATCCGCTATTGCCGTTTTCGATCGTTTTGTTCTTCATCCGGTCGGGATGGCGGCCTTTTGCGGAAAAAACCGCCATCCTGTCCGCCGGCCACCGGCGGGGTGCGAATCTTCACCGAGTCCGACTGATACGGTTGGCCTTTGCGCAGTGTGACGGTTGGTAGTTGTTGCTGTCTGGAGGACGTGGTTGCCTCATCCCGGACGCTGCCCGGGGCATCGAGGCGACGCGCACGCTGCACCGGTGGTGATTCCGTGCGTTCCGGTGGTCTTACCTCCGGTCCTTTGCGCTTCACCGGCGGCACTTTTTCGCTGCGCCCGCCCGATGGCATAGGCTTTACCGCCGCCTGGCCCGATTGACGGCCGGCACCCTGTGATTCCCAACGGCTCCGCTCCTTGACAAACTGGTGAACGTCATCGGAATGCTTTGATATCTGCTGCCGCGCTTCCGGTTGGCTCTGTTGGAACTTGAAGGTCGTCTTTCTACTGACAATCTGCTTCATCGGTGCAGCGATTTCGAAGTTTCTGCGCTGGGATCCAGTCATCCGGCTCACCCTGTGTTCCATCTCGCGATATGTTTTCGGCGGTCGACGATTCCTATCGGCGCGGCGGCGGCTATATTCCTGCCGTTCGTGCTGCGCCCATCGCGGATCATCCTTGTGGTGGCGCCAGCGGTCATGCACATAAATCGGGTCATACCACGTGTGCCGCCGTTCGACTTCAAACCACGGGAAAATACCGAGGCTGATATAGGCGCTGTCGTAGTAATCGCCGAAGTAATAGTGGCTGTATTGCGGACGGGTGAACAGGCCGAACTGCAGGTTGCCGATATCGACGGCGATGCTGAGCGTGTAGGAAAACCCCGGGCGCGCGTAAATGTGCCTCGGAAAGTACACCGGCGCGAAAAGTACCCCGCGGCGGCCCAGCGTATAGTCCCAGTGCCCGTTTGCAAAAACATAACCGCGCGGGGTCCAGACGTAATGCGACGGCACCCATACCCAGTCCGGCTGGGCAGCGAGCCAGTAACCGGGCCTTCGGCTGTATTGCCCGTGATACCAGTACCAGCAGGGCGGCACCCATATCCGGTCCGGTGATGGCGCCGGTCCCGGCGGTTCAACATCCGCCAACTCAGGCGGCGGCGGCAGATAGTCTATCTCCCGATTGTCGGCGGGAGCCCAGAATCCGGCCACCCACTGCCAGCCGTCCGGTGACTGCGACCAGTAGCCCGGCACCCAGGACATTCCCGGCGGCACGGCACGCCAGCACCCGCTCACCCAGATGTACCCGTTCCTGTCCGAATCCCAGGCCCAGTATCCCGGTACCCATGCAAACTGGTCGCCCGCGGGCCTTTCCGGAGGCGGAACTTCCGCTATGGCGGCCGGCGGTTCGGTCGGAGCGACCAGCCCCGTCTGGTCTTCCAGGTTGACCGGCTGGGCAAAGGCTTCATTGACCGGTCCCTGCGTCAATACCTCCGGCTGTTCCTCTGCCGGTATCGGCGGCGCCTGTTCGGCCGCCCCGGTGGCCGTTGCCGCCGCCAAAATTATTGCCATGACGATCATCATTGTTGGCTTCATTCCGATTTCCTTTGTTGAAGATCTCAATCCGTTTGATGCGAGGACGCAGCCAACGTATCGCTGACCAGCCTCCGGGCTTCCGCGATGATGCGCTGCAGATGATTCGCTCCGCGAAAACTCTCGGCGTAAATTTTGTAAATATCCTCTGTCCCCGACGGGCGCGCCGCGAACCATCCGCTGTCGGCGCTCACCTTCAAGCCGCCGATGGGCGCATCGTTGCCCGGTGCGCGGGTGAGAATCTTGCGGATTTTTTCGCCGGCCAGTTCGGTGCCCTTCACCTGCTCGGCGGAGAGTTTGGCCAGTCGTTTCTTTTGCTCTGCCGTGGCGGGTGCCTCGACGCGGTCGTAAGCCGGTTCACCGAATTCCCGCGTCAAGTCGCGGTAGATTTCACCGGGGTCGCGGCCCATCCGGGCGGTGATCTCCGCCGCCAGCAAGGCAGGGAGGATGCCGTCTTTATCGGTTGTCCAGACGCCGCCATCCATGCGTACGAAAGCTGCACCAGCGCTCTCTTCGCCGCCGAAACCCAGCGAACCGTCGAAAAGTCCGTCGGCGAACCACTTGAAGCCGACCGGCACCTCGTAAAGCCGTCGGCCAAGCCTGGCCGTTACGTGATCGATCATCCGGCTGCTGACCAGCGTCTTGCCGACCGCCGCGGTTGTGGGCCACTTCGGCCGGTGTTGGAAGAGGTAGAAAATGGCCACCGCCAGGTAGTGGTTGGGCGGCAGCAATCCCGCGCTGCGGGTGACAATCCCGTGCCGGTCATGGTCGGTGTCGCAGGCGAAGGCGATTTCGAAGCGATCCTTCAGGCCGATAAGCCGCTGCATCGCGTATGGCGAGGAGGGGTCCATGCGGATCCGGCCGTCCCAATCTACGGTCATGAAACTGAAGGTCGGATCGACAGCCTGGTTCACGACCGTGAGGTTCAACCCGTAGCGTTCGGCGATCATGCTCCAGTAGTGGACCCCGGCGCCGCCGAGCGGATCGACCCCCAGGCTGAGCTTTGCCCCTCGGATGGCATCCATGTCGAGCACAGTGGCCAGATCGGCGATGTAGGTATTCAGATAATCGTAACGGTTCGTCGTGGGTGCGCGAATTGCTTTCTCGAAAGGTATCCGCTGCAGATCCGCCAGGCCATTTTCGAGAAGGGCATTCGCCGTATCCTCGATCCAGGTGGTGACGGCGGATTCCGCCGGCCCGCCGTTGGGGGGATTGTATTTGAAGCCGCCGTCACGGGGTGGATTGTGTGACGGCGTTATGACGATACCGTCGGCCAGTCCGGTCTTGCGCCCGCGGTTGTAAGTGAGGATCGCGTGGGAAACGGCCGGGGTGGGGGTATATTCATCCCCTCGCGCGATCATAACCGCCACCCCGTTGCCTGCCAGTACTTCGACCGCGCTGGCGTGGGCCGGCACGGAGAGGGCGTGGGTGTCCATGCCCAGAAACAGGGGGCCGTCGATTTTCTGCCTCTGCCGGTAGAGGCAGATGGCCTGGGTGATGGCCAGAATGTGCTGTTCATTGAACGCCTTATCCAGAGCGGAACCCCGGTGACCCGAGGTGCCGAAAGCCACCCGTTGGGCCGGTATGGCAGGGTCCGGTGTCTTCGTATAGTAGGCCGTGACGAGTCCGGGTACGTCGACCAGCATGTCCGGCGTGGCCGGTTGGCCGGCAAGGGGGCTTATTTTTGCGTGGGTATCTTTTGGATTACGCATTTGAGGCCTTTGATGCCCGTGAGTGGCGGTTTATGTGTCAGGTTTGCGGTTTGTGAGGGTTGAGGCAGCCGGCACTTAACTTGGTTTGTCCTTCAGCCGGCGATAGCGCCGGATGAGCGCGTTGGTTGAGCTGTCATGCATGAGCTGCGGGTCGCCCGCGCTTTCCAGTTCCGGGATCGTCCGCTGGGCCAGTACCTTGCCCAGCTCGACGCCCCACTGATCGAAGGAATCGATATTCCAGACGGTGCCCTGGGTGAAGACGCTGTGCTCGTAGAGCGCGACCAGAAGGCCAAGGGTTTCAGGCGTCAGGCGCTCGGCCAGGATGCTGTTGGTGGGGCGATTGCCTTCAAAAACACGGTGCGGTGCGAGCCATTCCGGCACACCTTCGGCCTTGACTTCATCCACTGTCTTGCCGAACGCCAGGGCCTCGGTCTGGGCGAACAGGTTGGACATCAGCAGATCGTGATGATTGCCCAACGGATTCAAGGTCTGGCAGAAGCCGATGAAGTCGCAGGGGATCATCCGGGTGCCCTGATGGATGAGCTGGTAGAACGAGTGCTGGCCGTTGGTGCCCGGTTCGCCCCAGGTGATGGGTCCCGTTTGATAGGCGACGCGCGTGCCGTCCAGCGTCACCTGTTTGCCGTTGCTCTCCATGGTCAGCTGCTGCAGGTATGCGGGGAAGCGGTTGAGATATTGCTCGTAGGGCAGCACTGCGACCGTTGGTGCATCGAAAAAGTTGCTGTTCCATATCGTCAGCATGCCCATGAGGACGGGCAGGTTCTGGGCGAACGGTGCGCTGCGGAAATGTCGATCCATCTTGTGAAAGCCGGAGAGCATCGCACGAAAAGCCTCGGGCCCGATGGCAATCATGGTCGACAGGCCGATGGCCGAATCCATGGAGTAGCGCCCACCGACCCAATCCCAGAAACCGAACATATTGGCTATATCGATGCCGAATCGGGACACGCCGTCGGCGTTGGTCGATACGGCGACGAAGTGCCTGGCCACGGCGCGGTCGTCACCGAGGGCCTGCAGGCTCCAGGCACGGGCGGTGTGGGCGTTGGTCAGCGTTTCGAGCGTTGTGAAGGTCTTGGAGCAGATGATGAACAGGGTCTCCGCCGGGTCGAGATCGTGTGTGGCTTCAGCGAAGTCGGTGCCGTCCACGTTGGAGATGAAGCGGAAGGTCAGGTCGCGTTGGCTGTAATAACGCAGCGCCTCGTAAGCCATCACCGGGCCGAGATCGGAGCCGCCGATGCCGATGTTGATGACGTTGCGGATACGCTTGCCGGTGTACCCTCGCCACTCGCCGCTGCGAACCTGGCGTGCAAACGCAGCCATGCGATCGAGCACCGCATGCACCTCGGGAACGACGTCAAGACCCTCGACGACAATCCGCTCGGACCTGGGGGCACGCAGGGCCGTGTGCAGCACGGCGCGTTTTTCGGTCACATTGATCGGCTCGCCATGGAACATGGCATCGATGCGCTCACGCAGACCGCATTCCTCGGCCAGTTCGACCAGAAGCCGCAAGGTTTCATCGGTAATCCGGTTTTTGGAGTAGTCCAGGTAGATGCCGGCGAATTCGGCGGTCAGGCGTTCGCCGCGCCCGGGATCGTCGGCGAAGAGCTGACGCAGATGCAGATCGCGGATCGTTTCGAAATGGGCCTGGAGGGCCTTCCAGGCCGGGCGCTCGGTCAGGGATTTGCCCGGCGCTCCCAATGGTTTCAACGGATTGTCCCCCATATTTCTGTCTCCTCGCGACCGACTATAGTTGCCTGTTCGACCTCGTTCAAACCGGGCTATCGCCAGCGGTGTCCGTGGCCGTGGTATCCATATCCGTATGGGTACAGCGGCCGATGCCAATAGCCGCGATGCCAGGCCCATCCGTTTCCCATCCAGAACCACGCGCCACCCACCCAGACATAGTCCGGGCCCGGCGCCACGACAATTGTTTCGGGCTGCGGCGCCGGCGGCACGCTGCCCGCCACGCCCGCCACTTCTGCGGAAGGGATCTGGGTTGGCGTATTGATCATGAAGTCAATGACCCTGTCACTTGACCCCGAGTTTTTCAGATCGATAATATCGGCTGTGCTGAGTCGATAGACCGTCCGGGAGTTGCGAATCTGACTGATGATCAGATCGTCGCTGATTCCGGCGCTGACCAGTGCCTTGACATCCGGCACCGTCAACGGCTGGCCCTGTTCGATCCGCTGCATGGTTTGGGGGGCCTGCGCCCGCAGCTGGGCTTCCTGGTTCTGGTCCAGACCGTGGCCGATGAGGCCGCCGACGATGGCGCCCATGGCTCCGCCGAAGGCGGCGCCGGGTCCCCGCCCGGCGATGCCGCCGATGGTCGCACCCGTGGCTGCTCCGGCCAGGGCCCCCGAGGCGGTGTAGTCCGGCCGTCCCTGGGGCGTATAGCAGCCGGTGATCGATATTCCCACAATCGCCGTCACCACCAAATACAGGTTTCGTTTCATGGCCCTTGTTCTCCCCTATAAAAATACGTTTTCATATCCTTCCTATCAAACACCGGAGGTCCCAGCACCTTTCCGGAAATTGAGCTCCGGAAAGCCATAATGTCACATTTTACCGGTTGGTAAGTCCGTGTGCCGAGTTGCTGTCACCGGCATATTTTTCAGGACTGTGATCATTCCAAGGCGTTGCATGACCCTTTTATGGGCGGTTCGAATGATTTTGATATGTGCTTTGAGAAAAGAATAGGTTCAACCCATCGTTTTTCAAGTATACCCGCCGGTTTTATTTCAATGCCGGGTAGTCGGTATAACCGTGGGGGCCGGGGGTGTAAAAGGTCGCCATGTCCGGCGTGTTCACGGCCGCTCCGGCTTTCCATCGTTCCACCAGGTCGGGATTGGCCAGGAAGGGTCGCCCCACAGCGATGAGATCGCATTTGCCCGCACTAAGGTCGTTTTCGGCCCGCCCGGCATCGTAGCCGCCGGAGAGAATCAGCGTGCCCTTGAACTGCTTGCGGAAGGCGGTCTTGATGGCATCGGGCACCGGCGGCGCCCCCATGGCCGAGTGATCCACGAGGTGGATGTAAACCAGCCCGCAGGCGTCGAGCTGTTCCGCCAGGTAGGTGTAGTCCGCCGTCATGGCGTCATACAGCGGCATGTCGTTGAACACCCCGAACGGCGACAGGCGGATGCCCACCCGCTCCTTGCCGATGGCACCCATCACCGCCTCGGCCACTACCATCATGAAACGCGCACGATTTTCGATGGTGCCGCCATACCGGTCGGTGCGCCGGTTCGTGTTCGGACGGATGAACTGTTCGAGCAGATAGCCATTGGCGCTGTGCAGTTCGATGCCGTCAAAACCCGCTTTGACTGCATTTTTTGAAGCCTGAACAAACTCCTCCATGGTAAACCTGATGTCCGCGCCGGTCATGGCCAGCGGAACGGGATGCGGCCGCATCCCTTCGGCGTCCGTGAACATCTCGCCGGCGGCGGCCACGGCCGAAGGCGCCAGCACGCGCGCCCCCGCAGGCAGGTTCAGCGAATGGGCAATTCGTCCGCAGTGCATGAGCTGGACGAAGATCTTCGCGCCCTTGGCATGCACCGCTTCGGTGATACGTTTCCATCCCTCGACCTGGGCCGGGGAGAAGATTCCCGGTATGCGGGGGTACCCCAGTCCATTGGGTGAGGGCGACGTGCCCTCGGTGATAATCAGTCCCGCCGTGGCACGTTGGGCGTAGTACTCTGCCATGAGCGTGTTGGGGATATTGCCGGTTGCGCGGCTGCGCGTCATCGGCGCCATGACCAGGTGATTCTGCAATGACAGCGGACCGAGCGTGGTTTTCGAGAAGAGCATTGACATGACCGGCTCCTTTTTCTATCCGTTTTTAAGGGTCAGGAACAGGGTGGCGCCCTTGCGGTTGATCAGCAAAAGAATCGTGTCTCCCGCTTTCGTACCTTTAATCTTCCGGTTGAATTGGCTGAGATCTTTCACCGCCTCCTGGTTCACCTCAAGGATGACGTCGCCAGCCTGTATGCCCCCATCGGCTGCAGGTCCGCCGGTGGCTACCTCAACGACAACCACCCCGCTGGTTTCGGACAGCCCTAAACTGTTGGCGATTTCTGGCGTCAGGGTCTCAACATGCATGCCGAACGTCGTCGATTCAGGTTGGCCGTCGCCTTCTTCGCCGGCCTGCTTGTCGGCCTTAAGCTCTCCGATTTTAACTTGAAGCGTTGTTTTCTGGCCCTTACGCAAGATCCCAACCGGAACCACCTTGCCCACCGGGGTGGCGGCTACCCGGTAAGGCAGTTCACTCGAGTCTTTGATTTCCTTGCCGTCAAATGCAACGATCACATCCCCCCGCTGGATCCCGGCTTTTTGTGCAGGTCCGCCGGCCGTCACGTCGCCGACGAGCGCTCCCTTTTCCTCCTCAAGCTTAAGCGTTTCCTTCAACTCAGGGGTAATTTTCTGGATCATTACCCCCAGCCATCCCCGGACCACTTTTCCCGTTTTGAGTTGGGGCAGCAGATCCTTGGCCATGTTGATGGGGATGGCAAACCCGATCCCGACGCTCCCACCGCTTTGAGAGAAAATGGCGGAATTGATGCCCACCGCCTCACCCGACGTGTTCAACAGCGGGCCGCCGCTGTTGCCCGGGTTGATGGACGCATCGGTCTGGATGAAGTTGTCGTAGGCGCCGGCTCCGATCTGGCGGTATTTTGCGCTTACAATCCCGGCGGTTACCGTATTGCCCAGGCCGAACGGATTGCCGATGGCCACCACCCAGTCGCCCACCTCGAGTTTGTCCGAGTCGCCCAACGCAATAGCCGCCAGCGGCCCTTTGGCGTCAATTTGGATCAGCGCGAGATCGGTCATGGGATCGCGGCCAATGATTTTGGCGCTGAATTCTCTGTCATCGGCGAGCTTGACCGTGATTTCATCGGAATCCTCGACCACGTGGTTGTTGGTCAGGATGAAGCCGGCCTTGTCGATAATGAAGCCGGTGCCGAGGCCGCGCTGTTTGTATTCCCTGGGCATCTGCTGCCCGAAGTATCGATCGAAAAAGTCGCGCATCGGGTCGTCGGGGCCGAACGGGCTCTGGCCCTGCGCCTGGCCCTTGACGACCTTCTCGAAACTGATGTTCACCACCGAGGGGCTGACGTGCTTCGCCAATTCTTAAAAGGAGCCCAACGGGGGCGAGACGAGGGAGTCTGTCTGCGCCGTCACGATGGAAATCGAAAAGAGCAGGAATGTGCAAACTGAAATAACCGTCAGCAAAATGGTACGGCCTCTATTAACCTGATCGGAAACCGTTCTTTGGTTAACCTCCATGTCAACCTCCTTTGTTTCTTTTGCTAAACAAAATTTACGCCGCAAGGTTTATTGACGCAAAATCCCAATCCACGAGGTTCCAGTAAGCCTCGATATATTTGGCACGGGCATTGCGGTAGTCGATGTAATAGGCATGTTCCCATACGTCGCAGGTGAGCAGGGGCATCAGTCCCGCCGTCAACGGATTGCCCGCATTGCCCGTGGATTCAATCGTCAGCTTGCGGTTTTTGTCTTTCACCAGCCAGACCCAGCCCGATCCGAAAAGGGTGGCGGCTTTCTGGGAAAAGCTTTTTTTGAACTCGTCAACGGAGCCGAAATCTGATCGGATGGCTTCGGCCAGTACCCCTGCCGGCGCGCCGCCCCCCTTCGGTTTAAGGCTGTTCCAGTAAAAGGCATGGTTCCATGTCTGGGCGGCATTGTTGAAAATCCCCCCCGAGGCGTTCATTATGATGTATTCCAGCGATTCGTTTTCGAATTCGGTGCCTTTGATCAGGGTATTGAGGTTGTTGACATAGGCGGCATGGTGTTTGCCGTAGTGATAGGACATGGTTTCCGCCGAAATATAGGGCTCGAGGGCATTTTGCGCATAGGGTAATGGAGGAAGCGCGGAAGGGGGTGATGCCTTCGAAACTTGCGGAAATACTGAAATATCGGCAGCAACAGCGACCGATCCCGCCAGAGCGGTCCATAAAAATTGCCTGCGGTTGATCATTCCTTGATTTATTTCCCTGTCCATTTTTCTCTCCTTCCAAAATAAGAGGAATTGTTGCATGGCCAAAAGAATTACAGCTTCGCCTGGTGGATCACCGAATCATATTTGGACGGACTTCATTTCATCGAGACCGCAGATGGAGGTCGGTTTGGTTCATGTCAGCGTTTCATCAGCAGCGTTTTTTGGCTAAATTGGACACGTTGTTTCACTTGGAGCGGGGGATGGCCATTCCAGCATTGATTGATTGGGCGGATATTTGTGAGCAGGAAGCAGGGTCCAGTCTCTTGCTGACCTCCCTTATTTGAATAACTACACTTTCATGAGAACATTTGCAAATGCTGTTGGAAATTTTTTCATTCAACGCCGGCCATTCTGCGAATGCACGCCACAATTCCAACTTGGCATCGCGGCACCCATTGGGTCGATAATGAACCATGCGGGCTGGTCCTTTCCGATTGATGAAATAAAGGTGATGCTCCCCTTGGTCTCGAGATCGAACGAACCCAGAATAAACGTTTCCCGGTGCGGCTGGACTTGTAATAATGAGAATTCTAAAAACCTTTCCTTTGTGCGCATTCGTGAAGCACCAACAATCAATCCGGTCGTCATACTTTTTTTGAAAATTCATTGCCGGGTTAGACGGACGTGGCGTTAATTACCGGCCGTCGGCCATGAACGCAGGTGGTGTCGGGACGCCACACGAAAAAAAAACAGGACGCGACAATTATGCAACGTACAACATCGGTTTCGGTGATTGGGATCGCAGCAATCCTGCTTGTCGGCGGCTATACCCTCCAGGGACGTCCGGACTACACGGCCTCGGGCGCCTTGGCCGGTGGGGCCACGGGTGCGGTCATCGGCAGCATGGCCGGGCGGCGGGGACCCGGTGCGATTGTCTGCGGGGCCGTGGGCGCCATCGTCGGCGGCCTCATCGGGCACGGCCTGGACCCGAGCCAGGAGGCCCAGTTGCGCGCCCAGGCCCCCCAGACCATACAGCGGGGCGAAGAGGGGCAGCCCTTGATGGTGCCGGATGTCGAGGCACTGGCGCGGGCCTGGATCAGCGACGATCTGATCATCAGCCAGATCCGCAACTCCCGAACGGTCTATCACCTCAGTACAGCGGAAATCATCGATCTGAAGAACGCCGGGATCAGCGAGCGGGTCATCGATTTCATGATCAACACGCAAACGCAGATCGACGCTGCCCATGTGGGAGGCGTGGTGGGGTCCACCCCGCCGGCACCGCTGCCTGAAACGATTGACGAGGCGCCGGGCCCGGACTATGTCTGGGTCGGCGGCACGTGGGTGTGGCTGGGTGACCATTGGGGATGGCACCACGGCTACTGGCACCAACCGGTGTATCCGCACCGGCGGTGGAAAGGCACCCGCCGCAAAAAAATGAAGGGTTTTGAAAAAATGAGGGGTGCTGAACTCCCCAAGCAGACCCAAACGGGTCGGAAATCCGGGGCCTGCTGGCTCTGGGCGGCGGCGGTCTGCATTGCCGCCGGTGCGACCCTTTATGGAGCCGGCATGCCGCGATACCTAAGCCTTCCACCGGCCAGGGCCCGGCAGCGTTTCCGCCCGCCCTGTCGGTGTCGGCGGTGCCTGCCGTTGCAGGCGACATCGGCGTCTACCTCACCGGGTTGGGCACGGTTACCCCGCTCAATACCGTGACCGTAAAGAGCCGCGTCGACGGGCAGCTCATGCGCGTTCACTTCGATGAAAGCGAAGTCGTCGCCAAAGGCAGACTGCCTGCCGAGATCGACGTCCGGCCGTTCCAGGCCCAGCTGACCCAGGCCGACGGTCAGATGATTCGCGATCTGGCGCAATTGACGGGCGCAAGGCGCGACCTGCAGCGCTTCCGGACCCTGATCGGTCAGGATTCCATCTCCGCCCAGGAGGTTTATACCCAAGCCTACCTGGTTCAGCAACTGGAAGGGATCGTCAAGGTCGATCAGGGTCTACTCGAAAGTGCCCGGCTTCAACTGGCCTATTGCCGCATCCTTGCCCCCATCGCCGGCCGGGTGGGCCTGCGCCAGGTAGACCCGGGCAACATCGTCCACGCGACGGACGCCGGCGAGCAGGTGGTGGTGGACGGGACGGAAAAACTGCGTGAGGGCAGCCGGGTGGTTGAACAATGAACGAACTGCCGTCTTGATCGCCGGCAGCCGGATGACGGCCAGCATTCTGCTGATCAAGGCGCTGGGCGGCGGCTGCCATTTTAACCCCTGATGAGCAGATGGCCAAAGCTGAAAATAACCTGACCGGCATTCCGGGAACGAACAGCCAGTGGTCGCGTGGATTGCCTGGCAATGGCAGTCAGCCCGGGTCGGCGTCGATTGCTTTTATCAGATTCATAATCTCTTTGTTTGAAGGGATATCCGTCATCGAATGACCGTAATGCACAAACCGGAGCATTCCGGACTTATCGACAAGCATCTGTGCAGGTAGTCTGCCCAGCTTAAACAAATTGGCCTCCTGTCCATATAATTTTAATATCCTGTGTTCCGGGTCGGGCAACCCGATAAACGGCAGATCTTCTTTCTTCCAGAATTTTTGAAATGATTCGCCGTTTTCCGGTCCGACAACTATTATTTCCGTACTCAATTTTTCGAAACGTTTATAGTCTTGGCGCAACTGCGCCATGTGCCTTCGGCAGAAGGGTCAAAAAAACCCACGATTAAAAACCACGAGCACATTTTTTCGGCCCGTGAAATCCGAGAGGGATACGCTGTTTCCGGAAAAATCATTCAACGTAAAGTCAGGTGCATGTGTGTTTAGCGCCACTCTGGCCATTTTTGACTCCTCACTGTTTGAAACCCTTCAGGTTTATTCACAGCTTTTCGTTGCGATAGGGTACCGCCAGCACCGGCACCGGTGCGTGCCTTAATACCAGTTCGGTGGTGCGCCCCATTACCGTGCCTTGTTCGAATTGCTTGTGATGGGCGCCGATGACAATCAGGTCGCAGTCAATCTCCCTGGTCAGGTCGATGGCCTGGGCGGCGGCCGTTCCTCTGCGCACAACGAGATCAATGTCATTAAAATCCGGAACCGTCTTCTGTATCCAGGCAGGGAAGTCTTTCTCATCCGCCGCCGTACCGGATTCCAGACTCCGCAAAACGGTGAGGTGGGCTTCCAATCGGCCGGCCAGGGCGACGGCCACCCGCAGAGCATGGCCGGCGGCGGTGGTAAGATTGCACGGGCACAGGATGTGTTGTATGCGGGGCCTTGCCTCCGGTTGGGTCGTATCGATAAAATCGGTGATCTTTTGCCGGACGACGAACACGGGTGCTTCGGAGCGATGCAATATACTCTCGGTGACCGATCCCAGCATCCAGTGTTTTAGGCCGCTGTAGCCGTGGGTGCCCATCACGACCAGATCGGTCTGGTTCTCGGCCGCGGCCTGCATGACGGCCTCCGCGGGTTCTGAATCGGTCACGCGATAGCGCATGCGGACTTTTTTGCTGTCGGCGTCGCCCAGAACGCGGCGGACATGCGCTTCAAGCCCATGAATGCCCGCTGCCTTGGCGTGGTCTATTTCCTTTACCACTTGAGCGGTCAACTCCCGTGATAAATAGCGGGGAACGTCGACGTGCATGGCATGCAGTACGGTCAGGGATGCATCGAACATACGTGCGCCGACGTGCGCATATTTTAGCGCCAGATCGGACAGTTCGCTCATGTCAACGGGACAGAGAATTGATGTGGGGTTGTAAGACAGTCCGGGTTCCATCGTCTTTCCTCCTTTTCGTCGTTTTTACTTTTGCCGATGAGGAATTGAAGGGCCTGACCAAAGAAACCGCCGCCGGTTGTTGCCGGGGTTACCCAAAGGTGACCGCCTCCTCAATGCAAACCTGCAAATGGGTTCACCCTGACCTTGCCCTTACAATTACAACAATGGCGCAAAAAGCCTGCCGACACTCTCAATAAGCCCAAACGATCGCTTGGGTTGCCGTTGCCGCGCTGAACAATCCTTCCTTATTAAATCAAGCATCCAGGCCTCGAGCTGCCCGATTGCATCCGCATCGTAGAGACACAACGCGATTTCATAGTTCAGCAACAGACTTCGCATGTCCATGTTGGCCGATCCTACCATGGCAAGCGAATCATCGACCAGGATCGCCTTGGCGTGCAGCATGCGCGGTTCGTATAGCCATACATCGGCACCCGACTCCTGAAGCCGTGTCAGATATCCCTCTCGAACCAGGTCCGCCAGCCGATGATTGGATTTTTTCGGTATGATAATGGATACATCGACATTTCGGCGGACCGCGATGCACAGGGCTTCCAAGAGCATTTCATCGGGGACAAAATAAGGCGTCATCACCCAGATGCGTCGTTCGGCCCTGAATATTTCGGTCAGGATCGCATTGCGCAGTGAATCGTTGCGGACATCCGGCCCGCTGGCGACCAGTTGGGTGACACCGCGGGTATTAAATCGGGTCGCCGGGTTGGTGGTCGCATGATCATCCAGCAGGGTTTTGCTTGCGAATTTCCAATCCGACCTGAAAACGTCGGTGATATGATCGATCACCGGACCCTGGACCAGCAACGAAAGATCCTGCCACCGGCCAGCGACCTCCTTTGGGCCCATGTATTCCGAGGCAAGGTTCATTCCGCCGATGATTGCCGATCGATTGTCGCAGATCAACATTTTGCGATGATTGCGTAAATTGGCCCGGCCCCGGAAAGGCAGATGAATCATGGGCATGAAAAAGGCCACATGGCCACCTGCAGCCAGCAGCGGCGATAGAAACTTCTGAGATATTCTCACAGAGCCTAATGCATCCAGAAGCAGACAAACGGTTAGCCCTTGCGACGCTTTTTCCGCAAGGGCATGAACAATGGCACTGCCGGTTTCATCTTTTCCCAATATGAACGTGGCAACAAAAATAGAGTGGCTGGCTTGGTGAATAAGATCCACTATCGTTTCAAATGCCTGCTCGCCCTTAAACAAAAAGGTCACCCGGTTGTTTGCCGATGGTGGGGAGATGCCGCTGTCGGGTTCAAGCAAAACCGCGTCGCGGATATGGGCATCGTTAAGCGGCCGGCTCCTGTCTTGGGCGAGTTCCGGTTTTGTCCCGGCCTTGTCGAGCATCTTGCGACCGCCAAAAATCAAGTAAAGCGGCACGCCCAGGTAGGGGATGAAAATGATGGCCATCAGCCATGCCAGCGTGCTGGTCGGCGGTCTTCGCTCCCTTAAAATGTGGGAGAGCAAAGCCAGCGCCAGAATGAATCCAAGGGAGGGCAAGAGATGGACGAGCAGCCAACGAAAATCCATAATGCTAAAATCCTGAAATGAAAAGGCCAGCCGGTAAAGGTTCAATTGATCCGAAGGCATCTCCCGGGCCTGTCAAATGGCCAGACGAACGCCGATTTCGATCACCTGGTCCGCCGGAAGACGGAAAAATGACGTGGCATCGGCAGCATTGCGGGACATGAACATAAAAAGGTTTGCACGCCAGTTCGCCATGGCGGGAGGCTCGGCCAGGACCAGGTTTTCCCGGCCGATGTAAAAGCTGGCCGTTTCCGGATCCATATCCAGCCCCTGCGCGCGAGCCAGGGAAAATACATTGTCCAGGCTGGGATCTTCCATGAAGCCATAGCGGGCCACGATGCGATAAAAACCGCCGCCTAATTTTTCGGTCTGGATCTTTTCCAGACTGGGGACCCTGGGAACGTCCTCCACCCGGAAATGCAGCAGGATGGTCCGGCTGTGCACCACATGATTATGTTTGACGTTTTTTGCCAGGGCCACGGGCACGGCGCTTCGACTTCCCGCTAAAAAAACGGCGTCTCCTTCTATTTTGTTGGGCGGATGGCTGCTAAGATCGACGATGAATTGATGAATCGGCGGCATGATCCGGCGCAGATTGTCCGCCAGGATCCGTCTTCCCCTGGCCCAGGTCAGCATCATGGTGAAGAACGCCGCGCCGATAACCAGGGGGAACCAGGCCCCGTGAAGGATTTTGCTCAGGTTGGCCGTGAAAAAAGGCACATCCACCAACAAGAAAAGACCTGCCAGCGATGCGGCCCCTACCCTTGACCATTGCCAGCGGTTGCGGGCCACCACAAAAAACAGCACCGTGGTAATGATCATCGTGGAGGTTACGGCCACTCCGTATGCGGCCGCAAGCTTGCTGGAGGTCTGAAAACCGGCCACCAGGATGATCGTGCAGACCATGAGCATCCAGTTGACCGGGGCCACATAGATCTGACCGATTTGCCTCGCGGAGGTGTGCCGGGTTTTCAATCGTGGCAGGTATCCCAACTGGATCGCCTGGCGGGTCATGGAGAATGCGCCGCTGATGACCGCCTGGGAGGCGATGATGGTTGCCAGGGTGGCCAGCAGCACCGTCGGAACCATACCCCATGGGGGCACCATGGCGTAAAAGGGATGGGCCGACGCTTCCGGGTTTTTTAGCAGAAGGGCGCCTTGCCCGAAATAATTCAACACCAGGGCGGGCAGGACGAGGGCAAACCAGGTCAGACGAATGGGCCGGGTGCCGAAATGCCCCATGTCCGCGTAGAGGGCCTCGGTTCCGGTGACCACCAGAAAAACGGCCCCCAATACCACGAACCCGTGCAGTTTGTTGAAAATCAGAAACCGGGCCGCATGCCACGGGAAAACCGCCGCCAGCACCTGAGGCGTACGGGCCACCTGAACCGCTCCGGTAAAGGCCAGGAAACAGAGCCAAGTCAGGATCACCGGGCCGAAAAGGCCGCCCACGCGGGCCGTGCCGTGGCGCTGAATCAAAAACAGGCCGATGAGAATGGCAACGGTGATGGGGATCACATAGGGGGTGAACACCGGTGTGACGATGCCGATTCCTTCCACGGCGCTCAAAACGGAAATCGCCGGCGTGATCATGCCGTCCCCATATAGCAGGCATGCCGCAAAGAGCCCCAGGGCAACAACCCCCAGCGCACGCTGGTTTTGGGAAGGACCGTTTTGACCGCGAATCAAGGCGGTCAGCGCGATGACCCCGCCTTCCCCTCGGTTGTCCGCCCGAAAGACGAACAGCAGGTATTTCAGGCCGACGATCATGACCAGCGCCCAGAATATCAGCGAAAGAATCCCCATGACGTTGACCTGGGTTACCGCAATGCCATATTTACCGTGGAAACACTCCCGGATCGCGTATATCGGGCTGGTGGCGATATCCCCGAAAACCACTCCTAACGCGGCTAGTGAAAGTCGCGCCAGACGGCTGTCCGTTTTGGCTTGAGCGCCGTCGTCCTTCGGTTTGTTCGCGGTCGGCGTTTTAGCCGCTGCGGTGGAATCGGTCATCCGATACATCCCCCTCTTGCTTCCCTGGCGCTTTACTGATTGCGGCGGGTGTTCCTCCGCCGGTTTTTTAACACTCGTTGGTTCAAGCTGACCACTTTGGCGCTGAGATCCTGAAAATAAAAGGCGGAGGCAGACGATAACTTCGGTTTCCTGTTCAGAACGGTCTACGGCTCACGTTCCAGACGATATAAAACGATAACCAAAACCAGACTGCCCACAAACATCCAGATCGGGCCGAACCGCCATAAGGCGAGCGGCACCGACAGATAGAACCCGCGCATGCCATCGGAAATGATGTCCCATGAAAATGTTGCTGATAGTGGCGCCGAAAAGGAAAATACTCACCAGATAAAAGATTCCTGACGCCAACCTATGCTATCCGCCCCTTTGGGTGCAACAAGAAAAAATGCGTTGTTGTGATCCTGACGGTTCTTATAGTTGTTCTTGCCATCGCCCTGATGGCATGGTTTAAAAAAATAAAAGGGCAATAACCGATTCCAGGGTTATTCAGCCAGCATTATAAAAAAGGAGAACCATCATGGCAACCATCTGTATCCTCGGTGCAGGGTTGGGGGGGATTCCGATGGCCCTGGAGATGCGGGAGAAGGCTCGTAAGCACGACACGGTCAGGGTGGTGTGCGATCTGGACCGCTACCAGTTCATTCCTTCCAATCCATGGGTGGCGGTGGGCTGGCGCGAGCCCGCAGAGATCGAGGTCCCGCTTGGGCCAATGTTTAAAAAGCGCGGCATCGACTTCACCCCGATGGGTGCCGAAAGGGTCGAACCCGATAAAAACCGAATTATTCTTAAGGATGGCAACGGTTGTGAGTACGATTTTCTGGTGATTGCCACAGGACCCTCGCTGGATTTCAGTGCCGTTCCCGGCCTGGGACCGCGACCCGGATTCACCCAATCCGTCTGCAAGACCGACCATGCGATGGAGGCCTGCAAGACGTGGCACCAATTCGTCAAGCAGCCTGGCCCCATCGTCGCCGGCGCCGCCCTGGGTGCTTCCTGCTTCGGGCCGGCCTACGAGTTCACCATGATCATGGAAACCGACCTGCGGCGGCGCAAGATCCGCGACCAGGTGCCCATGACCTTCGTGACCAGCGAACCCTATATCGGCCATCTGGGCCTCAACGGTGTCGGGGATACCAAGGGACTGCTGGAGACTGTTTTCCGCGAAAGGAGCATCAAATGGATATGTAACGCCGGCATCGACGGGCTGGTCAACCCCAAAGGGTTCGTGATCGTCAACGCTTATCAGCAGAACCCCATTTTCCGGAATGTATTTGCGATAGGCGTCTGTGTGGCCATTGCGCCCAAGCAGGCCACCCCTGTGCCCACCGGAGTCCCTAAAACCGGATTCATGATCGAATCCATGGTGATGGCAACGGCCAGAAACATCAGGTCGATTCTGGATGATCGGGAGCCGGAGGCCGAACCCACCCTCAATGCCGTCTGCCTGGCGGACTTCGGCGACAGTGGTGTGGGCTTCGTGGCCATGCCCCAGATTCCTCCCCGGAATGTGAACTGGTCCTCCCGCGGCAGGCATATTCACCTGGCCAAGCTGGCTTTCGAGAAGTATTTCCTGCACAAGGTGCGCGACGGAATCAGTGAACCCTACTATGAACGCTATATCTTCAAGGCCCTGGGAATCGACAAATTGAAAAAACAGGCCAGGACGACTGAGTAAAAAACGCTGCCGGACAGCGGTGAATGTCGTTCCGGCAGGCAGCCTCGGCTGCTGCCGGCCGATCTGAACAGGTTTTTTGCAGCCTGTCTACCATCGGGGTCCAATGACCCGGACTGCTTAAATCCAATCGAGACCGATTCATGAAAGGAGCCTTCCGATGCGATTGTATGTGATGGTCGTTGCGACAATTACCCTCTTTGGGGTGACGGCCCACGCTGCAGAGATATCCATCTCAATGGCCAAAGAGACGTGGCCCGCGGGCCGGCGGATCGAATTCTCGCTGGTCGCCGTACAAGCAGACCCGGATGCACCGCCTGATGAACTCTCCGACCATCTGGCCTGTACCCTTGAAAGCGGGGGAAAGACCCATGTGGTTACCGCCCGCAGGGTGCCGGGGGACGACGTTTCAGCCGCCGGCGGAATGACGGGTGTCGAAAAAATATTGTACGCTTTCGATCCGCCGGATGGCATCATAGGGACCGTGCAGCTGCGTATTGCGGACGTCAGGGTACCGGCAGTCCTTTTTGAGGTCGTTACACCGGAGAAGAAAGCGCCAAGCGACAGCCGCTACCCAACGCTGGATTCTCTGTTCACCCTTTACCAGCCTTACCTGGGCGACATTGCCGCCTATCAACCGATGTACTTTCTGGTGGGAACGGACCCGTCCAAAAGCAAGTTCCAGATCAGCCTCAAATATCGGTTTTTCAATCCGGAGTCGGATTTCGTCGGCCGTCACCCGTGGGTCAATGGGTTTCATTTCGGTTATACCCAGACGTCTTTCTGGGACCTGAAATCCAGTTCGGCCCCGTTCGACGACACCAGCTATAAGCCGGAGCTATTCTGGATCTCAAAAAATCTGGTTTCCTCAGATTCTTCCGTGAGAGGCCTTTTTCTTCAATCCGGATTCCAGCATGAATCCAACGGCCGGGGCGGCGATACCTCAAGGAGCACCAATTTTCTTTATTTCCAGCCGGTGTTCGTCTATTTCAGTGAAAGCAGCCAGTATGGGCTTCAGGTGGCGCCTAAAATCTGGACGTATGTGAACAATGACAACGACACCAATCCGGATCTGGCGGATTATCGGGGTTATTTTGATCTGGACATCAAATTGGGCAAGGCGGAGAGCTTCGTGCTGGGGTCATCCTTCCGATGGGCTGAAGAGGGGGCCTCCGTTCAGCTGGATTTGACCTACCCGCTCCACCGTTTCTTCAATGCGCTGGATATTTACATCCACGCCCAGTATGCGAATACGCTGGCCGAGAGCCTGATCGATTATCGGGATCGCACGCATGCTGTCCGGCTGGGGTTTTCGATTGTCAGATAAGCTGCGATTCACTCACTTCATCAATGAAAGGAGAGGAACGATGGCAACTCAACAGAACCATTCAGCCGCTTTCATCACATCCAAGGACACCCTCGACGGTGCCTATCCGAGCCTGATCCTGGGAATCAACGCCCGGCGCATGGGAATGAAGACGAGTATCTTCTACACGTTCATGGGGATCAACGTCATCCGTAAAGGATGGATCGACCATGTGCACTTCAATCCCCCCGGTTTCATGGGGGCGATACCGGGTATGTCCGCTGTCGCCACCTGGATGATGAAGGAAAAGATGGAGAAGGCGAACATTCCCGCACTTCCCGATCTGCAGGAAATGGCGGCAATGGAGGGGGTCGCTTTTGTGGCCTGCCGGATGACGGTTGATATGATGAAACTGAAACCTGGCGATTTTATAGAGGGCGTAACCATACAGACTGCGGAAGATTTTCTCAAACAAGCGATCGACTGCAAAATTCTGCTCTATACCTAAGTGCCACTATTCATAAATACGATGACATTCGATTGCCCATGCATCTCGGACCGCGGCGTTGCCCCGACCGGGGAACAGGAACGAAAGGATATCCGACATTTGAAAACGGCATTGAAACTTTTGGTCGCAGCGGCCAATGGCCGATGGGGGCTTCTCCTTGCTATAATTTTACTGTTGAGCTGGTCAGCAGCCCATGCAGGGGTGGAAGCTCCAGTTTCGAACCAAGCGCCGTCCCAATATAAAGACCTGAAGCAAACCGTTCAGACGGCTCTCCAGGCTGAAAAGAAAAACCTCTCGAATATCGAAAACAGCCTTCAAGACCAAGAAAAACGATCGCGTGACCTGATCGACCAACTCAGCATTTATAAAATTCAACTCTCGACCTTCAGCAACCTGCTGCTGGCATCCGGGACACGCATCGACGACCTTGAGAAAGCCTGGCTCGTCATCCGAACCGCCATTGAGAAACTGGATGACAGGCAGGTCGAGTTGAAGGATCTTCTGGACAAGGCCCAACAACTGGCGGAGCAATTAAAAGAGCAGAAGACCTCGGCCGAGCAGCAACTCACGATCTTGAACGCCGCTAAAAGCCATACCCCGGAAACGAAGGTATTGATCAACGACATCACCTCCCTGATTCGCACTCAGGAGCAAAGCGGTGGGATCCTGGGACGACTGCAGACCAGTTACCTCGACCTGATTGCCAGGGTCGACCAAACCCGCCAGGAATTTATCGACCTGACGGAGAAATTCAGATTGGGAATTGACGAAAAAAAGCGGGCAGACCTTTTCCAGAGGACGGTCAACCCGCTCATCAGCCTCGGATGGAAAAACATCGGGGGCGAATTGAGGCAGTTGGGGGAACAGGTCCGGGAAATCGGTTCCCTGGAGTATTGGCTCGCGCTTTGGACCGATTTGGTGGCCAGTCGGGGACTGCTGCCGGTAACCTCGGTGGTGCTTTACCTGCTTACCCTGGTGCTGGTCATGCGCCTGCGGCGTTTTTTTCGACGGCTCAAAGACAAGCCCTTTTGTACGGAATATCCATGGCGCCGGATGGCCATCCGCCTATTGACCCGCTCCATACCGCTGCTGGGCACCGTGCTGTTTTTCTACCTTTTTTTTCATGCACGAAGGCTTTTCGAAACGGTTCCGGGTATACAGGAAACCTTTTACCTGTTGAATGTGTGGCTATTCACCAAGTGGGGCCTGAATTTCATCACCCTGCAATCGCAGAAGGACCCTCTTATGCTGCCGACCGCCTGGGCTTTCCGCCTGAAACGGCTGCTGCGGCTGATTCGCTATTTTGCGGTGGTCTATCTGGTGCTGGAGGGGCTGGTGGGAACCGAGGGCGTTCTGCTGATGGTGGTCCGCATCACCTTCGAGGCCGCCCTGATTGCCTGGATTTTGCGGTTTCGTCCCACATTCAGGGCGCATCCCCTGCCGGCGGTGGCCCCGGAAATCTGGCAGAAGCTGCTGCGCCCAACCTTCTCGGTGTTGGCCACCATCATTTTCATCACCGGCCCGGTTCTCGAACTGGCCGGTTTCGGCGCGCTATCGCTCTATTGGTTCACCTCCTGGGGCGCAACGGCGGCGGCGCTTTTCTGGGGACTGCTCTTTTTCCTGATCCTGCGGGAAGGCGACCAGCGCGCTTTTAAGGTCCTCCACACGCCTCCGGCTTTGCCTTACCGCGCCGCGCAGCCTGTCCGCTGGGCCGTGTTTCAACTGTGCTGGCTGCTGTGGGGGGGGGTGCTGGTTATCACTTTGGCCCTGGCCTGGAGCGGTACCCAGACGGTTTTCTCGGGGCTGTTGGAAGTGCTGAGATTCCCCGTCAGTGTCGGAGATTCCAGCTTCACCTTGATGGGCCTTCTGTCGGCCGCTCTGATCCTGTTTTTCACCCATCTGCTTATCCGGTTGTGGCGCCACGTGCTCTCCAACCGGATACTGGCGCAAAGCGGCCTGGAATCCGGTCTGCAGCATTCGATGACCAGCATCACGGTTTACCTCCTGTGGGGCGTTGGGGTGCTGGCGGCCCTGCACGCCTTCGGGTTGAGCAGTACTTCCCTGACGGTGGCCTTCGGTGCCCTGGGTATCGGGCTGGGGTTCGGTCTGCAGAACATTTTTAACAATTTTATCAGCGGTATCATCCTTCTTTTTGAGCGGCCCATCCAGGTAGGCGATGCCGTGGAGATCAACGGCTCCTGGGCGGAAGTCAAGAAGATCAGGTTTCGATCCACCGTGGTGCAGACATTCGACAACGCCTCGTTGATCATTCCCAATTCAGAGTTTATCAGCAGTCAGGTGACCAACTGGAGTTTCCGTGACCTGACCCTGCGGATCAAGGTTACCGTCGGTGTGGCCTATGGCTCCGACCTCGAATTGGTACGCAGCAGCCTTCTGGAGATTGCTGGCAGAACCGAGAAAGTACTCGCTTATCCCCAACCCGATGTGCTGTTCTCCGATTTTGGTGACAGCGCCCTGATCTTCGTCCTGCGTGTCTGGACCGATGTGGACAACATGCTCAAGGTGGGTACCGCCATCCGCTTCGAAATCGACCGGGTGTTCCGTGAGCGCAGCATTGAGATCGCCTTTCCCCAGCGTGACATCCACATTCGCTCCAATGTCACGGCGCAACCGGCCAATACATTCACTGTGGATGGACAACCTTCGGGAAAAAAGGCGGCCCCGTCCCCATCCTGAGGCCAGACCGGAAATAAAAGTTCAAACTGACACCGTCCCGGAACGGCCTTTTTTAGAACGGGTAAGCGAATCTGCTTAAGGGGGCTTTGAAAACGAAAAATTGCCACCGAAACAACCCGCCACGTTTATGGGATGGCCCTCCAGTCGACAGGGTGTCACGGTTTTCCTATGATTTTGCCGCTGCAGCCGCGTTGCAGGAGGGTGAACCCTTCGGAGGCTTCCGGCGCTATGATCGCAGTGATCCGCATGTGATCTTCAAGGCGGGTCTGCGCCGTCGGCACAAATTCAAGCCCTCCTTCGACACACCGGATAAGCAGACAGCCGGGCGGCAGGCCAAGCATCCTCACTTCCTGGCCGGCAAAGGGGGCGCCCTGCTCGATTTCGAAGTCAACCACCATCGGTTCTTTGATGCTCATGTGAGTGCCGTCGCGAACCAGGTCGCGTTCTAACAATGCTTCATAGATGGGCAGATCTTTAAGCCACTCGGCAACGGCATAGGCGCAAAAACAACTGATTAGCAGCGGCAGCATTTGTTGGTAGTCTCCTGTCATTTCAATGATCAGGACGACGCTGGTCAGCGGCGCACGCACGATCGCTGCGAAATACGCCGCCATGCCGACGACGGCGAAGACGCCCGGTTCAGGCGCGATGGCCGGTGAATAATGGTGGGTGATTTGGCCGATTGCGAGACCCAAGAGTGCGCCGAGGGCGAGCAAAGGTGAAAAAATACCACCCGAAGCGCCGGTCCCGTAGCTGGAGATCGTCAGGAAAAACCGGACTGCAAATAAAAATGGAATAGCCGTCAATGCCAGTTTACCGCTGAGAACCACTACGGCAAGCGTCTGCCCGCCGCCGATCGCGATCGGAAAAAACCAGCCCACCATCCCGACAATTGCCCCGATGGCTGCCGCGATGCCAAGTTTGGATCCGCCCTGGAAACGGTCAAACAGCCTCAATGTACCCATTAATCCGCGATTGAAGAGAACGCCCAGCAGGCCCGCGAGAAGGCCAAGCAAAGCGAAGATGGGTAATGCGGCGATGGGAGGCGCCGGATAATTGGGGACGATAAAAACGGGGAGATCGCTGGACAGGAGGCGGACCACGATGTCGGCAATGGCGGCGGCGAGGAAGGCGGCCCCAAACACAAAGGGGTGAAAATCGCGTTGGATTTCTTCGAGAGCGAACATGACGCCTGCCAACGGCGCATTGAACGCCGCTGCAAGACCCGCCCCGGCCCCGGCTGTGATCAAGGTTCGTTGTTCGCGGGGCGGTGCTTTAAACATTCTGGAGATGGCAGCACCGGCAGCACCACCCATCTGAACGGTGGGACCTTCGCGACCCAAGGCCAGCCCGCCGCCAATTGCCAATGCGCCGGCAATAAACTTAACGGGCAGGACACGTGCCCATTTTAACGGTCGCAAACGGTGCAGTGCGGCTTTTAAATGGGGAATGCCGCTGCCGCTCGTTTCTGGTGCCAAGCGGATCACGAGCAGGACGGATAATATTGCCCCCGTCATGCTGAAGAGTAAGGGAAAAACACAACCCCACAGGGAAAATTGATGCGACCAGGTCACCAGCGCGTTGCGCAACGTGTCAGCGCCGGCGAGCACGGCACGGAAAAGAGCGGCAATCAAACCCGCGCCCAGTCCAACCAGTGCTGCACGCGGAAACAGATGCTGCCGCTGATGCCGCACAATGAGGTCTTCCTGGATTTCGGAAAGGGGTCCCGTTCGTGACGTGGTGGGGTCAGAGGATGGCGCTTCGATGGGTTTTTTCTGCATAGGAAATTCCGCCCGGACTTTTACAACAACGGCGCAAAAAGCCTGCCCACGCTTTCAGCAAGTCCGAACGATCTATTATGTTGGCGTTTTCGGGCCGGACCGCCATAAGGCGAGCGGCACCGACAGATAGAACCCGCGCATGCCATCGGAAATGATGTCCCATGAAAATGTTGCTGATAGTGGCGCCGAAAAGGAAAATACTCACCAGATAAAAGATTCCTGACGCCAACCTATGCTATCCGCCCCTTTGGGTGCAACAAGAAAAAATGCGTTGTTGTGATCCTGACGGTTCTTATAGTTGTTCTTGCCATCGCCCTGATTGTAGGGTTCAAAGAATTAAAGCGGTTGCAGCGCCTGAGGGCAGAAAAAAGATGGGGCGGTTGCGCTTCGGGTGGATTTGGCGCTATAAAATAGCAATCGCAAAATGCAGGAACATCTTTCCGGCAGCTCCGAAAAGACTTTAACTTAAGATAGCGATCCCCATGCAGCAATTCGTCGGCATCAGTTTGAAAACAAGGCTTTACCTGCTGGTTCTGGCAGCCTTTATCCCGGTGGCGATCCTCATCGTTTATGTTGCCGAAGAACAGAAAACGATTGAGACGGACGCCATTTTGAACAAGACTATGCTGCTGGCGCAGGCGGCCACCGATGCGGAGTCCCAGCAGCTGGAATCCACCCGCAATCTGCTGGTGTCCGTGGCTGCCGCCTTTCATGCGGCCGGCGGTCAAACCGGCCGGCTCTCCGGCCTCCTGGCCGACCTGCTCGGCCATGCCGAGGGCTATGCGGCGTTTGGCATCGTCGATCCTGCCGGCCACCTGCTGGCCGGCAGCGACCCCACCCAAACGGAGAAAGACTTTGGCGACCGGGACTGGTTCGCCGCCAGCATCGCGCAGAAAAGCGTGAACATGGGCCAGTATCATGGCGAGCATATCAACGGGGAACCGGTGGCCTATTTCGCACGGCCCATCCTTGACAGGACTAAAAAAATCGTGGCCGTGGTCTTTGCAGCCCTTAACCTGGACAGGATGAACCGAAATATTTTCAGTCAGTTGAAAGATCTGCCCAAGGGATCCCGACTGACCCTTTTGGATGAAACCCGGAAAATGCTGGGCTATGATGTGGACGCGGGCCGATGGACCGTTCCGCAGCATATAGATCCGGCTCTGCTGCAGCAGATTGTCAGCCGGCCGTCGGGTACCCTCGTTGCCGCCGATGAGAACGGAAAGCCGCAGATCTATGCCTTTGCCCACCTGGAAAGCGCCTTCCGGAATCGCCGGATCTCGGTTGTCCTGGCGATTCCCCAAAAGCTGGCCATGGCCGCTTCAAAACGCATTTTCACCCGCAATCTGGCGCTTCTGGCCATCTCGGCGCTGATGGCCGTCCTGTTCATCTGGTGGGCGGCCGACGTTTTTATCCTCCGGCGGGTCGGGGCGATGGTCCGGGCCAGTCGGCGGCTGGCCGCCGGCGATCTGCGGGCGCGCATCGGTCCCATCGGCGTTCGCGACGAACTGAGTCACCTGGCCGGGGTGTTCGACGAAATGGCCGCATCGCTGCAAATGCGCATCGAACGCGAAGAACAGGTGATGGTCTCCTTGAAGCACTCCCGGGAGCAGCTTCGCCGGCTGTCCGCCTATCAGAACGAGGTCCGTGAACAGGAGCGCATCCGCATCGCCCGCGAGATTCACGACCAGCTGGGCCAGTCGCTGACTATTCTCAACATGGATCTCTCCTGGATGAAAAAACACATGCCGGCGGCAGACCCCGCGATGGATGAGAAGATGGATGCCATGTCCCGGGTGATCCAGGATGCCCTGGAAAACCTGCATGCGGTCACCGCTGACCTGCGGCCGGTGATTCTGGATGACTTCGGGCTGGCCGCCGCGATCGAATGGCAGGCCGACGCGTTCACCCGGCGCAGCGGGATCGGCTGCCGCCTGGAGAACAACGGTTTCGAGCCGGACCTTTCAAAGGAACAGGCCACCGCCCTTTTTCGCATTTTTCAGGAAACCCTGACCAATATCATGCGCCATGCCGGGGCCGACGATGTGGTTGTCCGTCTGGAAGAACGCGACGGCGGGCTTTTTTTTCAGATTGCCGACAACGGGCGCGGCATCACCGAGGATGAAATCAACGCCCCCAATGCCTTTGGTCTGCTCGGTATCCGAGAAAGACTCTATCCGTTTGGCGGTCGGGTCGCCTTCGAGGGCCGACCCGGCCGCGGAACCCGCGTGACCATCCGACTGCCCCTATCCCCGGAAGGAGACACCCCATGATCCAGGTTATCATCGCCGACGATCATCCGATCGTGCGCGCCGGATTGAAACAGATCATCATGGAAGATGCCGGTATCACCGTGGCCGGCGAAGCCGAAAACGGCAACGACCTGCTGGCCCAGGTGCGTCGTCGGGATTACGACGTCATCCTTCTGGATCTCACCATGCCGGGCATGGACGGGCTGGATGTGCTCAAACAGCTCAAGATCGAAAAACCCCACATCCCGGTGGTCATCCTGACCATCCACCCGGAATCCCAGTACGCCCTGAGAATATTGAAAGCCGGGGCGTCCGGCTACCTGACCAAGGCAAGCGCCGACGATGAACTGATCGAGGCCATCCACAAGGTGCATCGCGGCGGCAAGTACATCAACCCGTCCCTGGCCGAGAAAATTGCCTTTGCCCTGGACCAGGATACGCGCCAACTGCCCCATGAAGCCCTTTCCGACCGCGAATACCAGGTCCTGTGCCTGATCGGCAGCGGCAAGACGGTCTCCCAGGTCGCCGACGGGCTGGCCTTGAGCGTCAAGACGGTGAGCACGTACCGCGCCCGCATTCTGGAGAAGATGCACATGGAGAACAACGCCGAACTGATCCACTACGCCATCCAGAACGGGTTGGTGGAGTGAACATCCCGCCGACTTATATTCTGAGGATTCGGAACCGCTGACCCCCCGCAGAAACCGGGTGAAAGATGCCGCCTCCGGGCGGACACCCCTGCTGTCGGACAAACACCGACACGAACTCCCGCCCGCCTCCTACATCAAGATCAGACAGCCGCCGATTTTCCTCCCGGTCCCCAGCCCTTATTATGCAATCAGAGAAAAGGAAGAGCCCGATGAAACAGGTATTGATCATAGACGATGCTCCACGGATCCGCGAACGGATTGCAGCGCTTCTGGCCGAATCCCGGGAGATCCGGGTCATCGGCCAGGCCGGCAGCGGCCGCGACGCCATCGATGCGGTTCAGCGCCTGAGACCCGACACCGTCATTCTCGATATCGGCCTTCCCGACACAAGCGGAATCGAACTGCTCAAGGCCTTCAAAACCAGTTATCCGGAAATGACCGTCATCATGCTGACCAACTTTGACAATGCCCGTTACCGGCAGCTGTGTCGCCGTCTGGGCGCCGATCATTTCCTGAGCAAGACAATGGAATTCGAAAAAATCGTCGATGCGGTCATCGACAACCCGGCGCACTGAATCACACTGTGCGCCCAACGAAAGGAGTACGTTATGGAAACCTTCACCAACATCCTCGTCGTCAGCCGTTCCACCCAGCATTGCATCAAGGTGCTGCGCACCGGAATCGCCCTGGCCCGTAAATTCGACGCCCGGCTGCATGTCCTGCATATCATCCACGATCCTTTCAGCCTCAACGGCTGGAATCTTCCGGTCCCGTCCCTGGATGAAGAATACCAATCCATGGTTGCCAATGCGCGTGTCGAACTGGATCGACTGGTGCAGGCCGAAAAAGCCGAAGGGCTGGTGATTAACGAATGGGTTAAAGACGGCAATCCGGTCGATGCCATTCAGGCGACGGCCGAAAGCGAAAACGTGGATCTGATCATCATGCTGGCCCATAAAGAGGGCCGCCTTGAACACTTCCTGTTCGGCAGGACCAACGATGCCATTATCCGTCGGCTGCCGGCCACATTGATGCTGGTCAGGTAAGGAGAAATAAAATCATGGACGAAAAACAGATTGGGGCGAAAGTCGCCCAACAGACACCGACCGGGGAACTGATGCGACAGCTGAACGCCACGGCGCAGGGCCTCTCAACCGAGGAGGCCCGGCAACGGCTGGAACGATTCGGAGCCAATGAAATCACGGAGAAGACCACCCGTCCGATCATCCAGTTTCTGGGCTACCTGTGGGGGCCGATCCCCTGGATGATCGAGGCGGCGGCGATTCTTTCCCTCGTCGTCCACCATTGGGTCGATTTGGGCATCATTGTCACCCTGCTGCTGTTCAACGCCGGGGTGGGCTTCTGGCAGGCGTATCAGGCCGGCAATGCCGTGGCCGCACTGAAGAAGCAGCTGGCCCTGAAAAGCCGGGTGCTGCGCGACGGCACCTGGCAGCCGCTGAACGCCCGCGAACTGGTTCCCGGCGACATCATCCGCCTGCGGGCCGGGGATATCATTCCGGCCGATGCCAAACTCATCGACGGCGACTACCTGAGCGTTGACCAGTCGGCCCTTACCGGCGAATCCCTGCCCGCCGCTAAGGAGAAGGACGATGGGGTCTACTCGGGCTCCATTGCCAAACAGGGGGAGATGATCGCCCTGGTCACCACCACCGGCGCCCAGACCTATTTCGGGCGCACCGCCAGGCTGGTGGAAGGCGCCGGCCAGGCCTCCCACTTCCAGAAAGCCGTTCTGCAGATCGGCGACTATCTTATCTATCTCAGCCTCGGCCTGGTGGCGGTGCTCGTGATCGTGCAGCTCTTCCGCGGATCCAGTTTCACGGAGCTGCTTCAGTTCGCCCTGATCCTCACCGTGGCCTCGATCCCAGTGGCCATGCCGGCCGTACTCTCGGTAACCATGGCCGTGGGGGCCGTGGTCCTGTCAAAAATGAAGGCCATTGTCTCCCGTCTGGAATCGGTCGAGGAGATGGCGGGTATGGATATCCTCTGTTCGGACAAAACCGGGACGCTCACCCAGAACCGCCTCACCCTGGGTGAACCGCAGATCTTCGACGGCGGCGACGCCAATCGACTGATCCTGACCGCGGCCCTGGCCTCCAAGGCTGAAAACAACGACAGCATCGATTCGGCGGTGATCGACGCCCTCGACGACCCCGGCGCGCTGGACGGATTCAAATCCCTGGCCTTCAAGCCCTTCGATCCGGTAGGCAAACGTACCGAAGCGACGGTCAGCGACAAAAACGGCCGCCGGTTCAAAGTGACCAAGGGCGCACCCCAGGTGATCATGGATCTGGCCGGCCTCGATCGGCAGACCCGCAAAAAGGCCGACACGGTGGTCGACGGGCTGGCCCGGAAAGGCCAGCGCACCCTGGGGGTGGCGCGCACCCAGGGAGAGGACGGTCCATGGCAGTTCATGGGCATCCTGCCGCTGTTCGATCCGCCGCGCGAGGATTCCGCCGAAACCATCGCCAAGGCCCAGGAGCATGGCATTCAGGTCAAGATGGTGACCGGCGACAACCTGGCCATAGCCCGGGAGATCGCCGGCAAGCTCGGGCTGGGCCGGAATATCCAGAACGCCGACCGGCTGCTGAGCGAAGACCGGTCTTCGGACGACGACCTGGCTGCCCGCACCGAAGCGGCCGACGGCTTCGCCCAGGTTTTTCCCGAACACAAGTTCAGAATCGTCAAGGCGCTGCAGGACAAAGGTCATATCGTCGGCATGACCGGGGACGGCGTCAACGACGCCCCGGCCCTGAAACAGGCCGATGTGGGCATCGCCGTCAGCGGGGCCACCGATGCGGCCCGGGCGGCGGCCGATCTGGTTCTGACGGCGCCTGGCCTGTCGGTGCTGGTGAGCGCCGTGGAGGAGGCGCGCCGCATTTTCGAACGCATGAACAGCTATGCCGTCTACCGCATCACGGAGACCATCCGCATCATGATTTTCGTGGTCCTGGCGATGGTCGTCTTCAACTTCTACCCGATCACGGCCATCATGATCATCCTGCTGGCCTTTCTCAACGATATACCGATCATGACCATCGCCTACGACCACACAGGGCTGGAGCCCGGACCGGTGGCCTGGGACATGCACCGGATCATCGCCGTCTCGTCGGTCATGGGCCTGACCGGCGTGGCCGGCAGTTTTCTGATGCTCTACATCGCCCTCAACCTGCTGCATCTGGGCATCCCCCAGGTCCAGACCTACATTTTTCTGAAGATGGCCGTTTCCGGGCACCTGACCCTCTTCGTGGCCCGCAGCAAAGGTTTCTTCCTGAAAAAACCCTATCCGGCGCCGGTGATGATCTGGTCGGCCCTGGCCACCAAGGTGATCGGCACCCTCCTGGCCGCCTATGGTTTCGGTCTGATCACTCCCATCCACTGGAGCGAAATCGCCCTGATCTGGGGGTATTCGATCGTCTGGGCCTTTTTGACCGATTGGACCAAGACGATGGTTTACCGGCATTTCAATCTGCGCGGCCAACGCCATGAGCAGTTCCTGGAAACCGTCCATCACCCCCTGACACCGCATTCCACGCATGGCGGGGTTCATCCGTAAATATCCCGGGAGAGGATGTCTTTCTCGGTCGTTTCATTCCAATCAGCGCCCCGCGTGTTCTCAGCGGGGCGCTGCATCGAGCAAGGGAGCCACCGGCAAGCTTATGGAACTCATTCGAAAACGCAACCGTCTCATCGGTTTATATCTTTCAGTCCTTTTGGTCCTCCTGCTCTGTGTGAGCGCCACCCCGCTGTTGGTCCGGCACGGGCTCTCCTTCAACCGCCGCCTCATCATCGAAGAGGAGACCCTTGAAACCGTCCTGATCATCACGCTGTTCGGTATTTCCTTTCTGATTCTGAGGAGTTTCCTGCATACCCTCGAGGCTTACCAGCGGGCCGTGAACCAGGTCGGTAAAGAGAAGTCCAGACTGGTGTCGCGACTGGCCGAGGCATTCAGCTACATCGGCAAGGTGAATATAGAGATCCATGAGATCGAGTCCGTGCTGTGCGGGGTGGCATGCTATCCCAAGAGCAAAAGAGAATTCAGACAGGTTGTCGATGGGTTGACTGCCAAGGCCATGACCGTTGCCGCCGCCCCATGGCTGGTTGTCCGCATGATCGACCGGCACAGCGGACATACCGTCAACGAGCACGCTGTTCAGCGCCCCCAAGCGGATCTGCCCTCGGTCACCATGGGCAACCGGTCGATCCTCGACGGCCACCGGGTCGAGGGACTGCAGACGATCGGTATGCGCAAGCAGAATCTTGACCTGCTGACGGTTTTCATCCTGCCCGAAGCCGTCATTTCCGAAGAGCGAACCGTTCTGCTCACCGCCATCCTCAACCAGATCGAAATGCTCTTCCTGCTCCACCGATCCGGCTGTCTCCGTCAGCCCTTTAAAAACGACGACATTGAAAAGGAGCCTGGTCATGATTCCGATCACTGAAATCCATCCCATGCGGGTTCGTGATATGTTATCTGACAATCTTGTTTGATTCTTTTGTCCGATTTCTGTTAGGTTAAGACCACTTTCAAAAGCTAATTTGGGTGTGCCCGGCCTGGAGGGACAACAACCAACGCCAATTCGGAAACCGAATCCATGCACCTGAGTGCCGAAATATTAGTGCCTTCACTTTCCTGGCTGCGTGAATACAAGCCGCGTTTTTTAAAACCGGATTTGCTGGCCGGGTTGACAGTGGCCGTGATGACCATCCCCCAAGCCATGGCCTATGCCCTGATTGCCGGACTGCCGGTGCAATATGGGCTCTATGCCTCCATCGTGCCGACCATCGTGGGCTGCCTGTGGGGCAGTTCGGCGCATCTGATTTCCGGCCCCACCACCACTGTTTCGCTGGTGGTGTTCAGCACTTTAAGCGCCTTGACCAAACCCGGCAGCATCGACTATATTCAATTGGCCCTGTTTCTGTCGTTGCTGGTCGGTATGGTCAAGATGATATTGGGTTTTGCCCGGCTGGGGGCGCTGCTGAACTTCGTTTCCCATGCCGTACTGACCGGCTACATGGCCGGCGCCGCCGTACTGATCGCCTTCAACCAACTGCCGGGCCTGCTGGGGTTTCATCAGCACCATCACGGCTTGATGTTCTATCAGCAGATCGGCAGCATCATCCACCAATTGCCGCAGGTTAATGGCATCACCTTGCTGCTCGGCCTGTTGTCCATCGGCGTGATTGTCGGCCTGCAAAAACTGAAACCCGCCTTGCCGGGATCGCTGATCGCCCTGGTGCTGGCCACCACCCTGGTCTCCCTGTTCAATCTGGACCAGCATGGCGTTGCCGTGGTGGGGGACTTTCCCCGCTCCCTGCCGCCGCTGCACCTTCCCGCCATGCAGGACATCCTGCAAACCTCCCGACTGGCGCCAGGGGCCCTCGCCATCGCGATCCTCGGTCTGGTGGAGGCCGTATCGATCGCCAAGTCCATTGCCGCCCAGAGCCGGCAGCGCCTGAATATCAACCGGGAATTCATCGGTCAGGGTCTGGCCAATGCATCCGCCTGTTTTTTCAGCGGCTACCCCGGCAGCGGATCGTTTGTGCGATCGGCGCTCAATTACAGTGCCGGCGGTAAAACACCCTTGAGCGGGATCATTTCCGCGGTGGCGGTGGCGGCCATGGTTCTTCTGGCGGCGCCGCTGGCGGCCAGGCTTCCCATGTCCGCCCTTGCCGGGGTGTTGATGGTCGTTTCCTATGGGATGATCCGCAAACGGGATATCCTGCGAACCGTCAAGACGACGCGCGGCGATGCCGCCGTCCTGGTGGTCACCTTTTTATCGACCTTGTTCCTGAACATTGAATTCGCCATTTATGTCGGCGTCCTCTTGTCGATCGGCCTGCACCTGGCGGCGGTTTCCCACCCGCGCATCCATTCCGTGATACCCGATCCCGATACCGGGAAAATGGTTGATTCAAACCATGACGAAATTTGCTGTCAGATGGAAATCGTCTTTATCGAGGGGTCGATCTTTTTTGGTTCGGCCGAATTTGTGCTCGACGATCTTCAGCGCCGGCTGCGCAACCATCCGAAGATGGCCAATCTGCTGATTCGCATGCACAAGGTCAACACGATGGATGCGAGTGGCGTGAACATACTGGAGCTTCTGTTGGAAGAAATTCGAGAGCGCGGCGGGGGGCTGTTTTTTGCCGGTGTCAATTACCGCGTATTCGAAGTCATCCAGAATTCCGGCCTGCTGAAGGATGTTGATGCGACGCATATTCGGACCACCACCGGGGCGGCCGTTCGCAAAGCCATGCGGGACTACTTCGATCCCCGCATCTGCGCTGCCTGCCCTGTGTTTATTTTCCGGGAATGCACCGAACTCAAGCGCGCCAACTGGGAAATTTTCGGGCAGGGTGTTCAGCCGCCCCGCTTGGCGACGGATAATGAGTCGCCTGGCGACAGTGATCGCTTCAAACCGGACGATACCGCGGTTGCTGCTCGAAGTGAAAAAGGGAAACAAGGCAAATGATCAAGCTGATAGTTTATACCGATGGAAAACCGGACGCCGTCCGTGCCCTGCACTTCGCCGCGGAGTTTAAAAAGCGTTTGAACGCGGAATTGAGCGTCATCACCGTGCGCAGCAGCACCCATGCCGCGGAAGAACCACCCCCGGTCGGCGCAAAACTGACGGCCGATCAACTTGCCGAACTGCGGCACGGCGGATTGCGGACGTTGCTCGACGCCGCATCCGTGCTGGTCGATGAGGGCGTTCTGGCACCCATCGATTCGATTCAAATCCGTGATATCCCGCGGGGGCATGTATTCGTCTGCAATGGTGCGGCCGACGATCGTATCGTTTTTTATGAATGTTTCGGTCCCTTCGTCGAGGCAATCAACAAGGAAGTCGACGAGCACGGTTACGGCCTGCTGATCGCTGCGCTGCCCCGCCGCGGCCGATTGGTCCGCCTGATGATCGGCAGCACGGCGCGCAAGCTGGCGCTGGATCTGCACACCTCGCTGCTGGTCGTGCGCGGCGGCGGTCCGGACCACCGTTTCCTGGTCTGCGCGGACGGTTCACCATCCTCGCAGCGACAGTTCCCAATGCTCCAGCAGCTGCTCCCGGCCATTCGGCAGCCGATCGATATTCTATGCCTGAGTTCGCCCGATATGCCCCCCCAGAAGATCAAAGACGCCGAGGCCTGTATGCAGCGGGCTAGGGACTGGTTAACCGTCCGTCGAAAACTCGGCCTGGTCGCACTCCGCGAAAGCCATAACCGGAGCGAAACGATCCTTGAAATCGCCGGAGAAAATGCCGTCATCATGATGGGCAGCAGCTTGAGGCACGACGTCTACCGACGTATTCGAGGCAGCCTGCCGCTGCGCATTCTCGAAAGCACCCCTTCCAGCGTTTTGCTTGTCAAACGGGTTCCCGAGGGCGATCCTGACTTTATGACAGCTCCGTATTCATGCGGGTAGGATCCCTATGGTAAGTCGCAGCGGCGCGGGCCGACCGGGCGACGGAGTCAACTCGCGCATTCGCGCCGCGAACCTCCACCATCACAGGAAACACGCTGGAGAAAATAGGGGTTTTTATGTTATCCTTATATCCGATTTTTTGCCTTCCCTCTCATTCGAATTGAAAAGGAAGGCTTTCGATTCCATAGGTTAAGGAGACAAAAAGGATGAGACTGAAAAGAATATTCTTTCTGCTTATGATGCTTGCATCATTTACATTAATTGCTTGTGCGCAAGGTCCTTATGGAAGCCAAATGGGCAACTGGGGTCATATGATGGGCTATGGATATGGTGGAGGATTTATGTGGATAATAGTTTTAGCTTTAGTTGGTGTTATTATTTATTTTCTGCTTCAGGCTTCAAAATCAAAAAGCCCCGATGGTTCTGTCATGGAAACACCTTTAGAAATTCTAAAGAAGCGTTATGCCAAAGGTGAAATCGACAAAGAGGAATTTGATCGAAAGAAAGAGGACCTGAAATCATAGCCCGGCAAAAGATATTTGTAGATCACATGCTTTTCCATGATTCACAATCGTGTCATATCTCCAGCTTTCATCATGCTTCAATTTCGTGTGAAACACTATTGACCCTGATTCGAAGAATTTGAAAAAGTAGGAAAGAATCAAAATACAATAAATTCTAATGGGCGTGAAACAGCGGATGGTCAACGCTTCATTAAAGCGGCTGGAACCAGTTTGTAAATCGATCATCTTTGCAGGTTGTCACATCGCTCATCAATTCTGCCAATCGTATTGAAATGGGGCCTGGAGCATCGAATTGAACGTTGTCAAGACGGTTGACGGGGAGGACCTTGAATGGTGTTGCAGAGAAGAAAATCTCATCGGCGGAGGAAAGCTCGTCGGGTAAGATGGGCGTTTCCAAAACCTTCATATCCGAAACCCTGGCCAATTCTATAATGCTCATTCGGGTAATGGAGGAAAGCACCCGGCCCAATGGCGGGGTCTTCAATACACCCTCTTTAACAATGAAAACACTCTCCATGGCGCCTTCGCCCACAAAGCCATGGGTGTCCAAAAGGATGCCGATGTCATACCCTCGCTGCCTGGCGTCTTGACGGGCCAGAAAACCGTTCAGGTAATTGGCGCAGGCCTTGGCCATGGGAGGCACACTCCGGGGATGAAGCTTGCACCATTTGGAGATGCAGGCGCTGACGGTCTTGTTTGAATCCAGCCCCAGATCGGACCCGGCCTCCAAGGCAAAAATGGCCAGATCCAAGTTGCCCTCGGGAACCAAATTGCCCAGTGAAATTTCGGAATAGTAGGCCATCACCTTGATATAGCCATTGGCCATTGTATTGGCTGTTACGGTTTGTTTGACTGCCTCGGCGATCTCTGACGGGCTATGGGCCAGATGCATACCCAACAAATCACACGTGCGCACCAATCGCTTCAGGTGTTCGTCCATCCTAAAAGCTTGAGGGCCATTCGGTGATAAGTGAACACCGAACACTTCGAATACGGCGGAACCACGCGAAAACCCGTGGGAAAGCATATGGACCTTGGCTTCCACGAACGGAATCAGTTCTCCATTTGACCACACTTGGGAGCTTCGCGACATTGAGGACTCCTTTCGAAATTAGATGTTGCCAGGGCCGGTCTCACGCCGTGTCGGATGCAAGAATTTCCGCGCTGAGCATGTATCGGCGCACTGCGGTGCGATACTTGAATCCGGCTGTCGCGGGTAAAGGCGCCAGGCTCGAATCGGGTGACGGCTGTAGGATGCAAATCCCGAAGGGTATCCGGTTGTTTTGGGTTGCCGCTGCAACCATGGCCGCTGCAGCGGCAGCCTCTTCCGGAGACAGGTAGCGGTCTCCCCCGGGTAGGGGTGCGACTATGAGTACAATGCTCAGTTCCCCAGCCCGCTGGGCGATGAACAGGCTGGCGCTGATCTCCTCTTCCGTACAAGGTCGTTCCGGCAAGCGTGCATAGGCCTCGGCTGGCCCCAACAGGTTAAACTGAAGATGATCCGCCAGACCCTCCACCAAGACCTGCTTGAGCAGATCGCTGTTGCGGCCGTCGGTCTCCATTCGGATCTTGATGCCATGCTCCCTCAAATGACGAAGCACCGGCAACAGTTCTCGGCCCGCATCCTGGGGGCCGCCGGAAAGATTGAATCCGCCGGCCCACCCATGACCGACAAGGCCGGGACGCACGAACGGCTCTATGCGGACTCCGACATGCAGCCAGGAAAGGATCACGCCAAGACCTTGCCTGACCCTCTCGCCCTGGTGGTAGATGGGGAATTGGATTCCCTCGGGCCCCCGCAGAATCCGCGCCTGATTGTCACGATAGAAACGGACGAAGGCGTTTTTTCCCTCACCCTTAGCGTCCACATCGGTGTAGGTCAGCCCGCGCGCGTCCATGAACGCTTTGACGACCCGGCAGCGTTCGCATCCCGTGACTGTGTACAATATGGCGGTCATTTCACGCTGCTCTCCTCAATTCTGTCCGGATCGGCGACCACGCACAAGGCGGACGAACTCTGATAGGGCATCATTCCTTCCATGGGAGTCTCGGATCGGGCTCCGGCAGGCGCTGCGCCGGGCAGGCGAAACACGGTGACATCCACGGCCGGGATCGGTATCTCCTCGGGTGGTGCGGCCTGAGGAATCCAGTCGTATGGCACCCGGTAGGCCCTGTAGATCATGTTCATGCGGAACGACTTTCCCCAGTAGGGACTGATATATTCCCAGACCCGCTCGTGATCGGCGGTCACCTCGATGATCCGGCCGCCTCCACCTTCGGTGATCAGCGTGTTGCCGTTGGGCATCCGCTGGGCCGAGCTGATGAACGGGCTGTAAAACCGGTTGGAATCCGTGGGGTGTACCAATCCGGCCTCCTGGGGCGTGTATTGCCACACGATCTTTAAGGTGATCGGATCGAACTCCAGGACCCGGGAATAATCCCGCAGCGCATTCTTCGTACCGGTGGGGCTACCGGGGTTGGGCACGCCATAACCGGCCCAGCCGCCGTTGTCAAACACCAGGATATTGCCCTCGCCGGGCAGTCCGCGCGGGATCATATGGGCGTGGTGTTGCCCGATGATCCAGCCCAGGGCCCTGAGTTCGGGGGTCCGGTCGTAATGGGGACCGACCTTCCAGACCACTTTGCCGGTTGCTTTGCTGACGATCCAGATGATGTTGGTTTCCCTGCCGTCCAGAATGATATTATCAGGATGGAACCGGATATCTCCGGCATCGTACCACCGGTTGGGCCCGAGCACGGACATGGAATTGATGTGCATCCAGTCCCCCATCCCGCCGCCGCAGGGCCGCATGTTGGGATCCCGGAAAAGAATGTTTCGGGCCGCCTCGTCAAATTCAAATGCCTCGAAATGGTCGCTGCACACCCATTCCCAGATCACGTCGCCCGCCCAGTCTACTTCGTAGACCACATCATCCAGGAGCAGTTTGTCGGTGACGGCTGGATTCCGCAGATTCTTGTGCCCGAGTAGCATCGTGTTGCCCCCTTCCACCATAGGATCCAGGCCGGGGACATAATAGCCCACGGGATTGCCTTCGCGCTGGTAATCATGATGCACCCGCGCCATCCACTGGGGGTCCTCGCCAGGATCCTCGATGAACTCGTAGGCATTGAATTTCCAGACGACGCGCCCCTCCCAGTCCACCTGGATCAGATCGCGGTAATCCTGCATGCCGTAACGGGTGTTGCGCTCGCCGGAGTGCCCGAGAACCTGACCGCCGGGAAGCAGTTTATTGGGAAAGCCGTGAAGTCCCCGCCACAATTTCACCTCCCCGCCGTTCATGTCAACCACCAGGCAGCCCAGCTCTTTGGCCTGGAACACGGTATAGCCGTTAAAGGCTTTGTCCGGGTCGTACAAGGTGGCGCCTGTCGGATAAACACTGGGATAGGTCATAAGAACCTCCTTAATTCATGGGGGTGATGATTCTGCAAGGCGGCGGGCTTTGCGATAATCCATGATCAATGGCACCACAATGACAAGCAACGTCCCTATCAAAATAAAGAGGGTGATGGGCCGCTCGAAGAGAATGCCCAGCCCGCCGTCGCCCAGGCTGAGGGTCTGGCGTAGGCGGTTCTCCATGATATCCCCCAGCACGACACCCATGACCAGATTGACGATGGGCCACTCCATGCGCAGGAGAATATAGCCCAGAACGCCCATGACCACCGCGACACAGGCATCGAACATCCGGGTATTCACCGCGTAAATACCCACGATGGAGACCGCCATGATGCTAACGGCCAACAGTTTTCCCGGCACTTTGACGATCAGGGAAAATGGACGCAGCCACAGGGCAAGCATCCCGAAACAGACGATGTTGATCAGCAGCATGGACCAGTACAGGGTATTGATCAGGACCGGCTCTTTGACCAACAGGAGGGGGCCGGGGTAGATCCCGTTGATGGTGAACACCCCCAGCAGCACGGCACTGATGGCATCTCCGGGAATGCCCAGGGTCAGCAGGGGGATCATGGCTCCCGCGGGAACCGCATTGTTGCCGGCCTCGGAGGCGATGCAGCCTTCCGGCGTGCCCTTTCCAAACAGATGTTTTTCAGGGGAAAACCGTTTGGCGGCATCATAGGACATGAACGACGCCAGGATGGAGCCGGTTCCCGGCAGCAGACCGATCAGCGTGCCGATCAGGCCTGATCGTATCAGGGTTTTCCAGTAACGGAAAAGCGGTATCAGCTTGGAAAAATCGAGGGTGCTTCGACTCAGGTGCATCTCCTGGGTCTGCAATATCTTCCGCTCCACCAGCAGCAGGGTCTGCCCCACGCCGAAAAGCCCCAGGCAGATGGGCACGATATCCAACCCGTTCTGAATCACCAGGGTGCCGAAGGTAAAACGCTGGCTGAGTGTGGCGCCGTCAATACCCACGGTGGAAAACCAGAATCCCAGCCCGAGCAGCAGCAGGCCTTCGAAAAGCCGGTTCCGAAAGGCCATGATCACAAGGACCACACCGAAGGTTCCGGCGGCCAGGTATTCCGGTGGTCCGAAACTGGCCGCCACATGGGCCAAAATCGGCGCCAGGAATACGAGGACCGCCACGCTGATAACTCCTCCTCCCAGGGACCCCAGCAAGGTCGCGGAGAGGGCGGTTTGGGCCTGGCCTTGTTGCGTGAGCGGATATCCGTCGAAACTGGTGATCAGGGACGAGGGCACGCCGGGCATTCGCATGAGAACGGCCGGTATGCCGCCGCCGAAATAACCGCCGCAAAAAACACCCAGTAAAAGACTCAGGGCGATCTCCGGTGCAAAGCTGAAGGAAAACGGCAACAGCACCACCATGCCCACCATGGGTCCCAGGCCGGGTAAAATGCCGACCACGATCCCGACCAGGGACCCGGCGAACAGCGCCGCCAGATTTCCCAAGGTGAATGCCGCGGTGAATCCGGCAAACAGATGTTCGAACATGGACTATCCTGAGAAAGGTACAAATAAAAGCGGCATGGGAAACCAAACATCCAGAAGCCACTTGAAAAAAATCCACAGAACCAGGGTAACGCATACAGGAATCATCACCAGCCGGACCTTGGAACGTTCTTCCACCACCCACAAGGCGGCCAGCAGAAAGCCGGGTGTGGCGATCTCCAGCCCCACCCCGACGAGACCGGCCAGAAAGAACGTGAGAAGCCCCAGTACCTTCAGCGTCCGCCAGGGCACGCCCTGACCGTCGAGATGCCACCTGGCGCCGGGGGGTGGCATCAGCAGTCGGCGCCAGAACGGCAGGGAGGCCAGGATCATCATGCTCAGGACCGAAAGCGGAAATATCAGCGGCCCTTTATAGAAAGGATCCGGTCCGGTGGTGTCAACCTGCCAGGGGGAACTGATCAGCATCACCAACGCAAAGAGCCCCAGGGCCGCTCCGAGAAGATCGTGGGTTCGGCTGCTTAGTCGCTTTATATCCGGCATGGTTGTGCGCACCTCACGCCTGCAGTGGGAAATGATTGTGGTATCAATTGATTACGCCCAGTTCCTTCATGATGGCGCCAAATTCGTTCAATTCATCATCCATCCGCTGTCTGGCCTCCTTCGGTCCGGTGGCCTGGGGCACGACCCCGACGTTGGCAATGATTTCCTCAACCTTGGGATCCTTCATGGCCTGGAAGAAGGCCTGACTCAGGGTCGTGACCTTCTCCTTTTCCACACCGGCTGGAACAAACGCCCCAAACCATATGGAATACCCTTTTCCAAAGCCCTGCTCCTCCACGGTGGCGACATTGGGGTATTTGGGGAGACGGTCGGGCAGCATCGCCGCCAGCAGCTTCATCTGGCCGGACTCCAGGTAGTCAGTCAGTCCGGGTGTGGAAAAGGTGATGACGTCTGCATCGCCCTTCATCACCAACAGGGGATTGAGGTCCTTGTAGGCGGTTTCCTTCCAGGTAAATCCCCCTTGCTTGGCCACGTTCATGGCGATGAGGGTGGGAACGGCACCCAGGCCCCAATGGGCCAGACGCAGATCATGGGTTTTGGCGTATTCCACCAGTTCCTTGAGGTTGCTATAGGGGGCGTCCGCCTTGCAGGCCAGTGTGAAAGGGGAGGACCAGACCAGGCCGAGGGGTTGAAGATCCTGGTTTTTATAGGGCGTTTTCCCCCGTATCACCTGGGTGATCATGGGACCGATCGAGATCAGGCCGATCGTATAGCCGTCCGGGCGGCTCTGGGCCAGTTCGGCCGTTGCCAGGACAGCCCCGCCGCCGGGCTTGTTGACAACCTTCACCGGCACGCCCAGCGTTTTGGCCATGACCGGAGCCATGGCCGTGGCCACCATCGTCGACGGATCGTTGGCCGGCGGCCACGGGATTAGAATCTGAATGGGTTTTTTGGGCCAGTCCGCGGCGCCTGCGGAAATCAGACACCCGGCGATCATCACCGCCAAACATGCCATCACCATGCTTTTTTTCAACATGCAACACCTCCTCCAGTTCGATGCGGTTTGTGGACGTTCATGGAGTAAAAATACCCCACAGGTCGGATTTATGATTTAAAACGCCAGATCGATTGACCCAGGTAGACATCGTCAGCATAGACAGTCTGCCAACGGCCCCATTCAGACCGATCGCCGCACCGGTTCTTTGGGTGGTTTCCAAAACGGAGCGCCGGATAACCGGCTGCTTGACCGGGCATTGACGGGTCGTCGGCAATTTGGTTGCACGAATGAAGTTAACGTTATATGTTAGACATTTAAAAGTCAACGGTGAATGCAGGTTGCTTTTCCACCTGCCGCAAGGACTTGCACACAAAGATCTGACGAGGTTTCCATGCCCAAATTCACACCGGTGAAACCGTCGCGGTTTTCCGACACCATCACCGCCCAACTGAAGAACGCCATCCTGATCAGGGATTATAAACCCGATGAAAAGCTCCCGTCGGAGAAGGAACTGACTGAGACATTTCAGGCAAGCCGCGTGGTGGTGCGGGAGGCCATCCGGTCCCTCGAACTCGGCGGTTTTGTCTCCATCCGCCAGGGGCCTTACGGCGGTGCTTATGTCCGGAGACTCGGATACGACCGGTTGACCGAACACTTCATTGACCTGTTCATGGCAGGCGAGTTGTCAGTCCAGGAACTGGTCCAGGCCCGGCTGTTCCTGGAAACTGAGGTGGTGTGTCTTGCGGCCCAGAATATCACCGACGAATGGGCTGAGAAACTCAGGAAGGCTCTTGCCGAGGAGCAAATTCCGACTAAAAATCAGGCTGATTGGGTCCGCCGGAACATGGCCACTGACTTCATCTTTATGGAAATGTGCGGAAACCGGTTTTACGCAGCCATGCTTGAACCGCTGATGAAGCTCACCCAGGAGATCGTCCTGGTGGTCAAACCCCGGCGTACCGTCATCCACGACCCCCGCGAACATCAGGCGATTGTGGACGCAATCATTAACGGAAACTGTGAGCTTGCGGCGCAGGCCATGGCAAATCACATCCGCCATATGGCTGAAAGACTGATCAATCTGGAAGGAGACTACCGGAAACGCAAAGGGTTGGTGTGAAAGCAGGTGCCTGCGGGTATAACCTTGCAGTTCCTCATCAAAACCGAATAGGTCGTACCGTCTTTGCCTGGTTTTATGCAACCTGCGGACTGATCAACATCAGCTATAGTCTTCCTGCGCTTAAACACATGAACCCGACCATCATAAAGATGACCATAGCAAAGGAGTTGGATGGGGTGCTGATCAAACCGTTGGAAAGCAGAACAATGGCCAATATTCTCGTCGCCGAGCCATGGCAGATAGTTGCAACTTCTCAATGAACTACCTTAAGCCTTTCCAAGCGGGTGTTTTTGAATAATGGATTAGCTTTTGAAGTGAAAAATAACTTTGATATCTACCGGTACAGGATAGATTTTAAGAACTGAAGCTATTTGTGCTTGCAAAACTTACGTACAGCTTGCCAACATCTGCAGTTTAAAGCTGGACTTGGAAACACCAAGATCTTGTGGTCGGTTTAAATAACGTGAAAATTGGGATTACATACCAAAAGTGAATATATCATTTTATTCTGATGAGTTGAGATATTGAGATAAGACGTAACAAAAACTGATTTATCTATTAATTATGGTTGGTTAT
>JAHLLR010000032.1 GCA_020444075.1 Deltaproteobacteria bacterium
TGGAGGGATCGGCCAACATCTGCAAGTGGATCATCGCCCTGGACCAGCTGGGGTATCGCAAGGCCAACCGTTAATCCGTTTCATCCACAAATACCATCTTGCGGCCCGGCTCTGCGTTCTCACGTTATTGATATCCTCGACATAGCGATGCTACGCCTGCGGTTTCAATAACGTTGCGGCCTTGATCCGACCCCCAATCTGCCACTTCTGAATAAAACGTCGAAAGGAGTTCATGCTTTGAGTGACGATATCGTTGAAAAGACAAAAAAGACCGGGGCGCTTTATTTCAGCGGGATCGAAGGGGAAAAACCCTTCGAATTGTGGCGGGCTTTTGATAAGGATATGGGAAAGGATCTATCCCTTTTTATAACCGGCAAGCTGTACGCCCGGGAAAAGATTCCTCATCCCACACGGCAGCTGGTTGCGGTGGCAGTGCTGACCGTGCTGTCGCGGCCGGAGGAACTCAAGCTGCACATTCAGGCCGCATTGAATGTGGGCTGCACACCGCAGGAGATAGCCGAGGTTGTTTTCCAGACCTTTACCTACGGCGGCATCCCCACGGTGAACACCGCGCTGAAGGTGCTCAAAGAGGTTTTGAAAGAAAAAGGCCAATGGCCTATCGCTGAAAAATAGATTAACTTTTTAACCGATTCGGGAGTGAAACCATGAGACCGTATTTTGAGAAAATGCCGGTTTTCGGCCGAGAGATGAATGCCGGACAGATCAAGAGCGCCGAAGAGAATGTCAAACAGATCAGGGAAGTAGAGGCTCAGCTGAAAAAGGAAGCGGAGAAAGTTAAACAGGCCGGCTTTTCGGAAGAAAAAATCAATGCCCGCGGGCAGATGACGGTGTGGCAGCGGCTGAACTATCTGGTTGACCCCGGTACCTGGTGCCCCCTGCACACCCTTTTCAACCCGGAGGACAATGAAGAGGGTACCACCAACGTTGTGGACGGTCTCGGTAAAATTTCCGGAAAATGGGCCGTGATCATCGGCTTTGACAACAAGGTGCTTGCCGGTGCCTGGCTGCCCGGACAATCCGAAAATATTCTAAAGGTGACCAATCTTTCCAAACGCTTGAACATTCCCTTGGTCTGGCTGGTCCACTGCAGCGGGGTGAAGTTGACGGAGCAGGAAAAATTCTATGCAGGTCGCCGCGGTGGCGGCACCCCTTTTTTCCGGCACGCCGAACTGAACCAGGCGGGCATTCCTATCCTGGCCGCCATATACGGAACCAACCCGGCCGGTGGCGGATACCAGGGCATCAGCCCGACGGTCCTGTTCGCCCACAAGGACTGCAATATTGCCGTGGGCGGCGGCGGCATCCTCAGCGGCATGTCCCCCAAGGGTTTTTTCGACGAAGAGGGGGCCGAGGCACTGATCAACTCAGCCAAGCAGTATAAGGCCAAACCGCCGGGGTCCGTGGACGTCCACTACGACGGCACAGGTTTTTTCCGGTATGTCTACGATGAAGAGACCCAGGTGCTCGACGGCCTAAAGGATTTCATGAAAGACATCCCGGCCTACAACCCCAAGTTTTTCCGAGTGGCTGAACCCAAAGCACCCCTTTTCCCGGTCGACGACATCTACAGCCTGGTTCCTTTCAACCAGAAGCAGATTTACGACTTCGACCAGGTGCTGGCCCGCATCGTCGATGGCAGTGAACATATGGAGTTTAAACCCGGCTATGGTCCTGAGATTTACACTGGTCTGGTTAAAATCGACGGATATCTGATGGGGATCATTGGCAACCGCCAGGGATGGCTGGGAGATGGCTACCCTGAATACGCCGATTACCCAGGAATTGGCGGTAAACTCTACCGCCAGGGGTTGATCAAAATGAATGAGTTTGTCACCCTGTGCGGCCGCGACCGGGTGCCCATCATCTGGTTCCAGGACACCTCCGGCATCGACGTGGGTGACATTGCCGAAAAGGCCGAATTGCTCGGACTGGGACAGTCGCTGATCTACTCGATTCAGTCCACCGACGTTCCCCAACTTTTAGTGGTGCTGCGCAAAGGCACTGCCGCGGCCCATTATGTGATGGGCGGGCCCACGGCCAACCGGCACAACGCACTTACTTTAGGGGTGCCGACGACGGAAATCTACGTGATGCACGGGGAGACCGCCGCTGCCGCCAGCTTCTCACGACGGCTGGTCAAGGAGAAAAGCGCCGGAAAGCCCCTGCAACCGGTCATAGATAAGATGAACCAGATGGCTCAGGAATATTACGACAATTCCCGGCCGAGCTACTGTGCCCGCAAGGGGTTTGTGGATGAGGTGATCAAAATGTCGGAAATCAGGCGTTACCTGTCTGCCTTTGCCGGTTGTGTCTACCAGAATCCGAAATCCATCTGTCCCCAGCACCAGATGCTGACACCCCGCGTGATCAAAGGGTAGCGGGCATTCAATAACCAAGCGGACGCGAGCATCTTTGCCGCGTCCGTTTGGTTATTGGTGCGTGGCTATCCTGCCTCGAACCCCATGATATCCCTGAAGCATTTTCAAACGACACTTCATCCGTCGTCCGTTGCAAAGAGGCGGTTGCCCTCCCCGATGTGCTTTTTCGCTGTTCGCCTGTCCAGACCGGTGATGCGTGCCACCGCTTCAATGGTCTTATGCTGCCGGTGAAGCATGAAGCAATAACCGCCGACAAGGGCCTTGGCATCGAGGGACTGCGCTTCAATACCCTTCTGCAACTCGGAAATCACACCCGATGGTGAACCTGGCGCTAACGGTTCGTATGCCCGTTTCAGCAGAATTCGTCGCACGCACTGTTCCAATTCCCGCACATTTCCCGGCCATGCATAGGTGATTCCCGGGGTATGGCAGATCTGCCCTTTGACCAGCGCCACCAGTTCAGCCGACGGCGTGCCGACGATGCGTTCGACGACAACCTGGAGCAGCTCTTCCAATTCGTTGGGGTTTTCATGAATCCGTTGGGCCAGGGGCGGAACCACGATCAGATCCGAGCACAGTCGGTAGAAAAAATCCTTTCTCATGGCCCGGCCGTCAATCAACCGCTCGGCCGGAAGGTTGGTGGCCGCAATGAGCCGACCCCGAAACGGCCTCGGGTGGTGGTCTCCCACCCGATTGAAAATGCGCTCCTGGATCACCTGGAGCAGTTTGATCTGCACGGGTTCGCCGACTTCCCCGATTTCGTCCAGAAAAATGGCGCCAAATGGGCTGCATCGGTCGAAGACGCCTGCGTAATCCTCCACCGCTCCGGTGAAGGCGCCCTTGCGGTGACCGAACAGTTCCGATTCGATGAGTGTCTCTGGATATTGTGACAGATTGAGGGCAATGAAAGAACGGGCAAAGCTTTCCTCGAAGCGTCCTTTTTTTTCATCAAAGGGGATATAGCCTGACCGGCCGATAGCCATGGCGGCGGTGCCTTTGCCACTGCCCGTTTCGCCGAGGAGCATGGTGGAAAAATCTTCCATGCGGTTCCACAGGTAGCGGTGGTAAAGATCCATGTCGTGGGTGAATACGTTGTTCCACAGACTTTCCCGGAGCCGGCGCATGCTGTCGCTGCGCCCCTTTAGGTTCTTGTCGATGAAAAAAAAGGCTCGCCGGAGTTGATAGCACATGGCCAGATAACGGTGGGCCATCTTCCGGTCAATCCCCCAGCCGGTCAACAGGTCGATGGCCGCCTCGGCAAAGGGAACCGGCAGGGACCGCTCTCCGGCCTGCAACTGATCCAGTATGAGCCGGTCGAACCGGTCGGTAAAGCGGTGAAACAGGTCGAACAGGAAAGAACTGATCAATAATTCCCTGTCTTTATTGCCGTAGCGGCTTATGGTTCCCCGGCCTTCGTTCTCGAGCCTGTCGATATGGCGGCGGACTTGTGCAATCGTTTCGTCGAACCCCTGTTCATCGGTTGTTTCTGGAAAAAGCCCGGCAATTTCAAGATCCACGCGGTTGCGCTGATCACTGAACGGATTGGCGTAAACCGCCTGATGAACCAGAGAAAAGAATTGGCGTTCCGATGACGTAAGCTGTTCCATTGGCAATTCCGGGACCTTCAAATGGGGTGGTGATTGTAGAAGCTTATATTCAAATTTTGCATAACATATAAACAAAAATTGAACAATAATTTGCTGGCGAAATAACCATTTAAAAATGGTGGACCTGTCAAAAAACCCCTGTGATTACATAGAATAAACTAAATGCTACGATTACGGCATGGAATTTGATTCATGAGGAATAAACGGACCAAACGGTTTTTTTCTCAATTCCATTGACATACTTTGACCGATAATCTGTCCAATAATCAATGTAAGGAAACGCGAGATGGAAAAACGAAAAAAGAGACTGGGTCATCATCCTCAACAAATGCCGTCCGATATGATGCAATCAACTGCCACGCCTGTCCCTGAGCATGAAAGCGGGTTGCTGCGGTTGCTGTCCACACGGCGGTTTGCACCCTTTTTCTGGACCCAGTTTTTCGGGGCCTTTAACGATAATGTGTTTAAAAATGCATTAATGCTGATGATTGCATTCCAGGCGGGCCAGCGCCTGTCGATGGCATCAGACGTGGTCATCAACCTGGCTGCCGGGCTGTTTATCCTTCCCTTTTTTCTTTTTTCGGCCACAGCCGGTCAGATTGCCGACAAGATGGAAAAGTCGCTGCTGATCCGCCGGATCAAGATCATGGAGATCGCCATCATGGCCTTCGCGGGATGTGCTTTCTGGACTGGCAGCCTGGTGGCCCTGCTGGGGCTTTTGTTTCTCATGGGCGCCCAGTCCGCTTTTTTTGGCCCGGTTAAATACAGCATCATGCCTGAGCACCTGAAACCGGAGGAAATTGTAGGCGGCAACGCCCTGGTGGAAATGGGGACATTCATTTCCATCCTGTTGGGAACCCTTTGCGGCGGGGTGCTGATTCAGATGAAAGATGGTTCGGCGGTCACCGGGGTGGTACTGGTGGGCGTAGCCCTGGCGGGATGGCTGGCCAGTCGGATGATTCCGGCCACCACAATCCATGTGCCCCATCTGACCGTGCGCTGGAACCTGTTTCGCGAGACCCTGAGAACCATCGGCTATGCCCGCCGTGAACGTCCCGTTTTTCTGTCCATCCTGGGGATATCCTGGTTCTGGCTGCTGGGGGCCGCCTACCTGACCCAGCTTCCCAATTTTACCAGAACCGTGCTCGCCGGCGGTGAAAGTGTGGTAACCCTGCTGCTGACCCTGTTTTCCATTGGTGTCGGGGTGGGGTCTTTGTTATGCGAGCGCCTGTCGGACAAAAAAGTGGAACTGGGATTGGTGCCTCTGGGATCAATCGGACTGAGCCTGTTCGGCATCGATTTGTTCTGGGCCTGCCGGTTTCCCGGATCTGAGGACCTTTTGTCGTTGACCCAGTTTCTTGTCGTATCGGGCAGCATCCGGCTCATGATTGACTTCGTGATGATCGGTGTTTTCGGCGGGCTCTATATCGTACCCCTGTTCGCTATGGTCCAGATGCGAACCCGGCCGGAGGAGCGGGCCCGGGTGATCGCCGCCAACAATATCATCAACGCCCTGTTCATGGTGCTTTCTTCATTGGCCGGCGCGGTTATTATCGGCGTTGCCGGTGTTTCCATCCCGGTTTTTTTCCTGCTGCTTGCCCTGGCCAATGTTGCCGTGGCCGTCTACATTTACTCCCTGGTGCCCGAGTTTGCCATGCGTTTTCTGGTGTGGATGATCACCCACACCATGTACCGCTTCCATCACCGGGATCTGGACCGAATCCCTGATAAGGGCCCTGCCGTGCTGGTGTGCAACCATGTCAGCTACATGGATGCACTGCTGATCATCGGCGCCTGCCGTCGGCCGGTGCGCTTCGTGATTTATGAACCCATTTACCGGATTTTTTTGCTGAACTTTATCTTCCGGGCGGCCCGGGCCATTCCCATCGCCTCCCAACGCACCAACCCGGCGGGGTTGAAGGTCGCCTTCGACGAGATTTCCAAAGCCCTGGAGGCCGGAGAGGTGGTCTGCATCTTCCCCGAAGGGCAGTTGACCCAGGACGGCCATGTGGCTGGTTTCAAGCCCGGTATAGAGCGGATTATAAGGAGGAATCCCGTTCCGGTGGTGCCGATGGCATTGAAAGGGCTCTGGGGAAGCTTTTTCAGCCACAAGAACGGCCATGCCATGACCCGGCTGCCCCAGCGCTTCTGGTCCCGTGTCGAACTGGTTGCCGGCCCCCCGGTCGCACCGGCATATGTGGCGGCGGATGACCTGCGGGAAAAGGTCATGGCGCTGCGGCAGGATAAACGTTAACCCATGAGGACGTTTGAAATGGTTACCCGGATCCTGTTATTTCTGATTTCATTGGGGCTTTTGTCGGGATGTGCCCAGACGGCTAATCGTTACAACAGTTCTGCAGTAGATTACCTCTATCCCGATAGGAACCCGGTTGTTGAAACGGCTGAGATTTCGCATCTTCAACTTCCGATCAAAGTGGGTGTTGCCTTCGCGCCCTCCAATCAAGGCATGGCCGACCGACGGTCCGGCGGATGGATCACCGGATACATTTCCGGAGAAACCGATCGCCAAGAGGTGCTGACTGAAAGTGACAAGATAAAACTGTTGGAAAAGGTCAGCCGGCGTTTTGAGGCACTCGAATTCGTTCATGCCATCGAAATTATCCCTTCTGCCTATCTCGTGCCGCGGGGAAGCTTTCCCAACCTGGATCAAATTCGCACCATGTTCGGCATTGATGTCATCGCCCTGGTTTCTTACGATCAGGCGCAATTCACCGACGAAGGCTTCGCTTCCATCACCTATTGGACCCTCGTCAGGGCATACGTCATACCCGGCGAGAAGAACGCGACGCACACCATGGTCGACGCCGCTGTATACGATATCAAGAGTCGGGTCCGGCTGTTCCGGGCGCCGGGTGTCAGCTATGTAAAAAGCACGGCGACACCCGTCAACCTGTACACCCGTGACGCACTGTGGGTTGACTGGAATGGCCAGGGATTTGTTGTCATGCCGTTGAGTCATGTTGCGGGATGCCTGTCAGCGCCCTTGTGCCTTCTGGTTCAATCGATTGCTGCAAGTGATCTCAAAAAGGCCTTTTGGCCCATTCTGTGCGTTGGATCTCCGTTAACCGTGAAGCCAAGATATAATTTTAAGACCGCCGGTAGATCCGACAGCATTAAAAGAGCGACTAAGGCTTCTGTCTCCTGGATGACTTTATCTGGTCATCGTCCGATGAACGGACCGATTCAAAGATCCCGGAGCGTGAATTGATGGAAAGATGTTTCGTTATCCTATCGGCCCTGATAACCGTGGCCATGTTAATGAATGAGCCGGTTGTGGCTGATGCCATGGAAGGGAAAAGGAAAGATATGGAGGCTTGTGTCATCCTCCTTCACGGCATGGGGCGCACACACCGGTCCATGGCAACGATGGCCGCACATCTGGCGGATAAGGGCTATCGGGTGGTCAACCTGGATTATCCGTCCACCCAGGCCAGCATCGAAACGCTGAGCCAGGGTGTCGTCGCTGAAACGGTCCGGCACTGCCGACTGGAACACCCGTCGGTGCCCATACATTTCGTCACGCATTCATTGGGCGGGATTCTGGTCCGGCAATACCTGCAAGCGCATCGCCTGCCGCCGGGAAGCCGGGTGGTGATGCTCAGTCCTCCCAACCAAGGCAGCGAAATCGCCGATCTGCTGAAGGATAATTTCCTATATCGCTGGATCATGGGGCCGGCGGGCCAGCAGTTGGGAACGACGGCCGCTTCCGTTCCCAATCGCCTGGGGCCGGTAGATGTGCCGGTGGGGATCATCGCTGGAGACAGCACGCTGGAACCCTGGTTTTCCTCCCGGGTACCGGGGCCGGACGACGGCAAGGTTTCCGTCCAACGCGCCCGTTTGGCGGAGATGTCTGATTTTTTAGTGGTTCATAAGAGCCACGGCTTTATCATGAACGATCCGGAGGTGATTGCCCAGACGGCCCATTTTCTCGAACACGGCCGATTCAAGAGGGGAGAGTAGTGCGATTCATCAGTTATTCAGGTTAATGGTTTTATTGAGTTCCTTGAGTTGAGAGAAATTATTCCCAGTCCATAATCACTTTACCCGACTGGCCGGAGCGCATGACGTCGAAAGCCTGACGGAAGTCGTCCACACCGAACCGGTGGGTGATCACCGGCGATATATCCAAGTGACTCTGGAGCATACTGGTCATTTTATACCAGGTTTCGAACATTTCGCGGCCGTATATACCTTTGATCTTAAGTCCCTTGAGGATGATCTGCGTCAAGTCTAAAGACACCTCGCCGGCAGGGATGCCGAGGATGGCGATTTGTCCGCCATAATTCATGGCCATGAGCATGTCCCGAAAGGCCTGTACGTTGCCGGACATCTCCAGACCTACATCAAACCCCTCCTTCATGCCCAATTGCTTTATCGTGTCGGCAATGGTCGTTCGGGTCACATTGATGGCCGCCGTAGCTCCCATGAGGCCGGCAATCTTCAGCCGATAGTCATTGACGTCGGTGATCACGATATGTCGGGCTCCCACATGCCTGGCTATAGCCACGGCCATGATGCCGATGGGGCCGGCACCGGTGATCAGTACATCTTCGCCTACCAGATCGAAGGAGAGGGCGGTGTGGGCGGCATTGCCGAACGGGTCCATGATGGCGGCGATATCGTCGTCGATGGAGTCCGGTACTTTAAAGACATTGGATGCCGGTACGCTGATGTACTCGCCGAAACATCCGGGCCGGTTGACCCCCACGCCGATGGTGTTGCGGCACAGGTGGCGCTTGCCGGCCCGGCAGTTGCGGCAGTGACCGCAGGTGACATGCCCTTCGGCCGACACCCGGTCCCCCTCTTTCAGTCCCCTGACTTCGCTGCCGATCTCGGTAAGGACGCCCACAAATTCATGCCCGATGGTCATAGGGATGGGGATGGTTTTTTGGGACCAGGAATCCCAGTTGTAAATATGAATGTCCGTTCCGCAGATGGCGGTCTTGAGCACTTTGATCAGTACGTCGTTGTGGCTGATACTCGGAAAAGGCACCTGGTCCATCCAGATGCCGGTTTCGGGTTTCAGCTTGACAATGGCCTTCATGGTTTCCATGCGATTACCTGCCTTCCTCTCTTAAGGGATGATGTCAAGCGTCTTGCCCACCTTGATAAAGGCCTCGATTGCCCGGTCCAGGTGTTCACGGGTGTGGGCGGCGGACATCTGGGTGCGGATGCGGGCCTGACCCTTGGGCACCACCGGGAAACTGAAGCCCACCACATAAATGCCCTCCTCCAGCATCCGGGCCGCTAATTTCTGGGCCAGCACGGCGTCCCCCAGCATCACCGGGATGATGGGATGCCGGCCGGGCACCAGGGTGAATCCCGCCGCCTGCATGTTCTGCCTGAAATAGCGGCTGTTTTCCTTGAGCCGAACCAGCAGGTCCGAACTCTCCTCGAGCAGGTCCAGCACGGCGATAGACGTGGCGGTGATGACCGGTGCCAGGGAATTGGAGAACAGGTAGGGCCGGGAGCGTTGCCTCAGCCAGGCGACGATCTCCTTTCTGCCGGCGGTATATCCCCCCGAAGCGCCGCCCAGTGCCTTGCCCAGGGTGCCGGTGACGATGTCGACCCGATCGGCCACCCCGCAGTATTCCGGCGTTCCCCGCCCGCGGTCACCGATAAATCCCACGGCATGGGAGTCGTCCACCATCACCAGGGCATCGTAGCGATCCGCCAGATCGCAGATACTTTTCAGATCGGCGATGATGCCGTCCATGGAAAAGACACCATCGGTGGCGATGAGGCGGAATCGGCAGCCCGCGGCCGCCTTGAGCTGTTCTTCCAAGTCGTCCATGTCGTTGTTCCGGTAGCGGAAGCGCTGGGCCTTGCATAGCCGGATCCCGTCGATGATGCTCGCATGGTTCAGGGCGTCGCTGATCACCGCGTCGTTTTCTTCCAGCAAGGTTTCGAAAAGGCCGCCGTTGGCGTCAAAGCAGGAACTGTATAAAATGGTGTCTTCGGTGCCCAGAAAACTGCTGATTCTGGCTTCCAGGGTTTTGTGGATGTCTTGTGTGCCGCAGATGAAACGAACCGAGGACATGCCGAAGCCATAGGCGGCAAGAGCGGCCTGCGCTTTTTCCACCAGCCGCGGATGGTTGGAAAGTCCCAGATAGTTGTTGGCGCAAAAGTTGAGAACGGTTTTTCCACTGTCGACCGTAATGGCGGCCTGCTGGGCGGAAGTGATCACCCGCTCATCTTTGTAGAGCCCGTTTTTTTTCAATATGTCGATTTCACCGGACAGATGGTCCAACAGACGTGTGTGCATGGGGTTGACCTCCATTTCAGACTGGTTTTCATTCATGCTTGAAAAAACAGATAGGGTAACGTGTTATCTATCTCTTGGCGATCCGCACGCGGATGAAGATGGGGATCCGGGCCGGCAATGGTCTGCGCTGGTGGTTCCAGCCTCGATCGGGAAGCCGTTAAATGCCGGTTACCTTGTTCCTGCCGGTATTTTTGGACCGGTACAGGGCCTCATCCGCACGGTGTACGAAGGCTTCGGCGGCTTCATCTTTTTTGTAGGCAGCCACGCCAAAGGAGAGGGTGATCGTTCCCAGGTTCTCCCCGGTATTCTTTTTTTTCAAGTCGAGCCGTTCAAAGGTGAGGCGTATATTTTCAGCCAGTTTCATGGCCCCGTCAAAGGGCGTGTCAGGAAGCAGGATGGCAAACTCCTCACCACCTATGCGGGCGACCAGATCCTTCCCCTTGATCGAATCCTTGATGGTGACGGCGACCATCCGCAGTACATTATCTCCCACCAGATGACCGTGGGTGTCGTTGACTTTCTTAAAGTGATCGATATCGGCAATGATCAGACAGAGGGGCGTTTCGGCGGCGTTGACGCCAGCGACGGCATCGCTCAGCTTTTTCTCAAACCCCCGGCGATTGTCAATTCGAGTCAACGGGTCCTTGAGCGCTTCACTCCGGTAATGCGCCATCTTGATTTTCAGTTGATCGATTTCACGGGTCGCCTGCTGGAGCTGTTTCTTGAAGGATGTGCTGGAGGACTCCAAATTTTTAATTTCATCTTTGATCTGACTCACGATCTTTTCCACATCCGCTTCAGAAAGGCTGGGAGCCAGCGATTCATGGATGGTCTCCAGATTGTTCTCGGACGCTGAAAAATTCCGGTTCGTGGTTTTGATCGCAAGGATGATTTCGGTGAAGACCTTTTTCAGTTCTTCTCGAACCAGGGTGGTTACCGTTTCCTTGCCACCGGCGATGTGCTGGTTGAAAAGTTGTCTACTGATCTCTTCTGAGAAATCACCGTTGCCTTTCAGATGCCTGTCTATGGCTTCGTTAAGCGCCTCATTTTTTCCGGAGGCATACTCGTACCAGATGCAGTAGTTCAGCGGGTCGGTAGGAAGGCCATGTTTGCCGATCAATTCCAGGGTCAGGCGCAGATACTGGCGGGATTCATCAATGGTATCAGCATATCGCATAAAATGATTTTCTTTCTGCATAGGAATCGGTTGCATTTTTTGAGGGGATGCGTGCCAGTGGGCAAACCCGTCTATAAAGATGCGAACAGGCCGACCATGGTTTCCGTTTTAGAGGTATGGTCCTTATTAGAAGGACAGAGAAAAACTGTCAATTAAAAACCGGTGCCGGCAACGGTTTCGCCATGGCGATAATTTTCTTGACCGCCACAGGCCGCCTGTGCATAATCGATTGGCCTGAAAGAATCTTATCCATCAAGCTGTCCCGGTATGCTGCTGTCAACGGGGTTGCCGATTCCGGTCCCATCGTCGCATTGCTAATCATGCTCCCGGCGGCCCACATAGAGGATTCAAATCCATGAAAAAGAAAATACTGGTGGTCGACGACAACCGAATGATTTTGAAATTCCTGTCCAATCTGCTGGATGGTGAGGGCCATGAGGTGAAAACCTGTGAAGACGGTTTGAGTGCGTTGAGCCTGTTGACCACCTTCGAACCGGATATCGTTTTCGTGGACTTGATTATTCCCAAGATCGGCGGAGACAAGTTGTGCCAGATTATCAGGACCATGGAGCATATGAAGAGCTGCTACCTGGTGATCATTTCCGCCGCCGTAGCTGAAATGGACCTGGACTTCAGGAAGATCGGTGTGAATGCCTGCATCGCCAAGGGTCCTTTCGGTCAGATGGGCAAGCATGTGCTGGCGGCCATTAAGGATTCCAGCGATCCGTCAAAGTTGATCTCAGATCATGAAATTCTCGGCATTGCTTCCGTCAGCGGCATTCCGGTTTATGCGCGGCGCATGACCAAGGAACTGCTGGGGCGTAACCGCCATCTGGAGACCATTTTGGAGAGCATGAACGAGGGCATCGTCGAGGTGTATACGGGACGTGTGGTATACGCCAACTCCGCAGCGGTGAAGCTTTTTGCCGTTCCTTTGGAAAATCTCCTGTCCGCCAAGCCCCAGGAACTGTTTGACGATGCCTTCAAAAGCCGTATCGACGTCCTGATGAATCGGGGCGCGCAATCAATGCCGGTGGTTGGGCTGACCCGTCCCCTTGAACTCAACGGACGGCAGATTGTCATTCGCAGCTTCCCGGTGAAGGCGGAGGCGGACACGACCATCTTGCTGATTACCGATGTCACTGATCAACGGGACCTGGAGTACCAGTTGCAGCATGTCCGGCGCATGGATGCCATCGGCAATCTGGCTGGAGGGATTGCCCACAATTTCAACAATCTGTTGATGGGGATCCAGGGGAATGTTTCCATTTTAATCCAGGATAAAAAAATGGGTGACCCCGGGTACGATGAACTGGCGGGCATCGAACGGTGCATCGACAGCGGTGCCAAACTGACCCGTCAACTGCTGAGCTTTGCCAAGGGCGGCCGTTATTCCCTGGGTCTGGAGGATATCAACGATATCGTTGAAAAGTCTTCAAGCATGTTTGCCCGGACCCGCAAAGAAATTCATGTGGAGCGACGCCTGGATCAGGACCTGGCCATGGCGGAAGCCGATGCCGCCCAGATCGAACTGGCCTTGATGGATCTTTATGTCAACGCCTGGCATGCCATGTCCAATGGGGGCACGTTGACGGTTTCTACAGCCAATACCATTCTGGCGGATTCCTTTGTTAAACCCTACAACCTGACCCCGGGAAGCTACCTGAGAATCGACGTGGCCGATACCGGAGCGGGGATAGACGAAAAAATCGTTGAGCGGATATTCGAACCTTTCTACACCACTCGCCCCATGGGGCAGGGCACCGGTCTGGGGCTGGCGTCCGTATTCGGCATTATTAAAAAACACAAGGGCATCATCACGGTGGACAGCCAGGTGGGCCGGGGAACTACGTTCTCCATCTACCTTCCTGCAGCCCGAATTCTTCAAATACCCAAAGAGAAGGACAAACTTCGGGTCATCTCTTCTGGCAGACTTCCTGAAAAAGGGTCGGGAACCATTCTCGTGGTGGATGATGAAGAATACATCCTCAATGCCGACAAGGCCATGCTCAATGAACTCGGCTATGAAGTACTGCTCGCCAATGGGGGAAAAGAAGCCCTTCGCGTATTCGATGAAAACAAGGATCGCATTGACCTGCTAATCCTGGATCTGATTATGCCGGATATGGGCGGCGAGGTTGTCTATGACCGCATCAAATCCTCACGGCCTGACGTCCGTGTGATCCTCTCCTCAGGATACAGCATTGAGGGGCAGGCCGCATCCATCCTGAAGAAAGGGTGCGACGGGTTTATTCAAAAACCATACAACCTGAATCAGCTGGCCCAGAAGATCAAGGAAATCCTTGTGCGCGGCTAAACCACAAAGAAGACCTTTATTCCCCGTGGTTTGCCGCGTGGGTGACGAACGAAACGCTAATGGCTGCTATCCATGAGGACAGAAATCCCAGTGAAGTGACACGGGGATTTCTCGATCCAAAGAAAAGAACCAGTACGGCACGGCTTGCGGACAGCATGCTCCTTTTGGGGTTGGGGGTGGCCTTTGTCTACTGGGTGGTTGCTTCCCTGATTTTTGCATTGACCTCTGAAAAAGGTACCTTTATCCATCTGTTTTTCAATCCTGGATTAAACGAGGTATTGAGCCGGCTGCTGGTCCTGTGTTTTTTCATGATCTTCGGCTCCCATGTGGGGTACACCATCCGCCAGCGTCAAAAGGCGGATGAAGCACTGGCCGGGAGCGAAGAAAAGCACCGCACCATCATCGAAAACATCGAAGACGGCTATTACGAAATGGATCGCAACGGCCAGTTTACGATTTTCAATGAATCTTTCCGAAAGATTACCGGGTACGAGGCAAAACAGCTGCATCAACTGGATTATCGACGGCTCCTGACCCCGGCGGAAACGGAAAAGGTGCTTGGCTCATTTGACAAGGTGGCTCGAACGGGGCGGGCTATAAAGGACCTGGGGTTCGTCATCGTGCGGAAAGACGGTGCCAGGCGATGGGTCGAAACCTCTGTGTCTCCCATGGCCGGCACTCACGGGCAGCCGGATGGATATCGTGGCATTCTGCGGGATGTGACGCGCCGGCGCCAGGCTGATGCATTGAAGCAGGAAAAGATGGCTGCCGAGGCGGCCAGCCGCTCGAAAAGCGAGTTTCTTGCCAATATGAGTCACGAGATCAGAACGCCGCTGAATGCCATCATCGGCTTGGTGGAACTGCTGCTCGGGTCGTCCCTGTCCCGAGAACAGCAGGAGGACCTCAAGGTCGTTCAATCTGCCGCCTATGCCCTGCTGTCGGTCATTAACGATATTCTTGATTTCTCCAAAATCGAAGCGGGCAAGCTGGAACTGGAACGATCCCCTTTCAACCTGAGGGATTTTTTAGGAGAGGCGCTCAAAATTCTGGCTGTCAAGGCCCATGAGAAAAATCTGGAGTTGGCCTACCGGGTGGCCCCCGACGTGCCGGATCGGCTGGTGGGTGACCCTCACCGGTTCCGTCAGGTGCTCCTCAACCTGATCGGCAACGCACTCAAATTCACCGATTCCGGTGAAATAATTGTCTTTGCCCAATGCCAGTCCCTGGAAGGCAATCGGCTGATGCTGCATGTGGCGGTCAGAGACACCGGGGTGGGAATCGCCGCCGGCAAACAGGTATTGATTTTTGAGGCATTCCGGCAAGCCGACGGCAGCACCACTCGAAAATACGGCGGAACGGGTCTCGGGCTGGCTGTATCCGCCCAACTGGTCAACCTGATGGGCGGGCAGATTGGTGTCAAGAGCGTACTGGGAAAGGGCAGCATTTTCCATTTCACGGTTGCCTTCGATGTGGAATCCAAGGGAGCGGCCGGCACCGAGATACCGGATGAGATCGATCTGAGCGGCTTGCGAATCCTGGTGGTTGACGACAATGCCACCAACCTGAAAATACTGTGTGAGATGCTCACCAGCTGGAAAATGGCTCCGAAACCGGCGGCATCGGCAGAGGAGGGCAGCGCGCTGCTCAAAAAAATGGAAAAAGGGGATGTTGGTTTCGATATGGCGTTGATCGATTCCGGTCTTCCCCAATCGGGTGCCCGGTCATTGGTTCGACAAATCAAGGAAGATGCCGGAAATGCCACTCGGATTATTTTGATGCTTACCACCACCACCGCCGCCCAAGAGACGGCCCGGTTCAATGACGCGGCCATCGGGGTGGTCGTAACCAAACCCATCCGCCCGTCGGACCTGCTGGATGCCATCATCAAAGTCCTCTCCATGGAGAAGGTGTCTCCTGAAAAGCGGCTGGACAGCAACGGTTCCGACCAGAAGCCATCACTGCCGCCGCTCAATATTCTTGTCGCCGAAGATACGCCCTTCAACCAGAAGTATATCCGGCGTTTGTTGGACAGCTGGCAGTGCCGGTCAACCATTGTTGACAATGGCCGGCTGGCTATCGACACCCTGGCCGGGCAAGATTTTGATCTCGTGCTGATGGATGTTCAAATGCCTGAGATGGACGGCCTCACCGCCACGACACGCATCCGCGATCAGGAAAGGCACACCAGCCGGCATGTGCCTATAATTGCCATGACGGCTCATGCCATGCGAGGCGACCGGGAGCGGTGCATTGAAGCCGGCATGGACGATTATGTATCCAAGCCCATCTCTTCTTCCACGCTCATGGAAGCCATCTGCCGGGTGGTGCCGCTATCGGTGCGCGAAGCGGGACCGGCCTCAGCGGCCGAACCCCTGGAACCGGTGGATGATGCCGGTGAACTGGTCGCACTCCTCGAGGCATTCAACAACGATGGCGCATTCTTTAAAGATGTCGCCGACATGTTCATCGCCGACTATCCGCCCATGGTAGAGACGGTGAAAAAAGCCATCGCGGACGAAGATGGTGCCTTGTTAAGCCGGACGGCCCACGCCCTGAAGGGCATGGCCCGCAATTTTCAGATCGATGGTGCGGCGGATGCGGCCCGACAGCTGGAATTGCTGGCTGATCAGGAGCAGTTTGAAACAGCCCATGACCTGAGCCGGAGGCTGGCCGATGAACTGGCGAGGTTTGAGCGGCGGCTCAAACAGATGGTTGCCCGCGTATCGGGACACTGAGGACTGAGGTCCGAAGACGGAGGTCAGAGGTCGGATGTCCGATGACGGTGGGCTGAAGACGGAATAATGACAAACACGTACACCTTCAGTCCACGGACCTTCGACTTCTGTCTTTTGTTTGTCGCGTGTCGACGATGACCTGCCGCAGCATTTCCCATGCCTGTTCCTCCTTCAGGCGGTTGTCTGCGTCGCGGGCGTCCTGGCCGCCGCTTCCGGTGGAATAGACAATGGCCGACTGGCCACCCGGGCGCGTGATGGTTTTAATGCCCATGGTTTCCCCTTCAGGGGATCCCTTTTGGGACTGGGCCTGTATTTCGCTTTGCAGCATCATCTGAATGGTCTCCTCGGAGACCCCGTTCCGTTTGAGCTGCAGGATTTCATTGGCGGTCAGTGCTTCCGAGGCAGCGGGTAAGGCCCACCACAGGCAGCAGAGGATCGGCACGAGCCTGATTTTCATGGATTCACCTATTGATAAGTCTTGACAGAATAGACGCATTATTCTTAATAATGCCTTGATAAAAATAGCAATATTCATGGCTTGGTGTCAAACTGCTTTCCCGATACCCCCGATGGCGGCCGACACCAGTTAATACACGTAAGGGAGGAGGCCATGCTAAAACTCAAACAGATCGTGGTGTCCATCGAAAATTCACCGGGTCGTCTTTACGAAGTCACCCATGCGCTGGGAAACGCGGGGATCAATCTCAGAGCCTTGAACCTGGTAGACACCGGTGCCTTCGGGCAACTGAGACTGCTGGTTTCCGACGTGGCCAAGGCTCGTCAACTGCTCATGGAGATGCATATCCCTGCCATGGTGAACGATGTGGTGGCCGCTGAAATCGCGGACCGGCCGGGTCAGTTGGCCAGTGTCCTGAAACCGATTCTGGATGCCAACATTCAGGTGGTGTTCATGTATGCCTTTTTGCGGCAGAGCCGGGAGCAGGCTGTCATGATTTTCCGTTTTTCGGATAATGACAAGGCTATCGCCGTTATGCAGGAAAACGGCGTAAACCTGCTGGACGCCAAGCAGTTCGGCATATTGGAAAACTCGGACTAATCTTACCGTATCCGCGATACTTACACCCATGGCCGACGTCCCCCCGAATTCCGATCCTCCGGGTAATGCCGACGACATCTTCAGGGACCGGTTCCGGGTCTTTCTGGAAGATGTGGCGGACGGGTTTTATGAGACCGATCTGAAGGGCAATTTCCGCTTTTTCAACAACGCCCTGTGCCGTATTTTCGGTTATACGGCTGCCGAGATCCAGGGACGGAACTTCAGCGAATTCATGGACGCCGAGAATGCCCTGTACGCCTTCACCCTCTTCAACCGGCTCTACGAGGCCGGTGAGATCCCGTCGGAAATCATCTGGAAAATCATCCGAAAGGACGGCCAGGAGCGGATTCTCGAAATATCGGTCAGCCTCATTGTGGACCGGTCCGGCAAAAAGACCGGTTTTCAGGGCGTCGCCCGGGATGTCACCCAGAAAATAGCCGATCAGCAGGAGCTGGAAGCCTCCCAGCGACGCTCCCAGGAGCTTTTCCAGTCCAGCTACCGGGCTGAACAACGATACCGGGCCTTCCTGGAATTTTTACCCGATCCGGTTTTTGTTTTCAACATGGACAGTACGGTGTCCTACCTCAATCCTGCCTTCGAAAAAGTTTTCGGCTGGACCTTGAGCGAACTCGAAGGCAAGCGTATCCCCTTTGTCCCCGACAGCGAAAAGGACCGTACACGGGCTGGAATTAAAAAACTGTTCAGGGAGAAAGTGCTCCACGGTTTCGAAACCCGCCGGTTCACCAAGGACGGCCGGGTTCTGGACATCGTGGTCGACGGGGCCATCTTTTACGATGCCGAAGACAACCCGGCGGGCCAGGTCATCACCCTGCGCGACGTGACCGCCCGGAAACGGGCCGAGCAGATCAATCAGGCCCTTTTTCGCATTGCCCAGGCACTGTACCGCTTTCCCGGGCTGGACCGCATGCTGGAGTATATCACCCGCCAGGTCCAGGAGCTGATCCGGGTTGCCGGGGCAATGGTCATCCTCATCGATGAGCAGGAACAGGAGTTCTACATCCCTGTGGCGGCTTATGAGGACGGCAAGACCGGCAGCAAGATGAAGGAGATCCGGTTCCCCATGGACAAGGGGGTGGCCGGGCACGTCTACCGGACCGGCGAGCCCCTGATCGTTTCCGATACGGCCAAGAGTCCGTATTTTTACGACCAGGTGGACAAACAGGCTCAATTCCACACGAAAAACATGCTGGACGTGCCCCTCCGCATACAGGAGCGGATGATCGGCGTCCTGTGTGCGGTGAACAAGACTGAAGGATCCTTTGACAGCGGCGACGTGGATCTTCTGGGAGCCGTGGCCAACCTGGTCGCCCTGCCCATTGAAAATGCCCGCATCAACGAGGCGCTTCAGCGGGCTTACGAAAATGTGCGCGGGCTCAACCGTGCCAAGGAGCAGGTGATCCACCATCTTTCCCACGAACTGAAAACACCGCTGTCGGTGCTTTCCGCTTCACTGGGACTGCTGGAAAAGCGGTTTCCCGGAGGACCGGACAAGGCTCTGGAAAAGATCATGGCGCGGGCGCGGAGGAACCTCCAGCGGCTGCTGGACATGCAGTACGAAATCGGAGACATGCTCAGGGAGCAGGACTACCGGGCCCATGGCATGCTCTCCTTTCTCCTGGAGGCCTGTCGTGACATGCTGGTTACCCTGGCCGAAGCCCAACCGGGCAGCACCCGGGCGCCGGAGGTGATCCAGCAGGCCATTGACCGCGAGTTTGGTCGTGCCGAGATTCCCTGCACGGATATCGCCCTGGACCAGCTGGTGAAAAAACATCTGGAATTCCTGAAGCCACGATTTGCCCACCGTCACATTCAGATGGAAGTCCGTCTGGAACCGGTGGCTCCGGTGCTGGTTCCTGCGGAAGTGATGGAAAAAATTGTGGAAGGACTGGTAAAAAATGCCATCGAGAACACCCCGGACCAGGGATGCGTGACGGTGGTGGTGCGCACCGGGGAAAAAGGGCCTGTTTTCGAAGTGCGGGATACCGGGGTGGGGGTGACGGCGGAAAAACAGCAGATGATCTTCAACCACTATTTCGCCACCGGTGATGCCATGAATTATGCCTCCAAAGCGCCGTATGACTTCAATGCCGGCGGAAAGGGGTTCGATCTGCTGCGAATTTCCATTTTCTCCGAACGATACCGGTTTGATACGAAAATGATATCCCAGCGGTGTCGATATATCCCGTCCGACAGGGACCTGTGTCCGGGCGCCATTGATCGATGCGGCCATTGCAGCGACCAGGCGGACTGTGAGGCTTCGGGGGGTACCACCATGCAGATCCAATTTTTGCCTTCAAATCAGGTCGATCTGGCGTGTCGCTTGGGGGATGACCCAAAAAACAAATAATTGAGATAACGCTGCAATTATCACAACCGTGAATTATGACTGAAGAATCAATTGAAAAAGAGAGCCGTATGGGAGGGGCCGCCGACGGGGAGTTTTTTCGCGACATCAATGTGGAATTCCTCATCCACGAACTCAAGGACCCCCTATCGGTCATCGAAACCGCCGTTCGCATGCTGCTGGAAAAGCCCGATAAATACGGTCTGCTGACGAATCGTCAGGAGAAGACCCTGAAACGGGCCCTGCGCAATTCAAAAAAAGCGCGCAGCCTGCTCGCCGATCTTCTGGAGGTGGGCCGGTCCGATGCCGGATGCTTTCAATGCGGCCGGTTCGATCCGGTTTCAGCGGTCGACGAGGTGCTCATGGAAGCGCTGGAAGCATCCGATGCCGGCCTTTGGGAAACGCTTCAGGAACTCGGGCCAGGTGCGGATCGGACGGCTGTTTTGGGACAACAGGGTATCTGTTTCACCTGTTCCGATAACGCCCGCTGTGTGCCGCTGTGCCAGGATGAGGCCAAATTCAGGCAGATCGTGGGCAATCTCATCAAAAACGGTCTCCAGCACCGGCGCCAACGGTTGGAAGTCAAAATGGACTGCCGGAAAGACCAGTTGGTTATCGACGTGCTCGACGACGGTCCAGGGGTCGAAAAAGAGAACCGGGAGTTGATCTTCAAGCGATATACCCGACTCCAGGCATGCGTGATGTTATCCCGGACCGGTCACGGTCTGGGCCTGGCCGGTGCACGGATTCTGGCCCGCCACCTGGGCGGGGACATCACCGTGAGAAGCCATCCGGGCGCTGGCGCCGCCTTTTGTCTCACGCTCCCCCTGAAGCTTGATAGGACCTTTTAAATCCTTTACCTTGAATCCAGCATTGGGTTATAAACCGTATCAACCGTTAGGAAAAGAAAGGAACCCCCATGGCGGAGAATAAAGCCCATCTGAAGGGCAAACGTATTCTGGCGGTGGATGACGAAGCGGACATTCTGGAAACCATCGAAGATATTCTGGATATGGCGGACGTGGAGGTCGCCCGGGATTATGCAACGGCATCGGAGAAGATTCGAACCGCCCGGTACGACCTGGCCATTTTAGATATTATGGGAGTCAACGGTCTGGCACTATTGGATGAGACGGTGGCCAGGGGAATCCCCACGGTGATGCTTACCGCCCATGCCGTCAACCCGGAAACGCTCATGTCGTCCATCCGCAAGGGGGCGATCTCTTACCTGCCCAAAGAGACCCTTGCCGAACTGGATGACCTTTTAGAGGATCTGCTGGCCGCGCAAGCCGCGGGCAAGCCGCCCTGGAAGCTGCTTTTCGACCGGCTGGGGACTTATTTCGATGAGCGTTTCGGAACGGACTGGAAGGCGAAAGACAAAACCTTCTGGTCCGATTTTTCCCGCAACTGGGAGGTGGGCAGGGGAATTCAGGAACGCCTGAAGCACGACAAGCGGCTTTTGGATAAGGGGATATGAGGACAACCGCCGGAGGTCGGAGGACCGATTTTTGACGACCCGGTTTCTGACCTCCGTCTCTTATCCTTTTGGTAAATTATATCCGTTCATCACCCTTGCTTCAGCATCATTCCGGCAATTTCTTTCAAGAACTTGGCGGCCACCGCCGCGGTCATGCCGTTCACATCCCGATCCGGATTAACTTCCACGATATCCGCTCCCACGATGGGGCACTGAATGGATTGAATCAGCCGGAGGACCTTGCGCGTGGACATTCCGCCGGGTTCATGGTGGGATACGCCCGGCGCGTAGGCCGGGTCCAGGACATCCATGTCCAGCGAGAGGTAGAGCGGCCCTTCCAACGCGATGGGGTTTTTGGACCGGTAATCTTTCATCTCGATGCAGGTTACCCCGAATCTATTCACCTGCCTGCGCTGTTCATCGTTCATGCCGCGGACGCCAACCTGGACGAGCCGTTTCACGCGTCCGGTTTCCATGATTCGGGCAAAAGGACAGGCGTGGGAAAATCGGCTGCCATTGTAACTGTCGTAGATATCCGGATGGGCATCCAGATGCAACAGGGTCAGATCGTCATAGGTGTCGGTCAACGCGTGCACCACCGGATAGGAAATGGCGTGGTCCCCGCCCAGAACCAGGATTCGGGCTTTTTGCGCGGTCAGCCGCCCGATTGCGCTCTTGATGGCGGCAATGGCATCCTCCCCACCGGGAAGCCGCAAATCTCCCAGGTCACGAAACTTCGGGTGCGTTTCCAGATTGACCCCGTTTTCGGCAAACAGGTTGGAGGCACCGTTATGTAGCGTCTGGCGGATTACCGAAGGGGCTTTGGCAGGCCCTCGCAAAAAGCTGGAGTACTCGTCAAAGGGGATACCGATCAGGGCCACCGTATCCGTCATCAGTTCAGTGTTGAGAAGGTTCTCCGGGTTGTCGATCATAAAAAGGATATCCTTTGTGGGTTGATGTGTTTTTGATGAATCCGTCAATTTCAATCACGGGCCGGCACATCCATTACCGTGGCCGGGTGACCGGTGGCGTCGAGAAACTTGCGGACATTGTCCAGGGAAATTACCAGGGTGGCCGTGTTGACCAACGGGTGACATTGGAGGGCGTCAGCCTCCCAAATGGATTTGTCCACAATGACACGGACCTGACGGGTGCCGTCGTTCATCACGCCGAGTAGGGTCACCGCGCCGGGCTCGAGTTCCAAGTGCTTTTGCAGGCGGTCCGCCGAGGCAAACCTGAGCTTTTTGACCGCCAGGGCCTCCCCGAATGACTTCAGGTCCACCGATTTCTCATCGGGAACAGTCACGAGAAAGTGCTGTTTGCCCTTGTTGTCGCAGATGAACAGGTTTTTGGTCTTCCGGCCGGGGAGTTTCGGAACCAGACGGTTCACATCTTCGCAGGTGAAGACCGGGGGATGGTCGTACCGTTCGTATTCGATGCCGTGGGTGTCAAGAAAATGGTAGATTTCCATGGATTCCTTTCCTTCAGGGTTTATTTTTCGTCCACCTCAATATCGTGACGCGGTCATCGAGGGCCGCTTTTGTCCGTAAAATCGTATTTTTGCCGGGATTGATCAGAAACCGGTGGCGGCAGTGGGCCAGCAGGGGGATGTCGGTTGCACTGTCCGAATAGCCATAAGCCCAGTTGTCGTTCAGCACCCCCAGTTCCTTGGCCCGCTTGATTTTGGCGGACCCCATGCAGTAGCTGCGGTAAATGAGTCCACCCAGAAAGGGGACCATCGGTGAACCGATGATTTCGATATCTCTCTCTAAAACGGGTTGGGCAACCTGTCTGACCAGTTCCTGCGGAGAGCCGGAAATGATCAGCAGCCGGTGGCCTAACCGGCGGTGAGCCGCCAGGGCGTGCAACCCTTCATCGTAGAACCGGGCGTTTATGGGGGGCGACCCTACACGGGGCGCAAAGGAGCCGAAAACATTCCGCGGTGTTTTGCCGTGAAGGGGGAAGGTCGCGATCCACATCATCATGCTCATGGCGATGATTCGGGTTTGTCGAATCAGGAAAAACGGCAGCAGTAACGGCGTGAGCATGCCGGCCACCATTTGCCTGACCTTGCTGGCTTTGATGGCGATGCTGAGAAAATGATAAGCCACATCGCGGTCGATGAGGGTTTTGTCGAAATCGAAAACGGCTGTGGAACGGCTGTGGGCGGTGATGTCGCTCACCGGTCCAAGGTCTCCAGAAAACGCGAAATGGCGGCGTTGACTGCCTCGGGCTGTTCAATGGGCGACATGTGACCGGAGCTGTCGATGCTGTCGTGCCTCGCACCATCGATGTTTGCCGTCATCCAGTTGGCGTATTTGACCGGGGTCAATGTGTCGTGGACGGCACTGAGAACGAGCACCGGCACGTTGATATGCGACACCTGGTCAGTCACGTCGAAGGCGTCGCAGGCGCGGAAATCATTGGCCGTGACCACCGGACCGGCGGTCGTGCAGGCCAGCACTTTCCGGCAGACCTCTTCGTTGGCTTGATTGACCCTGGCCACTGCAAAGTCGATCAGGGACTTCTGGTGGGCGTCGAAGTTTCGTTCGATGGTTTCGATAATGACCGGCAGCACCTTGAGCCGGGCGCCGGTATTGGCCAGGATGCCTGCCTTGAGACGATCACTGTGATTAATCAACAGGTCAAGGGCGATGGCGCCCCCCAGACTCAACCCGCAGGGAATGGGGGCGGGGGCGTTGACGGCATCGATGAAGTCCATGACCGAGCGGGCATAGTCCGGCACCGTCCGGAATCCATCTCCGCCGCTGTTGCCGTGTCCTGGCAGATCCACGGCAATGGTGTTGGCGACATCGGTCAGGCCGTCGACCTGGGCCTGCCAGAAACTGCCCTGCTGGCCGGAGCCGTGGATGAACACCAGTGTCGGCCGATCCGGGACAAGGGGCCAGTGACCGGCAAGAAAAGCAATTCCGTTTTGTCTGCGTGCAATCATGTTTCCCGCTTTCCTGTAAGGTGTAGAAAAACTGTTGGGCCTGCCTTCACAGCGTTTTTCGCTGGATCAACAAGCATATCGATTAAATTGGAGACGGCGCCTTCACTCCGAACGTTGGCCTCATCTTGCCTGCGCTCAGGACGTTTGCGGTCAACCCTGCTGAACCGCGATAGCGAGCGCATTCCCGTCTTTTTGCCGCGGGGAGGATTCAATCCTTTTGCATGTGGGGCAAATGGGCCGAACCCCTCTTTTACCCCCAAACCGGCAAACGGTTCAATGATTTTTCTGAACCGATATATTTAAACTGCCTTGCTGAACGGGGGCCGATCATCGCCATTCGATCGTAGGTTCCGGTTTACGGAACCGATACTGTCCATGGACCTGCCGGCAAACCATGTTTGCCGCCAATCGATCCGGCAAGGTTGGATAATTCGAAAATTTTTGTTGACCGGGTCTCGTAATTAGATTAGTGATCAAATATCGAACGGTGCTCGACATGCAGCTTGATTCTGCTTTCAACCATCTATGCATCATTCCAACGATCAGGAGGGAACATGGAAAACATGCTTACCGGGAAAACCGCTGTGGTGACCGGCTCCGGCAAACGTTCCGGTATCGGTTATGCCGTTGCACGTAAACTGGCTGCCGAAGGGGCCAATGTGGTGATCGCCGACCTGGGGGTGAGTGCGGATCCGGATTTGATGATTAAGACCGGGGATGAAAGTGAAATGGCTGATATTGCAAGTGAAATCGCTCAAACCCACCGTGTCGACACCATGGCCGTCAATCTGGACGTCACCAGCCCGGAAAGTATCTCCCGGATGGTGAAAGCCATCGCCGAGCGGTTCGGAAAAATCCATATTCTGGTGAACAACGCAGGCGCCTCCTTTGGCGTGCCCAATGCCGTGCATACCTATGATGAAACCGCCTGGATGAAGACCATTGACGTGAACCTTCACGGCGTTTTCCGAGTCAGCCGGGGATTGCTTCCACTGATGATCCTGGAGGGGGGCGTCATCATTAACACGGCCTCCCGCGCCGGCAAGGTGCCGGCCCTGTTCAACGGTGCTTACGCCGTGGCCAAAGCCGGCGTGATCATGCTCACCAAAGTCATGGCCGCTGAATTGGCCGGCAACGGTGTGCGGGTTAACGCCATCTGTCCCGGACAGATTGCCACGGACCTGGAAAAATGGCGCTTTGGCTTGGAGGCCCAGTTCTTCGGTTCAACTATAGAAGAAAGGGAGAAAGAGATGTGCAAGACCATTCCCCTGGGCCGCATCGGCAAACCCGATGAGGTGGCGGACCTGGTCGTCTTTCTGGCTTCGGACCGGGCTTCCTATATGACCGGGCAGGCCATCAATATTACCGGCGGGCAGTTGATGGAGTTGTAGGCGGGCTGCCGGATACCGGTCGAACGCATCGACATCCACCATCGTCAATCGATCACCTAATCATTGCAAGGAGAATCCCATATGGCAACCGTTACCGGCGGACAACTTGTCGCAGAGGCCCTCATCGAAAAACAGGTGCAATACATCTTTACCTTGAGCGGGGGGCACATCACCCCCATCTATCAGTTCCTTGAAACTGCGGATGTAAAGCTGTTCGATACCCGGCATGAACAGGCGGCCCTGTTCATGGCCGAGGCCTGGGGAAAGATGACCCGCAAGCCGGCGGTGGCCATGGTAACCGCCGGACCGGGGTTTACCAACGCACTTACCGGTGTGGCCAGCGCCTATTTCTCCAATACGCCCCTGGTGCTGATTTCAGGATGTGTGGGCCTGGAGCACAAGGAAAAACTGGACCTTCAGGACATGTCTCAAGAGCCGGTCATTGCGCCCATGGTCAAAAAGACCTTAGTCTGTCAGAAAGCCGAACGGATTCCCGAATATGTGGATATGGCTTTTCGCACCGCCGGCAGCGGACGGCCGGGTCCGGTGTACCTCGAATTTCCGGTAGACGTGCTCAATACAAAGATCGAACGCGAGGCCGTCAAGAAAATCGAAACGGTGGTAGACTCAAAACCCGTGGATCTGGCCGGTGTCGAACGGATGCTGCAGATGATCGGAGAGGCGCAAAAACCGGTGGTGATCGCGGGCACCGGCGTCTGGCAGGCCGGGGCCGAGACGGAACTGGTGCAGTTTGCCGAAAAGACCGGCATGCCCGTGTTCACGACGCTTTCCGGACGCGGCACCATTTCCGACACTCATCCCCTGTGCTTCGAGGGCGCCCTTGCCATTCGTCCCGGCGGTGCTTTTGCCGCGTATCTGGAAACCGACCTGGTAGTCATTCTCGGCACGCGGATATCCCTTTATTATATGTTCGGCGACATCTTCAACCCTGCCGCCCGAATGGTGCAGGTGGACATCAAGGCCGAAGAGATCGGCCGCAACCGCCGCATCGATTTGCCGGTGGTCAGCGACCTTAAAGCCTTTCTGGATGGCTGCAACCGGATGATTGCCCAAAAGGGGCTATCGGATGATTTGACCCATCGCTTTGCCGGCTGGATTAAAACCCTTCAACAGGCCGATGCCGACGGTAAGGCGCCCAACCTTGCTGCCTGGGAAAGCAAAAACTCACCCATCCATCCGATGCGTCTGGCCAGGGAAGTGGACCGGTTCATGGATCGTGAAGACGATATTGTGGTAGCCGATGGCGGCGACACCACGACCTGGATGGGAATGACCCGAACGGTGAGAACTCCCGGCCACTACCTGGATTACGGCATTTTCGGAAGCCTGGCCGTAGGACTGCCTTACGCCAATGCCGCCAAACTCAAATACCCGGACAAGCGGGTGCTGCTGATTTCCGGAGACGGCAGCATCGGGTTCAATTTCATGGAGTTTGAAAATTCTATCCGCAAGGGGCTGCCTATCGTGGTCGTGATTGCCAACGACCTGGGGTGGGGGATGATTCGCCACAGCCAGGAGATCCGCATCGGCCACGCCATCGAGGCCGGCACCTTCATCGGCCGCGTCGATTACCACAAAATGGTTGAAGCCATCGGCGGTAAAGGCTTTTTAGTGGAGACGCCCGATGGGATCCGGCCTGCCCTCGAAGCCGCTTTTGCATCGGGCAAGACCTGTTGCATCAACGTCATGACTGACCCTACCACGGTGAGTCCGGGAAGCATGGCGTTGGCCAATGTAGGGGCCTACAAAGCTTAGTATTTATGTTTTAGCTAGAAGCGTCTTCCAGTCGCGATCCGGTTTTAGGATCCACGCTTCCGACCTCAGTCATCCGGCAGTGTCCGAACAACCCTAAACAAGGAGAGACACCGTGGAACCGCTTGCCATCGATCAGGTCAGGCTCAACTTCAACCCCCAGGGGATAATGGTGATCAATGCGGCCATCGGCCTGATGATGCTGGGTGTCTCCCTGGATTTGAAGATCGAGGACTTTAGACGTATCGTGGTGTCTCCCAAAGCGCCAGGGATAGGCTTGCTGGCCCAGTTCATTCTGCTGCCGGCATTTACTTTCCTGTTGACCCTGATTTTAAGACCCCATCCCTCCATGGCTCTGGGAATGATCCTGGTGGCCGCCTGCCCGGGGGGCAACCTGTCCAATATCATGACCTATCTGGCCAAGGGCAACTGCGCGGTATCCATCAGCATGACGGCCATTTCCACCATCGCGGCGATTTTCATGACACCGCTGAACCTCTCCATCTGGGGCAGCCTCAACCCGGCCACCGCCGAAATTTTACGCAAAGTCAGCCTCAGCCCCGTGGACGTTTTTGTTACCGTATTTGTCATCCTCGGCATCCCGCTGATCATCGGACAGATTCTGGCCCGGTTTTTCCCTACCCTGGCCGACCGGGTGCGTCGCCCCTTCAAGATCTTCTCCCTGATATTTTTCATCCTGATTGTCGGCGGCGCGTTGGCGGCCAACTGGAAAAACTTTCTCAGCTATGTGGGCATCGTTATGTTTGCGGTATTTGTCCACAATGCACTGGCGTTGAACCTGGGCTACTGGTCCGGGCGATTGGCCAGACTGGAGGAGCGGGATTCCCGCGCCACCTGCCTCGAGGTAGGCATTCAGAATTCGGCCCTGGGGTTGGTGCTGGTTTTCAATTTCTTCGATGGTCTGGGCGGCATGGCCATTCTCGTGGCCTGGTGGGGGGTCTGGCACATCATCGCCGGCCTGGCCACGGCGTTTATCTTCACCCGCCGGCCGTTGCCTGCCGGAGAGCAGGCGGATGATGCCGCCTGCCGCCTGTGATCAATTTCATCGGCGCATCCGCGGTTATTTATATAAGGAGATAAGCGTGGCCAGACGGAATTTTTCCAATAAAGTCGTTGTGGTGACCGGAGCGGCCAGTGGAATCGGCCTGGCCGCCGCCAGACGCTTTGCCAGGGCCGGAGCGACCTGCGCCCTGCTGGATATGGACGAAGCACGCTTGAAACGATGCCAGCAGGAGTTTCGGGATGCCGGGCACCGGGTCATGGGCCTGTGCTGCGACGTTACCCGACGGGCTGACTGCGAAGGGGCTATGCAGGCTGTCATCGACGGGTTCGGCGGCATCGATGTACTGTTCAACAACGCCGGCATCACCCAGCGCAGCGCTTTCGTGGAAACCCGCATCGAGGTTTATGAACGGGTAATGGCGGTCAATTTTTTCGGCGCCCTTTACTGCACCAAGGCAGCTATCCACAGCCTGATCCAGCGGCGTGGGCTGATCATCTCCAATGAAAGCATCGCCGGCCTGGCGCCGCTGTTGGGGCGCACGGGTTATGCAGCCAGCAAACACGCCATGCACGGCCTGTTCACCTCTCTGCGCAGCGAAGTCCGGAGCCAGGGCGTTCACGTCATGGTGGTCTGTCCAGGCTTTGTCAGGACCAATTTGCAGGATCGGGCGCTGGGGGGGGATGGGTCCGTCACCCATCACCCTCAATCCCGGATCGGCAGGCAGGCTACTCCGGAGCGTGCTGCCGAGGCCATTTTCCGCGGGGCTGAGAAAGAAAAAGACCTGCTGGTGCTCACCGGCATGGGAAAAATCGCTTACTGGATCAGTCGACTGGCGCCGTCCTTTTACGAACGGCGCATGGCCAGCCGGTTCAAGGCGGAACTGGAGCGCTCAAATCCGTGAAAGAACGATACGAATTGATTTATGGATTCCTGCATTGTGTCGGCCGAACCCAGTATCATGCCGGTTATGCGGATTCTGAATTGGCGGCTGACCAATGGGTCCAAACGCATGGATGCAGGACTTCAGAAATAATTAAAGTTCCCGAAACAGATCCGGTACGATGGTGTCCGGTCCGCCACTGTCACATGAAGCGTCAAAAACCCTGGTTCGGCTACCGGTCGATGGATGGCGCGATGACTATCCGGCGGACAGTCGATGGGTAAACAGCCGGGCATCTTATTAATGGGATTGGGATAATAGCTAATTTCAAGATGGCGTCTAATCTCGATCGGGATGGAAATGGGACTCAAAGAGAGAAGGGAACGGGAAAAAGAAGCGCGCAAGCGGCAGATTCTTGCGGCTGCCAGAAAACTGTTGTTTAAAAAAGGGATTCAATCCACCAGTATCAACCAGATAGCCCGGACGGCCGAGCTGGGTGTCGGAACGATTTATTTCTACTATCAGAGCAAAGAGGAAATATTTTACTCGCTTCAGGAGGAGGGCCTGGATATCTTTTTCCGCGAAATCGATGCCATCGGACGGGCCAAAACGGCACCCGACGCGAAACTCCGTGAAACCGGCCGGGCTTATCTGCGCTTCAGCAGCGAGCAAAAGGACTATTTCGATATCATCAACTACTTCCTGGCCACGCCGACGGTGATTCTCGGAAGCGAACTGAAGCAGCAGATCGACCGTAAAGGCAGCCACATCCTCGAGCTGATTGGCGGGTTTATCCGTGCGGGTGTCTCCGAAGGCATGTTCAGGGAGGTTGATCCAAAAAAATATGCCATCATGTTCTGGGGGGCCCTGCACGGGCTGACCCAGTTCAAAAAGCTGGAAGACACGGTTTTAGAGGGAGAAAATCATCAGCACATTTTCAATTACGCTGTCGATCAATTGATCGACGGACTGAAGCGCCCAAAGGAACATTAAAAATGGCTAAGCAGAAAATGGCACCCCGTGAGGCGCTGGTGCAAATCCTGATGGCCGATAGCATGAAGACCGGGTTCGGCATCGTCGGCCCTGCATATCGAGATACCTCCAACCTGTTTCTCGCCGCCGTTATCCGTTTCATCCCCGTTGCTCACCAGAATTCATAAGCCAGCAATGCTGCAATCCTCTCGGACGACCCCTTGACAGCGGGAATCATTCGGGTTAGTTGTTTGTGCGCATTTACCCATTAAATATTTCATCAACCAGCAGGTTCACCGAAGGGAAAAGGGGGGAAGATGAGCGAGTCGATAAACCTAAAGGCCGTTGACCGGGTTGAAATTTTAACCCTTCAAGACAATATTATCGACATGGTCGCACAGGACAACAGCGCGTTGGTTCAACGTGCCATGCCGTTAGTGGGACTTGAGGTGAAAAAAAGCATCCTGGCCGAGCATGGCTTTTCCTCGCTGATCACGGTCACCGCCGGTGACACGTCCCGGAGCATGCTTTTCGACTTCGGCTTTTCCGAACATGGGGCGGCGTTTAACGCCGATGCCCTGGGTGCGGATCTGACCCGGGTCGAGGAGATGGCCCTGTCGCATGGCCATCTGGATCACGTGGGCGGGATGCGCGCCCTGGTCGAAAAAACAGGCAAAAAGGATATCCCGCTGGTGCTTCACCCGAAGGCTTTCAGAAGTCCTCGGTTTTTGAAAATATCCGATGAATTCAAAGTGTTTTTTCCCGCCTTTACGCGGAGCAAGGCCGCCGCCGCCGGCGCGGCTGTGGTCGATACCGACAAACCCTATGCCATGCTCGATCATGCAGTGGCCTTTTTGGGTCAGATTCCCCGGATCACCGATTTTGAACAGGGGGCTCCCAATCTGTTCTGTGAGATCGACGGGAAAGAACAACCGGATCCCTTTGATGACGATTCGGCAATCATTTTCAACGTCCGGGACAAAGGCCTGGTGGTGGTTTCCGGCTGCGCCCATTCGGGAATCGTGAATACGGTCGCCCATGCCCGGAAAATTTCCGGTGTCCAAAAGGTGATGGCCATTATGGGTGGTTTTCACCTGGCCGGCCTCGATGAGGAAAAAGTTGTCAAACCGACCATCGACGCATTGAAGGCCTTCAAACCGACCTATATCATTCCTACCCACTGCACCGGCAGGATGGCCGTGCAGCGCATCGAAAAAGAGATGCCGGCCAATTTCCTGCTGAACATGTCCGGAACCCGGCTGACCTTCAGCGCGTGATTGTCGTCGCGGGGTGATCTGAAATAGGAACAAACGAAAAAGCGGACGGCGTGTCTTGCGCCGGACCGCTTTTTCATTGTATTCTGAAAATGATCCATCCCGGTCCGCCGATGTGCGTTGCTGACCGGACAATCGGAAGGGTAAATGTTCTGAGGCGCATCTTTCACACCATTCAAAGGATTAGCATCGTGAGAAACCTTAAATTGGTAATTGTTTTAATGGTTCTCCTTATTCCGGCTGCGCTGCACGCCGCCTTCGAGGTGGAAGGCGTCCTCAAGGCGGACATCGGTTCTCCCATTCTGGATGTAACCACCAACCCGGCCGAGGACATGGTCTTTATCCTTACCCCGGGGGCGGTGCTGATCTATTCGGCAGATGATCAAGCTGTTTTGGACAGTATTCCGGTTGAAAAACAATTCGACCATATCGCCTATCAGGACCCCGACCGGCTGGTTTTGACCGCCGTCAAACCGTCCCGCATCAGCATCATCCGTTTCAGCCGCATTTTTGACATCGATCTGTCCGGCAGGGCGGTTAAGGGGCCCCGGGATGCGAAGGTGACCCTCGTGGTGTTTGACGACTACCAGTGACCGTACTGTGCTCGTTTAGAGCAATTTATCCAGCAGGTGCTGGAAAAATTCCCCAACGACGTCAGTTATGCGATCAAAAACTTTCCGCTTTCCAGCCACCCATTTGCCCATTCAAGCGCCATGGCGGCCCTGGCTGCGGGCAACCAGGGAAAATTCTGGGAGTTCCACAGCCGACTGCTTGAGAATCACAATCAGATCAATGAAGAGAAAATTCTGGAAATCGCCGGTGGGATGGGGTTGAATATGGACCGGTTCAATCAGGACCGCCAGTCCGCATCCAGCCGCCTATTGATTCAGGAAGATGTTGAAAACGGTCGAAAAATAGGCGTTCGCGGAACCCCGTCGCTGTTTTTGAACGGAAAGCGAGTCAGCAACCCGGGGAAACTTCCCGAGTTGATCATGAGGGAACTCGGTAAATGAAAAATAAAATATTCAAATTTTTATTTCTGGTCGTGGCGATATCGATGATATCGATGTCATGCACCCACAAACCCTATCATCCGACCAAAAGCGAGCGGGAGTGGGCCATTGATCATGAAGCCTGTGAAGTGTGGGTCAGAGAGGGTATCCGTGATGAGCCCGACACCTATGACAACTTTGACGAGATGCGGCTGATCCACCAATGCATGAAAGACAAGGGATGGCAGTGGGAGCGGACCGATCTTTTTAATTTCAAGAAAGCACCGGCGGAGTAAAACCCCGGTTCGCTGTTCACCAAAGGCGTGCCGCTTGAACCATTCCGCTGCGGCTCTGCAATGATCACGCTTTTGCACCGTTGGGGCCTATTCAACAATTCTGAATAGACGTTCCGGCGCTTCGTTTTAAAAGCCCGTCCATTACTTTGAGATAACCGGGGGCACACTGCAGGTAAAAGGAGAGTCCCTTTGAAAAGTTTATCCCCACCACGCCATCGATGAACATCTGACTGATTTCCCGCTCTCGTTTCAAAATCGCCTGACATCCGGATAAAATTCGCTTCTCCTCGTCGGAAAGGGTTTTGGACAGGTACTTGAGTGCGGTGCGAGCCCGGGGCTGATACATCCAGAAATAGAGCAGGTCCAGCGCTCCGATGACGATGAGTTTTTCCAGGTCTCGGGTGTCGGCATTGGCGTCGGTGCGGTCTTTCCCAATGGTTTCAAGTGTTTCCCACACATTGAGTTCGGGCAGGAGAGCTTCCAGGCGACCATAGGTATCAAAAAGCTGAGACAGGGTGTCCGCATAGTCTTGAAAGCGGGTCTGGATATTGGTGAAGCGGTCGGCCGCCCCCTCGATAACTCCGGCCACGGTATCCGAGGCTCCTTTTGAGATCACGGCGGCCCATTTCTGCAGGTGGCCGTCAACACCTACCACCCCGAACACCCCCAGCAGGGTGCCGAGGAACATGTTGAGGGCGATGGCGATCGGAATGGAGAGGATGCTGCGGAAGAAGTTTCCGTATACGGCGCCCTTGGGGAGCCCCCGGAACAGGTTGTGGCTGGACAGGTAAATGCCGTTGGCCACGGCCATGACCGTGTAAAGGGCGGTCGGATTCGTCGCCGTCGTAATACCCATGAGCCGATCCAGCAGGAGGGTCTTGACCAGATAGTCCAGCAGCGGTACGGAAAATCCGGTAAAAAGCAGTGAGTCGGATATCCTTACCCAACTGACGTAATCGTTCCAGCGCAGCAGCGGTGAACGACTGATCCCGCCGCCACCCAGTACCGACTGGACGATGTTTCTCACTCCCGTGATGCCGAACCAGATAAACGCCCCCAGGTAGGCCAGCACCCACCACGAGTTGGTCAGGTAGAAAGATAGGAAGGCCGGTATGAATCCCATGAGTATTTTCAGCCCATTTCTGACCGTACTGTTCAGGTAGAAGGGGGTAATCCGGGGCTTGGGCGTGATGCTCGGGCTGCGTTCCAGCCGCAGACCGTTATCCGAACGGTCGGCAATGCCTCCCAGAGTGACGATGTTCCCCTCCGGTTCCATGCGGGTAAGGTGGGTCTGGACCAGCCAGTCGACCTGGCGTATTTTACCGAGCACCTTGAGCATGGGTAGATGTTGAAGCAGGCGCTGGTGAAGTCCCTGGGAGCCTTTGGGACTTTCATAGGGAATATAGGTGACCCGCTTATAAACCGGTATCCTGAAGGGAATCACGCTGCGGATGGCCCGGGTTGGCGGTTCCGCCGGGTCGCCGATCGAACAGGGAATCTCTCCCGGAGCCACATGCTGGCGGTGCTTGCACAGCCGGCGGGCGCTGGGGGGCAGTGTATCCAGAATGGCCAGCCCCATGCCGTACATGCGTGAGGAGTGGCCGGTGGAGTCGCTGCCGATTCTCGGCTTGAGATGCATGGAGGTATACATGGCCGTGAAGGCCGAGATATCGTGAAGGATGATGCCCAGCTTTTCGATTCGTTCCGTCTTGCCGGGGAAGGGTTTGGCGGTGGCCAGCCGTCCGATGATTCGCCGGATGACCCGCTTCAGATTGATGGCGTTGCCCTCGTTGAGCGCCAGTTGCAGTTCGCTGATCTCCTCGATGTAGCAGGTCTTTCCGGTCGTATAATCCTTGAGATTAAAGATCTCCAGCCGGCTGATGAGGCCTTCACAGTCGTAGAGGATTTCCACCACATCCTCGGGAAGCAGATCCGTCAGGTTCAAGGTGACCCGATAACCGGTGCGCATGCCTGTAACCCGGTCCAGCATCTGCCGGGGGGTAAGGTGGAGCAGTTCCGGGGTGTCCGGGTCGTCGTGTACCTGGTTGGGATCGGGGATGTCGGGATGGGCCGCCGGTCGCAGGAACTGACGCACAATGGTTTCCGAATCCAGGTCGTTCATTCGTTCCACCAGTGATATCATCTCCGCTTGGCGAGCTTCATCGGCGCTTTCATAGGCCATCCGCAGTTCATCCACCTTGCGTTTCATCAGGGGAAGCAGTTGGTGATGGATGTATTTGGCCAGGTGAAGAATGGACGGCTGGCCGGGCCGAACGAATACAAGAAACCTATCGGCGTCCAGCAGGGGCATGTCCAGCCCCATGGAGGCGTTGATGGCAGGACGGTGTACCCGGTTGAAGGCGTCAAGAACTTTCAGCACATATCGCTGCCGGTAGCGGGTGACCTCGCGACCCTGGTCCATTAATTCCCTGACCGGTTCTTCGGCCAGGAAACAGAGGAACGATTGGGCATCGGAAAAGCCCCGGGGGACCCAGATCAGCTGGATATACTTGTCCCGGAAGCGGGCTGAGAATTCGATGCCGATGCGGATTTCTACCCCCATGATCTGGGCGGCTTCGATCAGTTCGGCGGCGGATGGAGGATCGATGAAGTTGTAGTAGATTACCCGCAGTCTCCGAATGCCCTTGATCCAGGCATCCATGATCAGGTGGGAGGCGGATTTGCGACCCTTGGTGTTGATATCGTGCACATGATCGTCGAAGGAGAGCTGATTCCAGGCTTCAGGCATCTCCAGCAAGTGGTATCGCCGCAGCATTTTTCTGACGATGCTGGGCTTCCCGCTGGCTACGCGCCGGAAATCATGGGCCAGCTTGAGCTGTTCGATTTCGCTGCCATGGGCCCGTACCAGATCTTTCATGATCGAAAGAAGCACCCGGGCGGCGTTTTTAGGCATGGTGCCGGCCGAGGCATGCAGTACCTCGTCACGCAGGGAGCGAAGGGCGTTGAGACGGTCCTCCAGGTCCCCGGCCTCCAGCGACTCGAGGAGGTGGATGACGGCGTAGGCGATGCGAAGCCCCCGGGTCTCGGCCAGTTCTTTGATGCCGTGGGGATGAAACCAGGGAAACAGGCCTTTCTTGCCAATGATGTCAGGGGTGGATCTGCTCAGCACGCCATTGACGATTTTCAGAAGGTCACGGTCGCGCTTGTCGAAGAATAGGCTCAATGGTCCTCCATGGGGCGGATGAACTGGCGATATTTTTTAACAGGGTGTCGAAAAACGCTTGCGCTTGGCTGGTGATCGTAAAAAATCGATCTGAAATGCGCATTGATCACCCATAAACGTCTCTTTTTTGCGTGATTTTGCATAGTCCGGCCTGCGTTCATGACGCTTTTCAATACCCAGGTTTTTTGGCGATGGCCCATTTCCTTCATGCCTGTCACGGAAATGGGGAAAGCCTTTTTCTCCCCACGGGGAACGGTGACCATCAGGGTTTAGCAGGAGGAAATTGTGCCAGAATCTTCTCCACCAGCAGGTTGATGTCCCTGCTGGTTTTCTCCGGATCATCGTATTCACGGAACTGCTGGGTCCCGGTGCCCCGCCAGAGGAGGGTTTGAGAAGCCGCATCGACAAAATCGATGATCAGGGAACCCTCATCATATGCACGGACATTGTTGCCGGTACCGATGGCAATGCCGCCATGGCTGCCAAAGCTGCCGATGCCGAACCCGATGCCGCCGCCGGCGCCGTCCGATTCCATTTTTTGGCGCAGCACATATTGATAGCGGACCAGGAACGTCGGGGAGCCGTCAACTGATTTGATGAAGCCCTTCTCGGTCAACAGGCGGTCCACTGCCGTCCGGATGCGGGTATCCCGCAAGGGATTGTCGATGCGAAGATCACCGGTTTTTTCCTGGGTTTCGGCGGCCCAGCGGTATGTCTTCATGGATGAAAAGTCGGTGACCGGATCGTAGTCCTGATTGACCTGGACGCCCGAGCATCCACTGAAAACAAGGGTTGTCGCAATAACAGCGAACCAGAATTTTATCATCTTAAAGACCTCCACTGATGAAGTTCCTGAAATTGGAGGATGACTCCGAACTACTGCCTGTCATCCGCCGGGTCGACGCTGAGAATTCACTCGAACCAACTCTATCTGTCCATCATAATTAGCATATTCGTGAAATAAGTCAAAACAAGACCGATTTTGGTGACGAAAAAATCATAGACGGTGTGGCCGATCTAGTCGACCACTGGTTGGCGGCAGCTGGACGAAAGGAAAAACTGGGGGCCGGCGTGATGGTTAAAAGGCTTCCCTGAGCTGGCAAAAAATTGGACAGAACCGAGCTGGCCGCGATCCCACCGGGTCGGATAGGAATAGCGTAAACATGGCGTCTCTTCTCGGGATCTTCCGGGTTCGGGTCCGCCCCGCCGGGTGGTCAGGGAAAATAACGCCTGATCATTTCCGGGCTTCTCCACCAGTTGTCGGTCTGGATGGTGAGTTTTTTAATCTGTTTTTCAACATCCTGACGCAGGGTTTCGAAATCGTCGGCATTCAGTCGGCGAGGAACGAAGATGGGCTTTCCGAAACGGACGAACACCCGGGAGAAGGGTTTGGGTACCATGAACCGGTCCCAGCTGTTGAAGATCCAGCGCCGCTGGGCCGAGGTGATGACCGGCAGGATGGGTACGCCGGAGAACTGGGCGATGGTGAGCAGGCCGGGCTTGATTACCCCGAAGGGTCCTTGGGGGCCGTCGACGATGTGCCCGACCCGATATCCCTCGCGAGTCAGCGAGCGGAGTTCCTTCAGCGCACGGATGCCGCCCTTGGATGACGATCCCCGGACCGACCGCCATCCCAGAATGTCCACCACCCGGGCGATCATTTCACCGTCCCGGCTCTGGCTGATCATGATGGCGATGGGTTTTCGAGTGGCAAAGAAGGTGATGCCCGGGAAAAACCGCTGGTGCCAGGATGCGTAGACCGCGGCGCCGTTGTCTTTGAGTGCACGCTTTTCGTTTTCCGCATCCACCAGCCGGTACCGGTAGGTTCTGGAAATGAGCTTGACCAGCAGTAACCCGGCTCGCGGAAAGAGTTGCCGGTAACAGATATCTTTTATGGGATCTTTAATTCTCATGGAGCATGCGTTCAAAGAATAAGGATAATAAATTGGCAGGCCAGGAGGGATTCGAACCCCCAACACCCGGATTTGGAGTCCGGTGCTCTACCAATTCGAGCTACTGGCCTGCAGCGTGATCGGAGGCGTTTTCTATACAACAGAAAAGCGAAAAAGTCTGCCTAAAAATGAAGTGGAGATTGCAGGTCCGTCAATCCCGTCGATCTGACATCGGGGTTGAAACCGGCGGGTTGGAAAAGACGCCGTGAGGGTGCATTGGATCCCCTGCCGGCGATGGTGAGTTCTAATTCAAAACAAACCGAAGGCTTTCAACTACCTGATTAAATGCAGGTAATTCTTTTTCAAAATAATGCCTCTGGGTAGCGGTGTAGCGCAAATTGAAGAACCGGTCGGGTAAAATAACGCCGCAATAAATGGTTTTAATCTCGACTCCGGAGGGATCCTTATAGGTGTATGTCAACCGGAATCCGTCATGACCACCGACCATCGCCGGCTCGCTGGCCAGCAGGCGGAATTGCCGGATCAGCGGATCGGTACGCATATTGTCAGTGATTAACCGGGCGGCTTCATGGGGCAGCATGCCGGCGTTCAATTTTTGTTTCGTATGCCGAAATCTTTGTGCCAAAGGCCTGGATTGAAGGAGGATGTACTCCAGATAGGGCCCATCCTTGGAAAGCATCTCCGACTCTTGCGTGCTGAGATGCATCCAGCCTTCAGGCGGCGTGATGGACCATTGAGGTCCGCTGAGCCTATCCGGGGCTGTATTCCACGGTCCGGCACAGGCGGTCAGCATCAATGTCACCACAACCCAGACGAATATTACGGGTCTCTGAATAGTTAATTCTGACATTGACGCAGATATCCTTTAATATATTCCCGGGCATCGTCTTGGGGAGCCAGGCTGAGAAACGCTTCGAAATACGGTTTGGCCGTCTGGAATCGGCCGGCTTTAAAATACAGTTCGCCAAGAGCCCGATGGGCCAACGGGAATTCAGGATCGATTTTCAGGGCCTTTTTATACGATTCCATACACTGATTTTTACCATCGCCATTGTTTCGTCGGCGCAGGACCTCCCCTTGAAGATAATATGCGCGGGCATCCTCCGGGTTCAACACCAGATATTTAGAAATACTTCGATCCGCCTGATTCCAGTCACCGCAAGTGAGCGCGGACTGCGCATTGGCCAGCAAGGCAGGCGCAATGCGGTTAAGGAAAAAAACGTGGCTGCCAACAGGTGCCGATGTGCAGGAAACGCTGTCCCGGGCTTGGCCGATAAGCGACTTCATGGTTTTTATGCGGTTTTCCAGTTGTCCCACGGCTTCGCCCCCCCCCTGATCGAGCATGCTATTCAACAGGTTGGACATGAGGGATAGCACTTCTGTTTCGCAATAGCCGGCGGCCTTCAGGATTACCAGCCCTTCATCGTCGGCCTGGCGCTCTGCAGCATCGATTTTTAGTTTCATGGCCAGTCCCCCATCCCTCTGGCCCTGATCGGCGTAAGACAACCCGGTACTATGGATGGACATTTGAAAGTGGTCGTACAGGACTGCGGTGTGCTGGCGAACATAATGAACCATCTCGTGGGCGATGATCATGGCCAGCTGATCTTCGTTTTCTATCTGGTTGAGGATGCCGGTGGAAAGAAAAAAATATCCGTTGGGGTACGCATAAGCCTCCATCCGCGTATCCACGACGACATTAATGGCCGGTGCGTTTAAATCGGTGGATACCTGCTCCCAGAGGCGTCCGGCTACGGTTTGCAGATAACTCGACAAAGACGCCTCGTGCAGGACGACGCCGCGCTGTTCAAGCATCGCCTGTTCCTGGGCGGCGAGCCGCCACAAGCGAGGTGTCTGGTTGGAAGCAGCCACCGCATCCAAGGCATATAGCGGCGCAGCCCATACCAGGGTCGCCATCATCCATGCCGCCACATACCGGTAAGGTGGTGTCATGAACCCTGCTCCCCAAAGTCGGCCAGGGTAGCCGCCACCAGGGCTGTCATCCCTTCCGTGGTCTGAAGGTTGAATTTTCGGTGGTCACCCTGCAGGCCGTACCAGATGATTCGGCCTTCCGGTTCGACAACGGCGATGCTGAGCCAGTTTTTAGAAGGCTGGTCGGAAGCGGTTTGATGTCCCAGGGCCAGAACCAGTCCGTCAGCCCCGTTGGCCTTCAGGATGTCGGCCACGGACCCCAGATCGTATTCAAAGGCGCTTAATTTGGCCGGAAACAGCTGAGGGCCGAAAGTGTGCAGCTGGATCGAACGGTTCACGGATCTGAAAAGGGAAGTCACACTCAGGAGTTCGGGTGATTGCATCATCCGGGGGTCGGCTGTGTGTACCGTAAAATGGCGCTTCTGCAGTTCACGGACAATGGACTGCTGCGTGTTGCGTTGCGCTTCCTGGCTCTGGATATCCTGAAAGAGCCGGCTTCCATCGGGCATTTGCTCAAAAATGCCGATTTCAGGCATCAACACCAGCATCGAGCCCATGGACTGCCGATAGCTCGCAAACTGGGGGTGAAGCCGCTCCGAGGAATAGGTGCAGGCGGACAGGAAAAGGCCGATCAAAATTACCAACAGGATGGATCGGTCGGAAATTGTTATTTTTTTAAGGTGTTGCATCGGCGGATCGCGGTTTCGCTCCTTTTTCAGGACATTGTAGCTATGGATAAAGCAAATTTCAGACCAACAAAAAAAAATTAAAATAACATATATATTCAACATGTTAATTGATAATCTCGGAAAAATTGAAATCGTTTTGCCATTTCTGGGCACCTGGGGTGACAAAAAAATGTCAATCTTGACATTTCACCGAAACTACCTATTATTTAGGCACTTAGGGGAGTTTTATTGTCCGATAAATATTTGAACCCAAAAGGAGGATGAGGGTATGAAAAAAATGATTGTTTTGATCTTTATGGTTCTTTTCTTGGTGAGTTGCGGGCAATCATCGTTGATGAGCAGGTCAGAATTTTTGCAGCACGACACCATGTACAAAAACTGGGATCACATGAAATTCAGCTGGTTCGGCTCGGATAAGGCCGCGAGCCAAGATGTGGAGAAATCTATCGATCAACAATGGTGGGGAATCGAAGTGCCCTACGTTCCCGGTCAGTAGGTGCTGTCGATGTTGTGATTGGACTGGTTCGTTGTTTATCTGAATATTTAAGCCGGTAGAGGTTTCATTCAAGCCTCTACCGGCTTTTTTATGGGGCAAGATCAGGTCGATTGGCCGTCTATTCCATGATCGCCCAATGTCAACGCAATGGTCAACGCAATGGTTTGAAATCTCCTTCATTTTAGAGTAAACTTTCAATTTCCATCAATTTATTCACCCATCAAAAGGGCCTGTCATCAGGCCGAAAAATCATAAGGGAGCAAGGCTATCATGCGTGATGACAGATTGAATCAATTGGTGGTCGTTTTGCTGGTCGTATTCATTTCGGCCGTATTTCTCTCGATGATCCGATCCTTTTTGATGGCTATCTTTCTGGCCGGCATTTTTTCGGCACTTTCCCGTCCCATATACCACTGGCTCGAGAAAAGACTTAAGGGACGGCGCAGCCTGGCGTCAATTTTGACGCTGCTGCTGATCATTATTGTGGTGGTGCTGCCCTTGGGTATACTTACGGGAGTGGTAACCGGCCAGGCCATCAAGGTCAGCCAGACCGCCGTTCCCTGGGTAAAAAACCAGCTCAGCCAGCCGGGCGCCGTATCCGAGTTTCTGGAGACCATTCCGTACTACGATAAGATCGCCCCCCACAGCGAACTGATTCTGCGCAAGGCCGGTGAGACGGTCGGGCACATCAGCCAGTTCCTGATTAACAATCTCTCGTCGGCGACCATGGGTGCGGTCAACTTTCTGTTTATGGTTTTCGTATGGCTGTACACCATGTACTTCTTCTTGATGGACGGGGATAAACTGCTTGAAAAAATACTCTATTACCTGCCGCTCCAAGACCATGACGAGCAGCAGATGCTTGATCGCTTCACATCGGTAACGCGTGCCACGCTGAAGGGGACGGCGGTTATCGGCATCCTCCAGGGGGGATTGGCCGGGGTGGCCTTCTGGGCGGTGGGCATCCCCAGTGCGACGTTCTGGGGCGTGATTATGGTGGTTTTGTCCATTATCCCCAGTGTGGGAACTGCCATCGTCTGGGTGCCGGTGGCCCTCATCCTGGGATTTGGCGGCGCCGTCGGCAAGGCGATCGGTCTGTTTGCGTTCTGCGGGCTCGTGGTCGGCAGCCTGGACAACCTGCTCAGACCGATCCTGGTTGGCAAGGATACGCAGATGCACGAACTGATGATCTTTTTCGGCACCATGGGGGGCATTTTCATGTTCGGCATGGTGGGGGTCATCATCGGTCCCATTATTGCCGCGCTTTTTGTGACCATCTGGGAAATTTACGGGCAGGCATTCCAGGATATTCTGCCGGACACCGGGTATGTGTTAAGGAAGAAACAGGTGCAGGCTGAATCGGACGGCCTTGGCGGTGAGTGAATGAAAGGGCATTGGCGAAGATTAAAAGAGTCTCCGTTCGTGGCGGGGCTTTTGGTAATATAATTTTCTTTCCAAGCCAAGTGGCCATTCCGGTGAGACATGGAATTAAGTGTATGACATTCCGTTTTTTCCCGGATAACGCTGACTCCAGACGCTGTGCCCGGTTTTCGCCGGAATGACAACTTGAGCTTGTTCCGGTGTCGGTTTAATCGCTGAGCATTACTTTATCAGGGATTTCAGTTTCTTCAGCCGTTTGCCCGTTTCAGCGAGAATCGTTTCGGATCGTGAAAAATGGAGCCGGATCAGATGGTTGACCGGTTCGTGGAAAAAACTGGAGCCGGGCACGGCGGCTACGCCTACCTCCTTGGCCATCCACCGGCAGAATTCGTTGTCGTCGGTCACGCCGAATTCGGAGACGTCCACCATCACGTAGTAGGCCCCCTGGGGCTTGGTATAGGATAGTCCGGCGTCGTCCAGATAGCCCAGGAACAGATCCTTTTTCCGGGTATAGTCCGCCGTCAACTGATCATAGTAGCTCAAGGGCAGCTGAAGTGCAGTGACGGCGGCTTCCTGCAGGGGCGCTGCGGCCCCCACAGTGAGAAAGTCATGTACCTTGCGGGCGCCGGCGATGACCGATTCCGGTCCAATGACATAGCCCAACCGCCACCCGGTCATGTTGTAAGTCTTGGACAGGGAACTGCAGGAGACGGTCCGGTCGAACATTTCCGGCAGGGATGCCATATAGTGGTGACGGTGGGGGCTGTAGACGATATGTTCATAGACTTCATCGGTAATGACGAAGGTGTCGAACTCTTTGGCAAAGTCGGCGATGATCTCAAGTTCCTCCAATGAGAAGACTTTTCCGGACGGATTGGACGGATTGCACAAAACGATGGCCTTGGGTTTTTGCATGAAGGCGGCACGGAGTTCATTCAGGTCGAAGTTGAAATCCGGGGGATGCAGGGGAACGTAAATGGGCCTGGCGCCGCTGAGGATCGTGTCTGCGCCGTAGTTTTCGTAATAGGGCGAAAAGATAATGACCTTTTCGCCGGGATTGCAGGCGGTCATCATGGCGCTCATCATGGCTTCGGTGCTTCCGCAGGTCACCACCACGTGGACCTCGGGATCCAGATCGAGACCCATCCAGTGGTGCTGTTTTTTCACCAGGGCTTGTCTGAAACGCGGCGCTCCCCAGGTAACCGCATACTGGTGGGGACCTTCGGCCATGGCCTTTTTCCCGGCGGCCAGGACTTCCGGCGGTGGATCGGCATCCGGGAAACCCTGGGAAAGGTTGATGGCGTTGTATTGATCGGCGACCCGGGTCATCTCGCGAATGACCGACTCGGTGAATAAGCTCAGGCGGTCTGCAGTGTTGGGCATGGTTTCTCCTTAATATGGTTAAAATTGTCGGTGAACAATACCACCGTCGAACAGGGTCATGTCGACTTTCATCCGGGGCATCCGCGATGGCGGCGATGTCAACATATTCTCACTGACTACTGCCAGGTCCGCTCTCTTGCCGGGTGCGATCACGCCCAGATCAAGGGCTTGATGGACAGCAGCCGGGGTGGCGGTATAGGCCCGAATGGCTTCGGGCACCGATATGCGGTTCTGCGCATGCCAGCCGTTCTCCGGCGTGCCGTTGGCCCGCTGGCGCGTTACCGCCGCATGAATGCCCAGCAGCGGATCGGGGTCGCACACCGGGCAGTCCGAGCTGAACATGACCGGCGCACCGGTGTCTATCAGCCGCCGAAAGGCATAGGTCCACCGGCCCTTTTCCCCCACCGCCGCGTCGATGAGGTTGATATCCAGGACCATGTTAGCCGGTGTCACGCACAGCGCCAGGTGAAGGTTGCCCAGCCGGTCGGCATCCTCGGGGCGGATCATCTGCACATGTTCGATGCGATGGGGGATGGCGGGTCGTGATTGGCCGGTCCGGACGCGGCGGGATTCGAGGGCTTCAAAAATAGTGACCAGTTCACGGTTGGCCCGATCACCCACCGCGTGAACCATCACCGACAAACCGGCTTCGTCCGCCCGGTGGATGTCTTCAGCCAACGCGTCCATCTCCATCAGCGGCATGCCGCAACCGGCATCCAAAAAAGGGTCGATCATCCAGGCGGTGCGTGCACCCATACCGCCGTCGGAGAAAAATTTGACATGACCGACCCTCAGCCGGTCGTTGCCGAACCCGGTGCGCAGACCCAGACCGATAATGTCGTCCAGGCGGTCTCCCGGCAGGGTTACCCATGATCGAAGCTTCAGACGGCCGTCCCGATCCAGTTTCTGGAATGTCTGAAACGCACTGGCACCATCCTTGTCCGCCATCAAGCGAACGTCGTGAATGCCGGTGATGCCACGGCGATGCAAGGCGCTGGCGGCATCTTCAAAAGCCTCTACGATCTGATCGGTATCCGGTGGGGCTACGGCCTGACGCACGAGGTTGATGGCCAATTCCCTCAGGATTCCGGTAGGCTCTCCGGCGGCGCCGCGCTCGATTCTGCCTTCCGGCGGATCCGGGGTGCTGGCGTCGATTCCGGCCAGTTTCAGGGCGGCGGAGTTGGCCGCGGCCAGGTGCAGGTCGCAGCGCCACAGCAGAACCGGGTGGCTTGGGGCCGCCCGGTCCAGCGATTCGCGGGTGGGCATGCGCGGTTCGGTCCAGTCGGTTTCATTCCACCCCTGGCCCATGATCCATTGGCCCGGCGATCGGTCGTTGGCTGCCTGACGAACGCGCGTCAGCAGTTGTTCGAGGCCTGTGAGATCATCCAGCTTCACTCCCTGACGCTTGAGGGCCCATTCATAGAAGTGGATATGGGTGTCGATAAATCCCGGCACCACCAGGCGACCGTCTATATCGATTTTCTCGGTACCTGCGCCGGCCAGATGCAATATGTCATCGTTTCCGCCGACGGCCAGGATGCGTCCTTGTCCGATGGCCACGGCCTGGGCGAATGGATTTTCTGGGTCCTGGGTGGCAATGGCGGCGTTAAACAGGATGATCTCGGGAAATGATGATGTTGTATTCACGATAGGTACTTCTCCGGAAAAGGGTAAAAAAGGGTCCCAGGATTCGAGGATTCAAGGGCTCAAGAAGATGGAAAGTAATTTTATCGGCGTGTTGGGCATGATTGTCGGGATCCTTTCACTAGAATCCTTGATCCTTCGGCCTCTTGGATCCTTTTAAAACAACGCTTTCGGATTCTCACAACAAAAAGCCCTCAGGGAAGGGGTCATGGGCATCCACGACAAATTGATGATAACCCGTAATCTGGGCGTTTCCCCGGACCTGGCCCACGATGCCGTCAAATTTTCCGACGGACACGGTTTTGACGATATGCCCTTCGAACACCGTGCCCAGGGGGCTGGCATTTTTGTAGACCTGACCGGGACCGAGTTTGCCCTGGTGGTGGAGCAGCGTCATCTTGGCGGTGGTGCCGGTGCCGCATGGTGAGCGGTCCATGTGGGATTCGCCGTATACGACCACGCTTTTTCCGGTCCCCGCAGCCGGGTCTTCATCGTAGAATTCGGTTACGTCCACCGTCTTTACCTCCGGCCGTCCGGGATGAAAAACGTCAAATGCCTGATTGGCCGCCTCGATGACGGCCATTCCCAGGGGGATCAAGCGGTGGCTGTTTGCCGGAACCAGGTCGATGCCGACGGATCGGGCCGATACCATGGCGAAAAAGCCGCCCACGCAGACCAGGTCGACGGGTATTCTGCCGAATCCGGAAACCTCGATTTCACGGGCGGTATCAAAAACAAATGAGGGTACCATGTCAATGGCCACCGATTCCACACGGCCGCTTCGAATCCGGGTATGGGCATCCAGCGGCCCGGATGGGGTGTCCACGGTGATTACCGTCTCGCCGTCTCCGGCGACCAGGGCTCCGGCATCGATCAGGGAGGCTACGGCACCGATGGTGGCATGGCCGCACAGGTAGGGATAGCGCCGGGCGTCCATATAAAAAAGACCGAAAGCCCCTTCCGGGCTGACCGGTTCGGTCACCATGGCCGCCATGATGCCCCGGTGCCCCCTGGGTTCGCGAGTCAGCAGTTTGCGGATAGGGTCGTAATGGGCTTCGAAATGGTCCCTTTTGGCTTTCATCGTGCTGCCGGGGAGGCTGCCCACCCCGCCGACCAGCAGTCGGGTGGGTTCCCCCTGGGTGTGGGAATCGATGGTGACGATTCGATTCGGATAGCGATGGAAAAAGCCGCTTTCGATCCGATTCAATTTGAGCATGCACTTACTCCTGTAAATCCTATGGCAAATTTGGAAAAATAATCATTATCCGGTCGACCGACAACGTTTAACCTAAATAACAAAACCTGAAAACGATAGGAACTGCTTTCAGGCTTCGGCAAAAAAAGATTACGGCAAAAATGGTCGAATTGATCATTCAAGGGGAATCAGGTGGCAGTGGTGGGGCGATACCTGCACGCTGACCGATTCACCGTTGCTGTAGAGCCGTGTGCGCATCATGCTGATGATGTGAATTTCACGGCCGGTCGCCAGTTCAATGAAGTAGCTGACCTCGCCGCCCATGTAGCTGCGGTCTTTGATGCGGCCCTCAAAGTGGTTCATCCCCGCCACCGGTTTGAATTCATTCTTGGGAAAGGCATCGAAGCGCTGGGCACGGACGATCATTTCCACCGCGTCTCCGGTTGAGAATCCGCCCTTGTTCTCTGCAAAGAGGACGTCGCCGGTTTCAATCCTGACATTTACATGATCCTTATCGACCCCCACGACTTCGCCCTTGATAAAATTGGAATGGCCCAGAAAATCAGCCACAAAATGGTTGGTCGGTTCATTGTAGACCGCTTCGGGGCTGCCCTCCTGCTGTTTGCGGCCCGCCTTCATCACCAGGATCTTGTCCGACATGCTCAGTGCTTCACGCTGGTCATGGGTGACAAAGATGGTGGTGACACCCAGCATCCGCTGGAGGTTGTCCACCTCCCGCCGCATCTCTTCTCTCAGGTTTTCGTCCAGGGCGGAAAGGGGCTCATCCATCAGCAGCACATCCGGTTCGATCACAATGGCCCGCGCCATGGCGATACGCTGCTGCTGGCCGCCGGAGAGCTGGCTGGGCATGCGGTTTTCCACACCGGGCAGGCGAACCATTTCCAGGGCACGGGTCACTTTCTTCTTGATGTCGGTCTTCGGCACGTCACGGTACTTCAAGCCGAAGGCCACGTTTTCAAATATGTTTTTGTGGGGAAACAGGGCATAGTTCTGAAAAATCATTCCCAGGTTGCGCTTGTGGATCGGCGTATCGTTGATCCGAACCCCTTTGATGAAAATATCACCCTCGGTGGGCTCCTCCAGCCCGGCCACCATGCGCAGCAGGGTGGTCTTGCCACATCCGGAAGGGCCCAGCAGCGTCACCAGGCTGCCCTCTTCGATGTCAAAATTCATTTTTTCGACAGCGACAACGTCGCCGAATCGTTTTAAAATGCCTTTGAACTGCACGATGGGCTGTTTTTTGCCGGTCGTCACGTTATTCTGTCTCCCACGCTTTTAATTTTCTCAGCAAAGTAGGACCGCCACCGGAATGACGGCCCCACTTTGAGATTACCTTAAGTCAGCCGGTGATCCTAACTGCCCGCCTTGATCCTATCCCACTTCTCCGTCCATTCCACCTGGTGGGCATTCCAGTAGGAGGGGTTGGCAAACAGGTACCCGTCCAGTTTGCCGGTGGGGTCGAATGCCGGCATCTTTTTGATCTTCTCGGTCAATGTCACCTTGGTCGGATCCAGACTGGGTGGATAATTCTGCCCTTCGGACACCGCGATGGCCGCAGCCGGATCGAGCATGAAATTGAGCAGCTGCTGGGCGACGTCCAGATCGGTGCCTTTCAGGACAAAGAGATATTCCATCCAGGAGTAGGTGCCCTTGGGGGAGAGATAGCCGATGGGGTTGCCTTCCTGCTGAAGCGCAGCCACCCGTCCGGACCAGGCTACCGTAGCATAGATCTCCTCGTTGGCCAGCAGGCTCATCAATTCGGCGCCGGAGGCCCAGTATTTTTTCATCAGGCCGCGCTGTTCACGCAGGGCCGCCCAGATGGCCTTGAGGTCGGTCATATTATTGGGGCTCTGGCCGGTGTGCAGCGCCGCGTACCACATGTTGGTCCGAAAGTCTCCTTCCCAGCTGCCCAGCTTGCCCTTCAGGCTTTTGTCCCACAGCAGGGATGCCCCGAGCTTCTCGGCCTTCTCCTTGCTGATGTGCTTGGTGTTATAGGCGATGCCGGTCTGGCCCAGATCGTAGGGGACGGCCGAGAGTGTACCCTTGGTGATCTCCCGAAGCGGTTTGATCATGGATGCCATGACATTCTCGAGATTGGGGATTTTGGTTTCATCCAGCACCGACGCAAAACCCAGTTCGGCATAGCGGGCATAGTCGAACACAGCGCTCAGATGAGCGATGTTGAATTCTCCGCCCGGCGGATAAGAGGCCTTGACGCGCGTCAGGTATGAGTTCATATCACCGAACTCCCCGTCGATAACTTCAATTCCCGTGGCTTTGGTGAATGGCTTGAATGCGTATTCTCTAAATGCCTCGGAAACCGATCCGCCCCAACCATCGAAGCGAATGGACTTGGCTGCCCATGCGTCTTTGACGGCGTTTCCGAAGGGCGAGCCGACCAGTCCGATGGATGCGCCGGCAAGACCGAGGTATTTGAGAAAATGACGCCGGCTGAGCCTGCCGTTTTTATACGCGTCATAAACCCGATCCAGTTTCTCTTTCGTTACGATGGCCATGGGTACTCCTTTCAGATGATGGTTGTCAGTTGCGGGCCCTAATCCTTTATTTTTGAGAACTTGCGGGACAGATAGCCCGCAAGCAAGGGGGTGGTGACGGTCAGTACGATCATGACGGCCCCAAGGGCATTGATTTCCGGGCTGATCGAATTTCTCAGCATGCTGAAAATTTTGACCGGAACGGTCTGGTTTTGTGCCGTGGCCCAGAACAGTGTTGCCGTGATATCGTCAAAAGAGATGGTAAAGGCAAACAGGGCGCCGGCCAATATGGCCGGCAGCAGCAGCGGGAAGGTTATTTCCCTGAAGGTCTCAAAGGCGTTGGCACCCAATGATTTCGCCGCTTCTTCGTACTCTTTCTTAATGCCCACCAGACGGGCCTGGACGATCAGCAGCACATAGGGCAGGGTCAAGACCACGTGTCCGATCAGCAGCAGCACGAAACTCTTGGGCTGTTGAAGAAACCGTAAAAACAGCAGCAGCGCCACACCCAGAACCACTTCCGGGATCATGATCGGCGACAGCAGCAGGGTGTTAAGGGTGTTTTTGCCGGGGAATTCGAAACGGATGAATGCCAGGGCGGCAAGGATGCCGATGCCGGTGGAGATCACTGCGGTCAGGGAGCCCAGGACAAGAGAATTTTTAAACGCATCGATGATCGATTCATTTTGGGCCAGTTTGATGAACCAGCGTAAACTGATGCCCTCCATGGGGAAAATGCCGAATTGTTTGGGGTTGAACGCCAGTACGATAACCACGACGATGGGGGCGAACATGAACACGTAGACGAGAATCGTGTAGATCCGGATCAATGTCCATCCCGGTGAAAATTGTTTCATCGTCTAATTTCCCTGAAGGCTCTTGAAGATCTGATTGATTCCCAGGTACCGGTTGTAGGTCCACACGATCACAAACAGCAGGGAGAGCAGGATCACGCTGATGGCCGAGCCGAAGGGCCAGTCCAGCGTGCCGATCACCCGTTTGAAAATGAGATTGGCGATCATGTCGTTGCCGGGGCCACCCAGTATCATGGGCGGCAGATAAGTGCCGGCGGTGAGCACGAAGACCAGCAGACAGCCGGCGCTGACACCTGGAAGGCTCAAGGGGAGCGTCACTTCCCGGAAAGCCTGCCATTCGGTGCAGCCCAGGCAACGGGCGGCCTCGAGAAGGCTCTTGTCGATGCCTTCGAGGCTGACATAGATGTTGAGCACCATGAACGGCAGCAGATACATGATCAATCCCATGAGCACGGTAAACTCATTGTACAGCATGGATATGGGCGATTCGATCAGCCCGATCTTCAACAGGAAGTGGTTGATCAGCCCGGAATCCCCCATGATATTGATCCAGCTCATGGTGCGGATAATGAAGCTGACCCAAAATGGCAGCATAATGAGCAGGAGAAAGATTTTTTTATAACGGCTTTCGCTGCGGTAGAAAAAATAAGCGGGAATATAACCCATGACCACACAGAGAATGACGGTCTCAAAGGAGATACGAATCGTTCGGATGAGGATTTTCGGATAAAAGAAATCTTCGAAGAACTTGCCGTAATTGCCGAACTGGAAGGCAGGAATGTCGGCTCCGCTGGGGGCGCGCAGCCAGAAGCTGTATACGACGATAAAGCAGACGGGGATGACCAGTAGTAAAAAAACGGCACTCATAGACGGCGCCAGCAGCGCCCACGGTTTCCAGCTGTCAGATTTCATGGGTGTGTTGCCCTGATGCAAAATATAAGGAAAGAGAAGACATATAAAAACCTATCGAAATAATAGCAACATGTCAAGGAACCCACGTAATTTTCACTTAAGATAGAAGTAAAAGAGAACTATAATAAAGCCGAGCTGGTGATGATGAAAAATGATCTATTTGTATTCTACCTTGTCATTTGCCAAAAGGACTGCGCATCAGTGCGCAGCAGCCTTTTCACGGGTGTGATTACCTGTGGTTTTTGTCCAGCGGCATCAATTCGGACAGCGTCCTGGCCGTCTTCTGGATCATGTCCCCAAACTTTTTCCTGATATCATCGGCGCCGTGCTCGAGCACCGAAAAGTCAAAGGAGACCGCACCGACGCCTTTCCCGCTGATGGGATCGAACAAGGGGGCGCCGATGGCGACCAAACCGGGCAGATACTCTTCTTCGGACATGGCATAGTGATTTGTTTTGGCTTTTTTCAACGATTCAAGCAGCACTTTTTTATCCACGATCGTCCGTTCAGTCTTGGGGAGAAGCGTCATCCTTTCCACCTTTTCAGTGATCGTCTCGTCAGGCAGGCTGGATAGGTACGCTTTGCCCAATGCCGTGTTGTGCAGGCAGTTTGTCGAATAATTCGGCAGGCTGTAGGTGAGGGTTTCCTCCGCCTCCCGATGGTAGATGCGCACCAGGGTGTCGTCCACGGCAAAGACCACGTCGATGCTGATATTGTTTTCGCGGTGGATCCGGTCCACGACCTCCTTGATCAGCTTCAGATGATCGGTGGCCTGCATCAAATTGGTGCAAAACAGCAGGCACAGGATTGACGGGCGGATCTCCTTGGTCTTCGTGTTTTTTTCCAGGTACCCCAGTTCCACCAGTGTGTTGATGTAACGGTAGGTCGAGGTCATGTTCATACCCAGCGTCCTGGCGATTTCACTCTGGGTCAATACCGGAGTTTCCCTGGTGAACAGGCAAAGGATCTTCAGCCCCTTTTCCAATGATTTCGAAAAATAGAATTTTCCTTTTGACATGCCGAGTATGCTTGATTTACTATCATACTATAATAGAAATGATATTACTATTATAGTTAATAAACCAAGAAATAAAATGAATGTCAATCACAAATTTGGATTCCGTGAAGGAGGGTGGGGTATGTCACAGGATGACACGTTAATGAAAATCGTTTTCGAAAATTCGGGTGAGGCCAACCAGATCACCCTCTCAAAACTGATTTCCGCCGCAACGGGTTGTCTTGACCATTTTGGCGTGAAGGCCCTCGTGGGTAAAACCTTTTTTGAAATCATCCAGACGGGTGACGGTCCAACCAAGATGGCCAGACTTCTCGATGCCTGCGGCTACAGCGAACATCCCGGCGGCTTCTTTGAAGAACTGCTCATGCTGCTGGGAAAAGCCGACGGTTCGGGCAGGATTCGCATCAACGGCGTCGAACTGCCCCAGTTGATGCTCATGGCGATTCTGGAAGTCGTCCTGCCCGGCAACAAATTTATTTCCATTAAAAACACCGATCAGCTGGAAAAGGTGGCCAACCTCCGTATCCCGGAGGCTGACCGGGCGGACATCCAGTCGGTCATCGATACTTACCCCGTCAGGTTGTCCATGCACACGATCCGTCAGATGCGGGTGTCGGGCGACGTGGCCTATCAGTATCTGCCCTTTGTCCAGGAGTTGGACAACACCGGACACACCAACACCTGGATCGGCCAGTTCCATCAGGGGCTGCTTGAGCAGATGTACCAGAACCGAGTCATCTTCCTGCTTAACATGAGCTGCCCGGTCTACTGCCGATTCTGTTTCCGCAAACACAAAGATTCCCGCAACGAAGCCAATCCCACTCCGGCGGATGTCGAAAAGGCAGTCGCGCATGTGGCCGCGTCGCCATCCATCAAAGAAGTCGTGATCACCGGCGGTGACCCCTTCATGAACCGGGCAAACATGGCCTGCGCCATCGACGGACTCATGGAAATCGACCATGTTCAGACGCTGCGTCTGGCCACCCGTTCCATCGCCTATTACCCGCATTTGTTTCTGTCTGACGATGCCGCCCTGCTGGGCTACCTGAAGCGGAAAAACCTTGACCTTCAGCAGCGCGGCAAGCGCATGGAAGTGGCCACGCATTTCATTCATCCGGATGAAATCTCCCCCCAGAGCCTGATGATCATCTCCGATCTGGTCAAAAGCGGCATTGCCGTTTACGTCCAGACGCCGTTTTTGAACAACTGCAACGATGAAGGCCCCGAACTGGTTCGACTATTCAGTCTGCTGCGCGGGGCGGGTGCGGAACTTCATTACATCTACATCCCCTGTAGTCCCATCCATGGAAACAATGTTTACTGGGCGCCGATTTCAAAAGGGCTGGCCGTGGGCAATTACCTGCGGGCGCATCTGTCCGATCGGGTGATCCCGAGGATCTGCACGGCCACGCCCATCGGCAAGATGGACTGGCACTCCAGCGGCTGGGCCGTTGAGCCGGTGGCGGACAACGGGAACTTCATGTGGATTCGAACACCCTACACACCGGACTATTTCAAGCGCTTTGCGCCCATTGCCAACGATCTGGATAATATCCGGGTCAATGCGGAGGGGACCATCGATATTCAATACATGGCCCAAATCGGGGATGAAGCGCTCTTTCTGGGGGCGCGACCGCCCAGGCGTGGAGCTGAAATGACTCCGCAGCCGGAAAGCACTGCGTCGATACTGCCGATGGTCCGTGGCGGTGAGAAAATTGGCCCATCCATTGTCGATACCGGATCTTCAACGCTTTCACGTGTCCATGAGACACGGGTCGAAATCGATGCCGGCGCCGTCGAGGATGATTTTTTCTATATCCGCAGCGATGACCGGATTACCGATGTGGTGATCGTTTCGCCGGTGGATGCCGTTGACTCCCTGTTCCAGGTCCGCCGGATCGTTCGCGCACTCGAAGCGATCCCCCACGTCAATGCGGTGCGGCTGCGCAGCCTGAAATTCAACTATGAACCGGAAAGTTACACGCCGGTGGTGATCGACGAACTGGCTGGCCTGAACCGGCTGACCATGGTCTCTCCCCTGCGGCTGGAAATCGAGACCCAGTTTCTGGAGGCCGGAGAATTGCGGCCGGAACACAAGCGACTGGCCCGGCTGCTCAGCAACAGGGGCATAACGGTTTACGGCAACATTCCCTTGCTGGGGCGAATCAACGACACGCCGGAAACCATCCAGAAGCTTGCCTTCGGCTGCCGCGAGGCCGGCATTGAATTCCACCATGTTTATGTGGCCGGGCTACCGGTTCAGAATCACTGGAACAGGGAAAACCCGGTTGACTTGTATGATGTAGTCGACATCGCCACGCGGGTCCGGCGGGAAGGCAGCGGCAGGGAGGTGCCCAGATACATTATCCGCACCGTGCTGGGAGAGGTGGATTTTGGCTTGTCATCCACATTCCTGGGCCAGAACGGGAATCTTTCAGTCAAACTGCTGCCTTACGATTTGTCCTATTTTTCCGCCATGCAGCCTGATTTCACCTGGCCGGCGGAGGTGTCCGAAGACGTCGACGGCAAACCCGTCGCGCCGGTTGTCGGCTTGCGGAAAACCACGGATTTTGCGTTGTCCTAGGCAGGAGATCTCATGTACTACCCATTTTTGCTTTTCAACGAGAAAATCGACCACCGGCCGGTCTTCACCGGGTTGCAGGGCGATCCCTTCGTCGCTGATCTTTCGCCCGACAGCCCGCTTCTTAAAGGGGTGGAGGTCAGGGACCAGAAAAATTTCCAACGTATCCTGGACCAGAAAATGGGTTCCCGATACCGGTGGGGGTTTTCTCCCTATCTGGAACGGCGCGACACCCTTCTCGGGGACTGCCCCCAGATGGTGGCCGACCAGCGATTCATCCATCTGGGCCTGGATGTGATCGTCGGTCTGGGTACGCCGCTGCATGCGCCGCTGGACGCGACGGTTGCAGAGAGCGGCTACGAAAGCGGGGAGGGGAACTATGGCGGGTATGTCCTCCTCAGGCATGAGAATCCCTGTTTTGAGACCTTCTACAGCTTTTACGGGCACCTGTGCAAAGACCGCCTGCCGGGAGCCGGCAAAACGTTCCCGGCCGGTGCGGTTTTTGCCGAGATCGGTGATTTCCACGAAAACGGCAACTGGTTTTACCACACGCACATCCAGACCATCACCCAAAAAGGCCTGGACCGGGGCTACGTGTCCAAGGGATATTGCGCTAAATCCGATTTGGCCGAGATGAACGATCTGTGCCCGTCGTCCATCCCCCTGTTCAAGCGGGATTGATTCCGCTTATGCGTCTCAGATGATTTGTTGGCGTGAAGATCTGAAAAAATTTATTCCTACGAGCCTGTTTCAAAGCGTCTTAGTTCGGTCAAAATCAAGGCGGGCGATCATTTCAACCGCAGGCGTAGCCGCGCTACGTTGAGGATTG